>CANFZM010000014.1 GCA_947451525.1 Flavobacteriaceae bacterium
ATACGCATAACTTTAAGACCTGCAATTTCACCAGCTTCTTTTGTAGCTTGACGTTGTGCATCATTAAAGTAAGCAGGAACAGTAATAACTGCTTCCGTAACTGTTTGACCTAAATAGTCTTCAGCAGTTTTTTTCATTTTTTGAAGTGTCATAGCTGACAATTCTTGTGCAGTGTATAAACGACCATCAATATCCACACGTGGTGTATTGTTGTCTCCTTTTACTACAGAGTAAGAAACTCTTTTTGCCTCAGCCGAAACTTCAGAAAAAGAATGACCCATAAAACGTTTGATAGAAGCAATAGTCTTAGTTGGATTAGTTACCGCTTGTCTCTTAGCAGGATCACCTACTTTAATTTCTCCACCTTCTACAAAAGCGATGATAGATGGTGTTGTTCTTTTTCCTTCAGCATTAGGGATAACTACTGCTTCATTACCTTCCATTACAGAAACACAAGAGTTTGTTGTACCTAAATCAATTCCGATTATTTTACCCATTTTTATTTATATTTAATTATATTGAATACTTATTTGATAAACTCGAGTTGCAATAATCAATCTTTATGCCAATAGAAAAAATTTGGGGAATTGTCAGTTTTTGTTAAAATTGGCGCAAATAAATATGACAACATGACACAAATGCCACTGAAATAAGGTTTTTGTTTATCAAATTCGCAATTAAAGACGCATTAAAACTCTGTTTTTTGAGTTATTCGATTATATTTGTGCTTCAAACTAAACTTTTCTTATGGAAGAATGTATCTCGATTTTTGACATGCTAAAAATTGGCGTTGGCCCATCAAGTTCACACACTCTTGGACCTTGGCGTGCTGCCGAACGTTTTCTAGCAGAACTTCGAGAGATTAATAAATTGGAAATGATCCATTTTATTAAAGTCGATTTATATGGGTCTCTTTCATTAACTGGAAAGGGACATGCTACCGATTTGGCAGTAATGCTAGGTTTGAGCGGACAAGATCCAGAATATATTCCGGTGGAAAATATTGCTAAAATTATAAAAGAAATTAAAGATACTAATATTCTGCTTTTAGGAAACATATTTGAAATTCCTTTTTATATAGAAGAAGATATTAAATTCAATAAAAATTTCTTGCCGTTTCATGCCAACGGAATGACATTTACTGCTTCCTTTTTTGACAACACCGAATATTCCTCCACCTTCTACTCTATTGGTGGTGGATTTGTAGTGAAAGAAGAACGTGTAAATGCCCAAAAGAAACATGCCATAAAATGTGCTTTCCCCTATCCTATTCAAAATGCAAAGGAATTATTGGAATATTGCACTACCCAGAATAGATCTATTTCAGAAGTAGTTTACGAAAATGAAAAATCGATGCGTTCGGAAGAAAAAATTCACACCGAATTAATGCGCATCTGGGATACCATGCTCGAATGTATGTATATAGGTTGTCATAGCGAAGGCATACTTCCTGGCGGATTGAACGTGCGCAGAAGAGCTTTTGATATGCATCAAAATTTAATTGGTCTATCCAATTATTCCAATCCGCAAGAATGGATGGAATGCATTCGAAAAACCGAAGTGAAGTTCCGTCAAATACTAAAATGGGTTTCGTGCTTTGCCTTGGCAGTTAACGAAGTTAATGCTGCTTTAGGACGAGTTGTTACTGCGCCAACCAACGGAAGTGCTGGAGTTATTCCTGCAGTACTGATGTATTATTTGGTTATTGAAAACCACCAAGCTGGTGAAAAAGAAATCAAACAATTTTTGATGGTTGCGGGAGAAATTGGAAGTATCTTCAAAAAAGGATCTACCATTTCGGCAGCAATGGGTGGTTGTCAGGCAGAAATTGGCGTCTCCTCGGCAATGGCAGCAGCAGCACTTTGCGAATTAATGGGTGGCACTCCTGCTCAAGTACAAATGGCAGCCGAAATTGCTATGGAACACCACCTCGGATTGACCTGTGACCCTATTGGTGGTTTGGTTCAAATTCCGTGTATTGAACGAAATACAATGGGTGCAATTAAGGCCATCAATGCCGCAGAATTAGCCCTAGAAACCGATGCCAAAAATGCAAAAGTTCCATTGGATAAAGTAATTGATACCATGTGGCAAACCGCTAAAGACATGAATTCGAAATACAAAGAAACTTCTGAAGGTGGTTTGGCTATAGCCGTTAATTTAGCAGATTGTTAATCACTAATGTTTCAGAAAAAACGAATTTCGTATTTCCTTATTATATTAGTTGTAATTTTTTTTGGAATAGTATCCCGAAAAATTAATGGAATACCACCTTATATTGGTGATACGTTTTATGCCGTAATGGTTTACTTTGGAATGCGATTTTTATTTCTTTCGTTATCTCAAATAAAATCAATTCTTCTAGCATTATTATTTTGTTATTGCATTGAATTCCAACAACTATATCGAGCCGATTGGATTTTGAATATTCGAAATACAACCCTTGGCCATTATGTTCTTGGTCAAGGATTTCTTTGGAGTGATTTAGGATTTTATACTATTGGAGTTGCAGTTGCTTATGTAATGGATCGTTTTTTATTTAAAACTCATAACTCCAACTAATAGTTCCGAAAAAATTAGACGTAACTGCCGTTTCATTTCTTAAAAAAACGGCTTCTTTAGAATTAAAATAGCGTGCTTCAGTTCTTATTTTCATTTTAGAATTTGGTAAATAATCAAAATTAAGTGACGTTCCAAAGGTTTTAAATTCCTTGGTACTTGCTATCATTACATTTTTCACATCCTGATAATACTCGACTCTTAAGGCCGTTTGCCATTTGGAATTTATGGTATATTGGGTAATAACTACAGGACTAAACCAATTAGAATATGATTTGCCTTCTAAGTTTTTTTGTAATCCAAAATCAAACCCAGCAATAGTTCGGAATTTATTTTTCCATTTAAAATCGTAATATAAATTGCTGAAATATCGAGTTCGTAAATCGGTAACTATTGGTTCGTCTCCAATAAAAACACTCCAATTTAAAGTAGCATTATCCGAAGGTTTGTAGGCTATTTGAGAACCAAAACTTGGCAATGCTTTTTTGTTTGGCTTGTTAATGCGTTGCCATCCGTTAGTTAACAAACCCGAAAAACTCCATTTTGCAGACGGTGTATAATTATATTTTACACCAGTCATAAAATAAGGCGAATTTTCTGCTAAGATAGAACGAGTAAGTGTTAAATTAGAAGCGGTTGTTGCAGATTCAAAACCAATATAACTTGGCATAATTCCTGCTTCTATAGTTTGCTTTTTAGCAGTATCCAAATACAATCCTAAAAAGGCTTCGCTAACGTATTTCATTTTTTCATTAGCATAATTATCCTCTACATACGTACCCGAATGTAAAGCAAAACTTCCGTATCCATTTTCAAATGCAACTTTCGCCCGAAGTAAACCAATATTTAGATTTCCTTCATTTTGACGGTTGTAATTATACATAAAAGGCAACTTTTTTTCAGCGTTGGAATTTTGAAAATCATTGGAATAATACGTTTCCAAAAAACCAGAAAATGTAATTTTTACCTCACTTTTTTCTTGAGAAAAACTATGAAAATCAATACAAAAAATTAGAACTATAGAATAAAAAAATGGCTTCATACAAATTACTATTTTAGAAGAATCTAAAATTAAAAATGCAAATCTAATTATTTTTTGAAATTTAGATTTGCATTTTTATGAAACTTGAGGCCAAAGCAGATACTTTATTTATATTCTAAATAAGATTGCAAAAAGAATTCTATTTTCCATTTTAACCAAATCGGGTTTCCAATCTGAGGGTAAAACAGTAGTAGTGTATCCATTTGGGGATGTTACTCCTCCACTTCCTGCAAAATAAGGCACATTTGCTTCTCGGTGAACATATTCAACACGAAAAGTAATGCTTTGATTAGGCATGAAATCAAAATTTGTTGAACAATCCCACCCTTTAAATTCATCTCCTGGATTGGCAGAAAATGGATGTGTTCCTGCTGTTTGTGTAGGATTATTTGGATTAGGTAACGGACTAGCATCTCCCGTAGGATATAGAACTAAATACCTTCCTGGATTTGTCATGAAACCACCACCAATAGTCCAAGCTAATTTGTTGGATTGAAACCAAATTCTATTGTAAACCATGCCGCTTATGAAATATTGCGAAGGCGTTACTGCATCTCCATTAAATCCTCTAACACCATCACCCGATTCAAAACCAATATCAAATGTTGATGAAAAAGCAGCTTTGCTAATTCCTTTCGATTTAGGTTGGTTAAAATAACGAACTAACAAACTATTGTCCGAATGAAACCGAATTCTTTTGGGCAACCCAGCGGCGTCAGTACCATAATAATCATTAGTCAATAATTTCACTGCTTCATTTGGACACCAAGTTATATTACCTCCAATTCCGGGCATATTATTAAATTTGCCATAACTCTGCCAACCATTAATAAGCCAACCCTCAATTTTTAATTTTTTTGTTGGAAAAATTTGAAGTCGAAGTCCATTAAAAAACCAAGGAGTATTATCGGAAGTAAATGATGCTTGGTATTCCCAATTTTCAACTTGATAATAGGAATTCAAACCGATATACGACATAAACATTCCAGCGTCTACATTAATTCCGTACCATTTATTAAAATGATAACCAGCATAGGCTTCAGATAAATATCGGTACACATTATCTAATTGGTATTGACCTCTATAAACACTATAATCATTTCTCGGAATTACAGTAGAACGGGTTCCGAATTGCATCATAATTTTACCTCTTGCACCTTCATAATTGAATTCACCACCCAAGTTGGCGCTTGAAACTTGCATTTCATTATTTCTTGCCAAAGCTGTAGAACCTACCACAGTATTATCAATTGGATTATTGAATGAATGTGTATAATTTGCATCAATCATAACACTTCCCGTGAAATATTTAGAGTTTAAAACAGAATTTGTTCGTCGGTCCGAACCATTTTGCCAAGTTTGATCCATTCCATCATAGGGAATTTTAACTTTTGTAGTATCCGTTTGGGCTAAAAAAAGTGCAGTATTAAACAAGGCAATTAAAATTATTCGCTTTTTCATTTTTTAAAATTTATTTTCGATGCAATGGAATATTTAATGTTGGAGAATAAACCATTGGATATTCTTCAATTTTCACATCACTTTTATCCAAGCCGAATGCTTTTTCATCGGATAATGATAATTTTTTTAACCAGAAATAAGTAGTTAACATCCATCCTTCTTTGAATGCAAATTCATTTTCAACAGAAATAAATTTTTCAATAATTACAAATTTAAAATCGGGTTCATTGTTATATTTTGTAGATCCATCAGGGCGAATGTGTAAGTTTAATTCTTTTCTTTCTACCAATTCTTGTACAATTTTTTTGAAATACAGTTCAACTTTAGGTTGAATACGGAAACCAACATTTAAAACCACTTTAATTACTTTATCGTCTAATAATTCAATAACTTCATAGTTTAATGCAAAAGGATCGTTGGTTCTATTGATATGTAAAAACCAATAAACATCGGCTCTTTTTGGTTTTTTTGCAAAAATAGATTTAATGATTTTCTCTTCAATTTCATAAGTCTTATCGGCTTTTGAAAGATATATTAAATGGGTAGCATATTTCGGAATGCTATCGTCTTCGCTCAATTCATTTAAAATTGGAGTTTGCTCTTTTAGATTAGTAAATCTTAAAAAAGTATTATTAATTTTTCTGGAATAATACCAAACGTACATTACCATAAAAATGAACAATTCAAAGAACAAGAACATCCATCTTTGTTTGATTTTAGAAACATTTGCTATGAAAAAAGAGATTTCAATAATTGCAAAAACTACTAAAATTAAAGTTACTAAAGACAATCTAACTTTTTTGATATAAACCAAATAGTATCCTAGTAAAACGGTGGTCATCATCATCGCTATAGTAATAGAAAAACCATAGGCAGCCTCCATATTAGTAGAGTTTTTGAAATACAAAATCATTAAGATACAACCAAACCAAAGTATATTATTAATAGATGGAATATAGATTTGTCCTTTTAAATTGGTTGGATTTTTAAGGGTTACTCTTGGCCAAAAATTCAAGGAAATAGCCTCGTTTATTAAAGTAAACGAACCACTAATTAAGGCCTGAGAAGCAATAATAGTTGCAAATGTTGCAATGAATACTCCGGGTAATAAAAACCAATGGGGCATGATGGCATAAAATGGATTTCTGCCAGAAAGTAGTTCTCCTTGATGCGCCATTAACCAAGCAGATTGCCCTAAATAACTAGCCACAAGGCTTATTTTTACAAAAATCCAAGTCAATCGAATGTTCTCTTTACCGCAATGCCCTAAATCAGAATACAAAGCTTCAGCACCAGTTGTACATAAAAACACTGCACCAAGTAACCAAAAACCTTTTGGATATTGGGTTAACAATTCGTAAGCATAAACTGGGTTCAGTGCTTTAACAATCATTGGATGGTGCAAGATTTGCGAAACTCCCAAAACCAATAACATAGTAAACCAAATAAACATGGCTGGACCAAAAATAGACCCTACTTTTTGGGTTCCGAATCGTTGAAAAATAAACAATAAGGATATTATTACCACCACAATTGGAATTGTTGGAATATTCGGAATAACATCACCAAGTCCTTCTACTGCTGATGCAACAGAAATTGGAGGCGTAATAATTCCATCGGCTAAAAGAGTGGTTGCACCAAGAATGGTTGGGATAACTAATTTGCCTTTTCCAAAGCGTTTTACTAAGGCGTAAAGCGAAAATACTCCGCCTTCCCCATGGTTATCTGCCGAAAGTGTAAGGATTATATACTTTAAAGTTGTTTGAAAAGTAAGTGTCCAAAACACACAAGAAACGCCACCATAAACTAATAGTTCTGTTATTTGTTTGGTTCCAATGATTGCTTTCATTACGTATAACGGACTGGTTCCGATATCTCCATAAATAATTCCGAGTGCCACTAAAAGTGTTACTGCTGTAATTTTATGTTTTGTTGTTTGATTCATTATTTAGATTTTTAAAAATTAGACAAAGAGCCCCTTATTGCTTTGTTTTTTCAAATGCAATTCAATTTATAATTCGTAATTCATAATTGTAATTTTATGAAGTATTAAACCTATAGCCTACCCCCGATTCGGTTAGAATAAATTTTGGTCGATTGGGGTCTTCCTCAATTTTTTTTCGAAGTTGTGCTACAAAAACCCGTAAGTATTGGGTTTGTTCGGAATAACTTTGTCCCCAAATTTCTTTAAGGATGTATTGATGGGTTAAAACTCTCCCATCATTTTTTATTAATAATGTAAGTAAATTATACTCAGTGGCAGTAAACTTGACAATCTCCTCTTTTACTTTAACAACTCTGGAAGCAAAATCTATCATTATATTTCCAAAATTCAGGATTGATTCATTTGTATTACTGGATTTACTTCGCAATGCAGTACGGATTCTGGCAAGTAATTCTTGAGTTCTAAATGGTTTTGTGAGGTAGTCATTAGCACCATTATCTAATGCTTTTACAATTTCTTCTTCGGCACTTTTAACAGTTAAAATAATAATCGGATTGTGGTACCATTCTCTCAATTTAACTAAAACCTCTTGCCCATCTTGATCTGGCAAACCTAAATCTAATAAAATTAAATCAGGTTGGTAACTTGCTGCAGCTGTAATTCCGTCTTTTCCATTAACAGCAAAATGAACTTTATAGTCATTTGCTTCCAAAGAAATTTCTAATAATTTTCTTATTTGAGCTTCATCATCAATTACCAATATGGAATAACCGTTACTCATTTTTCAAGGAATTAATAGGTAAACAATCTACATTAAATTCTAAGGTAAAAATAGCGCCACCATCTTCGGCGTTTTTTAAAGAAATGGTTCCGTTTTGAGCCTCTACAAATCCTTTTACAATAGATAATCCCAATCCGGTACCACCAGTTTTAGAATCTTTAAATCTATGAAATTTATCAAATGCTCTATCAATTTCATCTACCGGAAATCCATAACCATTATCAGAAATGGTGATGATGCACTTTTTTATCAAATCAATATGCATATCAAAATCAACATCTACATCATATTTAACATTGATTTCAATCGTTGCTCCTTTGGGAGTATGCTGGGAACAATTGTAAATTAAATTATAAATAATTTGTTCCATCAGGCCATAATCTAATTTAAATAGAGGCAAATTATCATTAATTAAATAAACAATTTTATGGTCTTTAGTTTCCTCCGTTAAACGATTACAAACATTATAAATAATCTCTTTCACATCACACCAGTCTAATTTTGGATGAATATAACCCGATTCTAAACGAGACATATTCAAAAGATTTTCCACCTGATAATTTAATTTCATGGATGCTTTTTCAATTTCATTAAACAAATTTTGTTGTTTTTCGGTAGATAAATTTACATTTTTTTGCTGCAAAGTATCAATAGAACCAACAATTGCTGCTATTGGAGTTCGCAATTCATGTGACAGTGAATCTAATAATGTATTATATAATTTCATTGTACTCGCTCTAGTTTCTTTAATGTGAATGGCGCGTTGCATTCTTCGAAACTTGTTAGTTAAAACCGCATTTATTAAAGCAATTATGAAAAACATTATCAATAAAAATGCATCTTCGGCATTATCGATATGAAGAGTGTAATAGGGTTTTATAAACAAATAATCTAATGCCAATGCACTTAAAATAGCTGCTAATAATACCGATTTTATTTCTAGAAAAATGGCTAATAAAGAAACCAAAAGCAAAAGGATATATCCTACAATTTTATAATCGATAGAATCTCTAACTATAAGACATAACAACGATACAAACACCACTGATAGTATGCTGATTAAGTAAGGTTTAGAAGGACTCTTATGAAATAACTTTTCCATTGTTATTATTTTTTGACAAAGTTACGGTGGAACTTGTTTGTTAAAAATAATAAAATATAGGTAAAGTATAAAGATTTTATAAAGATTATTTTTTCCATCTATTAACACAAGTATACAAATAGGTTTTACTACTTTTACAATCTCAAATTTAATATCAGAAATTTAATATCTCCAATTCATGTCAGTAGCAAAAAAAGATTATAAAAGAATAACTACCAAGTCCTTAATTGAAATGAAAGCAAATGGAGAAAAAATCTCTATGTTAACTGCTTACGATTATACCATGGCTAAAATTGTAGATACCGCAGGGGTTGACGTGATTTTAGTAGGAGATTCTGCCAGTAATGTTATGGCGGGTTACGAAACCACTTTACCTATTACTTTAGATCACATGATTTACCATGCTTCTTCAGTAGTCAGAGCAGTGCATAGAGCCTTAGTGGTGGTGGATTTACCTTTTGGAAGTTACCAGTCTGATCCTAAAGAAGCGCTACGTTCATCCATTAGAATTATGAAAGAAAGTGGCGGTCATGCTGTAAAACTAGAAGGTGGAAGCGAAATTAAAGATTCTATTAAGAAAATATTAAATGCTGGAATTCCAGTAATGGGACATTTAGGCTTAACGCCACAATCCATTTATAAATTTGGAAGTTATACGGTTCGTGCTAAAGAAGATGCCGAAGCAGAAAAACTTATAGAAGATGCTAAATTATTAGAAAAATTAGGTTGTTTCTCTTTGGTTTTAGAAAAAATACCTGCTCACTTGGCCGAAAAAGTAGCTAAAAGTATCTCTATTCCCGTAATCGGAATTGGTGCCGGTGGTGGTGTTGACGGTCAAGTATTGGTTATTCACGATATGTTAGGAATGAATAATGAATTTAGTCCACGTTTTTTAAGAAGATACTTAAATCTTTACGAACAAATGACTGCTGCCATTGGTAATTATGTTACGGATGTGAAAAGTAAAGATTTCCCGAATGCTAATGAGCAGTATTAATTAGTATTCAGTGATCAGTGGTCAGTGGTCAGTAATCAGAAGAGCAAGTAAATACTTCAGTAGAGCAAAGCAAAAGTACAATAGAGCATAAATAGTTTATTTTGGCAGAAAAAATAATATCTACAAAATCCAACCTTCAAGTACTTCACGAAGACAATCATATTATTGTGATTAATAAGCGTGTGGGCGATATTGTTCAAGGGGATAAAACGGGCGATAAACCTCTTTCGGAAGTCGTTAAAGAATACCTTAAAGAAAAATATAATAAACCTGGGGAAGTTTTCTTGGGCGTGGTGCATCGATTGGATCGACCTACAACCGGAATAGTAGTTTTTGCTAAAACCAGCAAAGCATTAACTAGGTTGAACGAACTTTTCAGCAATCGCGAAACCCAGAAAACCTATTGGGCTGTGGTGAAAAATAAACCACCTAAAAACGAAGATAATTTGGTTCATTTTATCAAAAGAAATGAAAAAAATAACACTTCCAAAGCGCATCTTAAAGAAGTTCCCGATAGTAAAAAAGCCTCTTTAGATTATAAGATCGTCAAAGAATTAAACAACTATTTTGCTCTAGAAATAAACCTTCACACCGGAAGGCACCATCAAATTAGAGCACAATTATCTATTATAGGTTGCCCAATAAAAGGCGATTTAAAATATGGTTTTGACAGAAGTAATCCCGATGGCGGCATTCATTTACATGCTCGAAAATTAGTTTTTGTTCATCCTGTTTCTAAAGAAGAACTAACCATCATTGCTCCCACTCCTGAGGAAGTTATTTGGAACGCAGTGTAAAAAAATTACTTCTTTTTTGTAAGAATTAATTTAGAAGGAGTATCTTTATGAAACCCTAATCTAAATTTTACTACTATGAAAAATTTAAATCTAATTTTCCTGCTGCTAATTTCCACTTTCGCTGGATTTTCACAAGACCATTTTACCGGATTGAGTACTTCCAGTCGGGTTGGAATTTTAAATACCTATTTAAATCCTGCCGAAATTGTAAATATGTCCAATAAATTTGAAATTGATGGCCTCGGTATGAGTGTTAGCGTTTCTAATAATAAAATTGGTTACAGCGATTTGTTTTCAAATACTAATTTAGAATCGGCTCTTTTTAAAGGAAGTGATCCTGTAAATATGAATATTGATGCCGAAATTCATGCAATTGGTTTTGCTATGAAATATAAAAAATGGGGATTTGCAATTACAACCACTGCCCATGGCAAAATGGATGTAGTTGACGTAGATCCTAAACTTGGAGATGCACTTTCTAATTCGGGTGGGAATTCTTTAATAGGTAATTCTATAATTAACTCCAATTACAACCAACGATTGAGCGGAACCACTTGGGGAGAAGTTGGTTTTACTTTAGCAAGAAGTTTAAAAAACACTAAAAATTACAAATTAAATGTTGGTGCAACTTTTAAATTATTATTTCCAGGATCTTACACCAATATGGGTTTGGATAAATTTAACGGAACCATTACCAATACTGGAACACAATTGTATTTAACCAATACTACAGCCAATTTGAATTTTGCTTATTCCGGTGGATTAGCCAATAATTTTTCTAATTTAAGTGATTATTCTAAATCCGTATTTGGAGGGTTGCATGGTTTCTCTGGAGATATCGGAATTAACTTTCAATGGAAAGACAAATCTATTTTAAATATAAAAAAATATTCCAATAAATATAAAATCAATGCCGGACTAGCCATTAGAAACATTGGATCGATGACTTTTAAAGATCCTAATAATAATTCTACTAATTATACATTGAAAATACAAGGAACTCAAAGTCTAAATTTGAACCAATTTCAAAATGTAGATAGTGCGCAACAAATTGAAACCATATTATTAAATAGTGGCTACCTTACTAAAATACAATCCAATAAAGATTTTACCGTAAAATTGCCAACACTTTTTTCTGCTTATGCCGATGTGAAAATCATTTCTAAATTATATGTTTCTGGATATATTCAACAAAAATTAAATAACAATAACGATAACGATCAAATTACGGTTCAAAACAGTTTTACTATTACTCCAAGAGCAAATTTTGGCTTTTTCGAAGTCTTTTCTCCTTGGACCAACAATTCCATCTCTGGACTAAATGGTGGTATTGGTTTTAGACTTGGCGGATACTATATTGGTTCCGGATCTATTGTTACTGCATTGATTAATAATAGCAAACAAGCGGATATTTACACCGGTTTTAGATGGAGTTTTTTATAAAAAATTATGGAATATAAAACGAATATTAAATACAGAAAAAATAAACTTCAAGACTTATTAAAGTCGATACTTAGTCATGAAGAAGAAATAATCGCAGCCTTATACGATGATTTTAAAAAACCAAAATTTGAGGCGGTTGTTACAGAAACGAGTTATGTTATTTCCGAATTAAAACATACTCTTAAAAACCTATCCAAATGGACAAAACCGGAGTATGTAATACCTTCGTTATTAAATTTTCCTTCTACAGATTATATCTTGAAAGAACCTTATGGCAACGTTTTAATTATTGCACCTTGGAATTACCCGTTTCAGTTAGCTCTTTGCCCATTAATAGCAGCCGTTGCAGCAGGGAATTCAGTGGTTGTTAAACCATCCGAACTTACTCCCTCTACATCGTCAGTTATTTCTAAAATTATTACAGAAGTATTTGATGAAAATCATGTGCAAGTTATAGAGGGTGGCGTAACCGTTTCGCAAGAATTATTAGCACAACGTTGGGATTACATTTTCTTCACGGGTAGTGTAGCGGTTGGAAAAGTTGTTGCTAAGGCAGCAGCCAATTTTATGACTCCAACCACCTTAGAACTTGGAGGAAAAAATCCTTGTATTGTAGATGAAAATTGCAATATCCAACTTACAGCCAAACGAATTGTTTGGGGAAAATTTCTTAATGCTGGACAAACCTGTATAGCACCCGATTACATTTTAGTGCATTCTAAAAATAAGAATCAATTAATACAAGCACTTCAAGAAGAAATCATTTTAGCCTATGGTGCAAGCCCTGAAACGTCAGAGGATTATCCTAGAATAATAAATGAAAAAAATTGGTTGCGTTTAACCCAATTTTTAGAAAATCAAACTATTATTTATGGAGGCCAGGGTAATCAAAACACCAACTTCCTTACTCCTACACTACTTGACGAACCTAAATTAGACAGTTTGGTTATGCAGGAAGAAATTTTCGGACCTATTCTACCCATTATAAGTTATGAAAATGAAGTGAACATAGAGTCTGTGATATCCAAATATGAAAAACCATTGGCTCTATATGTTTTTTCAAATGATACAAAATGGGCACAAAAAATAGTGCAAAAATATGCTTTTGGCGGAGGTTGTATTAACGACACAATTGTTCATTTTTCCAACCACAGACTGCCTTTTGGAGGTGTCGGAAACAGTGGGATTGGTGCTTACCATGGCAAATTAAGTCTGGATACTTTCTCTCATAAAAAAGCGATTGTACAAAAAGCAACCTGGTTAGACCTCCCAATGCGTTATGCTCCTTACAAAAACAAAATAAAATTTCTTCAGAAATTATTAAATTGGTTGTAAAATTAGAGTAAGTTATTATAATTTTACTTAAATTGCTTTTGATAATCTATCACTTTAAAGATGTCTAAAATACTATCGTTATTATATTTATCCTGTTTAACTGCGGGGAATAATTTTTTTATAATTAAAATTTATTCCATCGCTTGTGTCTTTATTAATAATTGGTTTACATATCTTTCAACAATTATATTTTTTTCTGCTATTTTATTTTTTGCAACTTTATCCAAAAAAACTAAAAATAATTTTATAAAAAACTATTCTGAAATTGATTTAAAAGAAGAGCAATTTAATATGTTTTTATTGTTTTATGGAATAAGCATTCTTTTGGTTGAAATAATTTTAGAAATTTTTACAGAAAGAAAAAAAAACGAATTAATATTAAAATTAATTTTTGCCGCACTTTTACTTACGACTCATATAATTAAAACTAAAACTAAATTTTTTGTAAATTCATTTTCAGCATTATTTACTCTATTTTATTTAATGTTTTTTGGGTATTCCATCTTTATTGTAATTTATAATCCAATAGATTTATTTTCTTATATATCATTAATTATAAACTTATTTTTCTCCTACTATGTATTTAAAAACATATTCCATTATTTAAATTTTACAGTATTTGTATTGCTTTTTATAATTGTTCTTTTCTCTCAAAATATTATAAATACCAATTTATTAATTATTTTAATTTGTACTTATTTGTTTATTGTTGCAACACATTTAGCAATTCACCTAGCATCTATTAATAGTAAAAATAAATTTTTATTTACTAATGAAATTGTTAATGGAGGTAATGTATTAACATTAACCACTAATAAAAAAGGAGAAGTATTATTTTGCAGCAATCAAGTAACCGAATTTCTAGGATACTTACCTGAAGAAGTGTTGGGTTTAAAGTTTTGGGAATTAACCGAAGATGCCGACTTTATTGGGGAAGACTACCATAATGACTATGTGGATGAAAGGTTGTATGTAAGACGTTTAAAATGTAAAAATGGCGATTACAAATACATACAATGGAAAGATAGAAAATTTTCAGAAAATCTTGTTTTAGGTATTGGACAAGATATTACCGAACAAATTCATATTCAAAACCAATATAAGAATCTTATTGAAAATGCTAACGATATAATTTTTGAAACCGATAAAAAAGGAAATTATATTTTTATAAATAAATATACCGAAACCATCACTGGGTATGAACTTAAAGAGTTTTATTCTAAACATTTTGCCGATAGTATTCGTGCCGATTATAAAAATAAGGTAATTGATTTTTACAAACACCCCTCGAGAACTTCAAATGAATTTCCAACTTTAATTTTTCCCATTAATAAAAAGAACGGAGATACTGTTTGGCTATCTCAAAATGTAGCCATAAAAAGAAATGAAAACAATAAAATTATTGGATTTACAGGCATAGCAAGAGACGTTACTTTAATAAAACAAATTGAAACAGAAAAACTTCAAAAAGCAAGAAAAGTAAGTGCCTATAATGAAACGCTAAAAAACATAACTTTTAAAAAGCATTTTATTTCTGAAAATTTTGAAGAAACTCTAGCAACCATCCTTAAGTTAGTTGCTGAAAAAGTAGATGTAAATAGAATTAGTTATTGGACTTACCAAGAAGATCATCTAAAGTGCTTAAATTTATATTTAAACAATAAGAAAAAATTTGAAAGTGGTACCATATTATATAAAAAAGATTATCCAAACTACTTTAAATCAATAGAAAATGAAATTCAAATTGTTTCCTCAAACGTTTGTAAAAGTTCTGAAACTTTAGAATTTTGTGCAAATTATTTTCCTGAAAATAAAATAAAATCTCTATTAGACACCCCCATAAATTTAAACGGAAAATTAACCGGAATTTTGTGTTTAGAATCTACTACTAAAATAAAGTATTGGGATAACGAAGACATTAATTTTGCAAGAGCAATTGCCGATGTAATTTCGCTCAATATCGAAACCCAAAAAAGAATTGAAGTAGAAAAAAAACTATCCTATAAAAATGAAGTTCTTAGTGTTATTACCAAAATAACAGATAAAGTATTGGGCAGTAAAAACAATTCTGAAATTTTTGAAGGCATTATTGATGAAATTGGAAAGGTTACCAAAACCGAAAGAATGTCTTTCTTTATCAACAATGAAACCGAAAAAACAATTGAACAAAAATACCGTTGGACTAGTAAATTAAATGCTCTTTCGCCATTAAATCCTTTATTAACAAAGGTATCTCAAAATCAGATACCTGAAATTATTGAAGTTTTAAAACAAAATAAACCCTACTTTACATTAACTAAAAATATAACAAATAAAACTACTAGAGAATTTTTAGAAAAAATAGATACTAAATCCATCTTATTTTTACCTATACATGTAAAAAATGAATTTTATGGTTTCATTGTATTTGATCATTTCACAATAGAACGTCAATGGGCAGTCGAAGAAATAAACACCATTTTAACTCTCGCCAATAATATTTCATCGGCAATAGAACGAAATTTGAACGAAGCCATTATCCACGAAAGTGAAGAAAAATTCCGACTACTTGCTAGCAATATTCCGGGTGCAGTTCACCTAACTAAATATGATGATAAATGGTCTAAAATTTATTTGAATGATGAAATTGAAAAACTTACTGGTTATCCAAAAGAAGATTTTCTACAAAATAATATTTATTATCTTGATTTAGTGCATCCTGAAGATATGCAAATGGTTTTAGAAAAATCAAAAGAAATCTTTAATTTAAAACAAAAAACACATTTAATTTATAGAATTATTTCTAAAACAGGTAGCGTTAAATGGGTGGAAGAATTTGGTGAACCCATTTTTAATGATGGCAAAATAGTAAATGTTGTAGGTATTTTTATAGACATAACCCAACGAATAGAAGCCGAGGAAGCCATTAAAGCAAAAAATTATGCAGAAGCAGCAAACAAAGCAAAATCAGAATTTTTAGCAAATATGAGTCACGAAATTAGAACTCCTCTTAACGGAATTATTGGCTTCACCGAGTTGTTGAAAAATACTAATTTAGAAACAATTCAGCGAAATTACATGAATACCATCAACCAATCCTCTCATTCTTTAATGGAAATTGTAAATGATATTCTAGATTTTTCTAAAATAGAATCCGGTAAATTAGAATTAGATATTAAAAAATACGATTTAAAAGAACTGACTACTCAAGTTATTGATTTAGTTAGATATGAATCTAATATCCGAAATCTAAAATTAGATTTTGAACTTAAAAATGAGGTTCCAAAATACGTAAAGTTGGATAGTATTCGAATAAAACAAATATTAATTAATCTGCTTGGAAACGCAATTAAATTTACCGAAAACGGAAGTATCACACTAACCATTTCCAATCAAGAAATTCTTAATAATTCTAAAAATGTAATTCGATTTTCAGTAAAAGATACTGGAATTGGAATTAAAAAAGAATTTCAAGAACAAATATTTCATGCATTCTCACAAGGGGATAATTCCACCACCAGAAAATTTGGAGGAACAGGTTTAGGCCTATCCATTTCTAACCAATTACTATCTTTAATGGATAGTAAATTATGTCTAGAAAGTGAATACGGCAAAGGAAGCGAATTTTATTTTGATATCGTCTTAAAAACATCCATGCGTATTAATAAAAATGAAACCCTTGAAAAGGCTAATATTGTAATTCAAACCCGAAAAAAAATAGATTTTGGTCAAGAAAATTATAAAATTTTAATTGTTGAAGACAACAAAATAAACATGCTGTTAGCAAAAACATTAGTAAAACAAATTATTCCTAATTGCACTATTTTTGAAGCCATTAACGGAAAAGAAGGAGTTGATAAATTTAACGTCCTTCACCCTGATTTAATTCTCATGGATGTTCAAATGCCAATAATGAACGGTTACGAAGCAACCCTTGCCATCCGAAAATCAATTAAAGGAAAACACATACCTATCATTGCAATTACCGCAGGAGCAATACTTGGTGAAAAAGAAAAATGTCTTGAAGGTGGTATGAACGATTATATTTCAAAGCCAATTGTAAAAGATTTATTGGAAGAAGTTATTACTAAATGGATTAATAATTAAAATTTTTAAGAGCTAATCCAGCTATCCGTTACAAGAAAACGGTGTAAAAAAACATTTTGTTACCTAAATAAAAGGAGCTTCTTGCAGTCGCTCTTTTATTTAGACAAAATTGTTTTTTACACCGTTTTGCTTTCCACTACTATCTGGGCTAAAAAAGAACAAACACAAATTGCCCTAATTTATACAAATTTTATTCAAATTTAGAAATTCCATAAAATCCCAAATAAATAAACTACCAAAATAGAATTAATTCTTGAAATACTATTCGACAAAAATTATTAGTGAAAATTTGTGCAATTCGTGTCAAATATAATATTCATAAAATATAGTCCTACAAAGAGAAAAATAAAATAATTCTTATTAATTCAACACTAAAATTATCACATTCACAAATCGTAATTAGTTAAAACAATTTTATAAAATGTTGAATCTATTTTGAAAAATCAATTAATAAATTTGCATCAAATTAAAGACCATGAAAGTAGGAATTGACAGTATTGCAATAGACATACCAAAAATACATTTACCTATTAGTACACTCGCACTTAATAGAAATATTGAACCCGATAAGTTAATAAAAGGCCTCGGATTACAAAAAATGAGTTTCCCTGATGTGCACAACGATGTAGTTACATTTGCTGCCAATGCCGTATACCAACTCCTGCAACAAGAACAAATTGCTCCACAAGAAATTGCTCGAATTTATGTAGGAACCGAAAGTGGTGTAGATTCTTCTAAACCAATTGCATCCTATATTACCGCTTTATTAGAACAACAATTAGGCGAAGGAGCCTTTCGTTATTGCGATACTTTAGATATGACCTTTGCTTGTATTGGTGCCGTAGATGCTCTACAAACAACCTTAGACTTTATACGACTAAACCCAACTAAAAAAGCCATAGTTGTTGCTACAGACAATGCAAAATACGATTTAAATTCAACTGGCGAATATACCCAAGGTGCTGGTGCAATTGCCATGTTAATTACTGCTAATCCAAGAATCTTGGCTTTTTCTAAAGAAGTTGGAGTTTCTGCACAAGGGGTTTTCGATTTTTTCAAACCACGTCGTTACCTTTCTAAAAATGAAATTCTAAATACCACCGAAAACCCGGAATGGTTTGGAATCTTAGAAAATGAAATTGCAATATATAAAGAACAACCCGTTTTTGATGGGCAATATTCCAAC
The DNA here is from genome assembly GCA_947451525.1 of Flavobacteriaceae bacterium. Classification (GTDB taxonomy): domain Bacteria; phylum Bacteroidota; class Bacteroidia; order Flavobacteriales; family Flavobacteriaceae; genus Flavobacterium. Next base: position 18,735 of record CANFZM010000014.1, read on the forward strand.
CAATGTTATATCAATAGAACTAATGAGGCTTATTTTCATTACAAAGAAATCACCAACCAAACCGGCCCTTTATATCAAAACTGGGAAAACATTTTAATGCACCTTCCCTACTGTTTTCAAGCACGTAGAACTTTTGTAGAAATTTATGCTAAAGAAAACCAATTAACTGAAGAAATTAAAGTCATTGCCAAAAGTGAAGATTATTTAGATTTTGTGACTAAAACTATTTTCCCTTCCGAAATTGCATCGGGTCAAGTTGGTAATATGTACACCGGTTCTATCTTCTTAGGTTTACTTTCTACTCTAGCCTATCATTTGCAAAACGAATCCGATTTAACTAATAAAAAAATAGGGTTTATTGCCTATGGCAGTGGATCTAAAGCAAAGGTATTTGAAGCAGAAGTGCAACCCGAATGGCAATCGGTTATTGTAAAAACTAACTTATTTGAACGATTGGATAACAGCACCGAAATAGATTTCGGAACCTATATTTCTTTGCATAAAAAAGAACGAACGCAATCGGTTTTATCTCCTAAAAACGAATTTGTTTTAGATTATATCGAAAAAGAAAATCCGGTTTTATTAGGCGCTAGATATTACAAGTTTGTTTAATTCTTTCTTAAAAAAAACTCCATTGGAATAGCAAAACGGCTACTCCAAGATTTTTCGCTGTGGTCATCCCCTTCAAACTTTTTTGTCATCCAATTGGTAGAGTCAAAACCTTTAGATTTCATAATAGCATCTGCTTTAGGTTGAAGTGTTTGGTACATAACATCTAGAGTTGCAGTGCCGTAATCAAAATAAATCCTATGTCCTTTCGGATTCGGCAGATGTTTTTTCAAATAAGCAAAAAATGCATCCGGAATTGGATTGTGTTCCAATGCAAAAATTCCAGGCCAATGGGTAGACAAACATGCCGCACCACCAAATATTTTAGGGTATTCGCAAATGGCATACAAAGAAATCAACCCTCCCATACTACTTCCTGCAACAAAAGTATGTGCTTTATCCGTGTAAACAGAATACTTATTATCTATAATTGGCTTAAGTTCTTTCACAATAAATTTTAAATAATTATCCGAATTAATTTTGCCATTATTAAATACACTTTGTCCGTTGCTTCTATTGGCATTATAAATAGAATCTTGTTGAGCTTTAGGCAAACTTTCAAAAGGCTTTTGGGGGAAATAATCAATGTGCCGAGTAACTCCACCATTCCAAATTCCAACTACTATAACGTCTTGAATTTTATTTTCTTGTAACAATTTACCCATAATAACATCTACCTCCCAAGCCTGTTTATTCCAGGTAGTTTCGGCATCGTAAAGCATCTGACCGTCGTGCATATACAAAACTGCATACTTTTTAGAAGCAGAATAATTTTCGGGTAACCAAACATCTATATTTCGTCCAGTCACATATTTAGAAGGTAGGTTTTCTATACGTTCTAAAGTACCAGTAGAAACCTTAGGTAAAGTTTGTGCAAAAAGAGTATTGGCAATAAATAGCAGAAATATATTTTTTATCATTGTACTTAATTTTAGGGTGGTTATGATCACAGAATGTAATCCAAACCAAGTGTTGAACAAATTTAACAAAAAATGATGACTACTGATGTTTAAAAATTATTCATAAATTTTAATTAGTAAAAATAAATTCGTAGATTTAGTTAAAGAAAAGTCCCCAACTTTATTTTTAAACTTAATATTCCTTAAGTAAACCTAGTATTGGAACTACATTTTTGTGTAAATAAACAGTTATTAACGAGTCCCCAACTACTCCAGTTATCTGAAATTAAACCATTAATTATCTAAAAAAAATAATTATTTAAAAAATTAAAAAGAGAAATTATGGACACACCAACTTTAAACCGCATTGCAAAATTGCATCCATCAGTACGAAATGAAGTAACCCAAATCATTCAAGAATGTGATGCTGCCCTAACTGGCAGAGCAAAAATAAGAATAACTCAAGGTTTACGAACCTTTGCCGAACAAGATACATTATACCAACAAGGCAGAACCAAACCAGGAAAAAAAGTAACCAATGCCAAAGCAGGACAATCTATTCACAACTATGGTTTTGCAATAGATATTTGCCTAATTATAGACGGTAAAACCGCATCGTGGGATACTACTAAAGATTGGGATAACGACCATATAGCAGATTGGTATGAATGTGTAAAAATATTTGCTAAATATGGCTGGGACTGGGGTGGATATTGGAAAAAATTTAAAGATTTACCTCATTTTGACAAACGTGGTTTAAATAATTGGAAACAACTTTCAAAATTAAAATTAGATGGAAGTGGTTATGTGATTATCTAATTTTTTCTAATTCCAATATCTAAGAACTTGTTTTATACCCATTTTCAAGAAGTGCACAATGGACGGAGTGTAAATTAAATAAATTATGAAAAGAGTCTAAATAAGGAGATTCGTTAATCACATTTCCATTTAAAATTAGCCAATTTATCTTTTGTACTTTCAGATAAATTATAGTGCCACCATTCGGAATTAAAAGACTTAAAATTATGTTTGAGCATAATTTCTTTTAAATAAATTCGGTTCTTAGTAATTCGTTTAGAAAAACCTTGGTAATTATGACTGGCCTCTGGTCCAAAAAAGTCAAAAGTTGTTCCCATATCTAGTTCTTTTCCTTTCAAATCTACTAGAGTGATATCAACTGCTCCACCTCTATTGTGCACTGAGCCTTTTTTTGGATCAGCAACATAATCAGCATTAGGTACTATTTCCCACATTTTCTTTTGAATATCCATCGGACGATAGCAATCTAATAATTTAATTCTATAACCTTTTTGTTGGAATTCGGCATTGGCATCCATTAGAAATTTAATTGTTTTAAGCCTTAAATAACATTCATCACAATCGTAAACTTTTTGCTTTAAAAAATTATCTTCAGTAGCATATTTCATATCAAATACAAAATCACTACTGAATTTTTTTAATTTGACAAAGGTAGTATCGCTGATTCCCTCAAAAATTGCAATAGAATTTCCGCTTAAATAATTATTTTTTAATGCTATACTGCTTTTATAGTTCGCAGTTTCAGTGGTTTTACAACCAATACACAATAGGATACTAAAAAAAAAGAAATACTTTTTAGACTGCAACATAAATAGAAAAATTTAATGGTAATTTGATAATGATATCTTCAAATATAAAAACAAAAAACGACTAAAAACAAGAAAAGCCACTAATATAGTGGCTTTTATATGTGATCCCAGAAGGATTCGAACCTTCGACCTATTCATTAGAAGTGAATTGCTCTATCCAGCTGAGCTATGGAACCAATTTAAGTTTTTTTCCTAAAAAACTAAAAAAAAGTCGGGGTGGCAGGATTCGAACCTGCGGCCTCCTGCTCCCAAAGCAGGCGCGATAACCGGGCTACGCTACACCCCGAGGGATAAAAAGCGGAGAGTAAGGGATTCGAACCCTTGGTACAGTTTCCCATACGCATGTTTAGCAAACATGTCCTTTCGGCCACTCAGGCAACTCTCCAAAATCCAATATAATATATAAGAACTTTTCTCTTTAAGCGGTTGCAAATGTAAGGTATCATTATAATATTTCCAACATTTTAACCTCTTTTTTTTAATAATACTTTTTACAAATAATGAATTACTTAAAAATCAAATATATAACTAATAATATTTATTCATCATTAAATTTATATCGATTATCTTTATCTTAAAAATGTATTTTCTCTAAAAAATAGTAGATTTGCAAAACAAACAAACGAACAACTCTCGACAACATCGGGAAAACACCTTATATTATGAATAAAAAAATAGTTATCGTAGCAGCCGTAAGGACTCCTATTGGAAGTTTTATGGGTGCTTTATCTACTGTGCCAGCACCGTATCTTGGTGCAGCAGCAATAAAAGGGGCATTACAAAAAATTAATTTAGACCCTAATCTAGTAGATGAAGTTTTTATGGGTAATGTAGTGCAGGCTGGCGTTGGACAATCTCCTGCAAGGCAAGCAGCATTATTTGCAGGCCTTTCTAACGAAGTGATTTGTACTACCGTAAATAAAGTATGTGCCTCAGGAATGAAATCAATCATGATGGGTGCTCAAGCAATTATGGCTGGTGATGCAGAAATAGTGGTTGCAGGCGGTATGGAAAACATGAGTTTGATTCCACATTATTTACATTTAAGAAATGGTGTGAAATTTGGACCTACTACTATGCAAGACGGAATGCAAAAAGACGGTTTAGTTGATGCTTACGACAATAATGCAATGGGTGTGGCTGCCGATTTATGTGCTTCTGAATATAAAATTACTAGAGAAGAACAAGATGCATTTGCTATTGAATCTTACAATCGTTCGGCAAAAGCATGGGAAGCAGGAAATTTTGATTCAGAAATTGTGCCAGTTGCTGTCCCACAAAGACGAGGAGAGCCGTTAATGGTAGTAAAAGATGAAGAGTATACAAATGTGAAGTTAGATAAAATTGCTTCTTTAAACGCAGTTTTCACAAAAGAAGGAACAGTTACTGCTGCTAACGCTTCAACTATCAATGATGGTGCTGCAGCATTAATCCTGATGAGTGAAGAAAAAGCAATTTCTATGGGATTTAAACCTTTGGCTTATATAAAATCATATGCAGATGCAGGGCAAGAACCTAAATGGTTTACTACTACTCCATCTAAAGCGATTCCTAAAGCATTAGAAAAAGTTGGATTAACTGTTAAGGATGTTGATTATTTTGAATTCAATGAAGCCTTCGCTGTTGTTGGCTTAGCAAATGCAAAAATTCTTGGTATAGATAATAGCAAGATAAATGTAAACGGTGGTGCAGTTTCTTTAGGGCATCCACTAGGTTGTTCTGGCGCAAGAATTGTAGTTACTTTAATAAATGTATTGCAACAAAATAATGCCAAAATTGGGGCTGCCGCTATTTGTAATGGTGGTGGAGGTGCTTCAGCAATTGTAATTGAAAAGATGTAATTTTAATATAAATTTGTTGCATGTTTGGTATTTGTAATTTATCTATTATCCCTTTACGATTAGAACCTAACGATCGTAGTGAAATTGTATCTCAAATTTTATTTGGAGAGCATTTTATCATTGTCGAAAAAGACAAACAATGGTCTAAAATAAAATTGCATTATGACGATTATGAAGGATGGATTGATACCAAACAATACCAAACTATATCTGTTGAAAACTATGAAATGCTTTGTAATGAAGCAATTATTTTAAATGGTGATTTAGTAGAATACATTACCATTCCAGATAATACCCTGATTCCGATAACATTAGGAGCTTCTTTGTCTTTCTTAAATTACAGCGATGTAAATACAAAAAATTATAATTTTGAAGGTCTAAAAATTTCTGGAGTCAAAGCAAAATCTAATTTAGTTGCAACTGCCTATTTGTATTTAAACACTCCATATCTTTGGGGTGGTAAAACTCCGTTTGGTATTGATTGTTCTGGATTTACCCAAATGGTTTATAAATTAAATGGATATAAATTATTGCGTGATGCATCACAACAAGCATCTCAAGGAGATGTTTTAAGTTTTATAGAAGAAAGTGAGCCTGGAGATTTAGCCTTTTTTGACAACGAAGAAGGAAAGATAATTCATGTGGGAATCATGTTAGAAAATAATTACATTATTCATGCTAGTGGAAAAGTTCGGGTGGACAGATTAGACCACCTAGGGATTTATAATGCTGAACTAAACCGACATACGCATAGGCTTAGAGTTATAAAAAAAATAGTGTAAAAAAATAATGCATAAAAAAACTCCAATTTTACTTGGAGTTTTTTTTATGTTATTTTTTAACGACTAATCTAAAACCTTCACCATGAATGTTTAGAATTTCTACGTTTGGATCTTCTTTTAAATACTTACGAAGTTTTGCAATATAAACATCCATACTTCTAGAAGTAAAATAATTATCATCTCTCCAGATTTTAGTAAGTGCCAATTCTCTTGGCATTAAATCTTCAACATAAACGGCTAACATTTTTAGCAATTCATTTTCTTTAGGAGATAATTTTATTGGCTCGTTTCCTGGAAAATTAAGAAACCGTAGTTTAGAATTCAAATGGAATTTACCAATTTGGAACTCAAATTGTACATTTTCTGGTTTAGTTTCAGAAGATTTACGTTGCATGATAGCTTTGATTTTCATCAATAAAACTTCAGAATCGAATGGTTTATTAAGGTAATCGTCTGCACCAACTTTGTAGCCTTTAAGCACATCTTCTTTCATGGTTTTAGCCGTTAGGAAAACGATAGGCACTTCTTTGTTTTTTTCGCGAATTTCTTTGGCTAAAGTATAACCATCTTTATAAGGCATCATAACGTCTAGGATACACAAATCATAGGTGTCTTTTTTGAATTTTTCAAAACCTTCCATACCATTTTTAGCCAAAGTAACATCAAAGTCATTTAGCATAAGGTAATCTTTAAGAATCGCACCAAAGTTTTGGTCATCTTCTACTAATAGTATTTTTTTGTTTTCTATTTCCATAATCTTTTAATTTATTAATGGCAATTTAATAATAAATGTGCTTCCTTTTCCTTTTTCGCTTTCTACGAAAATTTGACCATTATGGTCTTCTACAATTCTTTTTACATAAGCAAGACCCAATCCGTGGCCCTTTACATTATGCAAGTCTCCAGTATGCTCGCGATAGAATTTTTCAAAAATTCTTTTTTGAGCTGCTTTGGTCATACCTGCTCCTTGATCTTTAATTTTAATGAGAATAAAATCATTTACATTCTCGGTGTATATATCAATAACTGGATTTTCTGGCGAATATTTAATAGCGTTGTCTAAAACATTCACTAATACGTTGGTAAAATGTACATCATTTAATAAAACCGAAGTTCTATTGGCATTGAAATGAGTAGTAATATTACCTTGACGGTCTTCTATAATTAGATGTACGTGGTCTATTGCATCTTCTAATACTTGCTGTACGTCTTGTGATTCTTTGGATATATCTAATTCTTTCTTCTCTAGTTTGGATATTCTAAGAACGTTCTCTACTTGGGCATGCATTCTTTTATTTTCGTCACGAATCATTTGCAGATAACGTAGAACTTTTTCTTTATCGTCAATTACCTTAGGGTTTTTAATGGCGTCTAATGCAAGGTTGATAGTTGCAATAGGCGTTTTGAACTCGTGGGTCATATTATTAATAAAATCGGTCTTAATCTCCGAAATTTGACGTTGTTTTATTAATTGATGCAATGCATTAGCATAAGCTATAATAATAATGAGTGTAAAAATTATGGACAATAAAGTAATTCCTAAAATTTCAGAGAACAAAAACTTCTTTTTTTGAGGAAAAGTAACTAACAACATATATTTATTATTCCCGTCGTTATCAATAAAAACTGGAATCGAATAACTTGAATATTTGTCATAAGAGAAATGTTCTGATTTAATTTTAGTTGCCAATCCGTTACTATAAATATCAAATTCAAATGGAGTTTTTACACCATATTCAATTAATTCATTTGCAAGTAATTGTTGAAGCATTTCTTTAGAAACTCTATCTTGAATAGAATAATTAGCCGCAATATCTTTGTAAGCAATTTCAAATTGAGCACTTTCAAGAATATCTATACTTCCCGATTTTTCAATAGTAATATCTGGAGTAATTTTATTTTGTATTCCAGGATTATCTAAAGAATTGTTATTGAAAATCTCTGTCTTTCTTTTTGCAGTATAATTTTTTATTTTTACACTATCCGTTTTTTTATCAAAGAACGTTGAAAATATATCATAATCTTCCGATAGAATACTATTGGAATAGATTATAGTTTCATTTGTTTTGGCATTTCGTTGGTAGTAACCATACTCTAACAAATCGTTTTTAAGAGGCGCTCTACCTGTGCTATCTTTTAGTTTTTTATATTTATTATAAAAGGTATATTCCTCTTGTTTTTGCAACTTTTGAGAAACATTGCCTAATACTTGTTTTACATGAAATCGAAACTGCTCTTCGTTATTTTCTAAAGAAGTTTGAAACCAATACACTTGCACGAAAATTATCCCCAATAAGGACAAGCTCATTAATAAAACCAATAACCTAAAAACAAACTTATTCATCAGAACAAAAATAGTATTTTAACATTTATACTGTTAATGTATTAACCAAACATTAACATAGAGGTTTTTTATTATACATCTTTCAATAAATTCAAAATAGTGTCCATTTGAATTTTAGTCTGCTCAAAATTCTCATTAGTAATTACATATTGGCTTTTAGCAATACGTTCTTCATCCGAAAGTTGATTGTTAATCCTTTGTAGCACTTTTTCTCTAGTAGTTTTATCTCTATCTAAAACTCTAGAAATTCTAGTTTCTAAAGGGGCACAAACCGTAATTATAGCATCACAGTCTTTATAACTTCCACTTTCAAAAAGAATTGCTGCCTCTTTAACAAGATACGGAAAATTTTTATGATTTCCTACCCATTGTTCAAAATTATTTTTTACTGCAGGATGCACTATAGCATTGAGATGCTTTAACTTATCAGGTTGATTAAATACAATTGAAGCAAGTTTACTTCTATCTAAAGTATTGTTTTCTCCTAAAATAGTGCTTCCAAAAACAACAACTATTTGACTAATTATTTCTGGAAACTCCATTACTTTCTTTGCCTCTTCATCAGAGATATAAACAGGAATTCCCTTGGATTGAAAATATTTAGCAACAGTAGTTTTTCCGCTACCTATACCCCCAGTTAATCCTATAATTTTGGGTTCAGTTGGTTTTGCAATTTCCTTTACTGGAATGAATACGGGATTTAAATCTGGTGTTTTAATCTCTTTTTTTTCTGTAATTACTTTAATTTTATTTTCAGTAGTGGGATTAATTTTAAAAAATAACTCAGGAAATGCTACTTGAGGTTTTTGTTTTAAAATATTTATTTTAAAAAAGGATTTCAAAAACCCAAAACCATAGCCAAAAAACTGTTTCCAAACAGCAACAATAGAAAGTATACCAATAATAGGATTTCTATTTTGAATACTAGAAACAATAAAAATCAAAACAAAATATAAAAAATATAATTTTAAAGCCCAGTCAAATAAAGCAAAAAGTAATACAAAAGAGACAAGGAAACCTAATACAAATAAAGAAGGAAACCAATAGGTAATTTTGCTATATTCGGGATACCAATTATTTAGTATTGGTCTCGCCTTTCCAAATTTTGATACTTGAATACTAAATTTATCCCAGTCAATTCTTCGTTTATGATATACAAATGCAGAGGTAAACAATCTAGTTTCGTATCCTAATTTCCATAATCGGATAGATAAATCGGGATCTTCCCCCGGATGAATATTTCCAAAACCATTAGAATCTAAAAATGCTTTCTTCGAAATTCCCATATTGAAACTTCGCGGTTGGAATTTATTTATTTTTTCCGACCCACCTCTTATTCCTCCTGTGGTTAGGAATGAGGTCATAGCAAAATTAATTGCTTTTTGAATATTGGAAAATGATTTAAGCGCTTTATCGGGACCACCAAAACAATCGACATAATTGGATTGTAACTCTATTTCTACTTCTTTTAAATATTGATTTGGAATAATACAATCGGAATCAAAAATGATAAAATAATCTCCTTTGGCTTTTTTCATGCCATAATTTCTAGAATCTCCAGGACCTGAATTTGCTTTAAAATAATAAGAGATATTTAAATTGTTGGAATATTTTGCAACAACCTCTTCACCAGTAATTGTAGATCCGTCTTCTACAATTACAATTTCATACTCTCCTTTATAAGTAGATTGGAGCAAACTTTCTAATAGTTCGTTTATTTCGTCGGGTCTATTATAGACAGGGATAATAATTGAAAAATACATTCGTAAAAATTTTAACAAATATACTCTTTCTAAAAAAGAAAAGTCCTGCCGAAGCAGGACTTTTAGAATAAAAAAAATATTTTAGTTTATTCTTTTATCACTTTGATAGTTTTAACTTGATTATCTGAAGTTATTTTTACTAAATAAGTTCCTGCAGAAAGTCCTGACATATCTATCTGACCTTGATTTTCATTCATAACTTTAACTATCAATTCTTGTCCTAATAAATTAATTACTTGAACTTTAGAAATATTTTGAGTGTTAGAGATATTTAAAACATCTTTTACAGGATTTGGATAGAAAGTAAAATTAGAAGTGCTAAAATCAGCATTTGCTAAAGACGCATCATAAGCTGAAATTTTAAAAGTACCCATTACAGCATTACTGTATCCCCAAACATCAACCGATAATGTAGCTCCTGGATTTAATCCTGTTAAAGTAATTAATGAGAAATTACCATCGGTACTAGAATCATCATCACAAGCCTCTAAAAACAAATTACCACATCCACCTGAATATACAGACATTCCTGTATCCATTAAAGTACTTCCGTTAACAGCATCATTATTAGTTTCAATTGTTAAACTTCCTGAAGCAGGAACTACAACTTGATACCAAACATCACCTCCATTAAAAGAGGCACATCCTGGTGCTGGAGGATTAGAATCTGTTGCAGCAGCATTTGTTCCAATAACAGAATTATCTCCAAATACACCTCCTAGAGTTAATACTGTAGCAGAAATACATTCGTCATTAACTGGTGGTAAAGCATTGGTAGTAAATGTAAATGGACCTGTCCAATAACTATATCCATCTCCTTGACAATTTGATCTTACATAAAAATCATATGTGGTTTGAGGGTTCAAATTACCTATTGTGTAAGGACTTACAGCATTAACGTCTGATGGTACTCCGGCAGGTGCTCCGCCGCCAGCTAAAGTAACATGAACATCCCACATAGTTTCTGAACAACCCATATTCCAAGATAAATCGGCTGTAGTAGTAGTAACATTAGAAACCGCTAAAGCGGATGGCTGTGGGCAAGGCGCTGCTTGTGTAATTGTTACATCATAATCTTCTGTTTCTCCATATCCATAAGAAGAACAAGGATCAATATTTATTCCAGATGTATTCCAAACATCTCTTACTCTCATTCTGTGAACTCCTAATGAAGGGCTACAAGATAAAACAATTTCAAAAGTTGCAGAACCATTTGAAGATATAGAAGTAGTAGAATAACCTACTCTTTCAGTGGTATCAAAAACTCCATCATCATTATAATCTATCCAAACCGCAACATTTTGACCTCCAAAAGTTCCAACAGTAACAGTTACATTGTAGTTAGAACCTGCTTGTAAATTTGCTGAATAATTAGGTTGACCAGTATAATAAGTATAAGATGGTCCAGTAGTATCTGTACCCGAATTATTAGATAAATTGGTTCCTACAATTTCAATATTTGAAATCATATCTCCTGCAATAATACCAGTAGTATAAATTGGTGTACAATAACAAGTTAATGGATCATTTAAATCTACCATCACAAAATTACTAGCAATAGTAATTCCTGATGTAGCACAAGTAACTAAACATTTATAAAAGGTAACGATACTTTGTGTTGCTGTATATGTTGCTGAAGTAGAATTTCCAGGTGCATTTGCATAAATTACTCCATTTGAAGAACTTAGCCATTGATAACTAACTCCAGAACCTGTTGTAGTATTTTGCAAAGTTAAATCAAATGGAACACCTATACAGATAGAAGAAAAAGGTGAAATTGTATCTCCGGGTGCTGGTGCGCCAGAACATGGTGGAGGTGGTAAAAAAGTATATTTAACTCCTAATAAACTAGAAGTACTATTTATAGTATTATTAGCAGTAGAATTGGATGTTGTAGCTCCACTTCCTGGTGTTACACTTAAAAAAGAATTAGCACCATTTAAACCTATCGATGCTGACAAAGTTCCTGCTGCATCTAATGTTGAACCGTAAATAAATTCAATTGCATTAGTAGTTTGGTGTAATACTATTTTAAAACTAGCAAAAGCTGTTGTGCTAGAAGTTCCACTTCCTCCAATGTTAACATTATCCCATCCTATTTCTAAGACTTGATTTGGTGATGCACCAGTAAGCGAATATTGAATACTTCCTGAACCTCTATTATCGTCATCCCAAAAAGGTGCAATTAAAGGACTTTGAGTTGAAGCATTAGACATTGAATTTGTCCAAGGAAGACTACCAATATCAGCACCTAACCTTATAAATCCATTGGTATTAACACTAAAAGTTGTATAATTTACACCATCATAATTGAAGGTAAAACCAATTGGCAATGCATTTTGACTACCATCGTCACCTATTGCAGTAATATCTGTTCCATTAACTGCAGAGTAAGAACCTGTTGATTCTGAAAAAGAATAAATCGAAACTTGCTGGGCAAAACTCGTATTTACAAACATCAGAAAAGAAAAGAATAAAAAAGTAATTTTTTTCATTTTATTGAAATTTAATATTTATACATGTAAAATTACAAAAAAAACTTGAAATTTTCATTTCAAGTTTCATTTTGTATCAAATATTTATCGAATCTTTATTGTTTTCAACTATTTTACTAATTAAAATTAGCCAATACTTGGAACATTAATCATTTCATTTGCATCGGCTTCGTAATCAACACCTTCAAATCCAAAGCCAAATAAATTTAAGAAATCTTGTTTGTAACCTGCTAGATCTCCAATTTCTGGTAAAGTTTCTGTGGTTGCTTTATTCCATAAATCTGCAACTTTTTCTTGCACATCGTCTCTCATTTCCCAATCATCAATTCGAATTCTTCCATTTGAATCTGTTACGACTTCTTTACCTGTGTATAATCGTTGACTATATAAACGTTGGATTTGCTCAATACAACCTTCGTGAATTCCTTCCGCTTTCATTATTTTATATAGTAAAGAAATATACAATGGAATTACCGGAATTGCAGAACTTGCTTGGGTTACTAAAGCTTTATTAACAGAAACATACGCTTTTCCATTAAGATCTTTCAAAGAATCGGTTATTGTAAATGCCGTTGCTTCCAAATGGTCTTTAGCTCTACCTATGGTTCCTTTTCTATAAACTGCTTCCGTAACGGATGGCCCGATATAGGAATAAGCAATCGTTGTTGCTCCTGGAGCCAATAAATTTGCATCTTTTAAATCTTTCATCCACATGGCCCAATCTTCACCACCCATAACCACAACGGTGTTGTCTATATCCTCTTGGTTAGCGGGTTCAATAGAAACTTGCGTAACATTACCAGTATGAAAATCAACCGTTTTATTTGTAAAAGTACTACCAATAGGTTTTAAGGTAGAACGGTGTAAAACACCAGTTTCAGGATGCATACGCACTGGAGAAGCCAAACTATAAATTACTAAATCAATCTGACCTAAATCAGCTTTAATAGTATCCATTACTTGTTGTTTTACTTCTTTAGAAAATGCGTCACCATTAACGCTTTTAGCATATAATCCAGCTTTTTTTGCTTCGTTTTCAAATGCTGCAGAATTGTACCATCCTGGAGATGCCGTTTTTCCTTCTGTTGGTGGTTTTTCAAAGAAAACTCCAATAGTTGCAGCACCACAACCAAAAGCACTAGAAATTCTAGAAGCTAATCCAAATCCTGTAGATGCACCAACAACTAATACTCGTTTAGCACCATCAATTGGACCTTTAGATTGTACATATTCTATTTGATTTTTTACGTTTTGTTCGCAACCTTTTGGATGGGCTGTTAAACAAATAAAGCCACGCATTCTTGGTTCTATAATCATAATTTGATAAGTTTCTTGTTTAGGATTTGTATTTTTATCATAATAAAAACAGCAAACAAATATAATTCTATTTTTTAGTTAAGCAATTCCTTAGCGTGATTTAATGCAGAATCGGAAATAGTGGATCCGGAAAGCATTTGTGCTATTTCTATAACCCGCTCATCTCTAGTAAGTAATTTCAATTCCGATTGGGTTTGATTTTCTTTAATTACTTTAAAAACTTTAAAGTGTTCTTTCCCTTTTCCTGCTATTTGCGGCAAATGTGTAATAGCAAAGACCTGCATATTTAAACTCATTTGTTTCAATATCTCCCCCATTTTATGGGCAATTTCTCCAGAAACCCCAGTGTCAATTTCATCAAAAATTATGGTTGGAAGTTTAGAATATTGTGACAATACCGATTTTACAGCCAACATAATTCGGGACATTTCTCCACCAGAAGCAACTTTTTTTAACAATCCAAAATCAGAACCTTTATTGGCTGAAAACAAAAATTGAATTTCGTCTTTCCCATTGGCATAAAAGGTTTCTTTAGGAGTCAGTTGTATATCGAATCTAGCATTTGCCATTCCGAGGGGCTCCAAAATTAAAGCCAATTTAGAGGTTAATATAGGTATTGCACCTACCCTATTTTCATGAATCTTAATTGCTAAATCATTCAGGATTATTTCAGATGCTGCAATTTGATTTTCAATAGAACTTATTTCCGATTCTAGAGTAACCACCGAAACGACTTTAGCATCCAAATCATTTTGAATTTCTAATAAACCATCTACCGAGTTTACTTGGTGCTTTTTTTGGAGAGAATAAATAACCTGCAACTTTTCATTGGTTGCTTCTAATTCTTCTGGACTAGAAAAAACACTTTCCGATAATTGATTTAACTCTTTTTCAATATCATCAAATTCAATTAAAATACTGGAAACTCGTTCGTTTAAAGAATTAAATTCTGAAGAAAAAGGTGCTATTTTTTGAATAGATAATTTGATTTCTTTTAAGTTCTGAAGTACTCCAAATTGCTCTTCATTAGCAATAGAAAGTGATTTTAGTAGATTTTCTTTTATGAATTCTACATTATTTAACTTTTCATATTGCGACTCCAAAACTTCTTGTTCACCTGATTTTAAATTGGCTAAAAGTAATTCATCTAATAAAAAAGCATTGTAATCTTGCTCTTTTACTACTGCTTGCAACAATTCTTTTTTAGATTTTAATTCAGAATTTAATTTTTTATATTCTTTTAAATTCAAAGTATAGTTAGCAATAACTTCCCAATTGGAAGCAACCGAGTCAATAATCTGAAATTGCACAGCATCATCAGATAGCTCTTGAGTTTGATGTTGCGAATGAATATCAATTAGATAATTGCTCAACTCCTGTAGTTCATTTAAATTTACGGGAGTATCATTAATAAAAGCGCGAGATTTTCCTGAAGGAAGAATCTCTCTACGAATGATAGTCTCCTCTTCATAATCCAAATCATTAGTTTCAAAAAAAGATTGCAGATTGTAATTTTTTATTTGAAAATGTGCTTCAATAATACACTTTTCCTCCTTGTTTTTTAAAGAGGATAAATCAGCACGTTTTCCTAAAACTAATCCTAAAGCACCTAAAAGAATAGACTTTCCGGCACCAGTTTCTCCGGTAATAACTGAAAATCCATCAGAAAATCTAACAGATAGTTTTTCAATTAAAGCGAAATTTTCGATGGATAAAGATACAATCATAGTAAAAATAAAAAGGCTTACTGCTTAATGTTTATCCATTTGGAGGAATTAGTAGGAGAAATTCTAGATAATTTATCAACCAAGCCATCTAAAGAAACACTTGGCCCTCCTGTAAATATAGAAACTATTTCATCTGCTTTAGCATCAAAAAATATTCTCGTTAAATAAGCATTCGGACGAATCTCGTGTAATGCAGTTAATGTATTTATTGAATTAATAATTGCTTCCTTAGATCCTTTTAAATCTTTACTCATGTTATCCATTCCATTAAAATGGTATTGGAACATTGCTTCCCTAAAAGGCTTAAACGTTGTTGATAATAAATCGGTTACTAAATAATATCTATTTTGAGTTTTATCGGTTTGCGACCAACCGGCACCTCCTGATGGCGCGGCTAACCCAACAATTTGTTGTGCCGATTGAAAATAATCAGTTCCGCTATCTAAATCAAATGTTTCTGCATCTACTCCTAAAATAATATAACTATAAAAAGCAATAGTAGAAATTAAATTAGATTCGTAACTATTTGGACTATAGAATAAATTTTGAAATTCAGTATATTGAAAAGAAAAATCTTTATCGTTAATATTCAATAATGGAGTTGTAAAACTAGAATTATAAATTGGTCTAGAACATTGCACTTGTATACTAGCATCAAAATTATTAGCATCGTAGGAGTTTAAAGTAATAAACATCGTACAATTAATTTTCTCATTTGCTTTATACGTTTTTTCGGTCCAAGCAGTTTTATTTACAAAATCATTTAAAGAAGACTCCAAAGTCTTAAATATCTGATTATTGGTGTTTGTTATTTTATCGTAATTAACAATCACTTTGCAATTAAGTTCTTGCCCTTGCACGCTTGCAAAAAAGCAAATAAAAAGGATACTGAAAATTTTACGCATGATAATGTTTTATTATTTTATTTAAAATATCTATTGCCACTGCTTCTTTCAACTTTAACTCCATTGGTTCAACATTGAAATCTTTATCAATAAAAGTTACTTTATTGGTTGGTTTTCCAAATCCTGCACCAGTATCTTGAAGCGAATTTAAAACAATCAAATCTAAGTTTTTTTTCTGAATTTTCAACTTAGCGTTTTCAATTTCATTTTCAGTTTCTAAAGCAAATCCAATTAATAATTGATTTTTCTTTCGTTCTCCTAAAGTTGCTACTATATCTTTGGTTTTTTCTAATTCAATAGAAAAAGACGCTTCTGTTTTTTTAATCTTTTGATCTGCTACAACTTTTGGCTTATAATCTGCAACTGCTGCTGCTGCAATTACCACATCCATAGCATCGTAATGTTCTAAACAATTATCGTACATTTCTTGTGCAGAAACCACTCTAATTAACCGAATAGAATTATTTTTCACTGAAATACTAGTTGGCCCTGAAACTAAAATAACTTCGGCTCCAAGATTTATGGCTGCATCTGCTAGGTCATAGCCCATTTTTCCAGACGAATGATTACCTATAAAACGCACAGGATCTATTGCTTCGTATGTCGGACCTGCAGTAATTAATATTTTTTTTCCTTTTAAGGGCAATTTACTTGATAAATCGGCCTCTAAGAAAGCAACAATATTTTCTGGCTCTGCCATTCTTCCTTCACCAGTAAGTCCGCTTGCCAACTCTCCGGTTTCGGCAGGAATAAGAATATTTCCAAATTGATGCAACGAATTAAAAGATGCAACAGTTGAAGGATGTTTGTACATATCCAAATCCATTGCTGGAGCAAAATAAACAGGACATTTTGCCGATAAATAGGTTGCAATTAATAAATTATCACAATTGCCATTCACCATTTTAGACAGTGTATTGGCAGTTGCTGGTGCAATTATCATAATGTCTGCCCAAAGTCCTAATTCTACATGATTATTCCATTTAGCACCTTCTTCTTCATTATAGAATTTAGAATGCACCGGATTTTTGGATAAGGTAGAAAGCGTTAAGGGGGTAATAAAATCTAAAGAAGCAGGTGTCATTATCACTTGGACATGAGCACCTGCTTTTATAAATAACCGAACCAAGGCTGCTGTTTTATAAGCGGCAATTCCACCAGAAATACCTAGTATAATTTTTTTACCACTTAAAACAGACATAGTTCTTTATTGTTTGTTAGCATCTTTATAAAAAATCTTCCCGTCTAACCATTCTTGAACTGCAAGAGCGTGAGGTTTTGGAAGTTTTTCATAAAATTTTGATACTTCAATTTGTTCTTTGTTTTCAAATACTTCTTCTAAACTATCGTTGTAAGTAGCAAACTCTTCTAATTTTTCAATCAATTCTTTTTTAATTTCCGAATTAATTTGATTTGCTCTTTTAGCAATAATAGTTATCGCCTCATAAACATTCCCAGTTGGCTCTTCAATAATATTTTTATTGTAAGTTATTGTGTTAACTGGTGCAGTGGTCTTCTTTAAATCCATGGACATTTTATTTTGAAAATTGTTGTAAATCTTTATCAATAGTAGCTAACATTTCATCAGCTTTTGTTTTAAATTTTGAATCGGCTTTATATTTTGTTAAACTATTATAAGCCGATTTTGCAGTTTTTAAACGTTCTTCCATTTTAGCAGGAACACTGTTAATAGCAAGTTTGTAAGCAGAATCTAACTTATAAAACAATGCTTCTTCTTTAAACGAGGTTCCAGGAAAATCAGATATAAAGTTGTCAAATGCTATTTGTGACGCTTGAAAATCAGAAATAGTATTGTATTGTTTTGCATTTTCAAATGCTTTTTTCTCTATTTTATTTCGCAACTCTTTAACCATTGCATTGGCTTCTGTTAAATAAGTAGAAGAAGGATAAGTATCAATGAAATTTTGCAATTTATCTACTGCCTTGTCTGTATCTGTTTGATCTAAACTATAAACAGGTGATAATTTTGTAAAACATCTTGCGCCTAAAAAAAGTGCTTCTTCTTGTTTTTCACTTTTTGGATAACTGGAAGCAAAACTTTCAAATTGGTAGCCTGCAAGATAATATTGTTTTGTTTTGTAATAAGCTTGAGAATACATATAAAATAATTTCTCGGCTTGTGGTTTCCCTTTGTAAGATGGAGAAATTTGTTCAAACAATCGAATTGCTTTATCGTATTTACCCTTGTCATACATTTTTACAGACAAGCCATATTTAACAGCAATATCGTCTGATTTTAATGCTTTTTGATATTCGCTACACGACGAAAAAAAAACAACCAATACTATAAGAGAAACTATTTTTTTCATTTTTATTTTTATGGATACAGTTTTCAATAAAGGATTATTAGCCCTTAAAAAAACGAACTGCAAATTTAGTTAATAATTAGATACTATGAAAGATTTTTTTTTTATTGTTTTTAATTGCCAAAAACTATACTGATTTTACAAAATTTGAAATTCTATTTGCTAAATCTGCATTGACATTTACTAATGGTAATCGTACTGTATTTTCAGACAATCCTAGTGTTTTATGGATTTCTTTAATTCCAGCAGGATTTCCTTGTTCAAAAATCATATCAATTGCATCTGCTAATTGATAATGTATTTTGTAAGCTTCGTCTACATTTCTTTGTAATCCTAAACGAACCATATCTGAAAATTGTCTAGGAAAACCTTCTCCAATTACCGAAATAACACCACTACCTCCAGCTAAAACCATTGGTAAAGTAACCATATCATCGCCAGAAATTACTAAAAACCCTTCTGGTTTACCTTGAATTAACTTCATGGCTTGAACGATATCTCCGGCTGCTTCTTTAATTGCTACAATATTTTTAAAATCGGTTGCCAATCGTATTACTGTTGCAGGTAACATATTGCTTGCAGTGCGTCCAGGAACATTATATAAAATTACTGGTATTGGTGAGGCTTCTGCAATTGCTTTAAAATGCTGATAAATACCTTCTTGTGTTGGCTTATTATAATAAGGGGATACAGATAAAATAGCAACAAAATCAGAAAAATCTCTAGTTTTTAATTCTTCTACTAATTTGTGAGTGTTGTTACCTCCTACTCCAAGAACTAAAGGAAGCCTTTTTTGATTGGCTGCTATAACTGTTTGAATCACTAATTCCTTTTCTTCTTGACTTAAAGTAGCATTTTCGGCAGTAGTTCCAAGAACCACGAGATAATCTATACCATTTTCAATTTGAAAATTTACTATTCTAATTAAAGCTTCTGTATCAACAGAAAAATCTTTTTTGAATGGTGTTACCAAAGCAACTCCAGTCCCTATTAATGATTGCATAGTTATAGTTTGTTTAATATTTTTAAATATTTAAATAATTCGGCTACAAAAATTTTATAATTTTCGGCATTTGTATCTACCATAAAATGGTTCAATCGTTTGTCTATTGAAGCAAATCCAACTTTAAAAGTTGCTTTAGAAAGATGTGTAACCAGTAATAATGACGACTTTTCAATATCGTAATAACTAATTAACAAATCAAAATCTTGATGAATAAATTCTGAAACTTCCTTTTTATCGATTGTAGCAATCCAACTTAAGTTTTTATACGAAAAAAAAGGACTATCAAAAGTTTCGTTTTTCTTTACTACATCCTTAAAAACTAGCGAAGAAATGTTCTCTTTTTGAATCCCATTCTTTATTAATTCAGCTATCAAAGCATCTTTTTCGTAAAAATAAGTTTCATCAAATACAATCCCAACTTTTTTTATAATAGTATTGGTCGCTAAATGCTTCACATTTAGTAACCTTTTCTTAACAATTTTTTTTGTCCAAAATTCCTTTATTTTATTCAAAAACATAGTACTTTTACGAGATTACAAATTTAAATGAATTTAGTCGTAATAATGATGGTAAAACTAAAAAACTATACCGTTGTAATGAAACATTTTGTTTTATTATTAACATTTATTTCCTTAACCGCCTGCTCTAGTCATCCGTTTTATGTTTCCAAAATTGAAGGAAAGAAAATTAGCATTAGCAACAAACAAAGCGGAGTTACAGAAATTGAAAATTACATAAAGCCCTACAGAGAGCACATTGACAAAGACTTAAGTGAAGTTTTAGCCTTTTGCCCAGAAACTTTAGACAAAACTAAAGGACAATGGCAAACCAATATTGGTTGTTTCCTTGCCGATATTACTCTTGAAAAAAGCAACCCCGTTTTCTTGCAAAGAGAGCAAAAATCTATAGATGTTTGTTTTTTAAACCATGGAGGCATTCGAACTATTATCCCAAAAGGAGATGTAACTGCACGAAATGCTTACGAAGTGATGCCATTTGAAAATAGCGCTGTAGTAGTTGGTTTAAAACAAGAACAAATTATTGAAATTGCTAATTATATCATTACTGAAAAGAAGCCGCATCCGTTAGCAGGAATGACTTTCACAATATCTAAAGACAACCAACCTATTAATATATTGGTGCAAGGAAAACCGCTAGAAAAAGACAAAATATATTATGTAGTTACATCCGATTATTTATCCAATGGTGGTGACAATATGACTTTCTTTAAAACTAATGTAGAACGACACGATTTAGACTACAAATTACGCAACATTATGATTGACTATTTTAAAGATGTGGATACCTTGAAGATTAATAACAACATAAGAATCACAAAAGAATAGCACTATGAAAAGAAGAGATTTTATTCAAAAAACAGCCGCAAGTTCTGCTTTTTTAGGGTTAACAGGGTTCTCCTTGAGTAGTTTTAAAAGTGAAAAAGTAAAACACATTACCATCCTACACACTAACGATGTACATAGTTATATAGATCCTTTTCCGGCAGATCACCCTAAAAATCCTGGTATGGGAGGTGTGGCTAAAAGAGCTGCTATTATTGAAACCATCCGAAAAGAAAATAAAAATGTTCTTTTATTAGATGCTGGAGATATTTTTCAAGGAACTCCGTATTTTAATTATTATGGTGGCGAATTGGAATTCAAACTAATGAACATGATGGGTTATGATATTGTAACTCTTGGAAATCATGATTTTGACAACGGAATTGAAGGTTTGCTTTCGCAAATGCCAAATGCCAAATTTGATTTTGTTTCTAATTATGGTTTTAAAAATACCGTATTGGATGGACATGTAAAACCCTACAAAATAACCTATGTAGATGGGGTTAAAATTGGAGTGTTTGGACTTGGTGTTGAATTACAAGGCCTAGTTGATAAGAAAAACTGTAAAGAAACTGTTTACAATGATCCTATTGAATCTGCTACAGATATGGCTCGAATTCTAAAACAAGAAAACAACTGCGATTTAGTTATATGTTTGTCACACATTGGCTACAATTATAAAGAAGAACCGAATAAAGTTTGCGATCTTATTCTTGCTAAAAAAACGAAAGACATTGATTTGATAATTGGCGGACATACCCATACTTTTTTAGATAAACCGGTAATTGAAAAAAATCTAGATGGAAAAGAGGTGCTAATCAATCAAGTAGGTTGTTACGGATTGAACTTAGGACGTATCGATTTTTATCTTACTTCCGATAAAGAAATTGCAAGCCAAGGAAAATCGATAATTGTATAAAAAAAATAAACCATTAAGGTTTTAGTTTTGTTACTAACACCTTAATGGTTTACTCTATTTTGTCCAAAGAAAAGACAAATATTTTACTATCTCAAAGTAAAACTGGATTTAGAAACCAATTCGCTTTTATCAAATACATTTACAAAATAAGCACCACTTGCAAAATCCTTGCCTGGTAAATCTTGCGAAACATTAACCGTTTTATTTTCATATTTTACTGCAGTAGTAAAACTATACGTCAACGATTTATCTCCAAAATTAGTAGTTACTTTATCTCCAAGAACATTTCCTTTACTATCAATAACCTGAACATAATAGGTTTTATCACCAGATTTTGCAATGCTATTTTCGGCAATAGTAAAACTAATTTTAAGTACATCTACCCTACTTGCCTTATCGGTTTCAATTTGTTTACCTGAACTTCTTTGTTTAAAAGTAGCCGTTTTCAAATTCAATAAAGACAATTTTGATCCTTTTTCAACCGTTTTAGAAAGTTCCTCATTTTGACCAACTAATACTTGATTATAGTTTTTAGAATCCGTTAAAACCACATTAGTACTATCTAAATGAGTAGTTAAAACTTTGTTTTCTTTTTTCAAAACCTCTACCTGTTGAAGTAACGAATTCATTTTAGTTTGTAGTCCTAAAAATTGTTGTTTGTATTTAACCAAAGAAGAAGCATCCCCTTTCGATTTTTCTAACTTTGCCATCAATCCAACCACCTTTTCTCTTTCGGCAATTAACTCATCCGACATGCTAGTTTTTTCTGCAATAGCAGTATCATAAGAATCTTTAAGAGCCTTTAAGTCATTCATCACATTTTCTTTTTCTGTTTTAACAGAACTTACCTCAGTAGTAAGCGTAGTTGTTTCACTTTTCAATTTGAAAATATAAAAAACACTACCTAACAAAAGTAGCAACAACACCAAAACCATTATTTTTAACGACGAATTACTTTTTGAATTTTCCATTTTAGAGTTATTTAGTTTAGCAAATTTAATAATATTTAATTGTATAACGTAAGTTTGTACAATTATATTATTTTTGAGCCCAAAGAAATTAGCCATGGAAAAACTTATTCGTTTTACTGCTTCCGATTTATCCAAGATTACCAACCACCGAAGTGGCGAAGTAAAATTTGGCGAAAAAATGATTACCATCCCCAAAGACCAAGATATTGCTACTTTTTTGCAAGAATCTGAATCCCAATTTGTGCTATTTGGAATCCCCGAAGACATTGGCATCCGTGCCAATTATGGTCGCCCAGGAGCCAACTCCGCGTGGCAAAGCGCTATACAAAGCATTGCCAATATCCAGCACAACCGTTTTTGCAAAGGATCCCAAATTATTGTTTTAGGTGCCTTAGACACTTCTGCAGAAATGGAAGCCATAGAAAATCTAGATTTCAACACAACCGAAGACCGCAAAAAAATGTGCGAATTGGTAACCATTATAGACAAAGAAGTTTCCCATATCATTGCTACGATTGTAAAAGCCGGTAAAACCCCAATTGTTATTGGTGGCGGACACAACAACGCCTATGGCAACATAAAAGGTACCGCCCTTGGCAAAGGAAAACCCGTTAATGCAGTCAACTTTGACGCCCATTCCGATTTCCGAATTCTTGAAGGACGCCACAGCGGCAACGGATTTTCGTATGCTTTTGAAGAAGGCTTCCTAAAAAAATATTTTATTTTTGGCCTGCACCACAGTTACACCTCCAAAAGTGTTTTAGACAAACTTAAAACCCTAAAAGATCGAGTTTTATACAATACCTACGACAGTATGAAAATCAAGAAAACCAAAGACTTTTCTATGGAAATGCAATTGGCTTTAGATTTCATAAAAAACGATTACTACGGCGTAGAGATAGACCTCGACTCCATCCCCAACATACCTTGTAGCGCCATGACCCTAAGCGGATTTTCGGTAGAAGAACTCCGTCAATTCATCTATTTCTTTGGTAAACATTCCAATGCAGCCTACCTCCACATTTGCGAAGGCGCACCAAGCCTTGACCACGAAAAAAACAACCATCTAGTAGGAAAATTAATTGGCTACCTCGTAACCGATTTTATCAAAGCCAAAACCGAAACTATTGTCGCTTAATTTTAGGAGCGATACAGTAGGCATTTTAGTAAACGTCATTCCTGCCATTCGTTGCAATCTGTAATTGCGAGGCACGAAGCAATCCAATACAACTAATTAAGTTCGCAATTTCAGGATTTCCACTTCTGTCAGGGCTATGCGGTTTTTGTCTTTTGTGAAATTAGAGTTTCAAAAGAAATTAAAATAATAAAATATCCTTCTCCTATAAATACAATTTAGACTATATTTGAAAAGCGATGACTACTAAATTTGACATAAATCTAAATCATAAACTAAAAAAATGAGAATAATAACTACAGTAATTTTCTTTTTGGCATTCTCGTTAAATATGAATTCTCAAAATTCGCAGGCTTTAATAGGGAAATGGGTATTTAAAGAAGCACTAAACAAAGGAATCGATAAACTAGGAAGAGAAACCTTAAATAAGGATATCATAAATAAATGGACTTACGAATTCAAAAGTACTGGTGCATTTATATGGTCTTGTAAAGAAACTGTTTATGGAAAATGGACCCTCTCTAAAGATTCCAAATCGATAACTTTAGAAATCGAGGGGCAAAAAATTGAAGTTAAAATTCTAGAATTTTCTAATACTCGGTTGGTTTTAAAAATGGGTTTAGGCAAATTTCTAATGAAAAAAATATAAAAGACATCGCTTAGAGTTAGGGTTTCGTTGGGCTTGCAAAGACAACTAGGGAGCTCGGATAGGGCCAATTTTCAATACGTGACCATAATCTAAATCATTTAAAAAACATTACACTTTTTTTACATAAATCATCCACTATCTTGTCTTTCCGCTAGGAATCTCAAAATACAAGGCTTACATCCAAGTAAATAAAATAAGATTTATGAGACTAGCCCAAAAGTTAACTTTTACCAACAATAAAAATCAATTTCTAAAATCTGTAAAATCCTTAAGATTCTTTTAAAAAATCTTACATTTAAAATTTTAATTTAAAAATTTATGAATGGCAATTTTGAAAACCTTTTTTTCTAATACTTATTTCATTTGGTTTTTCTCAAGAATACCTATTATTTATGCTTTTTTATATGCTATAATTTTACAATTTGATTTGCATTCAATAAGTACACTAATTGTCACCGTAATTTTTACATCCTATATTCTATCAATTCTGTATTTGTTAATAATTGATGTATTGGGGAAAAAACCTTTAAATGCAGCAAAAAAAATTGTAGGTGTTATTTCGATACTTATTGGATGTATACAAGTTTGTGCCATTTTATATACCTACAAAAACAAAACAGTTCTTAACAATATTGGTTATTTAATTACTCCGTTTTGGATTATTTTATATGGATTATGGGAATTAAAAAAAGAACTCAGAATACCAAAAACAGAAGCAGCAGAACATAATCAAAACTAAAATTTATATGAAAAAAATAATCTTAATCCTTTTAATCACATTACCATTCTTTTGCAAAAGTCAATCGAATATAAATGATGGGACTTCAAAACAATATTTCGAAAATGGAATCCCAACTGTAAATAAAGATTGGTCACCAGAGGAATATGCAACCGCAATGAATAAAATAATGGAACTATACGACAATAAAACAATACCTCTACCTAGTAACAATAAAGGAAAAGAGGTGTTTGAAAAGATAGCAAATTATGAAAATTATTGGTTTTTTCAATCGGAGGAATTTACTAATAAAGATAAAATGTTT
Source organism: Flavobacteriaceae bacterium (assembly GCA_947451525.1). GTDB lineage: Bacteria > Bacteroidota > Bacteroidia > Flavobacteriales > Flavobacteriaceae > Flavobacterium. Next base: position 44,438 of record CANFZM010000014.1, read on the forward strand.
TTTTGTTTAGATATTATGAAACCAATTAGTCAATATTATTTAAAATACTATCAAAGTGGCACAAAAAACAATGGGGTTTTAAATAATGGAACCGAAATACTTACTATTCAAAAAACTTTAATAAAAATAATGGATAAAATGTTAGAATTAACGGATGATTTTGTTGCTAAAAATCCTAATTTAACAGAAATTCAAAAGGAAGGATTGAAAAAAATTAAATTTGGTTTAAACTCCTTTATTTCTGGAACAATTATGATTTTAAATAATGAATACACCAATTATTTAGAAAATGATATTTGCGATTTAAGTAATGTTTTCTTTAATTTTTACAAAAAAAATAGAAATACAATTGATGAAGTTTCTAAAAATGAATTTGACAAAGAATGTGCTAATTTAAATAAAAATCATAAACTAGACTGTATTAAAAAATCAGCATTAATGGAATAAAATTTCTGCTTATTTCTTTAAACTATGGGTTGAAATGAACCTAACAAAAAACCCGATAATCGCAATTATCGGGTTTTGTATTTCTATGTTAATGACTAACATTCGCCACTTCCTCTGGATTGTGTTTATGTTTAAAGAAAACTGCAAACAATACTGCTATTACTAAGGCATATCCCGAAAAGGCAAGCCATATATTATGCCAATCTCTTAATAAAATAGGATTGTCGAAAAAACCTAAATTATTAAGATGGGTATTTTTTTCTTTTATTAATTTTATAAGAACTTCATTATTAGAATTTGTATCCAAGTAACTACTTAAAGAAGAAATATTATTAAAAGATTTCATAAAGTATTTTTGAATCAACCATCCTGATGTAAAACTACCTAAAATAGCACCTACACCATTTGTCATCATCATAAACAAGCCTTGCGCAGATGAACGAATTTTAGAATCTGTGGTTGTTTCGACAAATAATGAACCTGAAATATTGAAGAAATCAAATGCCATTCCATAAACTACACATGATAAAACAACCATCCAAGAACCACTAGTAGGGTTACCGTAAGCGAACAAACCAAAACGAATTACCCAAGCTACCATGCTGATAAGAATAACTTGTTTTATTCCAAACTTTTTTAAGAAAAATGGTATTGCTAGTATAAAAAGTGTTTCTGAAATTTGAGAAATAGACATTATTATTGTAGAATATTTAACTACAAATGAATCCGTATATTTAGGAAAATATTTAAACTCATCTAAAAAAACATCTCCATAAGCATTTGTTAATTGTAATGCTGCCCCAAGAAACATTGAAAAAATAAAAAACAATAACATTTTATAATTAGCAAACAACTTGAAAGATTGCAAACCAAATTTTTCTATTATTGAAGCATCTTTTTTAATCATTTTTTGTGGTCTACACTTTGGAAGTGTTAAAGAATACAAACTAAGTACAATTGCACCTAATCCTGCTATATAAAACTGATATTCTGTTGCTTTATTCCCTGACAAATTTGTTATCCACATTGCCGCAATAAAACCGACTGTACCCCAAACTCGGATAGGAGGAAAATCCTTTACAACATCCTTTCCATTTTCTTTCAAAGCTGTATATGAAATTGAATTACTTAATGCTATTGTTGGCATATAAAAGCACATTGCCAATAGCATCACATAAATAAAATTATTTGGAGAAGATACGAATGGAATAAAAAATAAAACAATTGCATACAAAAGATGTAACGCAGAATATAACTTTTCAGCATTAATCCATCTATCTGCGATAATCCCTATTAAAGAAGGCATAAATAACGAGGCAATTCCCATTGTGCCGAATACTAATCCAAATTGGGTATTATCCCAATGTCTGGTTCCAAACCAATAATTAGCAATAGTAATTAACCATGCACCCCAAACAAAGAATTGGAGAAAACTCATAAGAATCAATCTAGACTTTATAGACATAATAGTATTAGGTTTTTGTAAATAGAATGTAAATCTACTATTATTATCTAAATTTCCAAATGACAAATCCCAAATTCCAAAAAATTATATTTAAATGATTTTTTAGAATTTGGGATTTGTTATAATAAGGTTGAAATTTAGATGTTGATTATTTCTTCAACTAATTCTAAAACTGTATCAAATTGTTCTTCCCGGGTTAAATATGAATTATCAATTTCTATTGCATCATCTGCCATTACTAAAGGAGAATCGTCTCTGTGGGTGTCTATATAATCGCGTTCTTGAACATTTGTTAGTACTTCTTCATAAGTTACAACATCTCCCTTTGCTTCTAATTCGTCAAATCGTCTTTGGGCACGAGTTTCTGGGCTTGCTGTCATAAATATTTTCAATTCGGCATCCGGGAAAACTACAGTTCCAATATCTCTTCCGTCCATTACAATGGCTTTATTTTTACCCATTTCTTGTTGTTGTTCTACTAATTTGGCACGAACTTCCGAAATTTCGGCAATTTTACTTACAAAACTAGAAACCTCAATGGTTCGGATTTCTTTTTCTACATTTACCTCATTTAAATACATTTCGGCAAAACCTAAATCGGCATTGAACTGAAAATGTAATTTAATACTTGGAAGACTATTTACTAAGGATTCTTTATCTAGAAAATCTTTAGAAACATAGCCGTTTTGCATTGCAAACAAAGCGATTGCACGATACATGGCACCGGTATCTACATAGATATATCCTAAATGTTTGGCTAATTGTTTGGCTAGAGTACTTTTTCCGGTAGAGGAAAAACCGTCAATGGCAATAGTAATGTTTTTCATATTTTTGAAGCCACAAAGGCGCTAAGTAAACTAAGTTTTGTTTTTACAAAGATAAGTAAGGAATTTAGAAACTAAAATCTAATCTTGAAAATTCATGGTCAAGCCAAAAAGACTCGTATTTCCTGCTAAAGAATATCGGGAATAGGAATAATTAAATTTGATATTTCCCATTTTCAATCCGAAACCTAAGGATATTCCGGAGAAATTACGTTGGTCCACCACTCGCAATTCTTCTGCACGTCGGAAATTATATCCAAATCGTAAATTGAAACCTTTTTTAGGAAACAATTCGGCTCCAAAAACTACGTGGCGCAAGGCATTGTTCATAAACCCAACTTTTTCTTCAGTAGAAGAACCATCAATACTGCCAATTGCTCTATTAGGATTGGAGAAACCAATATTCCATTGTTGTAGATTTTCTAATGTTAAATGCCATCGTACAGGAACATTTTCTACTTCTTGCGAAACTCCTACCAAAACTTCTAAAGGTAATTTCTCTTGAGTTCCAGAATAGGTGGTTATTTGGGTTCCGATATTTCGTACCACCAAAGCCCAATTTACATCATTTCGTTGGTCGATGAACAAAGCTCCTATATCGGCTGCAGCCCCATAAGAGGTATAACTTTCTAAAGAAGACGAAATAAATTTGGCATTGGCACCAAAATAAAAATCGGTAAACGGTACGTTATAAGAATATCCCATTGAAAGCGCCATTTCGCTTCCTGTAAAAGAAGAAGTTGCGGTTCCGTTTTCATCGTAACCATCAAATTTCCCATAATTTACATAGTTCACACCAACGTGCAAAGTTTGCAAATGACGGTCGTAAGTATAGGCATAAGCGGCAGTTCCATAAGAAACGGCACCAAAATAACTGCCATAATTCACAGCAAGATGATTATCCATTTCGGGATTGATTGTTGCGGGGTTAAAATGTGCTTGGTTCACATCTTCATCAAAAATAGTCAAGACTTTTCCTCCCAGAGCGGCCTGCCTTGGCGAGGTTACCAAATTGAGAAATTGGTATACCGACTTACCTCCTATTTGCCCATAAGTCATGGTGCAAAAAAGTAATACAAAGGAGATAAATAGTTTTTTAATCATACTAAAATTGGAACTAAACTTAACCTATAACGAAAATGCGAAGATATTATTTTTAAACTTAAAGCAAAAACAGAAATAAAAAAGGCATGAGGGAAAATTTCTCATGCCTTTTGGATTTTATTAAGTATTTATTAATCTATCATTTTTGCATTTTTAACTTTTTCTTTAGTTAATGCAAGTGCTATAACTTCGCTCATTTCTTTAACATAATGGAAGGTCAATCCTTCTAAATAATCGGATTTTATTTCTTCTATATCACTTTTATTTTCCTGGCAAAGAATGATTTCTTTGATGTTGGCTCTTTTAGCAGCAAGGATTTTTTCTTTAATTCCGCCTACAGGCAATACTTTACCACGAAGCGTAATTTCGCCAGTCATTGCTAATCCTTTTTTGATTTTGCGTTGGGTATATAACGAAACTAAAGAAGTTAACATAGCAATTCCAGCACTTGGTCCATCTTTGGGGGTTGCTCCTTCGGGAACGTGAAGATGGATGTTATATTTAGAAATTACATCTGGATTTAATTCGAAAATTTCGGCATTTGCTTTAATATATTCCAATGCAATTGTTGCAGATTCTTTCATAACCGTACCTAAATTTCCAGTTAAAGTAAGAACTCCTTTTCCTTTGGAAATCAAAGATTCAATAAAAAGAATATCTCCTCCAACAGATGTCCATGCTAAACCAGTAACTACTCCAGCAACATCATTACCTTCGGATTTATCGCGCTCTAATTTTGGAGCACCTAAAATTTTTACAATATCTTCATCAGTAACTTTTTTATTGTACGCTTCTTCCATTGCAACCGATTTGGCAGCATTCCGAATTACTTGTGCAATTTTTTGTTCCAAACTTCGAACTCCAGATTCACGAGTATAACCTTCTACAATTTTTTCAAATTGTTTTTTACCTATAGTTAAATCTTTAGTGGTTAACCCATGCTCTTTTAATTGTTTCGGAAATAAATGTTGGCGTGCAATTTCAACTTTTTCTTCTGTGGTATATCCTGTCATTTGAATAACTTCCATTCTATCTCTCAAGGCTGGCTGAATAGTTGACATGGAATTAGAGGTAGCAATAAACATCACTTTCGATAAATCGTAACCCATTTCAAGGAAATTATCGTAAAACGAATTGTTTTGTTCTGGATCTAAAACTTCTAATAATGCCGAAGAAGGATCCCCTTGATTGCTCACCGAAAGTTTATCTATTTCATCTAATATAAAAACCGGATTGGATGTAGTTGCTTTTTTAATACTTTGAATAATTCTACCAGGCATGGCGCCAATATAGGTTTTTCTATGTCCACGAATTTCTGCTTCATCTCGCAATCCACCTAAGGAAATACGAACGTATTCTCTACCTAAAGCCTGAGCAACCGATTTTCCAATGGAAGTTTTTCCAACTCCTGGAGGTCCTGTCAAGCAGATGATTGGCGATTTCATATCGTTACGCAATTTCAAAACTGCAAGATGCTCAATCATTCGTTTTTTAACATCTTCTAATCCAAAATGGTCGCGATCTAAAACTTTTTGAGCATGTTTTAAATCGAAATTATCTTTAGAATATTTGTTCCAAGGTAAATCTAAAAACAAATCTAGATAGTTTCTTTGGATACCAAAATCAGGCGCCTGCGGATTCATGCGTTGCATTTTGGAAAATTCTTTTTCAAAATGTTTTTGGGTTTTATCATCCCATTTCTGGGTTTTGGCACGTAAACGCATTTCTTCAAATTCTTGCTCGTTAGAAACCCCTCCCAATTCTTCTTGGATGGTTTTCATTTGTTGGTGCAAGAAATATTCCCGCTGTTGTTGGTCTAAATCAAATCGAACTTTAGATTGGATATCGTTTTTTAATTCCAATTTTTGCACCTCTACGTTCATGTAGCGCAAGGTTTCTAAGGCTCTTTCTTTAAGAACGTGCATCATTAATAAATTTTGTTTTTCTTCTACAGAAAGATTCATGTTAGAAGAAACAAAATTGATTAGAAACGATTGGCTCTCAATATTTTTTATTGCAAAAGTTGCTTCGGTAGGAATATTCGGACTTTCGCGTATTATTTCAATTGCTAATTCTTTAACAGATTCTACAATTGCATTAAATTCTTTGTCGTTCTTTTTAGGACGTTTTTCAGGAACTTCCTTAATAGTAGCAGAAATATAAGGTGCTTCAGAAATAACCGAATCAATTTCAAAACGTTTCTTTCCTTGAAGAATTACGGTAATGTTTCCGTCGGGCATTTTTAAAACACGAAGAATTCTAGCAACCGTGCCCACATGATGGATATCGTTTATAGTTGGATCTTCTTCTTCTTCATTTTTTTGAGCAACAACGCCAATAATTTTATTCCCAGCATAGGCTTCATTAATTAACTTAATGGATTTATCTCTACCAGCAGTAATCGGAATTACTACTCCTGGAAATAGAACAGTATTTCGTAAAGGTAAAATCGGTAAAGATGCAGGAAGTTCTTCGTTGGTCATTTCCTCTTCATCTTCTGGTGTTAAAAGCGGAATTAACTCTGCTTCGGAATCAAATTCTTGGAGTGACAAACTGTCAAAGGTTATTATTTTATGATTTGACATAGTATATATTAAGTCAATATGACATTATTAGATTAGTAATTATTTAGCAAATATAAGATTTGCTTTAGTTTTATTAAAGTAAATTCGTTGTGTAAACTTAAAAAAGTGGCATTCGAATAAATTTTTAATACCTTCCTTATGAGTCAAGGATTATGCCACTAAAAAAAATCCGCCATATAGACGGATTAAAACCAAAATAAATCTTGGGTTAGTATTCTAAATCGAAAGAACCTTGAGAAAAACTATTAGATCCACTAGTAGTAAAACTAAATGTTCCTGCAATTCTATTTGCTGTTTTAGTAACAATAGTAATAGAACCGGTTTGGGCTGATGTAATAGTTCCGTTTGAGTTATATGCTCCTTTAATTGTATTGTAGTTAGAAGTACTAGAAACATTATAAGTTCCAACACCTGTTGTAGTATTAATTTCTAAAATTACACTGCTATCTCCAGTAGAATTTTCTGCTTCAATAGTTAGAGTTCCATTTTCTAGTGAAGTTGTAGCGCCGTCTTGAGAAAAATCAACTGAGTTCAATTTTACTGCAAATTGAGTAGGGCTATAAATTTTATAATGTACGTTGGTAAACAATCCATTACTTACACTTTTAGTTCCCAATAAAACTCCAGTTCCTAATTCGTTTAAAAATAAAGAACCACTAAAATTTCCTGAGAATGTTCGAGTAACTAAATCATTGGAAGTTACATTAACAACACCGGTTGCAGTACTACTTCCAGGAAGAGCAAGGTTAGTTGAACTATATGTAGATGTTGCAGGATTATTTAAATCGGTTATATAAGACATTAGACCAGAACCACCACTTGCTAAATCAACTGGTCCTAAATTGTAGGTGCTATTTCCAGAAATATTTTCAAATTGAATTGTAACAATTTTAGAATTCATAGGATTACTCGTGTCTACATTAGCAATTGCTAGTGAATAACTAATAATATCCCCAGATGGAGTAACTTGTCTAGCTCTAGTGGCAGTAATTTGATTTGCTGTTATTGGCGTAGTATCGATAGTCAAAGAAGATGTTCCATTTAATGGAGGCAAAACAGTACTTCCTCCCCCACCTGTAGTTCCACCACCTCCGGTATTAGAATTGTTTGCTGCTAATTGTGCGGCCAAAACTGAATCAACTGGTTCGTTATTACAAGAAGAAAAAGAAAGAATTGAGGCTAGCAGAATAGTTGCTAAAGAAAGACGTTTTGCATTCATGTTATTAAATTTGTTCAAATATAATTATTATTTTTTTAAATCTAAATTATTTTTTTGAGGCACTCTTGTTAAAAGAATCAATCCAATAACAAAAAATACTCCCAGAAATACAATTGCATTTCGCATGGAACCAGTTATTAAATCTACTGTTCCGTATATGGTCATACCAATAACGATTCCAACTTTTTCAGTAACGTCATAAAAACTAAAGAATGAAGCAGTGTCTTTTGTTTCGGGCAACAGTTTTGAATAGGTAGATCTTGCAATCGATTGGATTCCTCCCATTACTAATCCTACGAATCCTGCTGTGGTATAAAATTCTATTGGAGTGTGAACGAAATAAGCAAAGGCACAAAGTATTGCCCAAACACCATTCAAGAAAATTAAAGTGTTAATATTTCCGAATTTTTCAGAAGCCCTTGAAGTAATCATAGCACCTACAACAGCAACTAATTGAATTAATAAGATACTTATAATTAAACCCGTGGTTTTATCATCACTTCCCCAATCTACTTCGGTTGCACCAAAATAAGTTGCGATAAGCATAACCGTTTGAACAGCCATTATAAAAACAAAATAACTATACAAGTATCTTTTTAAAGCAAGATTTTGTTGCAACTGTTTCCAAACTAATTGCAATTCATGAAATCCTTTAAAAATAAAATCTCGAGTTAAAGGAACATTGTTTCTATTTCCTTTTGGCAAATAATAATAGGTAACATGGCTGAATCCAATCCACCAAATACCGACCATTACAAAGGAAATTCGCATTGCCATTTTGGGATTATCAATTCCAAAAGTATGCGGAAACATAACCATCAATAAATTAATGACTAACAGAATGGTGCTCCCTATATACCCCATCGAAAAACCTCTAGCACTCACTCTATCTTGCTGTTCTGGAAAAGCAATATCCGGTAAATAGGAATTATAAAAAACTACACTAGACCAAAAACCAATCAGTCCAAAGAAATAAGCAGTATAACTCCAAAATAAATTATCTACATTAAACCAATACAAACCAATGCAGGAAAGACCTCCTAAGTAACAGAAAAAACGCATGAAGTCTTTTTTGTTCCCTAAATAATCAGAAATTCCAGAAAGTATTGGTGAACAAATTGCTACTATTAAAAATGCGAAAGCCGTAACAAAACTAATCATTGCGGTGTCTTTGCACTTCATACCAAAAAACAAGACATAGTTTTTACCTGTTTCTTTAAATATCAATTCGTAAAAAATTGGAAAAACTGCTGATGCAATTACTAAACTATAAACAGAATTGGCCCAATCATAGAATGCCCAAGCATTAAGAAGTTTTGGATGACCTTTTGGTAAATTTGGCATAATAAAAGATAAATTAAAAAACCATTCTAATTGATTAGAATGGTTTCAAATATACTCTTTTTTTATAATTGACAAATATTATTTAAAAGTTACGCCAAATTTTGCGGCTTCGGCTTTGGCTTGTGGAATTAATGCTTTTAAATCGGCAATTCTCGTAGCATCCGATGGGTGTGTACTAGCGAACTCAGGTGGGGCTTGACCAGATGCAGCAGCATTAGCCGACATTCGTTCCCAAAAAACAACTGCTTGCTCTGGATTATATCCTGCTATTGCCATTAATGTTAATCCTATTTTATCGGCTTCACTTTCATGGCTTCTGCTAAACGGAAGCATACCTCCATATTGAGTAACAGCACCATAAGCAGTCATTGCTATTTGTTGGGTTTGTGCGGTTTTAGTTCCAACGGCTGCTTGTACTCCTGCGGAACCTAGTTGCTGTAATAAACCAGCACTCATTCGTTGCTGTCCATGATTGGCAAGAGCATGCGAAACTTCATGACCTAAAACGGTGGCCAATCCTGCTTCATCTTTGGTGATTGGTAAAATTCCAGAATAAACTACAATCTTTCCGCCCGGCATACACCAAGCATTAACTTCCTTGCTGTTTACCAATTTATATTCCCATTGATACTCTTTCAAATAACCTTGATATCCATTAGCATTCAGCCATTTTTCGGCAGCATCTTTTATTTTGGTTCCAACCAATTCTACTCTTTTGGCATCTGATGTTCCAGAAATGACTTTATTTTCTGTTAAAAATTGACCGTATTGCTGAAAAGCAGAAGGCAAAATTTCACTATTTGGTACTAATGCCAAAGTATTTTTACCCGTAAACGGATTTTTGGCACATGAAAAAACAATTCCAAATAAAAGAGCACTAATTACTAAACTTTTGTATTTCATTTTTAAACTATTTGTACTCAAATTTACAAAAAATTAAATTCCAATGAAATGTAATTCGGTAAAATCTTTATCAACAACAAAACCATTTACTAAATCTAAAGAATCTTTATCAAAAATTATAGTTTCATTGTCAATTTCAATTCCTTTTATTTGAAAAGGCAATCCAATAATATTGATTCTAATAGTTTGGTATTGTGTTTCAAAGGTACCTTCTTTATGTTGGGAAATAAAAAATTCATTTTCTTTTCCGTTCAAAATAAAGGTTTTGTAACTGTATCTTCCTTTGTTATAATCGTATCCGTCTTGCGCATCTTCATATACAAACGATTTTTCTTTTCCTAATTTGAAATAAACATCTAAGGATAATTCTGGAGATTCTATTTGACCCACATATTGTTGTAACGGATATTTAGGAATAACAGCGCCTTCTTTAATAAAAATCGGAATTTGATCAAAATCGGTAGCAACCCATAATTCTTTTTTACCTTTTACCAATTCATTCGTCCAGAAATTATACCAATTTCCTTTTGGTAAATACATTCTTCTGCCAAGAGCATTAGGTTCTAATATTGGGCAAACCAAAATATCGTTACCAAAGATAAATTCATCGGTTCTATAATGGGTTTGAGGGTCTTCTTGGTCAAAATAGACTAGTGGTTTTAGCATTGGAACGCCATCGTTCACATACTGCCAAAACATGGTATATAAATAGGGCAACAATTGGTAGCGTAATCCTACAAATTTTCGAGTAATATCAATTACCTCTTCGCCAAAACTCCAAGGTTCTTGTTCGCCATGGTGTCCAGAAGAATGGGTTCTACAAAAGGGATGAAAAACACCCAATTGAATCCAACGGGCATATAATTCGGCAGAAGGTTGTTCTGCAAATCCACCAATATCAGATCCTGTGAATCCCATTCCTGAGATGGACATTCGTTGCATTTGGATATTGGCAATCCATAAATGTTCCCAAGAAGCCACGTTGTCACCAGTCCAAGACGAAGTGTAACGTTGTGCTCCAGAATAAGCCGAACGGGTAATAATAAAAGGTCGTTTCGGATAAGCAAATCGTTTTACACCTTCATAAGTTGCGCGAGCCATTTGAGTTCCGTATATATTATGCGCTTTTCTATGACTGCAATTATTTCCATCGTAATTATGACGAACGTCTAACGGAAATGTTTTTGTAGGAACATCCATAACTGCGGGTTCGTTCATATCGTTCCAAACGCCCTTCACTCCTATTTCGGAAACTAATTCTTTAAATAATCCAGCCCACCATTCACGTACTTCAGGGTTGGTATAATCTGGAAAATTACATTCGCCAGGCCAAACTTTCCCTTTCATGTAGGGGCCATCGGCTCTTTTGCAAAAATAATCATTGGCAATTCCTTCATTATAAACCGAATATTCTTTATCGATTTTAATTCCTGGATCAATAATAACCACGGTTTTAAATCCGTCTTTGGCTAATTCGGCAACCATTCGTTTCGGGTCGGGAAAATATTCTTTGCTCCAAGTGAAACAACGAAAACCTTCCATATAATCAATATCCAAATAAATGGCATCACACGGAATTTGAAGTTCTCTAAATTTCCCTGTAATTTCTTTCACCTTGCTCTCTGGATAGTAACTCCATTTGCATTGGTGGTACCCCAAAGTCCAAAGCGGTGGTAATTCGGGTTTCCCAGTTAGATGTGTGTAAGTAGTTACTACATCACTCATTTTAGGACCATAAATAAAGTAGTAATTCATTTCGCCACCATCGGCCCAAAAACTAGTTATTCCTTTTCTTTCATGACTAAAATCGAAGAACGAACGGAAGGTATTATCAAAGAAAATTCCGTAGGATTTAGAATTATGAAGCCCTATATAAAACGGAACAACTTTATATAAAGGTTCTTGATCTTTTGCAAAAGCATATTGATCTGTAGCCCAATTTTCTACACGTTTTCCTTTTAAGTTGAAATTGGTAGGCTTATCTCCTAGTCCGTAAAAACTCTCTCCTTCATGCGAAACCTTGCTCATTTTTACAATGTTTCCGCCATATTCGTAACATTCTTCCCAATGAAAACCTATTTCATCCTCTAGAATTGCAGACCCATCCAATTCGTATATTCCAACGCGGCAATCGTGTTTTTGAACGATAACATATACCTTGGAAGTTCTTATTTTATAATGATCCTCTTCATCAGTAACTTCTAAAATATTGTATCCGTGGGATTGTGATTTATCAATAGCATACGAAAAATCATTGCTAAAATATCCTTTAACCGTAAATCGGAAACGAATCATGCTATCGCGAAGAACGGTAACCCTCAAAATAACATCGTTATCGGTATGAAAATCTATAGAATCTACTTCTTGTTTGTAGGAAATAATTTCAGAAGGAAATAAATCTCCTTTGTATTCGAGTTCGGTGTTGATTATCATAGTCTAATTTTAGTATATGCTTAAAGATTCTTGCAAGGAATACAAATTTACAAAGTTGAATAGTATTTATTAACAGGAATTTAAAGTAGTTTTTAACGACAACGTTTGCGATGGGTAATAACTCTTTAATTAATGGTTTTACAAATATATCAAAGTTGAACTAATAAAAAAAGGCTGTCTAAAAAAAGACAGCCTCAGAAAAAAGAATTCAACAATCTAATTTTTAATGAACTTAACCGTTTTATAATCTAAATTATTTTCGGTACTAATTTGTGCAAAATAGATACCATTAGATAATTCCGAAACATTTATTCCTGTTTCTAATTTAGTGTTAGAAGTTAGCACAACTTTTCCTAATTGATTTACAATATTTACTTTAGATAGTTGCGTATTGTTGTCATTATTAATAAATAAAGTATTGGCTACCGGATTTGGATATACTTTAAAAGAATCTTTTTTAAAGTCATTATTAGATAAAGCCGGTCCAATAGTAACATTAAAATCATACATACACCCTATAGCACCCATATTAGTTGAAGAACAACTGCCAAGAGAATAAGCAGCACTGTAAGCAGCATAAGGATTTGTATCATTACTCGCTCTCATGATTCTCATTCTAGTAGCACCAGCAGTTGAAGTAGTTGGAATAGTTATTGATTTAGTAACAGGTGTAACTGCTCCTCCCATAGTAGGTAAAGCAGCATTAGTAGTGTTACTATTTTGCATTACAATTTCAGAAGTTTCAAAAGTATTATTGTTATTGAAATCAATCCAAACGGCAAAATAAATAGGCTCAATATCGTTTACGTTATAAAAATCTACCGTAAAACTATAAGTTGAACCTTTCGCTAGCGTTGGTAAAGTATTAGTATTATAATACTTAAAAGTCGTAGTTGCACTTCCATAAGCACCCATACTACCAAAATTTTGAATAACAGTACCTGCTATTTTTAAATCTTGCATCATATTATAGGTTGCAGGAGTTGGATATACAGGTGTACAATAAGGTGCAGCATTCGTTAATTGAGCATTTGCAATAATAGAAATTATAAATGCCATAATTGATAAAGTAATTTTTTTCATAATAAACATATTTAGTTAATAACCTGAAATGTATTACTTCAAATCTAACACAAAATATATTTTCGATAAAATGCAAAAATAGTCGACAAAAAATACTACAAATTATAAGTTTTGAAAATTTAATATGAAAAAGACTACACTACTTTAAAAACACAAATCCCTAATGGAGGCAAAATTATATCTGCAGAAAATTCTTTTCCGTTCCAAGCAATTGCCTCAATTTTAATTGGTTTACCATTAGAAACGCCACTTCCGTTATATTCTATTTTATCTGAATTGAAAATCTCGGTTAATTTTCCTTTACTTGGAATTCCAATTCGGTAATTTTCATGAATAACCGGAGTCATATTACATACAATAATCAAGTTTTCTTTTTCATTAATTCCTTTACGAATAAATGCTAAAACTGAATTTTCATTATCCGAATAATTAATCCATTCAAATCCTTCAGCACTAAATTGTTTCTCGTGTAAAGCCGGATTATTTTTATACAATGCATTCAAATCGGTAATGCATTTCTTGATTCCATCGTGATAACCATATTGCAACAAATGCCAATCGAGACTGCCTTCAAAATTCCATTCGGAGGTTTGTCCAAATTCAGATCCCATAAACAATAATTTTGCTCCAGGATGCGTAAACATATATCCGTATAACAATCGAAGGTTTGCAAATCGTTGCCATTCATCGCCAGGCATTCTTCCTTGTATAGAATGTTTACCATAAACCACTTCATCATGCGAAAGAGGCAACATGAAATTCTCTGTAAAGGCATACGTCATCGAGAAAGTAATATCGTTTTGATGGTATTTTCGGTACACACTTTCTTTAGCAAAATATTGTAAAGTATCGTGCATCCAACCCATCATCCACTTCATACCAAAGCCTAATCCGCCAAGGAATGTTGGTCGGGAAACCATTGGAAAACTAGTGCTTTCTTCAGCAATAGTTTGCACATCGGGGAAATCGGCATAAACCGCTTCGTTAAAATCTTTTAAGAAACTAATGGTATCTAGATTTTCTCTTCCTCCATAAATATTTGGCTCCCATTCGCCATCTTTTCTGGAATAATCTAAATATAACATAGAGGCAACGGCATCTACCCGAAGACCATCCACATGGTAGTTTTTCAACCAAAAAATAGCGTTGCTAATCAAGAACGAACGCACTTCATTTCTGCCATAATTAAATACCAAACTTTTCCAATCGGGATGATACCCTTTTCTTCTGTCGGGATGTTCGTATAAATTCGATCCGTCAAAAAATCCTAATCCGTGGGCATCATCTGGGAAATGGGAAGGAACCCAATCCAAAATCACACCTATTCCTGCTTGGTGGAATTTATCTACCAAAAACATAAAATCTTGTGGTTTTCCAAATCGTGACGTTGGCGCAAAATACCCCACTAACTGATATCCCCAAGAAGGATCATAAGGATACTCCATTACAGGCATGAACTCTACATGAGTAAAACCAGTTTCTTTAACATAAGTAACCAATTGGTCTGCAAGTTCCAGATAAGTTAGAAAATTTCCTTCAGCATTGCGTTTCCAAGAACCCAAATGCACTTCATAAACCGAATAGGGTTTGTCAAGAGCATTTTTATCTTTTCGGGTTTCCATCCATTTGGAGTCTTTCCATTTATAATCTAAATCCCAAATTACTGAGGCAGTATGCGGTGGATGCTCGCAATACAAAGCAAACGGGTCGGCTTTTTCGGTAATAATTCCTCCGTTGTTGGATTGTATTTTATATTTATAGGTGGTGCCTTTATCTATTCCTGGTATAAACCCTTCCCAAATTCCAGAGCCATCCCAACGAACATTCAGTTGGTGTTCGCCTTGAACCCAAAAATTAAAATCGCCCACTACAGAAACTAATCGTGCCGAAGGTGCCCAAACGGCAAAGTAAACGCCTTTAACGCCATCGACTTCTGTAAGATGTGCGCCTAATTTTTCGTATAATCTAAAGTGTTTTCCGGCTTTGAATAAATCAATGTCGAAGTCGGTGAAAAGAGAATGTGAAATTACTGGGTTCATGAATGTTGGTTATTTTACCTCACCCCCGCCCTCTCCAAAGGAGAGGGTGACTGGGCGGATATAGATTGTGTATATTTAATTATTGTATTTGATATTGATTTGATATTGATTTGATATTGATTTGATATTGTAATTTTTTTTTGAGCGAATGTTTTGGCATTTTAGGTTTCCCTATTCCTGCTTTCCGTTCTACTTCGTGCCACTTCAATCAGGGCTAGATTGGTTATGTCTTTTGTTAAATTAGTAGTTCTTTAGACTTATATTTTAAAATCAATACCCTTTCGAATTAGCCCCGATTGCAGTGGAAATCCTTTATATTTTTTCTTTAAAAATATAAAGATTGAAACGAAAAGCGGGAAATGCCTTTACTATAAAGCCCAAGCCATTCGCTTCTAATTCTTTTTTTATACCTAACAGGTTAAAAAAAAACTGTTAGGATATTTATTAATACCCCATTATCGTTTGTATACCTCGCAACGGAATTACTGCCCAACGTGGTCGTGAATTTAGTTCGTAACCCAACTCGTAAACGGCTTTTTCGAGAATGCAATATTTTAGTAAAAAGTTGATTTCGTGACTGTAACCAATATTCAAATTACCCGATTGGGCTTTTTCGATATAGGTTTCAAGGAAGGTGCCAACTAAATATTTAAAGAGCAACTCCCCTGCTTGGAACAATTCTTCTTGTTCAAACGGATATTTATCGGCATTATTAAAAATGGTGGCATAAATGGCGTAATGGAAGGAACGGAACATTCCGGCAACGTCTTTTAATGGCGGTTGTTTTACTTTACGGTCTCGAATAGTACTTTCAGGTTCTCCTTCAAAATCAAGGATGTAAAAATCATCTCCATTAACCAAGACTTGTCCTAAATGGTAATCGCCATGAATACGGATACGCTCGGATTTCATTTTGGTCCAATCGAAATCTACAAAATGTTTACGGATAAGTTTCTTATTTTCTAGAAATTGCTGTGCTAAATCGAGTGCCATTCCGTCTAGTTTATGCAAACTATTTTCAATGATATTCAATCTATTTTGGAATTGATACAACAATCTATTCTTTAACCAAACGGTATAATCGCCATTGTAAGTAGTTGGTGTAAAAGCAGTTTCGTGAATATCGCTTCCTAATGCAATGTGCATTTCGGCAGTTCGTAACGCTAAGGTTTGCACCCTTAAAAAGAGACTTAAGCCCACCCAATCAATTATTTCTGGTGGAATTTCATTGATTTTTAATCGTTTGAATAAATCTACGTTGGGTAATTTTTCTATTTTGATTTTCTTTCTAGAAAGATTGTCAAAAACGCCGTCCATTTGCTCGAGCATGAATTTCCAAGCATCTCCTTGGTTGGGTACTAATTCTTGCATTAATCCGAGGGTGATATTGCCTTCCGATTGCTCTAAATTAATACTTCCAGTATAGGCTGGGGTGTTTTTAAAATGCATTCTTTCGGTTAAGAAACGGCTAATTTCATAATCGGGATTGGTACTAACGTATATCCGACGGAAGATTTTTAATACAAATGCATCGTTGTAAATAATGGACGTATTGCTTTGCTCTACCCCCATAAATTTAGAGGATTTATACTCTTTGTCAATTAAATGTGAGCCTTTGTGGAACACTAATTTCAATCCGTTACTTTTAGTAGATTGGGCTATGTTTTCGAATAATAATTTTCGGAAGTCTTCTTGGTGCAGGGCATCAACCAAATATCCTTCAACATCTCCAAATTTTGCGGGAGCAATAATAGTATTTGTATCCAACTCATCATTAGTCATGAAAGCGACTGGCATAAAATAATGTTGAAAAAATGCTTCTTTAAAATTTACTTCTAACAACACACCATAATAAGTATTTTTGGTAGAATTTATCTTAAAATGATCAACGACTTCAATATACTTTAAGGTACTTGCTTTACCACCATACCATCGTTTATTGATGATATAGTTTTCTAAAATATCCGAAGAAAATATCTTAGTAAATTCTTCGTTTTTGAAAGCGTCTTTCCATTCATTTTTAAATTTAAATGGAGCTGTAAAAGTTTCTTGATTATCGTTTTTCATACTGCTATAAAATTATTTCTGAATTTTAAATAAATGAAATGGTAAAGTTGGATGCAGTTCTACAAAATTCCATTCTTTATCCCAAATGTAACTATTTCCTGTGATTAAATCAATGACAGTTACAGAATGTCCTACATAAATCCCTAACGATTGTAGAGGCAATTGTACCATTGCTTGTTTGGCATAATAAGCATCTAAACTTGCAATCATTAAAGTTTCGTTTTCTTTGTTATCATCCCATTTATAGAAGGCAATAACTTGGTCATTATCGGTAGCACAAAATTCAATATTATTGGTTTGTTGTAATGAAATTTGCTCTTTTCTAATCTGATTTATCTTACCAATCAGCATTGAAACTTTGTTTTCTTTGTTCCAATCCCAATGGCGAATTTGGTATTTTTCACTATCCATATATTCTTCTTTTCCAGGAATAGCATCTGAAATCATAAATTCAAATACAGGTCCGTAAATACCTACAGAAGAACTCAATGTAGCTGCAAGAAAATATTTTTGAAGGTGGGTACTATCGTTAGCACCTTGTAATGCAAACGGATTAATATCGGGTGTATTGGGCCAAAAGTTTGGGCGGAAAAATTCCTTTTGATTGGTCTGCGTAAGTTCGGTAAGATACTCTTGCAACTCGGCTTTGGTATTGCGCCAAGTATAATACGAATACGATTGTGTAAATCCTTGTTTTGCCAATTCGTGCATGATTTTAGGACGTGTGAAAGCCTCTGCCAAAAACAAAACATCGGGATGTTTTTTCTTAATTTCCGCTATCATCCAACCCCAAAAATAGAAGGGTTTTGTATGTGGATTATCGACTCTAAAAACTCTAATTCCACATTCTTCTACCCAAAATAAAGCACAATCTAAAAGTTCTTTCCAGAGGTTTTTCCAATCGTCACTTTCATAATAAATAGGTAAAATATCTTGATACTTTTTAGGCGGATTTTCAGCATATTGCACTGTTCCATCGGGACGCCATTTAAACCATTGCGGAAATTCTTTAACGTAAGGATGATCAGGTGCTACTTGCATTGCAAAGTCCATAGCTACTTCAATTCCAAGGTTTTTGGCAGTAACAATTAACGATTTAAAATCGTCAATAGTTCCTAATTCCGGATGAGTTGATTTATGTCCACCATATTGCGAGCCAATCCCCCAAGGAGAACCCACATCGCCAGGATTGGCATCAGTAGCATTGTTAATTCCTTTTCGGTTTACTTCCCCAATCGGATGCACTGGAGGGAAATACAAAGTATCAAATCCCATTTTTGCAACCCGTGGCAGTATTTTTTCACAGTCTTTAAAAGTGCCATGTTTACCTTCTTCACTAGAGGCTGAGCGTGGAAAAAACTCATACCAAGTACTAAAAAGTGCTTTTTGTCTATCTACATAAACCTTTAATTCTTGCGATTGATTGGCTAAAAACTTGGCAGGATTTTCTTTGAAAATAGTTTTTAATTTATCCGAAACTGCTTCTACAATTGCCTTATCATAGTTTTTTTCGTCAGAAAATAAAGCAATTAATTCTGATAGATATTTTTTATTTGATGCAGAAACTTTAGAAAGTAATGGTTTAATATACTCCACTCCTTCTAACAATTCCGATTTGACATATTGATTATCTGTTATTTTCTTGCCAATTCCGTATTGCCAATTCAAGGCATAATCAATCCATGCTTCAACAAAATAAGAATAATAGCCTTGTTTATCTACAACAAAAGTTGCTTCATAAACATCATTAGACAATGGATTCATGCGAACCTCCGTCCATTTCTTATCTTTTTCCTGTTTGTATTGAACCACGGCCTCTTGAACATCATGCCCATCCGAAAAAATATCGGCAGTAACAGTAATTTTTTGACCTACAATTCTTTTAATAAAAAATGCCCCGTTGTCTATTTGAGGCAGTACATTTTCAATTATTACGCGCTTCTGGTTTAACATTTTAATCTAAGTTTATTGATGTTTAAAGTTATAAAAAAAAAGATAAAATGAACTAACTTGCGTTAAAATTTATTAAAATGCCAAAAAACATTGTAAATAAAGCCCCTGCATTACAAATTCCTAAGGTAATAGTCATAACTGCTATATTATTAGAAGGAATATCTTCAAAATTAGTAACATTATTTGCTGCTAAATTATTTACAACTCCCATAAAATATAAAATTCCAAAACGAGAATTGCACATGGATAATGAAAGTGTGCAAAGCAAAATACTAATTCCTTCCTTAAATAAAGAAATTGTAGTTTATCAATATGGAACAACTGAAGAAACAAAAAATGATAAAATAATTCTCTTAGTTCATGGATGGTCTGGTAGAGGAACCCAATTAGTGAAAATTGCAGACGCATTACTTGCACAAGGTTTTTCCATAGTAAGTTTTGATGCACCATCCCATGGAAAATCCAAAGGAAATTCCACTATCATGACCGAATTTATTGCTTGTATTTTAGAAATAGAAAAACAATTTGGTCCATTTGAATATGCAATTGGTCATTCTTTAGGCGGAATGGCGATATTAAATGCTTTAAGAGAAAAATTAAATATTAAAAAAGCAGTAATTATAGGTAGTGGGGATATCATTCAAGACATAATTGATGATTTTATAAAAAAATTAAGTTTAAAACCAGAAATAGGAATAAAACTAAAAGAGCATTTAGAGAAAAAATACGGTACAGAAATGGATTATTATTCAGCATCAAGAGCCGCAACAGAAGTATTGATCCCCGTTTTAATTATTCACGATGAAAATGATGAAGAAGTCAATGTAAAAGCAGCACATCACATTCACGAAAATTTAAAGAATTCTGAACTATTCTTAACTAAAGGATTCGGACATAGAAAAATCCTTGGAAATAATGAAGTGGTACTAAAGATTACAACCTTTTTAAAATAAAAGCAATGAATTTATTTGAAGAAAATAATTGGGCAGAAGACCTAAATCCTTTAATTGAAAAATACAAAGGCCAAAAACATCCCTTAAATTATGAAAATACCTATCAGTTAATGATTTCGGTTATACTTTCTGCTCAAGATTCCGATGCTAATATCAATAAAATAACACCTACATTCTTTGCTAAATTTCGGATCAAGTCAAAAAGTTGTGGGGAAATATTAAATATGGATATTTGCATTTCAAAATTAAATAGAAATGCAAGATTCATTTGTAGAACTTCTCAAGTTATTATTACCAGAAATCATTGTTGAATATTTTGAACTAACTTCTTATGAAA
>CANFZM010000015.1 GCA_947451525.1 Flavobacteriaceae bacterium
CACCACAAATTTAATCGAAAACCTCAATGGTAAAATTAGAAAATATACCAAAAACAAATTATCATTCCCAACGGATGAAGCTGTGTTAAAATCTGTATATTTGGCTCTGAGAGAAGCAACCAAAAAATGGTCGATGCCAATCCATAATTGGGGATTAATCCTCAACCAGTTCTTAACTATATATGAAAAAAGGGTTCAACTTTAATTAAAAAGTCAAACCCCTATATTTTTTAACTTACACACTTTTTAGGATAGTGTCAGATAAAAATTGGGTATGCCTATATGTTGGCTTTGTTTCTAAAGGGATAGTTTTCGCATTATTAATAGTATCAATAGGGCTTTCTATCGCATCTCGTTATTCTAATAATTCTTTAATAAATTTGTGTTTGTTTGCAAACATGTTAGGTCTATTTGTTACAAATCTTATTTATCTTTTTGTGTATTAGATTTAATTAAAAGTTGTTCTTATAGATTTAATACCAGTAACAAATCCTAGATAATTGTTGTTCAATTATAAATCTCAATTCAATTGAAACGTACTCCAAATAGGAATGTGATCGGATATTTTCCTTGCTTCTTTTATGGTGGCAAAACTTTTGTAAAAAGGATTAAATCCCGATTGTAGTCTATTAATTTTAAACGAATTATAAAACATATTATCATACTCCGAAGCCAAACAATCGTTATTAATGCACTTCTGACGCAGACTAGTTTTTTGATTTTCTAAAATAGTTGCATACCCCATTTTCTTCAAAGGATTGAAAACCGTATTGGATTGCCCACAATTAAAATCACCCATAAACACAAGATGAAGAGTAGGGTATAAGGCGGGAAGTAATTTAAAGAATTTGATTTCGCTTTCGGGATTTTTCTTTTTGGGTACGGCATGAAAACTAGCAATAGTAAATTGTTTTCCTTTATATTCAAAAGTACTCATATAAGGTTCTCGGTCTATTTCTTCTTGGTAGTTTTGCTCCAGCCAACTGGCACCTATTTTTTTAACTTTAGACGTTTTCCATAAAAAAGCATACCGTTCTCTACTCGAGGCATTGGCACTTGTTGTTGGATCACTAATGGCATAATCCCATTGAAAACCTTTGTTGTTAAGGATATTTACCAATCTATATACTGCTTTGGCTCCACCATTACCAGCAACTATTTCTTGAATCGTTACAATATCATAATTATTAATAGTGGCAGCAATAAACGCCAATTCGGTATCCGATTTTGATTTTCCAAAGTTCATTAAATTCCAACTGCAAACGGATACTTGTGAAAATGCAGTATAAGTGAATATTAGAAAGAATATACTTAATTTGTTTTTAGTAGGTTGTAGCATTGGAGGTTGGGTAGTTTTTTCGGCTAATTTAATATAAAATATTTAATGAAAAATTACTGAAATTAAAGCAGCAATACCCCAAACTGCAAAATAGGCGCCTCCCAAAGCAATTCCAAATTTTGTACCCAACATAGTTGCTCCACTTTTTGTCCAATAATCTCTTGGCGGAATAAAAAAGTC
The DNA here is from genome assembly GCA_947451525.1 of Flavobacteriaceae bacterium. Lineage (GTDB taxonomy): Bacteria > Bacteroidota > Bacteroidia > Flavobacteriales > Flavobacteriaceae > Flavobacterium. The sequence continues at coordinate 1,520 of CANFZM010000015.1, forward strand.
AGAAAATTTCCAGCCAATAATAAATCCTATTAGTGCTATGATTCCTGTGCAGATTACAGCAAGAGTTCCCATTTTAAATACTATATAAGTTTAAAGTACTTGGATAGATAATACCTGAACCCATTCTGCTTTTGGAAAAAAAGCTTTTGCCCAAGGAGCCAGTTCTTGTCTTGATGTCACACCTGTTGATTTATTTATTATTGAATTATCAGCCATAGTTTCAAAAACTTCTGTACCAACTTGGCCATTTTCTCTTTTTAAACTTACTTTTACTCTAACTTTTTTCATAATTTCTATGTTGTAAAACGATTTGATTATTTAGAAATAATTGATTTTAATTTAATTCCGTATTGTTGAATAGGCATTCCTTGCATAGCATACTGAGGGGCAATAACAGCTTTAATCACTTTATTATTATGTTTTATTTCAACTTCTATGAAATGATAATTTCCTTTTGTAAAAGTACCATCTGTTTTTTGAAGTTTAAATTCATGTATTTTCTTTTTTGAAACATATTCATTAAGAATATTGTCAAAAACTCTACCACAGAAAATAACTTGTTTTCTTTCTTTAGCAACTATAAGCGATAAAATATTATCTATAAATGGTTCAATATTTTTAATGCCGACTTCATTGTAATTAAAATTATCTGAACCAAATGGAATTAGTTCTATTTGAAGTTTATTGTCTATTACAATTTCTAAATCTTTATAAATATCATTTCCAGTAAATGGTAAAATATTTAACGGTTTTAAAAAGCGTATTTGTTTTTTATCAAATGGTGATTTATGGTTTCGCGATGAATTTTCACCATAATTATATCTGCCAAAGTATCTGAAATAGTCAAAATATTCTTCAAATGAATTGAATTTTGGTTTTTCAATATCATATAAACCACTTACTTTATTTTTATTTCTTTTAGGGTTTAAATGAACTAAAACTAAATCAGCAGATAAATCTCCAGTAAAAAAATGTGGATTAGATTCACAGAAGTATTCACTTCCAATTTTTTTATTTAGCTCTATTGCCTGAGAACATTTTCCATGTTCTTTCCATTCATTAAAATTAGAATAAATATTTTTTTTGAATTTTTCCATTTAATTAAATACAATTTCGTTAATTTCTATTATTTCAATTTTTGTTTTACCTAATGAACCATACCCATTCCAATTGCTTGTAGAATATTTAGACATGTTGTCCCAATTTGCTTTAATAAAAGCAACAGCACCTTTTTCAGTAATTATTCCATTTGATGGAATATAAAAAGTAGGTTTTGAATTTTTATATGAAATCATTTTTGTATAGTCAAGATATGGTTCACTGATAAAACAATTCACCTTCCAAAGTTTAGTGTAATTACCTTTTTTAAATTCTTCTAAAATATTAGAATTTATATCTAATGATTTTAATTTATTTTGAATTATAAGATTTTGAACGTAATTTATCCTTTTTGTTCCAAATTCTTTATTGGAATAATCATAAGACTTAAAGCACTGAAGTGCCTTTTTTAAAAGGTTTAAATCGTTGTTTTCATCTCCTTTTTTTGCATATATCATTCCAACACTATCCTGAATTTTTGATTTGTCTATTGTTGTTTTTGTGATTCTATCGATTTCTTCATAAGCTTTTTCTAAATCTCGCACCATCAATGACCAAAGATATTTATCGGCAATAAATGAATCTTCAAAGAAATCTTCGTAAACAATTTCAGCCAACTCTGCTTCATAGATTACTTCTTGATATTTATCATCAGAGTAAAGTTGTTTAATACTGTTTTTAAATTCATTTATAATTGTGTAGTCCTCATTATTATGGGCACTTTCTTTATTTATAATACTTTGATTATCCAAATTTTTAATCTCTCCAGTAGTCAAAAAATGCTCCAGCGATTGTAAATTTGGGATATTAATTTTTCTAGCCTCTCCATTGAATGCCCCAACTATACCAGCATTTTCTAACTCATCAATTAATTTTCCAGCTCTATTATAACCTAATTTTAATTTTCGTTGCAATAACGATGCAGAACCTTGTTGCGACTCAACAATAACTTCAGCAGCTTCTCTAAATAAACTATCTCTTTTTGAAATTATATCAGTAACCATTTCATTATTTGAAATAGTTTCATTTTGTGACATATTCTTTTGTTGAATCATGGATTCTAAGATAATTTCACATTCATCTATATCAACATTATACTCGGCAGCCTTTCTAAATATTACTTCTCTTTCCTTTTCAGTAATAACTCCATCTGTTAAGCAGAGTTCTATAAATTTTATTAATTGTTCGTTCATTTACTTTTAAGCTATAATTTTAATTAGTTGTAACAATATTACTCCATTCCCAAATAAAAATAAATTGCAACTTATTGCAACTTCATATTCAAAACGTTTTACTATTATCTTTGTATTGCTTTAAAAGAAACCATGACCCAGCCAAGCCCTTATCTATTTACTATTTGCAGTCAACTGGAAAACCAATTGGGTTTCAAGATTAAGAATATTGCTGATGCCGAAAGAGCATCCAATTCATTGGTTGCTGAAAAACTGCATATTTCTACTCATACTATTGCAAGGTTATACGGAGTGGTAAAACCCTTTAGGACTCCCTATAAAGAAACTTTAAATGTTTTAGCCCGTTATTTAAATTATAGCGATTGGGAAAATTTTTGTTCCAATCAAACCAACGTTCCTTTTGATCCTAATTATTTTTTAACCGAAGCTTCAGATGGTTTTTCATTGGCTGTTTTGCAACTAGCTCTTGCAACTGAAAATTTTGAGGCACTAAAACTTATTTTAGATAAAGCTATTAATAATGAAAATGAAGCAGTATTATTTACTGCAGCCGAACTTATAGGAACTTACGTTAGAAGAATTAAAAGACAAAAAGAATTACTGCAGTTATTAGCAGAAAGTACCATTGGAAATTTATTTTTTTACGAATGTTATGTAGATGAAGATAATGAAAATAATTATTTTTCAGATGCTTTAATACAATACTATTTGCCAAGAATAGATAATGATTATAAGAAACTATTCGTGTATTCGTATCTTATAAGTCAAACTGCTCATAAAAAACAAATGGCTTCTGAATATATTCCAGAATTCATAAAATTAACCAATAAATTAGATAAGACTAAATGCCATTTTCATGAATTGTCTCGATGGATGGAGTGTGTAATTCTGATAGATGGATTTGATGGTTTGCTTACAAAAACCTGGAGAAAACATTTAGAAGAAGTTATACTATTATCGATAAATTTTAAGGATTACGAAAAAACATGGTTATTTTCTAGATCATTGAAGGCTTTATTGCTTTTTGGTTTTAAAGAAGAACTATTTCATTTTAATGAATTTAATAAGATTGTGGATAATTTCATTAAAAATCAAAAGAAGGAAGAATTAAGCATGGCATTATATATACTTCAATTGTATTGGGTAAGTAAATCTATTTACTTTAAAAATAGAAATATTTATACGCCTTTCCGAATACATAATATTCTTTTTCAAAATGAAAGTAATGAAAAAACAGCCATTGAATTTGGTTTAGCATCATTTTTTGCAACTGGAGAAAATAGCAGTATTATCAATACTAGTTTGAAAACTTTTTGCAAAGAAAAAGGAGTTTTTTGGGTATTAAAATTAATGTAAAAAAAAATTTGATTTTTCTAAATCTAAATTTTCAGGCTTTTAGACTCAAATTTCATAGTTGGAACTGAAATTTGAGTCTAAAAAACTGAAAATTCACTATAAAAGACTGAAATTTGAGACTAAAAGACTCAATTTTCAATAAAAAAGACTCAATTTTCAATAAAAAAGACTCAATTTTCAGGCTCAGAAGGTGAAATTTCAGACAAATTACCTGAATTTTCAAACTCAGAACCTAAAACCCAAAACCAAGAACCCCACCCCTAAAAAAAATAAAATATTTTCTAAAATCCACTTTTTATTTCCCTATGTACTTAATTTTAGATTTCGGCTCGCAATACACACAACTTATTGCCCGACGCGTTCGCGAATTAAATATATTCTGCGAAATTTTTCCTTACAACAATTTTCCGCCGATTTATCGTCTTACAAAACAGTAATTCTTGGTAAAAGCCCTTACTCGGTGCACTGATAAGATATTTTGCGGATCAATTTACCCCACATTCACGGTAAATTTCATTTGATTGCAGTGTGTTATGGGGCACATTATTTGGCGCATTTTTTGGGTGGTGAATTCGCAGCTACCAAAACCAAAGAATAGGGAAGAGCACATTTTTACACCTTAAAGAAGACGAAGTTTTCTTTAAGGTTTATTAAATGCGCAAGTGTGGATGAGTCATAGTAACACCTTTAAGCATCTACCCAACAATGGAGTTAAACGAGCAAGTAACCATGATGTAGAAAATGCAGCCTATAGAAATGGGTAATGTAGTCCCAGATAAAGAAGTAATTAATGAAGCATTAGCTGAACTTCCATAATAAACTTTAAAAAATAATAATTGCTTTATAAACAAATGAGTTATTAGTTACCGTAACATAATTAGTTTAATTAGAAGCACAAATTGTTGTGTTTACAGAGGAATTATCTGCATAATTAGCATTATTCCTGCTGGATCTATAAAGGAACCTCTACATTCAATCTCATACGTTTGGATTGCCTACTTCTGTTGACCTAAATAGTCATAAGGAATTAGGAATTATAATAAATGTTTCTCCAACTTTGATTATCTTTGTAGTTAGATTATTTGCTTTCATAATAGATTGAATAGAGCAATTGTTTTTATTTGAAATTTTCAACATTGTATCTCCTTTTTTTACTATATATTTCCTTTTTTTTGGAAGTTTTGACTTATCGATTTCAATGGTTTTATTTTTTTTAAAAGAGAGAAATTGATTATTAATTTCTGAAATTAAGGATTCCGTTTTTATTGAATTAGGGAATTTATTATTGATTGCGTTGAAAAATGACAAACTAAAAAGATTGCCTTGAATTAAATATCCAGATTTTAAAAAATGAAGTTTGTCATTATTTGCAAGTCCATTTTGATGCCATATTTTCATTGAATTTTCGCCTCCCATTATTGTATTCAAATCCCATAAAGCTGAATTGTTTCTATTAGCAATTTCCCTCTGAGTGTTATTAATCTCATTTGTGTAAATAGGGAATTGATTATTGCTTCTCGTGTCTGGTGTTGTTGTGAACAGAAATTCAATTTGAGGCAATTCTTTTTTTAATTTTTCCAAAAAAACACTAACTTCATTTTTATATTTTAAAGCATCAAAGTTTCGTAAATACGATTCATTTGAACCGTATGAAAAAATTATTAAATTTGGTTTAAGAGCAATCAATTGTTCCATAAAAAAAGGTGAATATTTAATCAGTTGTAAAAATTGCGCACCAACCACACCACATTGATGGTATTGTACCCCTCGTATTTGATCACTTTCAAAGAATATTCCATGAAAAATAAATTCGCTTTGTGATTCACTTGTCTTGATTAATTTAAAACTCAAATCAGAAGAAACTAATGGTGCATTTATACTTGATATCTCAAAGTTTGAAGATATGTTTTCTGAAGGTAGAATTATATCTGAATGTTGATTATTTAACACTATTTGATAATTGTTATTGCCGTGAAAAATCTTTATTTTTTTGATGTTAATTAATTTGTGTATAGATGTATCGGGAATGTAATTTAAAGAAAAATTTGACAATGTGTCTTTTGTTCTAAGGCTATAACCTTTAATGCCAATATTTATTTTATTGGGTACTGAAGTTATATTGTTATGATCCCATAAACCATTAAATTGAGATTTCAAATTCCGAGGTCCAATACTTTTACATGCAGAATACGGAAACAAAATACCATCACCACAATCTCCAAATTCATATTGTAGATTTTGTTTAATTTTTCCTGAAAAATGACCCATCTGAACATGAGAATCACCAAAATGTACAACTACCAAAATAGAATCCTTCCCATCTTTAATAGATTTTAGTTTTAAAAAAGTCCTTTCAAGTCCTTTTGGATTTTCAATGATGTTTTTTCCTAAATTGATAGGATTTATATTTAGAATACTATCGGATATCTGAGTCTGAGATTTCATACAAATGTTAAAAAACAACACTGTAATCATTAAACAATATTTGACACTAAGTTTTTTCATTTATTAAAATTGAAAGTAAATAAAAGGTTGAACAGAAGATGATTTAACTTGTAAAAACAGTTGAATCAGCAATCCTAAAATTATAAATTTTGTAATTATATTGGCATCATAAAATTGTTTTTTTAACACCTCTTTTATTTTATTTGGTAATAAAGTTGAAACAAATCCTATCACTAAGAAATAAATTAATAATGGATTTGAAGTATAGATAGCAAAGAAATACTTAAACTCGATGTCTGTAAAAATTTTATTAAAAATAATGATAGCATCTTTCATTGAGGAAGCTCTGAATGGAATCCAAAGTAATGATACGCAAATAAAAGTAATAATCCATGATGCAAAATTGAAAACGGAATTTTTAATTTTTTTTGAAAATTTCAATATTACTATTTTATGAATAATTAATAATATTCCATGTCCAGTACCCCAAAATACAAATTTCCAACTTGCTCCATGCCAAAAACCTCCTATAATCATAGTTAGTAAAAGAAATAGCATCTGTAAGATTAAGCCTTTTTTATTTCCGCCAAATGGAATATAAACATAATCACGCAACCAAGATGAAAGAGAGATATGCCAACGATGCCAAAAATTAGTAATGTTTAAGGATTTATATGGCGAATCGAAGTTTACACACAAGCGAAAACCTAATAAAAGTGCTATACCGATTGCCATATCTGTATAACCACTGAAATCACAAAAAATTTGCAGGGTATAGCAAAGTGAAGAAACCAAATGTTCAGTGCCTGAGAATCCATTTGGAGTTGAAAATACAGAATCTGCATATTGAGCTATATAATCGGCAATAATTGCTTTTTTAATAAATCCTTTTATAATTAAATAAAATGCCTCATTAATATTATCCTTATTGAGGATTGTTGGTTTTTTTATTTGGGGTAAAAAGTCTTTTGCTCTTACAATAGGTCCAGCCACTAAATGTGGAAAAAAAGTCATGTACAACATATAGTTTACATATCCGCTAGGTTGTATTTTATTATGGTAAACATCAACCAAATAGCTTATTGATTGGAATGTGTAAAAAGAAATACCAATGGGTAAAATCAATTCTTTTAAACTGTAATTATTGTAAATTACATAGGAAATATTTTCCAAAAAGAAATTTCTATATTTAAAATAAACTAAAAAGGAAAGACTGAAAAGAATACTACAAATTAGAATTATTTTTTTCTGTTTTGGATGTTTGCTTTTATAAATCCATTTGGAAAAAATATAATCGGATGATATAGATAATATTAGTAATATTACAAATAATCCACTAGATTTAAAATAAAAATAAAACCCAAAAATAATTATTGCAAGATTTCTAACTTTTCGTTTATTATAAATAAAAGAATAAAATATTAAAAATAACGAAAATAAAAATAAGAAAAATCCTGTATGAAATAATAGGGGTTCGGCAGGATTGTGTAAAAAGATGTTAGTCCATTCCATTAATACAAACTATTTGTCTTGAGCGATTATCATTAAAGGAGAATTTTTAACCTTTAGTATTGTGTCTTTTTTTATGCTTAAATTTAGTCCCTCTCTATTGAGTTTTGTAACCCGAACAGCCACACTATCGAACCAAATTCTTGCAGCAGCAAGTGAAGGATGTCTCTTGTCATTTGCTCTTTCTAATTTTAATTTATGTGATGGGTAAAAAAATACACCGTTTAATTCTGACATAAGGGAGCATATTCCTTTATCTTCTTTCCAAGCTGCTGGTCCAATCCAATAATATCTAATACCAAATTTTTTAACTGTAGAAATGATATTTTTAATGTACACTCTTCTGTTATCCATATCATTAACAAACAGCTCATTAAGGCCTAAAGCAATAAACAAATAAGTTGGTTTATACTTCTTTAAAAAATAGCTCAGAGTGTCTGATTCACTCCATGTTTTAGTTGAGGAGCCATACCATAATGCAGATGCAATAAGTTTGTGATTATTGGAAACACAATAATTATACACTGGACTTCTTAATCCTTCTAATTGAGAGTCTCCGATGAGTAAAACACGTTCTTTACCAGATGTAATTTTAATTGTATCAATTGATGATTTGGCTTTAGCAAAATGAATGATTTTTTTTGGTGGTAAATCACTAGCTTTTTCCATAAACTTGAAAGGTGATGTTGCTTTTTTAAATTCTATCGTAAGAGGTTTGGGGGTATTGCTAAGAATAAAAAAAAAAGAAAATAAAATAAAAAAACCGATTCCGATCAATAGAAAATTATTTTTTGTAGGTTGATTCATGTTTTAAATTTGAACTTCGTTTTGTTTTTCTAAATTAATATACTTTAATACCCAAGTAATTTTACATTTTCCAAGAATATTTTTTTTATTTCTGTCAAAAATTAATCTTTATAGCAAATCTCCGCATTATAAATGGAAAGTAAATTAATTCCATATATTTCGTTTTGTTAATTAGTTATAAACATTAGATGTTACATACATGTTTTTATAAGGGTCGCAAATATATACAAAATTTGTTTTAATATTAATTTTCTGACAAAAACACAAAATCTAAAAAAAAAATTATACCTAACCTGTTCATATTAGTAAATGAATAAAGAAAATATTTTCTTTTTTACTTACATTTGCAAATGATAAAAATTAATATGAAAAAAGTTTCTTACTTTAAAAAGTGTTCCTTATTAATTTAATAATCAGTAAATTACAACACTACTATACAATTGCACATGCAACACAACGTACTTATTTTAGATTTCGGCTCGCAATACACACAACTTATTGCCCGACGCGTTCGCGAATTAAATATATTCTGCGAAATTTTTCCTTACAACAACTATCCAACGGATTTATCGTCTTACAAAGCAGTAATTCTTGGTGGCAGCCCTTACTCGGTGCGCTCCGAAGATGCTTTAAAGATTGATTTAGATCACATTCGTGGCAAATTTCCTTTGCTTGCAGTGTGTTATGGAGCACAATATTTGGCACATTTTTCAGGTGGTGAAGTAGCGGCTTCTAGTACTAGAGAATATGGTAGAGCAAATTTAAACTATATTAAAGAAGACGAAGTTTTCTTTGAAAATGTAAACCTTAATTCGCAAGTGTGGATGAGTCATAGCGACACCATTAAACATTTGCCTACCAATGGAGTTAAACTTGCTAGTACCCACGATGTGGAAAATGCAGCATACCGTATTGAAGGCGAAACTACTTATGCCATACAGTTCCATCCCGAAGTGTACCACTCAACGGATGGAAAACAAATTTTAGAAAACTTCTTAGTTAAAATTGCAGAAGTTCCTCAAAACTTTACTCCGAATGCTTTTGTAGACGACTGCGTGAAAGATTTGCAAGAAAAAGTGCAAAACGACAAAGTAGTTCTCGGACTTTCCGGCGGAGTAGATTCGACCGTGGCGGCAGTTTTATTGCACAAAGCCATCGGTAAAAACTTGTATTGCATTTTCGTTAATAACGGATTGCTGCGCAAGAATGAATTTGAAAGCGTATTGCACCAATACAAAGACATGGGCTTGAACGTGAAGGGTGTAGATGCTTCCGATCGTTTTTTAAGCGAATTGGCTGGAGTTGATGATCCAGAAACCAAACGTAAAATAATAGGTAGAGTTTTTATAGAAGTTTTTGACGATGAGTCGAAAATTATTGAAGACGTCTCTTGGTTGGCACAAGGAACCATTTATCCCGATGTAATTGAATCGGTTTCGGTAAAAGGACCTTCGGCAACTATAAAATCACACCACAATGTAGGAGGTTTACCCGATTTTATGAAATTAAAAATTGTAGAACCACTTCGAATGTTGTTTAAAGATGAGGTACGAAGAGTAGGAGCAACCCTAGGAATTGATGCTGAATTATTAGGACGTCATCCGTTTCCAGGACCAGGATTGTCGATTCGTATTTTAGGCGATATTACTCCTGAAAAAGTTCGTATCTTGCAAGAAGTAGATGCTATTTTTATAGACGGATTAAAATCCCACGGATTGTACGACAAAGTATGGCAAGCAGGAGCAATCCTTCTTCCAGTAAATAGTGTAGGAGTAATGGGTGATGAGCGTACGTATGAAAAAGTGGTAGCCCTACGCGCAGTAGAATCTACCGACGGAATGACAGCCGACTGGGTACATTTACCTTACGATTTCTTGATGAAAATCTCCAACGAAATAATCAATAAAGTAAGAGGAGTGAATAGAGTAGTGTACGACATTAGTTCTAAACCGCCTGCAACTATTGAGTGGGAATAGTTAGTGGTCAGTGGTCAGTGTTCAGTGTTCAGTAATCAGTGTTCAGTAATTAGTGTTCAGTTTTTTTTATTGATCAGTACTTAATGGAACTTAATACCTTAATGGTTTAAAAAAATAAAAACATGTTTAAAAGAGTTATTTACATTTTTGTGTTTCTAATTTCGGCTTCTAATTTCGGGCAGAATTATACCAAGCACACTGTTGCTAAAGGAGAAACTATTCCGTCCATCGCACAGAAATACAAAGTAACTCCGTATGATATTTATAAGTTAAACCCCGATTCTCAAAACGGAATTCAACCCAACACGGTTTTATTAATTCCGAGTAGTGTTGCTAAAGTAGTTTCGAAACCAGTTGCGCCAAAAGCAAAAGAGTCTAATACAAAAACCCACCAAGTAGTAGTAAAAGAGACTTTATATAGTATTGCCAATAAATATAATGTAGCAATTTCAGATCTTCAAGAAGCGAATCCATTTTTAAAAACAGACGGATTGAAACCGGGTCAGATTTTAAAAATCATTAAATACGAAGAGCCACCTAAAATGACAGTGGCTACCAAAATGTACACTTCTTATGTTGTAGTTGCTGGAGATACAAAATACAGTGTTGCTAAAAAATTTGGCACTACAGTAGAACAACTTGAAAAACAAAATCCAGAAATTAAAGAAAGTCTTCCACTTGGATTTAAATTGAAAATTAATGCTGCTAAGACTTATGATACAACTCCAATAACTATAGGAGAACCAGAAAAACCGCATGCTAAAGCTATTGATTTATTAGAATACACCGTTAAATCAGGAGAGACTTTGTACAGTTTGACGCATCTTTTTAATTTATCTGAAGCGGCATTAACTTCTTTAAATCCCGATTTGAAAGAAGGTGTTAAAGAAGGAATGGTATTGAAAGTTCCCGCAAATCTTTCTTTTACCAAAGAAACCAAAAACGGTTTGAAAGATTTGTCCAAATCGATTTCCAACCAACAGAAAAAACAATTGGTGTTGTTCTTGCCTTTTAATGCTTCTAAAATTCAAAACGATTCGCTTACTTCGGTTTCCGAACGATTGAAAAAAGATAAATTCCTAAACATGACCCTCGATTTTTATTCAGGTGCCTTGATGGCAATTGATTCTGCTAAGGTTTTAGGAATGAATATCAATGTGAAAATATTCGATTCCGAAGAAACCAAAAACACTACAAGCGCTTTATCTATAATTTCCGGAAATGATTTTGCAAATACTGACGCCGTAATTGGACCATTTTATCAAGTAAATGTAGAAAAGGTAGCAGGTGCTTTGGAGAATCAAAATATCCCAGTGATTTCTCCATTATCTAAAGACGACGGAAAATCCTATAAGAATTTATACCAATCAATGCCTCAAAACGATGCTATTAAAAATGCAATGTTCGATTATATGCATGTTAAAAATGGTAATATTATAGCGGTAGTAGATCCTAAGAAAATGGCAATCAAGCAATACCTTCAAGATTTCCAAAAGGATGTAAAACTGGTAGGTGTAAGCGATAAAGGCGGATTTGTAGCCGATAGCATCAAAAAATTTTTTGTAAAAAACAGAATGAATTATGTCATTTTAGTTTCCGAAAAAACTGGCGTTATTTTTACGGTTACCAATACTATGCAAACCGCCATGAAAGACTACCAAGTACAATTAGTGATTTTGGAACCTAACGAAACATTAGATTTTGAAGAAATTGCATTATCCCGATTAACCAAATTGAAAATGGCTTATCCATCGGCATCCAAAGAAAATGAAACGGAGGAAGCCCAACAATTTGCAATAGCATACAAAAAGAAAAACAGAATATTCCCAAACCAATATGCTATACGCGGTTTTGATTTGACTTTCGACACAATGTTGCGTTTGTCACAAGGGCAAACCTTTGAAGATAGTATAAATGCAAATGCTTCCGAACAAATAGAAAGCAAATTTGATTATGCCAAAAAACTTTCGGGAGGATATGCCAATAATGGAATTTACATCTTGTATTACGACGAAGATTTAACAATAAAACAAGCACAATAATGCCAACATCAAAAGTAACTTATCTAGGAGATTTACGAACGTCTTCCATTCATTTGCAATCGGGTTCTGAAATAATAACAGATGCGCCAACGGATAACAATGGCAAAGGAGAAGCATTTTCGCCAACCGACACTGTGGCTAATGGTTTGGCCTCTTGTATGTTTACAGTTATGGGTATTAAAGCCCAAGATTTAGGAGTAGATTTCTCGGGTTCCACTGCCGAAGTTACTAAGATTATGGCTGCTGAACCAAGAAGGATTTCGGAGATCCATGTAAATTTCAGTATGAATCTTGTTGCCGATGAAAAAACCAAAACAATCCTAGAACGAACTGCGATGACTTGCCCTGTTTTTTATAGTCTCCATCCTGATATCAAAAAGGAGATTCGTTTTGTTTGGAAGTAATTTACAATCTATTTGTTAATAACTTTGAGTATTAAAGTCAATACCTACTATTGATTTTTATATTTTTGTGAAAATTACCTTAACACTATGGAAAATAATACAATAAACCCAAATGCTGGACAGGCAATGGGAATTACTGCTCTTGTACTTGGCATTTTAGCAGTAATTACTGCTTTTATTCCTTGCTTTGGATTAATAGCAATACTTTTTGGCGTTTTAGCAATAATATTTGGAGCAGTTGGAATGTCTCAAGCCAAAAGCGGAGGTGCTGCCACAATTATGCCAAAAAGTGGATTTATTTTAGGAATTGTTGCTACCGCTTTTGTTATTATTTGGATGTTAGTAGTTGTAGGAACTATTGGTAGTGCAGTAATTTCAAATAAAGATAAAATAGAAAAAATCATTGATTCGGTTAAAGTTCATACCGATAAAATGAATGATTCTATTGGTAAAGATTTAGAAAAAGTTAAAGATTCTGTAGATGTTGTAAAAGAATCAAAATAAATATTATAATGAGGGACAATTCTTTTTACAAGATAGATTCCTATAAAAAGATAAATATAATTTTTGTTATACTAATTATATTTATCTTTTTTTATGCTTTTTTGACTCCTTATTTAAAAATTACTTTTGCTTCTTCTTGCGAAGGATTACCTTTAATTTATTGTAAAAGTAGAGGTTTAACAAGGGCTTTTAGTCAAATTGTAAGATTGAATTTTGATGCTGCATTACAGTTTAATCCCTATTCCTTACAAATAGCATTCTTTTTTGTAATGCAATTGATTAGTAGAGTATTAATCAATTTTATTATTAAGCCTGCTAATTATTCTAAAGTGTTACTATTAGATATTGTTTTTAGTATTTTCTGTTTTCTATTTTCATTTCATAATTTGGTATTCATTTAATATTTTGGACGAACAACAAAAATTACTTATCAAACTAGCGCACACTAAGATGCCTTTCGGCAAATACGAGGGCTACTATCTTATTGATTTGCCGGAATATTATGTAGTTTGGTATAGCAATAAAGGCTTTCCTAAAGGACAACTTGGAGAGCAATTACAACTCATTTACGAACTAAAATTAAATGGTTTGGAAGAGTTAATTCGAAACATCAAAAAAAAATACCCAAAACAATAATTTATATTTTTATATTTTAGGATTTTATAAACATCCCAAAATTATTCCCTCTAATTATCCCTTGTCAATTATCAATTATCAATTTATAATTGTACTTTTGCCTCGTTTTTATCGGGATTTTAGATTTTGTTAAAAATGCAATACAATCCTCATTACAAAGAGGAGAAATCCAAAAAAACAAACAACAACAACACAACAAGTACGGACAGCTTTATAGTTGTCCTAAAAAAAAAACAATGAATCCAACTAAATACATTTTTGTTACTGGCGGCGTTACTTCTTCTTTAGGAAAAGGAATTATCGCAGCATCTTTGGCAAAATTATTACAAGCACGAGGGTATAGAACAACAATCCAAAAGTTTGATCCATATATTAATGTAGATCCAGGAACTTTAAATCCATACGAACACGGAGAATGTTTTGTTACTGATGATGGTGCAGAAACCGATTTGGATTTAGGACATTACGAACGTTTTTTAAATGTTCCTACATCCCAAGCCAATAATGTAACTACTGGTAGAGTTTATCTTTCGGTAATTGAAAAAGAACGTCGTGGCGAATTCCTAGGAAAAACAGTTCAAGTAGTTCCTCACATCACCAACGAAATTAAAGAACGAATGCAATTGCTTGGTAAATCAGGCGATTTTGATATTGTAATTACCGAAATTGGAGGTACTGTTGGCGATATTGAATCATTGCCTTACATCGAATCGGTGCGTCAATTGGTATGGGAATTAGGCGATAACAACGGAATTGTGATCCACTTAACTTTGGTTCCTTATTTGGCAGCAGCCGGAGAATTAAAAACCAAACCTACACAACACTCTGTAAAAACGTTGATGGAAAGCGGTATCAAAGCCGACATTTTAGTTTGCAGAACCGAACATGAAATTTCAGATGAATTGCGTCAAAAGTTGGCCTTATTTTGCAATGTTAAACGCGAGGCAGTGATTCAATCTATTGATGCTTCAACGATATATGAAGTGCCAAATTTAATGCTTGAAGAAGGATTAGATTTAGTGGCTTTAAAGAAATTAAACTTACCCGAAAAATCGGCTCCCGATTTATCCCAATGGAATGATTTTTTACACCGATTGAAAAATCCAAAGCACACCATTAATGTTGGTTTGGTTGGAAAATATGTAGAATTGCAAGATTCGTACAAATCCATTTTGGAATCGTTTATTCACGCAGGTGCTGCCAACGATACTAAAGTAAATGTAATTAGCATCCATTCGGAATTTGTAGATAAAGATAATGTTGCCGAAAAACTAGAAGGCATTGATGGAATTCTAGTGGCGCCAGGATTTGGAGAACGTGGTATTGAAGGTAAGATCGAAACCGTTCGTTATGCCCGTGAAAACAATATTCCTTTTTTCGGAATTTGTCTTGGAATGCAAATGGCAGTTATCGAATATTCTAGAAATGTTTTAGGATTAGCCGATGCCAATTCTACCGAAATGAATCCGAACACGACCAACCCAGTTATCGATTTAATGGAAGATCAAAAAACCATTACCGATAAAGGAGGAACGATGCGTTTAGGCTCTTGGAAATGTGATTTGAAAGAAGGTACTTTGGTACATCAAATTTATGGTAAATCGCAAATTGAAGAGCGCCATCGCCATAGATACGAATACAATAATAAGTATTCAGAACAATTAGAAAAAGCAGGATTAATAAGTTCTGGAATCAATCCGGATACTGGTTTGGTAGAAATTGTTGAGGTTAAAAACCATCCATTTTTCATCGGAGTACAATACCATCCCGAATATAAAAGTACCGTTGCAAATCCACAGCCAATTTTTGTTAGTTTTGTGGCAGCAATGGTAAAAAATAAAAAATAAGTTTTCAGCATAACTGAAAGCCAGTAACAAAACAGTCCTTTAGGCGACTGATGTATAAATTATAAAGTATAATGGAAGAAAAGAAGTTTGACAAAAATTCAATAATTGGCTTTGGTTTAATTTTCCTCATCGTGATGTGGATGATGTACAACAGTCAAAAAACATCTCAAAAAGAACAAGCCGAGAAAGCTAAACAAGCGCAAATAGACAAAATCAATAAAGCGAAGGAAGTTGCTACTAAAGAAATAACTTCCGTTGCAGTAGATACTACGGTTAACGATACTTTGAAATTGCAAAAATTGCAAGGTGCTTTGGGTGGTTTTGCTTATTCTGCAACTTTACCGTCTGCAAAAGAAGGTTATACAGTTTTAGAAAATGATCTTGTAAAATTGACAATTGCTAATAAAGGTGGTTATATTTCGGAAGCAATTCTAAAAAAATACGAAAAGTTTAGCAAAGGTTCTGGGCAATTAGTTGAATTGATTAAAAATAACAATGCTAATTTTAATCTGGCATTGCAAACAAAAGATAACCGCGTTTTAAATACGAAAGACTTATTTTTTGAACCAACATTCAAACAAGTTGGTGAAAATAAAGTGTTGTCTATGAAGTTGAAAACAGGACCTACTACTTATTTGGAATACAACTATACGTTGAAACCAAATAATTATATGGTAGATTTTGACCTGCGTTCACAAGGGTTAAGCACAACATTAAATACTACAAAACCTACCGATTTAGAATGGGATTTGAAAACGTACAGAAACGAGAAAAGCGTTACTTATGAAAATCAAAATGCCGAAATTTATTTCGAATACGAAGATGGAAAAATCGATTATGTAGGACGTAAGGAAGAAACTCCTTCTAAGACTTCGTTTATTGCCTACAAACAACATTTTTTCTCTTCTATTTTAATGACTAACACACCATTTGAAACTACTAAAATCCACTCAGAAAATTTAGTTAATGACGTTAAAATAGATACGGTTTTTACAAAACAATTCAAATCTACTTTACCACTTGCTTATAGAAATGGCGAATTAGATTATAAAATGAATTGGTATTTTGGACCAACCGATTATAAAACATTAAACTCCATTGGAGGTAAAAATCTAGATAAGATTATTCCTTTAGGTTGGGGTATTTTTGGATGGATTAATAGATTTATTTTCATCCCATTATTTGGTTTCTTAGGAGGCTTCATGCCTTACGGATGGGCAATTATCGTATTTACTATATTGATAAAAATTGCCATGTCGCCAATTACTTTTAAATCGTTCCTGTCACAAGCCAAGATGAAAGTATTGCGTCCTGAAATTACCGAATTAGGAGAGAAATATCCAAAAGATGCGGTAAAAAAACAACAAGAAACGATGAAATTATACAATAAAGCCGGAGTAAATCCGATGGCTGGTTGTATTCCTGCATTAATTCAGATGCCATTCTTAATGGCTTCTTTTCGATTCTTTCCATCGGCTTTTGAGTTACGTCAAAAAAGTTTCCTTTGGGCAGACGATTTATCTTCTTTTGACCAAGTCATTAAATTACCATTTAACATTCCGTTGTATGGAGATCATATTAGTTTGTTTCCAATTTTGGCAGCAATCGCAATTTTCTTCTATATGAAAATGACTTCTGGTGATAATCAAATGGCACAACCACAACAAGAAGGTATGCCGGATATGACTAAGATGATGAAAATGATGATTTACATTTCACCGATAATGATGTTGATTTTCTTTAATAGTTACGGTTCTGGATTGAGTTTGTACAACTTTATGTCCAACTTAATTACTATCGGAATCATGTTAGTTATCAAGAAATACTTTATCGACAGCGATAAAATTCATGCTAAAATCCAAGAAAACAAAACCAAACCAGTTAAGGAAGGTAAGTTTCAAAAGAAACTTCGTGAAGTAATGGAACAGGCTGAAGAACAAAAAACAAAAGGAAAAAAATAAGAAGTAAAGCCGTCAGTAATGATGGCTTTTTTCTCTTTAAAATAGATTTGTTATACTAAAAAGGCAAAATTTAAGTTATACTAGTTAGTAAAATTAAAACACATGAAATATTTAGTTATTATATTATTTTTTACCACTTCGCTTTTTGCACAAGTAAATAACCAATTGGATGCCAATGGGAAAAAGCAAGGTGTTTGGAAAGGTGTCTACGAACAATCTAAAAGACCGCGTTATGAAGGTGCTTTCGAGCACGGAAAAGAAGTTGGAATGTTTAAATTTTTTGATGATACCAGCGTCGGAACTCTAATTGCAACACGAGAATTCAATCCGAAAGACAATTCGTGTTATTCTATTTTTTATAATCAAAAAGGAAATAAAGTAAGCGAAGGCAAGTTGGTAAACAAACTTTACGTAGGCGAATGGAAATACTACCATGAAGATTCTCCTTTAGTAATGACTTCCGAAAATTATGCAAAAGGCAAATTAAATGGCTTGCGAAAAGTGACTTATCCAAGCGGTAAAATTGCCGAAGAGGCCTATTATAAAAACGGAAAAAAAGAAGGTTCGTATAAAAAATATACCGAAAGCGGAATTGTTTTAGAAGAAAGCCTTTACAAAAACGGAGAATTTGAAGGTCTTGCTATTTTTAGAGGTCCAGATAATGTAGTGGTTGCCAAAGGAATATTTGTTAAAGGAAAAAAGGAAGGCATTTGGGAATTCAATACCAATGGAAAAATCACCAAAGAAAATATGACCACTAAAAAGGTTCGTAAATTTGTAAAAAAAGAAATCACTAGGGAAGAAGAATAGTTCCCAAATAAATAAAATTTACTTAAGTATATGTTTTAACAATTAAAGCATATACTTTTTTTTATTATTTGATGTAAATTTGTCCTTCAAAATAGTTGTCAAATGAAACGTGTTGTAGTAGGACTTTCTGGTGGTGTAGATTCTAGCGTTGCGGCCTATCTGTTAAAAGAACAAGGCTACGAGGTTATTGGGCTTTTTATGAAAAATTGGCACGATGATTCGGTTACAATTTCTAATGAATGTCCTTGGCTAGAAGACAGTAACGACGCGCTTTTAGTTGCAGAAAAACTGGGTATTCCTTTTCAAACCGTTGATTTAAGTGAGCAATACAAAGAAAAAATTGTAGATTATATGTTTCACGAATACGAGAAAGGACGAACGCCTAATCCCGATGTGTTGTGTAATCGCGAAATTAAGTTTGATGTTTTCATGAAAATTGCTTTAAGTCTTGGTGCCGATTACGTTGCCACAGGACATTATTGCCGAAAAGGAGAAATTGAAAACGATGGAAATACTACATTTCAATTACTTGCAGGAAAAGACGATAACAAAGACCAATCCTATTTTTTATGCCAATTATCACAAGAACAATTGGCTAAAGCATTATTTCCTATTGGCGAATTAACCAAGCCAGAAGTACGAGAAATTGCTGCTAAAATGGAATTGGTTACAGCCGAAAAGAAAGACTCACAAGGGCTTTGTTTTATAGGAAAAGTAAGACTTCCCGAGTTTTTACAACAACAATTAAAACCTAAAGAAGGGTTGATTTTTGAAGTTCCTGCAAACAGCGATATATACAATCAAGTTAGACCTACTTTTAATTCGAAAGAGGAAGAATTAATTTTCGAATCTACTCCAATTGCATATACTCCAGCAACGGGTAAAGTAGTTGGAAAGCACCAAGGTGCGCATTATTTCACCATTGGGCAACGCAAAGGATTGAACGTTGGCGGAACCAAAGAAGCCTTGTTTATTATCTCTACAAATGTGGTTACTAATGAAATTTACACTGGTCAAGGGCATGCCCATCCTGGTTTATTTCAAAAAGCATTGCGGGTACAAAATTCAGAAATCCATTGGATACGCACCGATTTAAAACTAGAAAACGGGCAATCCATGGAAGTTATGGCACGCATTCGATACCGACAAGAATTACAAAAAGCAACGCTATATCAGTTTGAAAGCGGTTTGTATGTTTCTTTTGAGCAACCCCAATCGGCAATCACCCAAGGGCAATTCGTGGCTTGGAATATTGGAGAAGAATTAGTTGGTTCGGGAGTAATTTCGTAATTTGGTACTTCTTAAAATAAAAAACTATGAAGAAATATTTACTCATCCTTACTTTTTTAGTTACGTATGTCTCTTTTTCGCAACAAGATGCTTGGGTATATTTTAATAATAAACCCAACGCGGCTGCATTTTTCAGCAACCCATTATCCGAACTTTCGCAAAGAGCCCTTGATAGAAGAACCGCACAAAATATTGCATTGGTTCTTAATGACGCACCTTTAGAAGCGAGTTATGTTTCTCAAATTACCGCTGCAACTGGAATCACAGTAAAAGCACGATCCAAGTGGTTGAACTGCCTTCACATTCGCGGAAGCGTTACCGATATTCAGGCTTTGTTGGCGTTTCCTTTTGTGAATCACGTTCATTTTGCAGATAATTCTTTAAATGCTAAAATGGCAGTTCTACCAACTATTGTTCCTGTGAATAAGCAACTGGATGTTCAAGTGAATTTTAATTACGGTACTTCTGCTAATCAAATTCAAATGCTTAACGGACATTTATTACACCAAGCAAATTACACCGGAACCGGAAAAATTATTGCAGTTTTGGATGCCGGTTTTCCTAATGTAAATACCATTGCTCCGTTCCAACGATTGAGAGATAACAATCAAATTTTGGGTGGCTTTGATTATGTAAATCAATCGACCAATTTTTATTCAGGTTTTGATCATGGTACGATGGTGCTTTCAACCATGGGAGGCTATGTAGATGGGCAACTAGTTGGTACTGCGCCGGATGCAAAATATTATTTATACATTACCGAAGATGTTGCTTCCGAAAATCCTGTAGAAGAAAGCAATTGGGTAGAAGCAGCCGAGCAAGCCGATAGAGTTGGAGTAGATATTATCACCACTTCATTAGGTTATTTTGCTTTTGATAATCCCAATTATGGGCATACCTATTCGGATATGACCGGAAACAGTGCCTTTGCTTCTCAGGGTGCAAACATTGCATTTACCAAAGGAATTATCGTTCTAGCCAGTGCGGGGAATGAAGGAAACACCTCTGAACCTCATGTTGGAGTTCCTGCAGAAGCCAATAATGTTTTAGCAATTGGGGCCGTAAAAGCAGATAGAACGTATGCTTCATTTAGTTCTATAGGACCGAGTTTTGATGGAAGAATAAAGCCAGATGTTATGGCGCAAGGACAAAGTTCGATATTATCTAACACTTCAGGAAATATTGTTGCAGCAAGTGGAACTTCTTTTTCTTGTCCAATTATGGCAGGAATGATTGCCTGTCTTTGGCAAGCGGTTCCAAATCTAACCAACCAACAACTTATTGATGTCTACAAACAATCTTGTGATAGATTTTTAACCCCAGATAATCAATATGGTTATGGAATTCCCAATTTTCAATTGGCATTGAATACTGCTTTATCTGTAAATCAAAATGAAATTCATTCCTTTGTTTTATTTCCAAATCCCACAAGTAATTCTGTTTCTATATCTTTTCCAAATAATTATACCAATGCTACTGTCTATTTTTACAATACATTAGGACAGGTTTTAATAGAAAAAACTATTTCTACTTCGGTATCAAATGTTTCTTTAGAGGCCTTAAATTCGGGAGTATATTTTTATAAAATAGAAAGTAATTCCTTTACCCAATCCGGAAAAATAATTAAAGAATAATGAACCGAATCACCCAACTTTTCAATATTAAATACCCAATTATTCAAGGTGGAATGATTTGGAATAGTGGTTATAAATTAGCAAGCGCCGTTAGCAATAGCGGTGGTTTAGGATTAATAGGTGCTGGTTCAATGTATCCGGATGTTTTGCGAGAACACATTCAAAAATGTAAGAAAGCAACCGACAAACCTTTTGGAGTGAATGTTCCTATGTTGTATCCAAATGTTCAAGAAATCATGGATATTATTGTAGAAGAAGGGGTAAAAATTGTTTTTACTTCTGCAGGAAATCCGAAAACGTGGACTACTTTTTTGAAGGAAAAAGGAATCACTGTGGTGCATGTGGTAAGCAGTTCTAAATTTGCTTTAAAAGCACAAGAGGCTGGGGTAGATGCAGTCGTAGCCGAAGGTTTTGAAGCAGGTGGTCACAACGGAAGAGAAGAAACTACTACCTTAACTTTGATTCCGATGGTAAAAGAAAACATAAGCATACCATTAATTGCCGCAGGCGGAATTGCCACCGGACGCGGTATGTTGGCAGCGATGGTTCTTGGTGCCGATGGCGTGCAAATGGGAAGTCGTTTTGTGGCTTCTACCGAAAGTTCGGCACACGATAATTTCAAGAAAACAGTAATTGAAACCGAAGAGGGAGGCACACTTTTGACTTTAAAAGAATTAGCCCCTGTTCGATTAATTAAAAATAAATTCTTTGCAGATGTTCAGGAATTATATACTAAATGTCCTTCTAAAGAAGATCTAGAAAATTTATTAGGAAAACGCAGAGCCAAACGAGGCATGTTTGAAGGCGATTTAGTAGAAGGTGAATTAGAAATCGGACAAATTGCTGGATTAATTCACGATATTAAACCCGTTGATGCTATTATAAATGAAATTATTGCCGAATTTGAATTGGCAAAAAAAGAAGTTAATTCGTACACTTTTGAAGTCATTTCTTAACGGTTTCTTATTACTGCTATATTTTCAAAATTCTTAATTTTGTAAAAATAAAATTTCCATGAAAAAAATACTTTGCTTATTCGTTTTTACTTTCGTTTTCCAACTTCAAGCACAAGAACGACCTAAATTAGTGGTCGGAATTGTAGTAGATCAAATGAAAATGGAATATTTATATCGTTTTAATAATGATTTTTCAAATGATGGATTCAAGCGGTTAATGAATAATGGTTATGTTTTTCAAAATGTAAATTACAATTACATGCCAACCTATACAGGTCCTGGGCATGCCTCTATTTATACAGGAACCACTCCTGCAACCCACGGAATTGTAGGTAACGAATGGTTTAGTAGAAAACAAGGCAAAGACCGTTATTGCACCGACGATGCTTCGGTGAAAACAATTGGCGATGGCACAAAAGCAGAAGGGGAGATGTCACCTAAAAACCTTTTATCTACTACTATCACTGATGAATTGCGTTTGGCTACCAATTTCAAAGGGAAAGTAATCGGTATGAGTTTGAAAGACAGAGGAGCAATTTTACCTGCAGGACATTTTGCCAATTGGGCATTTTGGTATAGCAAAACTGGCGCTTTTATTTCGAGTACTTTTTATGGCGAAAAATTACCAGATTGGGTTACTGATTTCAACAATGAAAAACATTTTATGCCTTATGTTATTAAAGGTTGGGATTTATTAAAACCAGTAGCAACTTACGATGAAAGTCTTGCAGACGATAATGCTTATGAAGGGAAATTAAATGGTGCTAAACCCGTTTTTCCTTATAATTTAAAAGAAATGTTCGATAAAAACGATGCCGGAATTATTCGTGCAACGCCTTTCGGAAATGATTTGTTGGAAGAATTTGCTAAAAAAGCCATCGAAAAAGAAGAACTAGGAAAAGATGCCATTACTGATTTTTTAACGGTAAGTTTTTCATCAACCGATTATGTTGGTCATAATTTAGGACCTCGTTCCATGGAATTGCAAGATACTTATTTGCGTTTGGATTTGACTATTGCCGATTTTTTAAATTATTTAGATAAAACCGTTGGTAAAGGAAATTACCTTATTTTCTTAACTGCCGATCATGCAGGTGCTGAAAATGCTAAGTTTTTACATGATAATAAATATAATGTTACCAATGTAGAGCCTAAAGAAATTGTAAAAGGTTTAAAGAAATTTTCTACGGATACTTTCGGAGAAGATTTAGTTTTGAATTATTCTAACTTTAATCTTTTTTTTAATAAAGAAATTATAAAAACTAAAGGATTGGAATTAGCAAAAGTGAAGCAAGCCTTTAAAGAGTATTTAATGACCCAAGACCAAATAAAAAGAGTGTATACCGAAGAAGAAATTCTTGGTGCTACTGGAAATGATTTTTATTTAAATTGTATTGCCAAAGGTTATGACCCTTCTGAGGATGGTGATTTAGTTTTGCTAGACAAACCAGGTTATATAGAATATGGTCCAACAGGAACTTCCCACGGGACACCATATAGTTATGATACTCATGTGCCATTGCTATTTTATGGTTGGAATATCCCAAAAGGGGAGACTCACGACCACAAAGATATCACACAAATAGCACCAACTTTAGCCCAAAAACTAAAGATTACTTTTCCTAACGGAACCGAAAGTAAGGTATTGTTGGAGGTTTTGGATAAGTAGTTTAAAAAAAATCTTGCAATTCTTGGCTTTTCTCTTCTTATCATAAAACTTCTGTAGGTTTAATACTTGATTTATGGTTGGTTGTTATTGATTAATACTGTATTTTTCATTTCTTTTTTGGATGCTATTCCGAAAAAATATTAACTTTTTTGGATTGTATTCCGAAAAAGTTGTATTTTTGATAAAAAAAATAAAGAATGATACTGCGTTTATTAGAAAAAAACATTACCGATAATCTGTATAAAAATAAAGTAATAATCCTTTTAGGAGCAAGACAAACGGGTAAAACAACAATGCTTAAAAAAATTGTTGCTAATTCGGATCAATCCATTTGGCTTAATGGCGATGAATATGATATTCAAGAATATTTTAAAAATGCCACTTCAACTAAACTTAAAGGACTTATTGGCAACCATAATCTTGTGGTAATTGATGAGGCACAACGAATAGAAAATATTGGCTTGGGACTAAAACTTTTGCACGATTCCTTTCCGGAAATTCAAATTATTGCCACTGGTTCTTCGGCTTTTGAATTAAAAAATAAAACAAATGAACCTTTAACTGGTAGGAAATTCGAGTATCAATTATTTCCACTTTCTTTTTTTGAACTATCACAACATCATTCAGAGTTAATAGAAAAAAGACATTTGCATTCTCGCTTGGTTTTTGGTTCTTATCCGGAAGTGATTAATAACCAAGGAAAAGAAATCGAAGTGTTAAAATTACTAGCGGATAGTTATCTTTTTAAAGATATTTTGATGTTAGATGCTATAAAAAAACCCGAAAAATTAATTAAATTACTTCAGGCATTAGCATTTCAAATTGGTTCGGAAGTATCTTATAATGAAATAGGTAATTTAATAGGACTTGACAGTAAAACGGTAGAAAGTTATATTAACTTATTAGAAAAAGCATTTATTGTTTTTAAATTAAATTCATTGAGTAGAAACTTGCGCAATGAACTAAAACTATCTAAAAAAGTTTATTTTTATGATACAGGAATACGTAATGCGATTATAAATAATTTTCAAATTGCAGATACCAGGCAAGATATAGGTGCTTTGTTTGAAAATTATTTAATTGCGGAACGATTAAAATATAACGAATATAACAAGCGCTTTGTTAATCGGTTTTTTTGGCGTACCAAAGAACAACAAGAAATTGATTATATCGAGGAATTTAATGGCAACTTATTTGCTTTTGAATTCAAATGGAATGCAGCCAAAAAAGCGACTTTCACTAAAACATTTACTAATGCCTATCCAAGTACTCAAACCATGGTGATTACTAAAGATAACTATGAGGTGTTTTTAAAACAAGATTCATAAAAAAATTCCACTAACAAAAATTAGTGGAATTTTTTTATAAAATAGAATTTGTGAAAATTCGTGTAATTCGTGGCTTTTATAACGCAACCTCAATTTGATTTTTAATCAAATCTTCAAAGGTTTCTCTTTTGGTAATTAAGTGGCCTTTTCCGTCTTTCCATAAAACTTCTGCGGGTTTAAAACGCGAGTTGTAGTTGGATGCCATAGAGAAACAATAAGCACCTGCATTTTTAAAACATAGTGTATCACCTTCTTTTATTTCTGGAATTCTACGGTTGTTGGCAAAAGTATCGGTTTCGCAAATGTAACCCACCACGGTGTAAAAACGCTCTTTTCCTTTTGGGTTAGAAATGTTTTCGATGGTGTGTTGCGAACCATAAAGCATCGGACGAATTAAGTGGTTGAATCCACTATCAATTCCCGCAAAAACGGTAGAAGTGGTTTGTTTTACTACGTTTACTTTTGCTAAGAAATAACCCGCTTCACTCACTAAAAATTTCCCTGGCTCGAAGGCTAAAGTTAATGAACGTCCGTATTCTTTTTCGAAAGAGAGAAAACGTTTGGTTAGTTTTTTTCCGAGTTCTTCAATATTGGTTTCGATGTCGCCTTTTTTGTAAGGAACTTTGAATCCAGAACCAAAATCCAAGAAATCTAATTGCTTGAATTGTTTGGCAGTATCGAATAGTATTTCGGCAGCATAAAGGAATACTTCGATATCTAAAATATCCGATCCTGTGTGCATGTGAATTCCGTTAATGTGCATTCCGGTGTTTTCCACAATTCGCAGTACGTGTGGCATTTGGTAAATGGAGATTCCAAATTTACTATCAATATGCCCTACCGAAATATTAGCGTTTCCGCCAGCCATTACGTGTGGATTGATTCGAATACAAACGGGAACTTTTGGGTATTTGGTTCCGAAGTGTTCTAGGATGGAAAGATTGTCAATATTGATTTGAACACCCAATTTGGCAACTTCTTCAATTTCTTCAAAGGAAACTCCATTGGGCGTGAATATAATTTTGTCGGCGGTGAAACCGGCATGCAAACCGAGTTGTACTTCTTGCATGGATACGGTGTCTAAACCAGAGCCACACTTCTTTAACAACTTTAAGATGGTAAGATTGGAGAGGGCTTTCATGGCGTAATTGAGACGGAGGTTTTCTACCTTGGCGAAAGCGGCTGTCAATCGGTTATACTGTTGCTCGATGGTTGCTGCGTCATAAACGTACAACGGATTGCCAAATTCTTCGGCAATTGCTAGTAAATCTTTTGGTTGCATTTTTTTAGTTTAAAAGTTTTGAATATTAAGAGTTTAGTCTTAATCTGGTGCAAAGATACTTTATGAAAAATGGAATACAAAAGGGATTAACATTTCTACGAAATTGTTGATTTTAATTGTGATTTTTTCTCAATACATTAATTTATAGCCCCGATTGCAGTGGAAATCCTGGCATTGCGATAAATAGAATGGTGTGTTGGATTGCTTCGTTCCTCGCAATGACAGATTGCAACGAAAAGCGGGAATTGCCACTGCCGAAAATGCCCGAAGTTGGCGCTTCTAATAATTCTTATATAAAGTTACTAAATTGATATACATTTGCTTTATCAATTGATTGTAATTAATTACATTTGTGGCACTTTATAAAACGACAAACTTTTATTATGAAATCGGCAAAACAACAATTGTTTAAATAAAGTGTTTTTGACGATTACATAAGACCTTTGAAAAACAATAAAAACTAACTTATGAATATACACGAATATCAAGGAAAAGAGATATTAGCAAAATATGGTGTACGCGTACAACGTGGAATTGTAGCTAATAGTCCTGTAGAAGCGGTTGCTGCTGCAAAACAATTGACTACCGAAACTGGAACTAGTTGGTATGTTATTAAGGCTCAAGTTCACGCAGGTGGAAGAGGAAAAGGTGGTGGCGTTAAGTTGGCTAAAAACTTAGAGCAAGTCACTGAAATTTCTGAGCAAATAATTGGAATGCAATTAATTACGCCTCAAACTCCTCCAGAAGGAAAATTAGTGCATAAGGTTTTGGTTGCTGAGGATGTTTATTATCCTGGTGAAAGTGAAACTTCGGAATTCTATGTGTCGGTTTTATTGAATAGAGCCACCGGTAGAAATATGATTATGTATTCTACAGAAGGTGGAATGGATATTGAAGAAGTTGCTGAGCACACTCCGCATTTAATTTTTACGGAAGAAATTGACCCTGCTGTTGGTTTACAAGGTTTTCAAGCAAGAAGAATCGCCTTTAATTTAGGTCTTTCTGGAAATGCTTTTAAAGAAATGGTGAAATTTATTGATTGTTTATACAATGCCTATATTGGTTCTGATGCATCTATGTTCGAAATCAACCCAGTTCTTAAAACATCGGATAATAAAATTCTTGCAGTTGATGCAAAAGTAAATATTGATGATAACGCTTTATACCGTCAGCCAAAATATGCGGATATGCGTGACATTAGAGAAGAAAATCCTATTGAAGTTGAGGCTAAAGAAGCAGGTTTAAACTATGTAGATCTTGACGGTACCGTTGGATGTATGGTTAACGGTGCAGGATTGGCAATGGCAACAATGGATTTAATTAAATATGCTGGTTTTGAACCTGCAAATTTCTTGGACGTTGGTGGTACTGCAGATGCTAAACGTGTTGAATTGGCTTTTAGAATTATCTTAAAAGATCCAAACGTAAAAGCAATTTTGATTAACATCTTTGGAGGAATCGTTCGTTGCGATCGTGTTGCTCAAGGGGTTGTTGATGCTTACAAAAACATGGGTGACGCTATTAAAGTGCCAATCATTGTTCGTTTGCAAGGAACAAATGCAGTAATTGCAAAAGAATTAATTGATAATTCGGGTATGCCAATTTTATCTGCAGTTCAATTTCAAGAAGCAGCAGATCAAGTTCAAAAAGCGCTTTCTTAGTTTAAAGGAAATTACTTTATATAGAAAATCCCGAGTTTTTTGCTCGGGATTTTTTTATTTAACCTTTAGTGTTTTTACCATTCTTGTATTGCACTTTTTCTACAATTTCAATTTTCTTGGTTGGTTTTTTATCCTTGAATTTCGGATTAGTATCTGGTTTTTTCTTGAAATCGGTTTTTGGTTTGAAATCTTTTTTAGGCGCTCCTTCCGATTTTGTAAATTCTTTTGGTCGTGCTTCCGTTTTATGAACCGCAATTACATCCATAGGGATTTTTGGGTTTTCTTTAGTTCCACGCAAGTGAATTACCAATCCGTTTAGGAAATTACGCAGCACTTGATCGCCACATTCCATGTACTTTGGATGATCTTCGCTTCTGAAAAAGTTTCCTATTTCTCCTTTAGACATTCGGAAATCTACCAAAGTTAAAATCTCTTCTATTTGATCGTCGCGAAGCATTAAGGCAACACGTAGTTTCTTGAAAATATCGTTATTTGTCATTATTGTTGTTTTTAGTTTAGGGTTTGTTGTTTGTAGTTTGTTGTTTTGGTAACCCTAAACAATAAACTGTAAACAACAAACTGCCTACCAATTAGAAAAGCCAAAGGTACGCTTTTTTGAAACCTTCTCGCCATAATTTTTCGTTGTGTTGCCCACCTTTGACTATGATTTTTTTATTGAGCATTTGGCATTCGCAGCGTTTGGTGTTGATTTGGTATTCCATTTTGTTTACATCTTGTACCATTTCGGCATCTCCTTCATTATCGCCACAAAGAAAATAGACTTTGGTTTTAAAGGATTTAGTAGTATTCATGATTTCAAAAATTTCTTTTCGGTTGAACCAAAAAGAAGGGGAGAAGCAACCAATTTTCCCGAATACTTCGGGATATTTTAAAGCACCATAAAAGGAAACCAATCCACCAAGGGAACTTCCCCAAAGGCAGGTATTTTTAGCATTAGGCTTGGTTCTGTAGGTTTTGTCTACATAAGGCTTTAGGGTTTCTACTATAAATTTTAGGTAATTGTCGGCGTTTCCACCACCGTATTTTTCGTTTTTGTAAGGGGTTAATTCTTCCATACGTTTTTCTCCGCCATGCTCAATGCCAATAACAATTACTTGTGCCTTAATGCTGTCTAGGGTTTCGTCTACATTCCATTCGCCAACATACGAAGTTTTGGCATCCATAAGATTTTGCCCATCGTGCATATAGATAACCGGAAATTTTTTGGTAGAAGCGGCATAGTTTTCTGGTAGATACACCCAAATTTTCTTACTAGTTTTTAGTTGCGGAGCATCTATTGAGAAAGTGGTAACGTGTTTACTGGCGGTACTTTGCTGTGCATTGGCAAATCCAAAAAATAGTAGAGATAAAAAAGTTATAGTAAATTTCAATTCAATAATTTTTAGAATATAAATAAAAAGAATATTTTAGCCAAAATAATCATTTTGAGTAAAACTAAAGCACAAAAGGTAAGTTTATTGCTAGACATGATTGCATTTGCAATTGTAGATGGTGAATTGCACGAAAGAGAATATAATTTTCTTTCTTTAATTGCCATAGAATTAGGAATTGACAAACAAGAATTTAAGCAATTATTTCATGAGGAAAATCCTAGTGAAGTGATCAAAAACGAATTTGAACGTATTCAACAATTTTACCGATTGGCCTTGTTGATGCATTGCGATGGGGTATTACACGAGCGGGAAGAAATTAAAATCCATGAAATAGGAATTAACATGGGTTTAAATCCGTTTGCCATGAAACGCGTTTTAAAAGCAATGGAACAATCGCCAACAAGAATGGTTTCTCCAGATTATTTATTGGAAGTTTTTCAAGAGCAGAGTAATTAGGGTTAAGATGAAAGCAGTTATGAAAAGTTTTTTATTCCTTCTTTTTTAGAGAAATCTCAATAACTCCATCTTTGCCTTTCTCACCATATTTTTCTTTTGCACTTTTGTTTTTCAAAACATTTACTGAATCGATATCTTCGGGCTTTAAATCTTTTATTATTTGTTCTTCTGGAGTCTCTTTTCCATCTACAAAATAAATAGGTTTAATTTTTATTTTTTCGAAATAGGAATAACAATTTGAGACAATGTCAATTCCTTGTACATACTGTTCTGAATAATATTTTTCATCAACTGGATATTGAGGCTTTTTATTTTTGTTTATTTTTACATAGAAATAAATTTGATCTTCTTTGTTTATCCCCCAATAATCAGAACATCCTCTTGAAGTCCAAGATTTTAATGTGTCATATTTTTTTAGCACATCTCCTGCTTTTAAAGTTTTCATTTCAACATAATTTCCGTCTGGAAGAAATCCTTTAAATTCTTTTGTTAGATGAATTTTTGCTACAACATTATTATTGGATTCATATTTTTGAAAAATTACACCAGGATATAATTTACTTTCATATCCTATACAATTTTCAAATCTACCATCTTGAACAAAACCATCAGAACATAAGTCCATTTCTTCAAGTTTTACTTCTTTTAACTCAGCATCTTCATTCTTTAAATCATCAATTGTTAATTCACAAAATTTAATTTTTGAAAGATTAATATCGATATTATTTTGCGATATTACTTTTGTTGAAATTAAAAGAACAATAAGTAGGGATATTTTTCTCATAAGATTTTTTATAATATTATAACTAATTTGTGATGTTTTATCTTTCCAATATCCAATCTAATCCGCTCTAATATCTGTTATGGGAAATATCCGAGCCTTCATGTTTATTTGTCTTCGAGTCTTGCTCATAAAACTCAATTATTTAAGATTGTAATCGCAAAATAACTACTTTATTTTAGATTTAATTCTAAAAATAAGGAGTTTTTATATTTTCTCTTGCAACATTTTTATCTCGTCTCTAAATTTTGCTGCCTGCATAAAATCTAAATCTTTGGCGGCTTTTTCCATGGCTTTTCGGGCTTCTCTAATTTTCTTTTCTATTTCGGGTTTGGAGAGGTACAAACTTTCGGGTTCGGCTGCTTTTAATGCTTGGTTTTCGTAGTATTGTGTAGAAACCGAGTTGTTTCCTAAAGCACTTCCTAAACTTTTATTTAGGGCTTTAGGTTCGGTGCCGTGTAGGGTGTTGTAATTGATTTGTTTTTCTCTGCGGTAGTTGGTTTCGTCAATGGTCTTTTGCATGGAAGCCGTAATTTTATCTCCATACATAATGGCTTTTCCATTAATGTTTCGTGCCGCCCGACCAACCGTTTGCGTAAGCGAACGATGACTTCTTAAAAATCCTTCTTTATCGGCATCCAAAATGGCAACTAGAGATACTTCGGGTAAGTCCAATCCTTCTCGAAGTAAATTAACTCCAATCAAAACATCAAACAATCCTTTTCGTAAATCTTGCATGATTTCCACACGTTCTAAAGTGTCCACATCACTATGAATGTAGCGGCAACGAATGGAAACTTTAGTTAGATATTTGGTCAATTCTTCGGCCATTCTTTTGGTTAAAGTTGTCACCAAAACACGTTCGTCTACTTCGCATCGCAATTGAATTTCTTCAATTAAATCGTCAATTTGATTCAAACTTGGGCGTACTTCTATAACAGGATCAAGTAACCCCGTTGGGCGAATTACTTGTTCCACATAAACCCCTTCAGACTTTTGTAATTCATAATCGGCTGGAGTTGCCGAAACATAAATGACTTGGTTTTGCATGCTTTCAAATTCTTCAAACTTCAACGGACGGTTGTCCATTGCAGCCGGAAGTCGGAAACCATATTCGACCAAATTTTCCTTACGGCTTCTATCGCCACCATACATGGCATGCACCTGCGAAATCGTTACGTGACTTTCATCCACCACCATTAAGAAATCGTCTGGGAAATAATCTAGTAAACAGAAAGGTCGTGTGCCTGGAAGACGTCTGTCTAAATAGCGGGAATAATTCTCAATTCCAGAGCAATAGCCCAATTCGCGAATCATTTCTAAATCGAAATTGGTTCGTTCTTCGAGTCGTTTGGCTTCCAGATGTTTGCCAATTTCCTTGAAATAATCGACTTGTTTTACCAAATCTTGTTGGATATCCCAAATGGCTGCTTGCAAAACATCTTGCGAAGTCACAAACATATTGGAGGGATAAATGGTTAGGTTTTCGTATTTTTCTAATACTTGCGAAGTTCGAGCATCAAAGGCTTCGATTTCTTCAATTTCATCACCAAAAAAGTGAATTCTAAAAGGTTCATCGCCATAACTCGGAAAAATTTCCACGGTATCGCCTTTAATTCGGAAGTTACCGGGAGTAAAATCGGCTTCGGTTCTAGAATATAAACTTTGCACCAATTGGTGTAATAATTTGGTTCTAGAAATGATTTGATTCTTTTCCACCGTAACGACGTTCTTTTGAAACTCTACTGGATTTCCAATTCCGTAAAGGCAAGAAACTGAGGAAATAACAATGATGTCCCGACGGCCCGAAAGCAATGCCGAAGTGGTGCTTAATCGGAGTTTTTCGAGTTCTTCGTTAATGGATAAATCTTTTTCTATATAGGTTCCCGTTACCGGAATGAATGCTTCTGGTTGGTAATAATCATAGTAGGAAACAAAATATTGTACCGAATTGTTCGGAAAAAACTGTTTGAATTCCGAATATAATTGGGCAGCCAAAGTTTTATTATGTGCTAAAACTAAAGTTGGTTTTTCTACATTTTGAATGACATTGGCAACGGTAAAAGTTTTACCCGAGCCTGTAACTCCCAATAAAGTTTGGTATTTTTCACCATTGATAATTCCTTTTGAAAGTTTTTCAATGGCTTGTGGCTGATCGCCTGTAGGTTTGTAATCGGATACGACTTGGAATTTCATTAGTTGTTATAAATTCAAATGATTTTTAAATCTTCTGGATTTTGACGACTATCCCAGACTGTAATTATATTAATTTGTTTTGGTTCGATTTCATAAAATAAAATGTAATCGCCAACAATTAGTCCACGTACATTTTCAAAATTTGTTTTAACACCAATATGAGGTTGGAGTTTTAATAAGGATAATTCTTTCTGAAAACTTTTATACAATTTTCTTGAATAGATAGTACTTTGATTTCTTTGGTTAAAAAAATCTAGAATTTCATATAATCTTATTTTAGATCTTGGTGACCAAATTATTTTTCTTGAAACCATTTTGTAATTTCTAAATCTAACTCCTCGTTATCAATTCCTAAACCATTATTAATTTCAGTTCTAGAAATTAAAATGTCCTCTATTTGATTTTGATTAAGAATTATTTTTTTTTCAGATTTATTATCCAAAATAGTATTAATAGCCGTCAAAAAGACTTCATCATCAATTTTGGATATTTTAGAAATTAAGAGATTTTGTAATTCAACGGTACTCATAATAATTTTATTTAAAACAAATTTAATAAAAATAATAATTAGTCGATGTTAAACTTCCATTCTTTCTGTTGTTTTTCGCTCAAAAAAGTCCATGCTAAAATACGGCTAGTTTTTTGGCCTTGAGCCATCTCGATAGTTTTTATTTCTACAGCCCCAACTTTGTTTAAGGTTTTGTATAGACTTTTTAAATTGTCTTTTTTAGAAACAAGAGTAGTGAACCAAAAACATTGCAATGGGTATTTTACACTTTCGTAAATCATTTGGGTGATAAATGCAAATTCGCCACCTTCACACCAAAGTTCAGAATTTTGTCCGCCAAAATTCAATATTGGATTTATAGTTCTTGTGTTTTCAAGATTGTTTAGTTTTCGTATTGTTGCTTTTGTTGCTTCATCTTGTGAGGCATGAAAAGGAGGATTGCAAATTGTAAAAGCAAATTTATCTTCTGGAAGAATAATATTTTTGAAAATATATCTTGGTTCGGTTTGCAATTGTAGACTAATAGCATCTATTAATTTTGGATTTTCAGTTATGATTTTCTTGCAATTTTGAATTGCATTTTCATCAATATCCGTTCCAACAAAACTCCAATTGTAGGCAGAAAAACCAATAATTGGATAAATACAATTGGCTCCAATTCCAATATCCAAGCCGATAATATTTTCTCCTTCAGGGATAGTTCCGTTATTGGAATCGCCTAATAAATCGGCTATATAATGAATATAATCGGCCCTTCCTGGAATAGGTGGGCAAAGGTAATCTTTTGGAATATCCCAATAATTTATGTCATAATCGGAAATTAGTAACGCCTTATTGAGGGCTTTTACCGCATTGGGATTACTAAAATCTATAGATTCAATTTCGTGTTCGTTTGTAAAAACAAATGCTTCCAATTCGGGGGAACTGTCAATTAATTTTTTGAAATCGTAGGAAAATCGATTTATATTTCTTGGGTGTAAAGTAGTTTTTTCGACCGTAATTTTGTTCTTCATTTTTTATTTCTCTGTATCAAATATAAGAAAATTACTCTTAATGCAAATGTTTTAATCCAAACATTCCATTAATAATAAATCCCCTTCTTGATGTGTTATGGAAACGATACCATCTTTGGCGACATGGTTACTGCTTCCGGTGCGGTATCCCATGGTTAATTCTTCATTTTGCAAGGGATAAAACAGGTTTTGGGTTGTAATTCCGGATACTTTTCCGATAGGAATTAACGAAATCGGAGTATTAGCAGTATACCATTTTTCGAATTTATTTGGTAATAAAAATATTTTAGAATGGTCGTCTAGAATTACAATTTTTAGTTTATTTCGGTATCGAATAATATTGGTGATATTGGTGATGGTATGATCGGCTCTTTTGCCAGTTGCCCATACGATATTTACTGCCTTGTGTCCTTTTTCTATAAGATAATCTAAGGCTTTTTCTAAGTCGGTTTTGTCTTGGTTTGGGGTATGAACAATCTCTAAAGGATACTGTTTTTCTTTGTAAATTTCCGGATTAAAATCGCCATCAAAATCTCCTAAAAGCACATCTACTTTGATGTCTAATTGTAAAACACGTTCTATTGCACTATCTAAAACTACCACAATTGGCGACCATTCTAGTAATTGCCCTAGCAACTCAAAACTACATGATGCCCCATTAGCAATGATTAGTGCAGGTTCTTGATCGTCGCGAACTATATGGTGTGAGGACATTTTAGGTTGTAGGTTGTAGGTTGTAGGTTGTGGGTTGTGGGTTGTGGGTTGTGGGTTCTGAATTTATTTTAATCATCAAAAGTAGTGATTATTTCATTTGTTATTCATTCCTTTTTTATAACCTACAACCTACAACCTACAAACTTCATTTTTAATTAACTGTATAATTCCTTGTGTCTATTTCCGATAAATGGAAATAACCTAAAGGATAATCGTTTTCATTAGTTTGATTTATAATGTTGCCACGAAGGGTTGCAGGAGGAGTAGAGAAGGGGCTTCCGCCACCACTTCCTGCTATGTTGAGTAATTTTTCCATATAATTATAATAACGTAAAGAAATTCCTTCTAAACTGAAAATCAATTGATCACCTGTTTTTAAATCTTTATCCGAATAAAAGCCAAACATTTGATTTCCTTGGAAAAATTCATCTTTTTGTGCTCGGTATTCTGGAGCAACTACGGCTGGATTTTTAATTCCAATTAAATAATTATTTATTTCGGCACCATTATCTTGAAAAAAGAATTTCACCTGAATTACATCACCTCCAAATCCTTGAACGGTGGTTTGTTCTATAGTATCTATTGTTGGTGTAGCCAAAAGTTTTTCGGTAGAAGAATAGTTTTGCCCAGCATATTGGATGTTTAAAGTATAACTTTCATTGATAACCGGATTGAAATTAGTACAAATATATTCACCAGTATTTGGAGTTTCTGTAAATGTGAAAATCGTATTGGTACTATTAGTAACTAGTACCGTTGCACCTGAAACTACTGGAATTACTGAACTATAAAAATCGGTGGTTGTGGTAAGTTTGATTTTTTGGGTACTTCCAGAAGTGCCTTTTTGCCATAAAATGTTGGCATCAATTACCAGTTTTGGGTTGGCAGTATCCAAAGGAATATCCACTTTAGTTTCACAACTTGCAAATAATACGATTGTTAATAGGTAGATTATATTTTTCATATTTTTAGAATTTAAAGTTATAAGAAACTGCTGGCACCATTCCGAAAATGGATAATTTTATTGCTTCGTTTTGCCCTGAATCTTGATTTTGTCGGAAACTAATAGATGCCGCATTTTTTCTAGCATAAAGGTTATAGATACTAAAAACCCATTCGCCTTTCCATTTTTTTGCTTCGTTGTGCTTTGGAGTTAAGGTAGCCGAAATATCCAAGTGGTGGTACAACGGAAGGTTGTTTTCGTTACGCAATCCATAACTCGGCACGGTAATTTCCTGGTAAGTATATTGTCCGTTCGGGTAGGTTACTGGTTGGCCTGTTTGTAAGGTGAAATTGGCTCCAAAATTCCATTTTTTATTGTATTTATAGGAACTTGTAATGGCTAAATTGTGGGTTTTATCGTAAGCTGATCGGTACCAATTGCCGTTGTTAATTCCGGTTTCAGTAGCCGTTC
Organism: Flavobacteriaceae bacterium; assembly: GCA_947451525.1. Lineage (GTDB taxonomy): Bacteria > Bacteroidota > Bacteroidia > Flavobacteriales > Flavobacteriaceae > Flavobacterium. The sequence continues at coordinate 38,404 of CANFZM010000015.1, forward strand.
TTCCTGGTGTTCTTTGTTCGGATCGCGAAAGGGTATAGGCAATCCAGCCACTTAATTTTCCGGTGTTTTTTCGCAGCATGAATTCCAATCCATACGAACGCATTTCTCCATTTAGAACTACTTGTTCGATGGCTTCATTTGCAATTAAATTTGCACCATCAATATAATCCATACGGTTTTTAATTTTCTTGTAATAACTTTCTACTTCAAGCGAATAGGTATCGTCTTTAAAATTAGTGAAATAGCCAACAGCAAATTGATCGGCAATTTGGGGTTTGATATAACTATCACTTGGTGTCCAAACATCGAGTGGCGTTGGCGAAGCAGTATTAGAAACCAATTGTAAATACTGTACCATTCTGTTATAACTTGCTTTCACGGATTTATTTTCTGCTAATTCATAGGCTACCGAAAAGCGTGGTTCAAAATTATTGAAGTTGGCCATCGATTTGTTTCTACCGTAGAATTCGGTTCCGATAGGCGTTGCTTTTTCGTAAATTTTCAAATCCGAATCATAGGTTACCGCTTGGTTATTGGCATAAAGGTTTTTTGTAGAACTTCCTAATCTGGAAAACATACTGTATCTAAAACCATATTCTACATTGATTTTATCGGTTACTTTTTGTTCGGCATCCACATAAATTGAAGGTTCAAACGCATATTTTTTTTCTATTTGTTTGAAATTAATACCAGAATTAGAATTCGATGGGTTTATCGTTCCCGGATTGAAATCGTAATAAATAGCATTAGCACCATAATTCAACTTGATTTTATTGGATAAATAATATTTGAAATCGTATTTCAAATTATAATTTTTTATTCCAGAATCCCAGTTGAATCCTACAAAATCCAAATTTAAACCATAGTAATAGTCACTATAAATCATCGATAAATTAGAAAATAACTTATCGGTATATAAATGATTCCAACGCAAGTTTAGAGTAGAATTTCCGTACGTATTGGTGAAACTTTGGTTTAATGAAAAGACATCTCTTCCAAAATATCCCGAAAGGAACAAACTATTGCTTTTATTAAATTTGTAATTTAATTTGGTGTTCAAATCATAAAAATAAGCCGAGTTTTTATTGTTGGATAATTTCAAAAATAAATGCGCATAGGATGCTCTACCGCCAATAAGAAACGAACCTTTATCTTTCACGATAGGGCCTTCCGCAAGTAATCGGCTTGAAATTAATCCTATACCTCCGTTCATGTGAAAACTGTTGCTGTTACCGTCTTTTTGATAAATATCCAAAACCGAGGAGGCTCTTCCTCCAAATCGAGCAGGAATTCCACCTTTATAAAGTTTTAAATCCTTAATTGCATCCGGATTGAAGACCGAAAAGAATCCGAATAAATGGGATGAATTAAAAATAGTAGCCTCATCTAACAAAATTAAATTTTGATCGGCGCCACCACCACGAACATTAAACCCCGATTGTCCTTCGCCTGCATTAGTAACTCCTGGCAAAAACAAAATAGATTTTATAATGTCTACTTCACCAAGAACTACGGGCATTTGCTTGATGGCAGAAATAGATAATTTATTAACGCTCATTTCGGGTTTGCGAGTGTTGGTTTTGTTTTTTTCGGAGAATACTACTTCGTCTAAAACCTGACCAACTTCTTTCAAACTATAATTTTTACGGAGGTTTTGAGTGAGGGCTATTTTTTCTGTTATGGTTTCATAACTAACATAACGGATGTTTATTTCGTAATCTCCTTTTGGTAACGTGAGCGAATAAAAACCATATTCATTGGTTGTAGTAAACGCTTTGGTTCCTTTAATGGCAATGCTTACACCAATTAGGGTTTCGTTATTTTTCTTGTCGGAAATGGTGCCGCTTAAGGTAAATTTCTCTTGAGAAAAACCGCTGCTAAAGGCAAATAAAAAAAGCAGAAGTAAAACTATGTTTTTTAAACGCATGGTATTTAATTTAGTTTTGCAAATTTGATGAAATTATATAATTTTTGTTGCTTTGAAAATGTTAATGTATGGTTAATAATTAAGAGGTTGTAATTAATTTTTAGATACTTTTACAATCTGTTTTTATGATAATGAAGATTTACTTTTTACTACTTTTTTTATTCTATTTTTCTTTTAATGTTCAAGCACAATTTGAAGCATCTAAAAGGAAGTTAAACATTAGTGCAATTCCAAAAAAAGCGCCAAAACAGAAAGCCTCGGTGCCAGAAAAATTACCTAAATCTATTTTCTCTGAATTTAAGTTTGATTATCAGGTTTTAAAAAAACCAGAAGATCCTTTTTTGAAAGCTCTACCTAAGATGCCCAAAGTAGGAGAGGTTCAAAACCCAAAATCGTATGCTTTAAAAAATCCTGCCGAAGATTATACCGAAAAGTTTAATCAACAATTGAAAGAAGATGGTATTAGCCCCGAGTTGTTTAATAGAGATATGAATTTAGGGCAATTTGTAGTTTATACGCCTAAAGTAAATTTAGATTCTCGAGATTATGGTGCTATTGATGGCGATATTGTTCGGGTTTGGGTAAATGGTAAGATGGTTACAAATCATATTTATTTGGATGCAAAATTCCAAGAAATTGTTTTAGAATTAAATAAAGGAGTGAATGTTATAGAAATTGAAGCTCTTAATTATGGTGAATTATCGCCAAATACAGGTCAGTTTACTTTTTATGATGAAAATAAAGAGTTTGTTACAAATCAATATTGGAATTTAGGAATTGGTTACAAAGCCAGGATATTAATAGAATACAAAGATAGAATTTTAAAAAAGGCAGATGAAAAATAAAGATTCATTATTTTTTAATTAAAATTCATTTTCTAATTGTTTTCTATTATTAATTTTTTCAACAACAAATAGTTGTTTTTCAGATTTAATATTTTCTAATTTCTTGAATTTTTTAGCCGAAAATAAGTAGGATTCCCCATCTTCATCAAAAACAAGTAATGAGTTTTTAGAACTAGAATCATAAGCAAATCTGGAAGGATTGTAATCTGTTCGGTTACTGTCATATCTAATTATTCCGTTTACTTTTTCATCCATTAAATAAATGAAATTAGGAAGTATTTTTTTGCCTTTTTCATCTACGTACTCGGCTATGATTTCTACTGGATTTTGCAATCTTTGAATTTGGTCGCAATTATAAATTCCTAAACTATTTATTTTAAAAGATTGAATTAAATCAATGGTTTTTTCATCATTTAATTGTGCTTGGCGTTGCATTTCCATATATTTTAGCCTTTCTTTTTCGGCTGCAAGTTCAAGTTCCAAACATTTTTTAATATCACTAGTTTGAGGTATATTTGTGTAACGATTTAGCATCAGTTCTCTGTTAGCATCAAAATAATTCAACCACTTGTCATTATCCATAATTACTTCATTACTTGGCATAATTGCTCTGCTGTATTGGATAAAACATTCTATAGAATCTTTAATGCTTTGGTTTATTTTATCATTGTCTTTCCCTAATCTATAATTGTTTAGTATTCTATTATTTTTTTCTAAATTGAATTTTTGAGATTGTAAATTTTTGCAAATAGAATCGTTTTTAGTAACTTCAATTGAATTTTTATTCATAGTTAAAAGTAAATCAGAAACGTAGGCTTCTCTTTTTCTTTTTCGAATTCTTTTTTTAGTTTCTATAGACACATTAGTGATGTAATTGTTAGAAATAGAGTCTTTTAAAGTAATTAAATAATCCTCTTTTTTTGATTTTTCAATTAGACAAATAGACCAGTTTTTAGAAAGAATAGACTTATTGAAATTTTTATTGGAGCATTTCCATTTTGCTTTTAAGTAAGTTTCGGTTAGTGGATTGGGGTTGTTTAATTCTTTTATTTCAAATAATATATCCGTTCCTTTTTCTTCTATTGCAATCAATTGATAACTTATTTTGTTGTTATCCATTTTTTTGGCAATAATTTTTAATCGATTGGCATTGGAGGCAATTTTTACTTTATTATTTTGAATTGTTTGTTGTATTTTCTGAAAATTAGAAGGGTCAGTAAAATTGGCTTGGCTGAATAATGAAATTTCTCTTTTAGCATATTCCATTCCAACTTTATTAATGTAATGCAATGCTTGGCAGAAATTTAATGGGCATTTTGCTTCGTCTTCTTCTAGATAACCACACGTTAACATTCCGTTTAAACGTAATCCGTTGTTGTTAGTAATAGTTGTTAGTTGTTTCCAGTTGTTAGAAATAGTGTCCAAACAATAAAAATTAAGATTAGGAATATTCCCAACTAAATTAAAATCAACTTGAATGTTTTTGTCTTTTTTTAAGAATACTTCTTCTCCGTTTTTAAAGGCTGTTATTTTGAACATTCCTCCCGAATTAAAAAAACATTTTCGCCCATGATCGTCAATATTCATTGGTATTCCAGATAAAATAAAGTCTATTGGTTTTCTGAATTCGATGTATTTTATTTGAATTTCACCACCAACATCTTTTCCGTTTTTGTCTATAAAACTGTTTTCAGGAACTGTAATTTTCGTTCCCGATTTGTAGGTGAATGATTTCTCTTTTTGATTGTTAAAATTATAAACGGTAGGTTTTTCTCTGAATTTAGTAATAGTCAAAACTTCATTAAAATTAAGCAAAATTCGAACATTTACCCTTCTGTTTTTTAATTTCCCTTCCTCGGTAGTATTATCTGCAATTGGATTTTTAAAACTATTTCCGTTAGAAATTATATTTTTTTTAGAGAATCCTTTTTTTACAAAATAATCGGTTATGGATTTTGCTCTATTTTCCGAAAGGATTTTATTGAATTCTAAAGTTCCAGTGTTGTCTGTATATCCTGTAATTTCTATTTTGCAAGATTTATAAAATTGCTTCTTTAAGGGTATAATTTCATTATCCAACAACAATTCATTTTCTTTGGAAATTCCGTAGGAATTAGTTTCAAAATTAAGTTGGAATTCTTTTGGAGTTTGAGCATTTACAATAGAAGTGAAACACACAAAACTAAGAATAAAATATATTTTTTTCATGATAAATCTTTTTGGTTATTGTCTTAAAAATGCATTTACATTGATGTACTATAAATAAGAGTACTTAAATTGTAAAAAGGTTGGAAAGTAGCGAAAAAAAAATAGTCTAGAAATTAATCTAGACTATTTTATATAAAGTTAGAAGGAAATTTATCCCAATTTCACATCTAAATTTTCTTTAATTGCTGCTAAGAAACCTTCGGTAGTTAAGTAATCTGCAGAAGTTAATCCTTCTGGTTTTACTAACATTGCTAAGTCTTTAGTCATTTTACCGCTTTCTACAGTTTCAACACAAACTTGCTCAAGTTTCAAACAAAAATCAATTAAATCTTGATTTCCGTCTAATTTACCACGGTGCTCCAAACCTCTAGTCCAAGCAAAAATAGATGCAATTGGGTTAGTAGAAGTTGCTTTACCTTGTTGGTGTTGTCTGAAGTGACGAGTTACTGTTCCGTGAGCCGCTTCTGCTTCAACCGTTTTTCCGTCAGGAGTAACCAAAACAGATGTCATTAATCCTAAAGAACCAAATCCTTGTGCTACAGTATCCGATTGCACATCACCATCGTAGTTTTTACAAGCCCAAACAAATCCACCATTCCATTTCATGCAAGAAGCAACCATATCGTCAATAAGTCTGTGCTCATAAACCATTCCGTTAGCTTCAAAATCTGCTCTGTAAGTTGATTGGTAAACTTCTTCAAAAATATCTTTGAAACGTCCGTCGTATGCTTTTAAGATAGTATTTTTAGTAGAAAGGTATAATGGCCATTTTTTAGTTAATGCCATTTGAAAAGAAGAATGTGCAAATCCGTAGATGCTTTCGTCGGTATTGTACATTGCCATTGCAACTCCATCTCCTTCAAAATCAAAAACTTCCCAAGATTGCGTTTCTCCAGTTTCCGAAACAAAACTCATGGTTAGTTTTCCTTTTCCTTTGATAACTGTATCTGTTGCTTTGTATTGATCCCCAAAAGCGTGACGACCGATAACGATTGGTTTAGTCCAACCTTGCACGTAACGAGGTACGTTGCTCATGATAATTGGTTCTCTAAAAACAGTTCCACCTACAATATTACGGATAGTTCCGTTTGGAGATTTCCACATTTTAGATAAGTTGAATTCTTTAACACGCTCCTCATCTGGAGTGATGGTTGCGCATTTAATTCCTACATTGTATTTTTTTATTGCCTCAGCAGAGTCAATCGTGATTTGGTCTTTAGTAGCTTCTCGGCTTTCAATTCCTAAATCGTAGTATTTAATATCTAAATCAAGATACGGAAGAATTAATTGTTCTTTGATAAAGCTCCAAATAATTCTAGTCATTTCATCGCCATCCAATTCTACAACTGGATTAGCTACTTTAATTTTTGCCATTTTTATAAGGTTTATTGTTTGTTTATTGTGAATTTTTCAGCTAACAAATATAATAATAAGATACCAATTTCATTACAGTTGCTTCACGAAAACGATTGAATTATGAATTTGATATTTAAAAGCATCTTAATTATGAATTTGATAATTAAGAGGTGGGTTTTTTATGCATAAAAAAAGTCTCAAATAAATTGAGACTTCTTTTATGATTAGAGAATTTAGAATTATCTTCTTCTTTCTTTAATTTTTGCTTTTTTACCAGTAAGTTCTCTAAAGTAGTAGATACGAGCTCTACGAACTTTACCTCTTTGGTTCACTTCCACTTTTTGTAAAGCTGGCATGTTAACTGGGAAGATACGCTCTACTCCAACTGCACCAGACATTTTACGAATTGTAAAAGTTTCAGTCATTCCTGAACCTTTTCTTTGAATAACAACTCCTTTAAAAAACTGAGTTCTTGTTTTTTCACCCTCTTTAATTTCGTAGAAAACTGTGATAGTATCACCAGCTCCAAACGCAGGGAAATCTTTTTTTGTTGATAATTCGTTATTAACGAAATCTACTAAATTTGCCATTTTTAATGCTAATTATGGTTTGAAATCTGAGCAACATTCACGGTTTTCGCCAGAGGTTAGTCAAATGTGGGTACAAAGATAATTAATAATTGATAATTAGCAATTAATAATTAAAAAAAATAATGGATAATTGATAATTAACAATTGTCAATTGTTAATTATCCAGTAAATCTGGTCTTCTATTTTTAGTATGTTCATACGCCATATCATCCCGCCATTGATCAATTTTAGCAAAGTGGCCACTAGTTAAAACTTCGGGTACTTTCCATCCTTTGTAATCTGCGGGTCTAGTGTAAATTGGTCCAGAAAGTAATCCGTCTTGAAAACTATCCGTCAATGCCGAAGTTTCATCGCTTAATACCCCAGGAATTAATCGGATTATAGCATCACAAAACACGATGGCACCAACTTCACCACCACTCAAAACATAATCTCCAATAGAAATTTCTTTAGTAATAAAATGATCCCGAACCCTTTGATCTACTCCTTTATAATGCCCACAGAGGATAATGATATTTTCATACATCGAAGCAGTATTGGCCAATTTTTGATTCAAAGTTTCCCCATCTGGCGACATATAAATAATTTCGTCGTATTCTCTTTCACTTTTTAAATGCGTAATACAAGCATCTATTGGCTGTATCGTCATGACCATTCCGGCGCCACCTCCAAAAGGATAATCATCCACCGATTTCTGCTTGTTTGTAGTATAATCTCTTAAATTATGAAAATGAACTTCTACTAATCCTTTGTCAATGGCTCGTTTCATTATGGAAGCTTCAAAAGGACTGTGTAATAATTCGGGTAATATGGTTATAATGTCTATTCGCATTTGGCAAAGATAAATATTTATTTTTTTTAGAAGCTATTCCCGCTATTCATTACAATCTGTCTTTGCGAGGAACGAAGCAATCTTTTGATGAGATTACTTCGCTTCTCTCGCAATGACAGGATTTCCATTTCTATCGGGGCTAAAAATGAAATTAATAATGATGTTTTATTTTTGAAACAAAATTAAACACCAAATTGTCTTAAATGGTGGTCTAGATGTTTCCACATTAATTTATCCCAGTCTTCATAGGTCATGTTACCCCAAAACGGATGTTTCATAACGGTAATAGCACTTTTTCCTTCGTTAGAAAATCTGCTATATTTTTGAATTAAAGTAGATTTAGAAGTTTCAAAATTATAGTTGTCTTCAAAAATAAATTCTGGAGCAGTTGGGCTATTGTGTTGGAAATCACTATTAAAAATCTTTTTCTTGACTAATTTACCAAGAAGGCGCATCATCCAATTTACCGTTATTTCTTTTTCGCCAAAAGCCACTTCTATAGCTGCTGTGCAATGTTGTAGCATTTGATCTACATTCATTTTTCCCCAAATTGCCGGTGTTTCTGAAGTTAAAGATTCGATTCTGGAGACTATTTTTTTGGTATCTGCCGTATCGTAAATAGAATTCGTCATTTTATATTTTTGGTTTATTCAAAGGTACAATTTTACGGTTTATATCCAATAAAATCTTAAATTTGCATCATAATAAAAAAAAACAAGACATGGAAAACGGAATATATGCTAAATTCAACACCACTAAAGGTGCAATTATAGTAAAATTAACGCACGATTTAACCCCAGGAACTGTTGGGAATTTTGTAGGATTAGCCGAAGGGCAACTTGAAAATTCAGCAAAACCAATGGGGAAACCTTATTATGATGGATTAAAATTTCATAGAGTAATTCCAGATTTCATGGTTCAAGGAGGATGTCCACAAGGAGTTGGTACGGGAGGCCCTGGGTACAGTTTTGAAGATGAATTTCATCCAACTTTAAAACACGATAAACCAGGAGTTTTATCTATGGCTAATTCGGGTCCTGCAAGTAATGGTTCACAGTTTTTTATTACTCATGTTCCAACTAATTGGTTAGATAATAAACATACCGTTTTTGGTAATGTTATTGAAGGACAGGATGTTGTATATGCAATTGCTCAAGGCGATAGTATTGATAACATTGAAATCCTTAGAGTAGGAGCAGAGGCTGAAAAATGGAATGCTATTGAAGCTTTTAGAACTTTTGAAGGTTCTCGTTTAAAAAGAATCGAAGAAGCTAAAAAACTAGCGGAAGAAACTATGGAGCGTTTAGCTGCTGGTTTTGATAAAACTGAAAGTGGTTTACGATATAAAATGATTCAAAAAGGTTCTGGAAAACAAGCAGAAAGTGGTAAAACAGTTTCTGTTCATTATGAAGGTTCTCTTGAAAGCGGAAAAGTTTTTGATTCTTCTTACCCAAGAAAAAAACCAATTGAATTCCGTCTTGGTCAAGGTCAAGTAATTGAAGGTTGGGATGAAGGTATTGCTTTGTTACAAGTTGGAGATAAAGCACGTTTTGTAATCCCTGCCTATTTAGGATATGGCGAAAGCGGTGCTGGTGGGGTTATTCCTCCAAATGCTACATTGATTTTTGATGTAGAATTAATGGACGTTAAATAAAAGTACGAGGTTCTAAATACGAGGTACGAAGTGAAAATTAATCCTGATAGTTATTCTATTAGGATTTTTTTTATATTTACTTTTTTAAAACCAATAATTTATGAAAACAAGAATCCTCTCTCTAGTTCTATTAGCCTTTGTTATTAATTCGTGTGGACCATCTAAGGCTACTGTTGCAAAATCGGAATTGGCTATTTTAATTGCCAAGCAAAATGCGGGTAAAGAAATATATGAAAATAATTGTGCTAAATGCCACCAACTTTATGACCCAAAAAGTTATTCTATTCAAGATTGGCAACCCATCTTGAAGAAAATGCAAATTCAAGCTCGTTTGCAAGACGCTGAAATGGATAAAATCCTTACTTACTTGTCTAAAAATTAATTTATGAAATCATTAAATCAATGGTTTGAAGAATATGCAGTAAGTCATCAAAATAGAACCAATAAAAAGATTCATTACATCTGTGTCCCTGCCATTTTCTTTTCTATTATTGGATTGTTGATGAGTATTCCAAGTGTGTTAATATCAAATAATTTAAAATTAAACCAACCAATTATAGAAAATTGGGCGGTAGTTGTTTTAGTTTTGGTTATGATTTTTTACATTCGTTTATCCGTTGTAATGGCTGTAAAGATTGCTGTTTTTGCATTGTTCTGTTTGATTTTAAACTACTATATTGGTCAGTATGTATCTTTAAGCATGTTCTCGATTGCCGTGTTTGGAGTTGCTTGGATAGGACAGTTTTACGGACATAAAATAGAAGGAAAAAAGCCGTCTTTTTTAAAAGATTTACAATTTTTAATGATTGGTCCTGCTTGGGTAGTTCAAAATTTATTCTCCAAAAAATAAAACCATGATTTCTTGGAACGATTTTGAAAAAGTGGAAATGCGCGTAGGAACCATTATAGATGCTAAAGAGTTTCCAGAAGCGAGAAAGCCAGCATACCAATTATCTATTGATTTTGGGAAAGAAATTGGGGTCAAAAAATCATCGGCACAAATTACCAAGCAATATTCTAAAGAAGATTTAATAGGAAAACAGATAATTGCTGTAGTAAATTTTCCAAAGAAGCAAATAGGTAAATTTATTAGCGAATGTTTGGTTCTAGGCTCTGTAAATGGAGAGGATATTGTATTGTTGACTTCCGATTTGAAAGTGGAAAATGGCTTGCGAATAGGCTAAAAAAAAGTCCAAAACCTTTTGGATTTTGGACTTAACTATTTTTTAAATGATACCCTAAATATCATCAAAATTAATATCAGTAAAACTTTTTTCTACTTGTGGGGTTTCCTCCTGATTATCTGAAGTGTATTCTCTTTTAAAATCTTTTTGGTGTCTTTCAGAGATTACTTCTTCTCCTTTATTGTTTAATACAAAGGAGGTCATTTCTTCAAGAATTTCTTTAAAAGCAGAAAAATCCTCTTTGTATAGATAAATTTTGTGCTTTTTAAAATGGAACGAACCATCTTCTTCGGTGAATTTCTTGCTTTCAGTAATGGTGATGTAGTAGTCTTCGGCCTTGGTTGATCGTACATCAAAGAAATAAGTTCTTCTTCCTGCTCTTAATACTTTAGAAAAAATCTCGTCTTTTTCTAACATGTCGTTTTCTCTCATATTCGTTCGGTCAATTAGTAGTTTTTCTAATTCCAAAAATGCTAAAAAAAATAGTACTATGCAAGAATTATAGAACTTCTTTTTCAGAAAGTTGTTTGTTATATAATTCTTTGTAATACCCTTCTTGGCTTATTAATTGATTATGAGTTCCTTGTTGGATAATTTCTCCTTCTTCAAGGATGATAATTTTGTCTGCATTTTTAGCAGAGGAAACCCTGTGACTAACAATTATAGTGGTTTTGTCTTTGGAAATTTCAAGTAAATTATTCAAGATAGTCTCTTCCGTTTCGGTGTCCACAGCTGAAAGACAATCGTCTAATAGCAAAATTTCAGGATTTTTAATAATTGCTCTTGCTATAGAAACACGTTGCTTTTGTCCTCCCGAAAGGGTAATGCCTCGTTCTCCTAAAATGGTTTCGTATTGTTGGTTGAATTGGATAATATTATCGTGAACCGCTGCTTTTGTAGCCGCCTCAATTACTTCCTCATCAGTTGCATTTTCTTTACCAAACTTGATGTTGTTTTTTATACTGTCTGAAAACAAAAAAGCATCCTGTGGCACAATACCAATACTTTCTCTTAAGTTAAATAAATTCACTTTTGCTAAAGGAGTTTCATCCATAGTAATAGAGCCTACTTTTACATCGTACATTCTAGTAATTAAAGAAAGAATACTCGATTTTCCAGAACCGGTTTTTCCTAAAATTGCTAATGTTTCGCCTTTATTAACCTTAAAAGAAACATTTTTTAAGGCTAGGATATTCGTGTCTTCATAAATAAAACTTACATTTTCAAATGCAATATTTCCTTTAATTATAGATTTTTCGGAAGTTGTATTTTTAATTTCAGGTTCTGTTTTTAAAAATTCATTGACTCTTTTTTGGGAAGCCTCTGCTTCTTGAATCAACGAGGAAACCCATCCGATAGAAGCAACTGGCCATGTAAGCATGTTGACGTATAGAATAAATTCGGCAATAATTCCAATGGTTTTAATTTCTGGATCGTGCGCAATATACATCATCCCACCAAAGTAAATTACTACCAAATTACTAACGCCAATTAGGGTAACCATTAAAGGTCCAAATAACGATTGCACTTTGGCCAAACTCATGCTTTTGGTTTTGCTTTCTTGTGCTAATTCAGTAATGATATCTTGATTTTGTTTTTCTAACGAATAGGCTTTAATTACTCGTATTCCAGAAAAAACTTCCTGGGTATAACTAGATACTTTGGATAAATATTGCTGAAAAATAGTGCTTCGTGTATTGATTTCCTTGCTTAATTTGTAAATAATATACGATAAAATAGGTAAGGGTAGTAAGGTGTATAAGGTCAGTTTAGGGGAGACATTATACATGTAAATGGTTACAACCGTAAAACGAATGATGGTGTTGATGGTATACATTACTGCAGGACCTACATACATTCGTACTTTGGCAACATCCTCACTAATACGGCTCATTAAATCTCCGGTGCGGTTGCGTTTGTAAAAATTTTGATCTAAAACCTCATAATGTTTGAAAACTTCATTTTTTAAATCGAATTCAACATGTCTAGACATTACGATTAAGGTTTGTCGCATAATAAAAGTTAACAGTCCTGCAATAATGGTAGTTCCTATTATAAGTAGTATGTTTTCAATAAGTTGGCTTTTCACGCTGTCCATTCCAATAGCGCTTTTATGGTATTCTTCAATGGCTTTGAAGGATTTGCTAATTAGTTTAGGGGTAAAAAGCGAAAAGATTTGTGCGACAATTGTAATAAAAATACCTAACAAAAAACGGTATTTGTATTTGATAAAATATTTATTTAAATATTGTAATTCTTTCATTTTATTTCTTTAATTCTAGATAATATGAATTATTAATTTGTTAAATGTGTAAATATAATGCAATATTAAAATAATCATTCAAAATTAAATTTACTAACAATATGCTAATTAAAACTAAAATAAGTGCATTATTTTGAATAAAAAATTAAATTTGCTCTGACTTATTGATAAAGTCGCAACCCAAATAATTTTTTATGACTACAGAAATCACTACCCCAAAAGAACTTCAAAAAATGGATCCTGTATTTGGTCAATTATCTTTTGATAATCATGAGCAAATTGTTTTTTGCAACGACAAAGATACTGGATTAAAAGCAATTATTGGTATTCATAACTCAGTTTTAGGGCCAGCTTTAGGTGGTACTAGAATGTGGAATTACACCAACGAATGGGAAGCATTGAACGATGTTTTGCGTCTATCTCGTGGAATGACGTATAAAGCAGCTATAACTGGTTTGGATCTTGGCGGAGGAAAAGCCGTAATTATAGGGGATGCTAAAACCCAAAAAACGCCAGAAATGATGCGTAAATTTGCAGATTTTGTAAACTCACTATCCGGAAGATACATTACTGCTGAAGATGTGGGTATGGAAACTGCCGATATGGATACTGTAAGAGACGTTACACCTTATGTAACTGGAATTTCAGAATCTCGTGGTGGTTCTGGTAATCCTTCTCCTGTTACTGCTTTTGGTGTTTACATGGGGATGAAAGCTGCTGCAAAACAACAATTTGGTTCGGATAAATTAGACGGAAAGAAAATTCTAGTTCAAGGTATTGGACACGTTGGAGAAACTTTAGTAGATTATTTGACTAAAGAAGGAGCTCTAGTTCAAATTACGGATATTAATGCAGCTAGAATGCAAGAAGTAAGTGCTAAATATGGTGCTTCAATTTATTCTGGTGAAGACTTGTATACTGCCGATGTCGATATCTATGCGCCTTGTGCCCTTGGAGCAACTATTAACGATGATACGGTTTTTAAAATTAAAGCAAAAGTAATTGCTGGAGCGGCTAATAACCAGTTGGCTAATGAAAATATTCACGGTCCTATTCTTCAAGATAGAGGAATTATTTATGCGCCTGATTTCTTAATTAATGCTGGAGGAATTATTAATGTATATGCTGAAATTGCACATTACGATAAAGCAGAAGCAATGCGTAGAACCGAAAATATCTATAACACAACTTTAGAGATTTTCGCTTATGGTAAAGCGCATAATTTGACTCCTCAAAAGGCTGCCATGGAAATTGCAGATAGTAGAATCGCACAAAGAAAAAAAGAAAAGGCTAATTTATAGCCTAAGGTTTTAAAAATAGTTTTATTTTTGCAAAGCGAAAGAGTATATCTTTCGCTTTGTTTATTTTATTCAAAATTAAAAGTTCTTATCCGTGCTAAACAGAAGACATATTAGAATTAAAGTCATGCAATCCATTTATGCAATGCACCAAAGTGGATCTGACAACCTTGAAAAACAAGAAAAGTTTTTACAAGCAAGTTTAGAAAACATAGTTGATTTATACTTAATTATGTTGTCTTCTTTAGTAGAAATCCGTAAAAAAGAAATGGAATACCAGGTTCTTGCGCAGCAAAAACATCTTGCTACTCCAGAAGAACGCAATCCAAATTTACGGTTTATAAACAACCCAATTTTAGTGGCATTAGATGATAATAATTCGTTGAGTATTGCCCTTGAAAAAAGAAAAATAACCAATTGGCAAGCCAATGATGATACAATTTTATTGCTTTTACAAGTGGTAAAACAAAGCGAATTGTTTCAAAAATATATGGCTAAAAAGAATGTTACTTTTGAGGAAGAACGTTTTTTTGTTGCTGATATGTTTTCAGAATTGATTGCGCCAAATGATAAGTTGTATTCGTATTTAGAAGACTTTAAACTTACTTGGGTAGATGATATTCCAGTGGTGAATACCCAAATATTGAAGCAGTTAAAGCAAATTACTGCCGAAGAGCAATCGCTTAGAGTTCCTGCAATTTATAAGGATATGGAAGATAAAGATTTTGCTACTGCTTTGTTTAGAAAAACGGTTTTAAACGAAACCGAATTAGCAAAAGAATTTATTGATAAAACTCCAAATTGGGATATTGATCGTATTGCTGAAATAGACACTATAATCTTGAAAATGGCTATTTGTGAATTCTTGAAATTTCCATCTATTCCGTTGAAGGTTACGATTAACGAATATTTAGAATTGGCAAAAGAATATTCTACTCCTAAAAGTAGTATATTTATCAACGGAATTTTAGATAATTTAGTAAAAGATTTCCAATTAAATAATAGAATCAATAAAGCCGGAAGAGGCTTAATGTAAAACAAAAATTAAAAACAAAAATTAAAGTTATGGCACAAATAAGTCAGTTTTTACCGTTTATTTTAATGTTCGTGGTTATCTATTTCTTTATGATAATGCCACAACAAAAAAAGGCTAAGAAAGAAAAAGAATTTGAAAGCGCATTAAAAGTAGGGGATAGAATTATCACTAAAAGTGGTATTCACGGAAAAATTTCTGAATTAGCAGAAACTACTGTGGTTCTTGAGACAATGTCTGGAAAATTAAAAATGGAGCGTTCTGCAATTTCATTAGAAATGAGTGCTTCGTTGAATAAGAAAGCATAGTCAATTAGGAATTAGGAATTAAGAATTAGGAATTAAGAATTTGGAATATCGTAATTCCTAATTCTTAATTCCTAATTTATTATCGGTATTTATCATTTAAACCAATGTTTTGTAAAATCATTGGTTTTATTTTTTTTCATTCAGATGGCTTTGGTTTTCTCTTGTTTTCTGCTTTGAGTTTTAATTATTTTATTTTTATACCTAACAGGTTGAAAAAACCTGTTAGGATTGGGAATGCAAAGGGCTAATTATTATTAGAAATAATTGTGTTTTGTCTTTAAGGTTCTGGTTGTTTGGAACTTTTATTTTATTGCAAGACCATTACTGTGTAGCCCTGACAGAAGTGGAAATCCTGGCATTGCGATAAATAGAATGGTGTGTTGGATTGCTTCGGTCCTCGCAATGACAGATTGAAACGGATGGCAGGAATTGCCATTACTGATACTGCCCAAACGATTCGCTTCTACTAATTTATAGATATAAAAAAATTCCACAAATTTCATAAAGCGAAATTTGTGGAATTATTATTTAAACTGTTTTCTTATTTGGAGAAGTCGGTCGTGGCAGTTAATTGGGCAATTTTTACAATTACGTCTACTGCTTTTTGCATGCTTTCTACGGGTACATACTCGTATTTTCCGTGGAAATTATGACCGCCAGCAAAGATATTTGGGCAAGGTAAACCCATGTAGGACAATCTTGATCCGTCGGTACCGCCACGAATGGGCTTGATTAGTGGTGTGATGCCTAATTCTTGCATTGCTTTCTCGGCTAAATCTACGATGAACATCATTGGCTCTACCTTTTCGCGCATGTTATAGTATTGGTCTTTAACCTCGGCAATACAAATGTCTTCTCCGAATTGTGCTGCAAATTGTGCATTGATTTTGGCTACGATTGCAAGAACCAATTCTTTTCGTTTTTCAAATAATTGCATGTCGTGATCCCGGATGATAAGTTCCAATTTCGTTTCTTCTAGGCTTCCAGAAAGTCCGGTAACGTGGAAAAACCCTTCGTAATCTATAGTCTCTTGTGGAATTTCATTTTTAGGTAATTGGTTGATAAAATCGTTTGCAATAAGCATGGAATTTATCATTTTGCCTTTGGCATAACCTGGGTGTACACTTTTTCCTTTGAAAGTGATTTTGGCACCAGCAGCATTGAAATTTTCATATTCTAACTCGCCAATTTGACTTCCATCCATGGTGTAAGCCCATTGTGCACCAAATTTTTCGACATCAAAAATATCGGCGCCACGACCAATTTCTTCATCGGGAGTGAAACCAACTCTAATTTTTCCGTGTTTGATTTCTGGATGTTGCACAAGGTATTCCATTGCGGTAACAATCTCGGTAAGTCCTGCTTTGTCGTCGGCACCAAGAAGTGTTAATCCGTTGGTGGTGATTAAAGTTTGTCCTTTGTATTGTACTAAATCTTTGAAATAACTTGGCGAAAGGATGATATTTTGTTCTTTATTCAAAACGATATCGCCACCATCGTAGTTATTAATGATTTGTGGTTTTACGTCTTTTCCTGTAAAATCGGGCGAGGTATCGTAATGTGAAACAAAACCAATGGTTGGCACTTCGTGGTCAACATTGCTTGCTAAGGTTCCCATTACATAGCCATTTTCGTCGATGGTAACTTCGGTTAAGCCGATAGTGTTTAGTTCTTTTACTAATAAATTAGCAAGGACTAATTGTTTTGGTGTACTTGGTGTTGTTGGAGAATCGGCATCGGATTCGGTGTCTATAATTGCATAACTTATGAAGCGATCAATAATATGTTGCATGAAGTTTAATATTAAATTAGTGTTGCAAATATACAAATTGCTAACTCTTTGGGTGTATTTAATGGGAAATTTTGGATGTTATATTTTTTTATTTGGGGGAAAGGTCGCGACCTGTCCGTACCGACCTGTCCGTACAACTTGTCCGAATAGAGGGTTTAGTTCAAATGTTTGAAATGCTTTTCGTCTTTATAAACCATTGCTAGAAGACTTGGAAGCACAATTAACAATAGGGGTAGAGCAATAAGGAAACCGCCGATGACTGCTATTGCTAATGGTTGGTGTAGTTCGGAACCAGTACTGAAACCAATGGCTAGTGGCAATAGGGCTGTGATTGCTCCTAAAGCAGTCATTAATTTTGGACGTAATCTGGTAGAAATTGAATATACTAGTGAATGGGGAACGTCATGGGTTAGTTTGAAGGTTTCTCGGAACTGCAAGAAAGTAAAAATGGCATTTTCGCTTATGATTCCTACAATCATGATAATTCCGGTATAACTTCCTACATTTAGTGGCGTTTGGGTAAGGAACAATAAAATATAGCAGCCGGAGATTCCTAAAATAGAAATAAAGAGAATGACTAAGGCGGCTCTAAAGTCTCTGAATAAAAATAAAATTACACCAAAAACGAGTAGGGAAGAGGCTATCAAAATGAGCAATAATTCTTTGAAGGATTGTTGTTGGTCTTTGTAAGCACCTGCAAATTCGATGTAATAACCGCTTGGTAAAGCCACTTTTTGGGCTACTTCTTTTTTAATGTCTTTCATCACACTACCAAGATCGCGGTTGTTTAATCTTCCGGTAACTACGCACATCATTTGTAGGTTTTCGCGTTCTACTTCGGCAACGCCTTTTTGTGCAGAGATAGAAACCAAATTTGTAATTGGAATGGACTGCCCATTTGGTAAAAACAATTTCAGTTTTTTAATATCTTCTAAACTTCTCTTTTCGGAATTTTTATAGATTAATCTAATGGGAGTTACGCGTTCATTTTCTAAAATAGAACCAATAACATTTCCTTCAAGAGCCGTTTGCAATTGGAACTGCAAATCGGAAGGAGTTATGCCGTATTGTGCTAGCATGCGATAATTGGGAGTGATATTAACCGAAGGTCCTGCTATTACAATACCATTAAAAACATCGGCAGTACCTTTTACATTTTCAACAATTCCGTTTACTTGATTGGCAATTTTCTGCAATTGTACTTGGTTATTTCCAAATATTTTGACTTCAATTGGCGAAACCGAACTCATTAAATCGCCCAGCATATCCATAAGAACTTGTCCGAAATCAATTCGAAGGGCAGGTTGCGTGGCTTCTATTTTTTTACGGATAGCATCCATAACTTCGTTGCTAGTTCGGCTTCTATCTTTTTTAAGTTGGATGAGGTAATCTCCACGATTGGGTTCGGTAATGAAAAACCCCATTTGGGTTCCCGTTCTTCTGCTATAGGCATCGACTTCGGGAGTTTTTATAATTATTTTTTCTACTTCTTGTAGCATTCTATCGGTTTCTTCAAGAGAAGTTCCGGGAGGTGATTGGTAATCTAAAACAATACTTCCTTCATCCATTTCAGGAAGAAAACCAGTTTCTAAATTTGGAAGAATGACAATTATTGAAAGTACTAATACAATACAAAAGGTGATGCTAATGATTGGTCTTTGGATAAAATAAGAAACCCAATTTTGTTTTTTAACTTCGTGGGAACTGCTTTCTTTTTTGGTTTCCGAATTGGAATTTTCGTTTTTGGTAAGTTGCAAATAAATCACCGGAAGCAATAACCAAGTAACAAAAAAGGAGCATAAAAGGGTTATAATCATCGTGTCGGTTAGGACTTTAAAATAGGATCCTGCAACGCCACTCATCAAAACAAAAGGGAAGAAAATCACAATAGTGCTGATGGAAGACCCTACCATTGCTGGAAATAAATAGTGTATGGCTTTCTTTAAAAGGGAAACTGTTGGCTCCTCTGGATTTTCTTCATGGGTTCTATGAATTTGCTCCACAACCACAATGGCATCGTCAATTATAAGTCCTAAAGATGCTGCAATGGCGCCAAGCGTCATTATGTTGAACGTTTGCCCTGTGAGGAATAAAACTATTGCGGTTAGCCCAAGAGTAACCGGAATGGTGATTAATATTGTTGCGCTTGCTTTCGCGGATTTTAAAAACAAAATGGCAACAATAATTGCTAATAATAATCCTAGTAATAAACTATCACTAACGCTTTGAACGGCATCGTTTACAAAGTTGGCTTGTTGGTAATAGGGGGTAATAATTACGTCTTTTGGAATTATTTTCTTTAATTCCAATAACTTATCTGAAGTTGCTTGCGAAATACTGATTAAATTGGAATTGGGTTGTTTTAATACCGCAATTAAAATACTTTCTCTACCGTTAGAATTTACTTTGATATACTCTTTAGCCTCACGGATTTCTACCTGTGCTAAATCTTTTAAAGTAATAATCCCTTTTCCGTTGTTGCTAATAACCAAGTCTTCTAATGCTTCTTTTTTAACGACCTGAGCATCGGTAATAGTTAGGTAAAGGTGACGATAATCGGATAAATACCCGTTGGATTTTATGAAATTGGTTTGGCTTAATACTTGCGAAATGGCATTTGGAGTAATTCCTAAAGCAGCCATTTTGGAATAATCTAACGAGAGCCAATATTCTTTTTCTTTACCACCAATGATCCGAATTTCGGAGACGCCATCTATTTGAGAAAGAAACGGTTTAATGGTGAAATTTGCAATTTTTTTGAGTTCAATAGGGCTTCGTTCCTTACTTTCTATGGCATAACCAATTACTGGGAGAATGGATGGATTCATCTTTTCTACCGTAATTTGGGTATCTGGAGGGAGGTCGTTTTTTATTTGATTGATTTTAGATTCGATGCGTTCTTTGGCTAAATCAATATCGGAATTCCATTCCATAAAAGCCGAAATTTCACAACTTCCTCGGCTAGTGGTGCTTCTTACGGTTTTTAAATCTTGAACTTTTTTAATAGCATTTTCAAGCGGTTTGGTAACTGTAATCATCATTTTGTCGATGGGTTGTTGGCCCGCATCGGCTATGATTTTTATTTTAGGAAAAGTAATCTCAGGAAACAAACTAGTTTGCATGGACGAATAAGCGAATAATCCTCCTAAAATGATTAGAAAAATTAAGGTGCTTAAACCATTGCGGTGTCTTACAAAAAAGTTATTCATAAGGATTATTTTTTAATGACTTTCACTTTTATAGTATCGGCAACCCCATAATTTCCAGTTAGTAAAACTAAATCTTTGGTGCTTAAAGGTGGAGAGAGAATTTCTATTTTGTCTTCGGTTTCGATTCCTTTTTTTATTGGAATTTTAACGGCAGTATTGGAATTAATCATTTTCATAATCCAAAATTCGGTCTCTGTGTCGTTGCTTAACACTGCTGCTTTTGGAAGTACAATAGCATTCGGATCGGATTTTTTTGGAATCCGAACCTTAACAATTAAATTTTCTGGGATATCGTATTTGCCATTGATTTTCAAAATTACATTTTGAGTTTGGGATGTCGCATCTACATTTGGCATAAATTTGTAAACCGTTGTTTTTATGTGGGTTTCGTCAGGTAATATGGCTTCCAATTGACTTCCAACGGTTACATATTTTTTAAATTCATAAGGTAAACTCAATAGGATTGCAAAACTATTGGAATCGTTTATAGTGGCTAAAACATCTCCATCTTGAACATAATCGCCTTGTTGCACATTCACCGCATTGATATAGCCATTGGATGTTGCTTTCACCGTAATGGCATTTCCAAAATGAAGGCTAGGATCTATTTTATTTATGGTATTTCCGAGTACTTTGGCTTCTCTTGTTTTTAATGTAAATAACACTTTGCCGGTAGTTACATAATCGTTAGAAGTTACATTTACCGAGTTTAAATACCCTGTTGCGTTTGCTTTAATATTGTTTTTAACGATGTAAGTTGCCGTTGCGTTGAGGTCGAAATAACTAGAAATTCCAGATGCATCTATGGAGGTTAATGTGACTGGAATACTAACATCTATTGGGGTTTCTATTTCTTCTTTGTTTTTGCAAGAATTCAAAACTAATCCAAATAAAGAAAGCAGGAGTGTTATTTTTTTCATGAAATTAGTCGTTAGTACTCCAATAATTAATTTCGTTAATTACTTGAAGTTTATGGATGTGATTTTGTGAAATACTACTTTGAATGTTGAGTATGGAACCAATAGCCAAAACAAATTCGGTTATTTGTGCATCACCTGTAAGTAGGAGTTTTTTATTGGCTTCAATTAAAGCATCGGCAAGTAGTAACTGCGATTGCAATTGGGTTTCCAATTGCTCTACTTGCTTTAATTGCTGGTTTAAAATTGCTAATTGTTGCTGGTATTGCTTTTTGAAATTAGTTTGGTAAGCCAAATTAGTTTCTAATAAAGTGGTTATTTTTTGGTGTTGTAAATTGCGTTGTTTCCCATCGTAAATTGGTACTGAAAGTCCAACACCCACGCTGGCTCCAAAATTTTTATAGGGCAAATAGGCTAAGGCCGACATGTAGCCTGCATCTGCCAACAAAGAAATACTTGGTTTGTAAGCAAAGTCAATAATTTTATTCTGGTTTTGAAACTTTAAACTGTCTTTTTCAAATGTTTGGAAGAAAATGCTTTTGCCAACAGAAGTGTTATTTTGTAATGCAATTATAGGTTTTGGTATGTTTACCAAGGTAGTATCTACTTCACCAGATAGATAATACAAAAGGCCTAAATCATTTTGATATTGTTGTTGCAATTGCAAAACCACAATTTCTTGCTGCTTTACGGTTGCCATGAAAATTAAATAATCCGTTTGTTTGTATACGGAATTTTGGGTGAGTTTTTTTAAAATGGATGCTTCTTCGTGTAATAAAGTGGACGTTTTTTTAGTATTTGCTAATTGCTCTAAAGTGGCTGTGGCAGTAATGTATTGCGAAATAATTGTCCTGTTTAAATCTTTAACGGCTATTTTTTTGGTAACTGCAAGCGCATCTTTTATTAATTTAAACGATTGTAACTGTGTTGAACGGTTGTTTTTACTGACTAATTTTTGATTAACACCAACCAATCCGGTTAGCATTTGCCCATTACTTAAAGTCGTGTCGTAACCAAACCCTTGAATAACTGGTGCGTAATTTCCATAAACCGATCCTGTAACTTGAGGTTTTCTAGTGGCAATATTGAGTAAACTATCTAAGGTTGCCGATTGTATTTGGTTTTTATAATCCACCAATAAAGGCGAATTTTTCTGGGCTTTATCCATGAAATAATGCAAATCTTTTTCTTGTGAAAAAGAGTGTAAGGAGATGCAACCTAAAAGAAAAGCAAGCAGTACTTTCATTTACCAAATATAGAAAAAAAATAAAAGTTATTTAACTTTTGTATCGATTACTAAAACTACAAAAGAATCTGGAATAATACTGGCTCTAGGTTTAGGATTTTCGGCAGTTGGTTCTGGTTTTGCACCATATTCTGCAGAAGATAAATAGAGTTTATGTGTACTTTTATCAATAGCAATAGTTCGTGCTCCTTTTTGGGTTGGTATGGTTTCGATAACCGAAAAAGAATTAGCATTTTGTTCTTTCACAACTGTGATAGTTCCTTCACCATTAGAACTATAAATTAGTTTTTTCTCGGGGTCTAAAGCAACGCCATCACAACCATCACCAATTGGAAGTTTGTCTAGGATTTTTCCGGTAGTAGCATCTACAATTATCATTAGTTTATTACCACAAACTGAAAATAACCGATTTGTTTCTAAATCTAAAGCCAAACCACTTGGTTCTTCACCAGGTGCAATGCTCCAAGTATTTACCACTTCAAGTGTAGTAGCGTTTATGGTTTTAATTTCGTTAGTATCTTCAATGTTAACATAAATTAATCCTTTGGTATTCGTTGCAGGAAATTCTGGTTTTCCGCCAAGGGCAATAGTTTTTATTATTTTATTAGTAGTAGCATCTAGTGCCGTTGCATCTTTACTTTTGGCATTGAAAGTAAGTACTTTATGAGAAAACAAATCGTAGAGAACTGCATCCGGTTTTTGCCCTTCAATCGCCACTTTTTCAATTAATTCAAATGTGGTTAAATTGATTATAGTAACTGCATTGTCTTTTCCATCGGTGATAAATGCTTTGTTTAAATCGTTTGCAATAGCAATACCATGTATACCATTAGTATTTGGAATTACTGCAATGGTTTTGTCGGTTTTTAAATCAATAACATTTACACTATTTCCGTGCGAAACAAATAAGTGCTGGTTTATCTCATCTACAGATAAATAATCCCAACCTTCATTTCCGGTGGTGCTTATTTTTTTACTTACATAATGAGTTTGTGCCAATGCACCTATTGTAAAGAATACAATTATAAATACAGAAACAATCTTTTTCATAATTTACTTTTTTTGTAAATATCAGAAGTTATTTTGTAACTAAGAGGTTACAAGAATTATTTTAAGGAAATATAAAGAATAGATTTTAACTTTTATTTTTTCAAAACCTTGTATTGCTCATAGCATTGGCTAATAGCATCCAAAATTTGTAAGTCGTTTGCAGTTTGGATAAATGCTTCGGAGTAGTTGCAGTGTTGTAATATTTCTGGAATGTCATTTTTATCAATTCCTAGCAATATTGCAATAGTTTCTCTATCAAATTTAGTTTCTAAAAGCGCTTTAACGGTATTGTCTTTTTTCATCTCCTTTAATTTGCGCAACTCTTTAGGTTTGTTACCAAAGAAATTGTAAAGCATATCGGCAGGATTGAAAATGGAGTTCATTACTCTTGAAAATGCCTTAGGCGAATATTCTCCGGCCTCATAACCTTGTGGTAATCCAGAGATGCTATAACGGAAATTTTCTTGATCGGGGATTAATTTAGTATCTACTTCTAAATAACCTGTAAGGTTGTATTTTCGAACTACGACATCTTCTAAAGCAATTGCTTTTTCGGTAAGTTCTATTTTGGCATTTCCATTTTTAACCCAGTCATTAGTAACTCTCACTCGCAACGATTGAAATCCAATCATAGTAATATGTAAGGTGTCATTAACTTCGGCATCAATGTCAAAATTCCCCCTTACATTAGTTACAGTTCCTTTAACCTTATTAATATTTATGATATTCACATCTTGTAGTGGAAAGGTAGAAGTACCACTAATAACAGTTCCGTGTATTTTTTTCGAAACAGTTGTTTGTTGCGAAAAAGCAGTTATTGAAAATGTAAAAAATAAAAATGCAACTAAATATTTCATGTCTTTGTTTGAAAGTTTAAAAGTATAAAACTCTACAAGATAATTCTGCTATTTGCTAAAATTATTATAAGAAAATTAACAAAACGGGTTGAGAACTAAAAGAAAATCCCAAATTCCAATAGTATATCATTGGAATTTGGGATTAATATAGAATTAGAAAAAGGTATTAACTTCTTCTTGGTCTTCTTGTTTTAGCCTCGTCAAAAGAGCGACTTGCGGGTCTTTCGGAAGTACCTTCTGCGCGTCTTGGAGCTCTATCTTCTCTTTGAGCAGAACCTGGTTCTCTTCTAGGAGCATCACTTCTAAATCCGCCTTCTCTAGCAGGTCTATCGGATGAAAAACCACCTTCACGTTTTGGAGCATCACTTCTAAATCCACCTTCTTTTCTAGGTCCGAAACTACCAGGACTTCTTGAAGAAGAACTTCTTTCGTTTCTGTCACCACCTCTAAATCCGCCAGAACTTCTGCCTCCGCCGAAACCACCACCAGAACTTCTTCCGTTGTGATCCCGTCTTCCACTTCCGCCACCGCCTTCATTTTTAGAAATTTCAACGTTGATGCGTCTTCCGTTAAGGTCAAATCCATTAAGGACCGACATCACTTTATCCGTGTGTTCTCCATCGGTATTAAAGAAAGAGAAACCTTCTTTAACATCTACTTTAAATACATCATCACGACCTAAATCTAAAGTTTCTTTTAAGAAATCTTTTAATTGCATCCAATCGAAATCGTCTCTAGAACCAATGTTTACAAAATAACGAACAGGATCTCCTGCTCTAATTTCTCTTGGCTCCGAACTTCTTTCGCTTCTTTCACTACCTTTATCTCCAGATAAATCGCGTTTCTTTTTATAGTAATTGATAAAACGGTTAAATTCTACCGAAACCATTTTCTTAATCAATTCTTCTTTAGACAAACCATCTAATACTTCATTGATAGCAGGAAGATAGTTGTCTATCTCGTGATCTACTTCAGTATCTTTAATTTTGTTTGCTAAGTGCAACAATTGAATTTCGCAAATTTCCATTCCAGAAGGAATAGTTTTTTCTTGAAATTTTTGTTGGATGATTCTTTCAATTGCAGAAATTTTACGAATTTCACTTTTTGTGATAATTACAATAGAAGTTCCTAATTTTCCAGCTCTACCTGTTCTTCCAGAACGGTGGTTGTAGGTTTCAATTTCGTCTGGCAATTGATAGTTTACTACGTGAGTAATATTATCAACGTCAATTCCACGAGCCGCAACGTCTGTAGCAACAAGCATTTGAATTTGACGACCTCTAAACGATTTCATTACACCATCACGTTGCGCTTGAGATAAATCTCCGTGCAATGCGGCAGCACTATAACCATCTTCAATTAATTTTTCGGCAACCGCTTGAGTATCTCTTTTGGTTCTACAAAAAACTACTGAAAAGATATCTGGATTAGCATCGGCTAAACGTTTCAAAGCTTCGTAACGGTCACGAGCATTCACACAATAAAATTCATGTGAAACGGTAGCCGAACCTGAATTTTTGCTACCTACAGTAACCTCTGCAGGATCGTGCATAAATTTCTTAGCAATTCTTGCAACCTCTGCAGGCATAGTTGCAGAGAATAACCAAGTATTTTTCTCATCTGGAGTATCCGATAAAATGGATACGATGTCTTCATAAAAACCCATGTTCAACATCTCATCTGCTTCGTCAAGAATACAAAAATTGATGTTTTTAATGTTTACAAGACCACGGTTAATCATGTCTTGCATTCTACCTGGAGTTGCCACAATAATTTGTGCTCCACGTTTAATTTCTCGGGCTTGTTCTGTAATGCTTGCACCACCATAAACTGCCACTGTATGTATACCTTTTACGTATTTTGAGTATTGTTTAATCTCGTTGGTGATTTGTAAGCATAGTTCACGCGTTGGTGATAAAATTAACGCTTGTGTACTTCTGTCTTCAGCATCTAATTTTTGAATTAGCGGAAAACCAAAAGCTGCTGTTTTCCCTGTTCCTGTTTGTGCTAAAGCTACTAAGTCGGTGTTTTTTTCCAATAAGACTGGAATCGCTTTTTCTTGCACTTCTGACGGATTCTCAAATCCTAGATCTTTGATCGCCAGCAGTAACGATTCATTCAGACCTAATTGTTCAAATTTATTCATATTGTATTTTAAAATTGGGTGCAAAGGTATGTTTTAAA
>CANFZM010000016.1 GCA_947451525.1 Flavobacteriaceae bacterium
ATATTTGATTAATTAACAGATGAAAAAAAGTAGTTTTTTATGAAAAATTGGGGTGGTCATTTTACTCCGGAATTAGGTGGTCATTTTGAATTGGAATCAGGTGGTCACTTTAAATTGGAATTGGGTGGTCAATATCACCGGAATATGCATCTTAGGTAGATAATTATATAATACCTTTACCGATGAGTTGAGCAAAATCTCTTTCTGTTAAAGTATAATCTAACAAATTTTTCATAGCAGTTAAATGCTTGTTTGCATTGTAGCCTTGAATGACTTGCATTATTTCATCTTCTAGGTCTAGATACAATCATTATGTTTTTTTGATTTTATTTTTTCATCTTAATATTAGAAACCGTTAATTGGTATAAATAAATATTCTAATGCTTTACTCCATTATTGCTGATTTTTTAATGCAGTCTAATTTATGGTTTTTATTTAAATTTGTGCATTCTTTGTCAAATTCATTTTTAGAAACTTCGTCAATTGTGTTTCTATTTTTTTTATAAAAATTAAAAAAAACGTTACTTATATCGCAAATATCATTTTCTAAATAATTGGTATATTGTTTATTTAAAATAAGGAATGTTCAAGAAATAATAGAGTTTAAACCAAATTTCATTTTTTTAATCCTTCCTTTTGAGTTTCTGTTAAATTAGGATTCTTAGCAATAAAATCATCGGTTAATTCTATCATTTTATCCATTATTTTTATTAACGTTTTTTGAATAGTAAGTATTTTGGCACCATTATTTAAAACCTCATTGTATTTAGTGCCACTTTGATAGTTTTTAGAGAATATTGACTAATTGGTTTCGTAATATCTAAACAAAAAAACATTTTATCTCTATTATTAAATTCTTCTAATTGAAAAAACCAATAATTTTCATAGTTTGCTATTTTTTGGAATATCTCCTTTCCTTTATTGATAATAGGTAGAGGCAATGTTTTATTGTCGTATAGTTCCATTATTTTATTCATAGCGTTTGCATATTCCTCTGGTGACCAATCTTTATTTACAGTTGGAATTCCATTTTCGAAATATTGCATTGAAGTTTCATTATTTTTAATGAATTGTCTTTTACAAAGGAATGGTAATGTGTTTAAAAAAATTAAGACGATTTTTTTTATATAAATTTTTAGTTTTTATTATTTTCTGCTGCTGCTATATTTTCTTTTCGTGGTTCTTTTTTTAATTCCTATAAACCATATAAAATAATCCACAACGGAGTTATTAAAAAGCCAATATTGTTAAGTATAGATTTTTTTTGGCGGTATATAAAAGGGAACAAACTTTCTAACGGCCAATTAGTATTGAAAACCAAAAGAAATAAGTTTTAAAAAAGGTTTTTAAAATTGTTATTTAATAATTCTTATACTACTACAAATAGTTATTTTCAGTTAGAATTTGATATTATTTATTAAATATTTTTATATTTTAGACAATTAATATAATTTAAAATTAGCCAAAATATAATAATCAATAACTAATCAAATTTGCAAAATATTTGTTTGCAAATGGTTATTCTTTAATGATTTTAGTATTCATTATTTCTTTTTCAGTATAAAGTTTTAGAATATAATTTCCGGTTTTTAGTTCACTTAAATCAATTTTATTTTCAATTACTGAATTAGACCTTAAAATTCTACCCATAATATCATATACTTCAACTTTGAATATCTTATTATCACTCTTGAATTGTAAAATGTTTTTTACTGGATTTGGATAAACAGAAATATTGTTGGTTAATTCATTTTCTTGTAAACCTAAAGAATCTTGAATTGTAGTAGTATAATTGTTTGTAATAATAGGAAAATTGTAATCAAAATATATATTGGCTAAATTGCTAAAAGTATTTCCTGCGACTAAATTGGATTTTGTTTTAATTTTAAAAGAAATGTAACCATCATTATTGGCGTCATCAAATGGAAGATTTATATTTTTAAAATGAAATTCAACCTTATTTGTGTTTGAAATATTAGTTTCAACAGAATGGCTTGCTTTAATAGGTATTAATGTGTTAATGTCGAATTTAGTTGTATCAATAATGTCTTTTACTACAATATTTTGAGCGATTGCATTTCCGTTGTTTTCAAAACGTATTAAATAATGAGCATATTCTCCAACCATATTTTGGGTAATTGTTGTTCCTTCTAAGCAAATTTTATCATTCGGGTCAAAAGAATTAACAACAGTTTGATTTAAGGTTGCAGTATTGTCATTTGGTGTTTCGTCATTTTGACCAATAATTGCAGTAGTATAACTTAAAATATCGCCGTTATTCAATGCAGGAGTTTCTGTTGGCGAATTTAAGTTAAATATTACACCTACTTCTCTTGTTTCAAAAGGAAGTAAATTTGTAAAACTCCAAGTTAACGAATTTGAGGATTGATTAGAAATTGAAGGATTAGAAGAAATATAATTTAAGACACTTTCATTAAATGTTAAATCTATAGTTCCTGATTGTGTTGTAGTTCCTTTATTTTTAAATATAATTTTGTAATTAGAGTTAAAACCAGCAATAGCTTGATTTATTGGCAGCAAAATAATTTCTAAATCATTATGTAACCCATTTGCAGTTATGCAAAAATCTTGATTTATTATATTTCCAAAAGTAGTAGTGCTATTTGTATATGAATTTGGTGTTGCATTGAAATAATTTGGTTGTTCAAAAGCAGGAGTAACGCTAAAATTATTGTTGATAGAATACGTTGTATATTGCCCCAAATCATTTGTAAAATTTACTCCATGATCAATTCCATCTGTGTAAAGTAATTTTAAAAATTGAATTTTCGCATCCTCACTCGTACATCCATTTTGATCCAAATCAAATATTACATTTCCTGTATAGCTATTGTAAAGTATAGGTAAAGTTGCAATATCTAAGCTCCAAATGGAATTGCTTTCGTCTGAAACAAATAATTTATTATTAACCCAAGCGAAATTTGAATTTATAATGCTAGGGAAATTATTGTCATAATAATTTAATCTATAATCATTAATAGTAGTGTTTTTAAAGCCATCAATCCAAATCCAGGAATCAACATCTAGGTCATAATACCATAAATCAAGCAAACTAGTATTTTCTGAAATTATATTATCTCCAATCCCACTATATAGCCATAATTTATTGTCTTTAAACCAAAAGAAATTACTTGAATACCTACTTCCTGGCATATTAGTTGGTGAACTTATTCCTTTAATACCATAACTTAAATTCTCCTTATTATTTGGCAAACCTTTTATTAAATTCCAAGTATTCAAATTTGTATTGTATTTCCATAAATCATTTACATTACCTATACTACTAAAATTACCTCCAAATAACCATAAATTATTATTTGAATCGATACAATGTGAATAATAATTTCTATTAAACAAAGGGGATAAACTTGAAGGAGAAGATTCATTAATTCTTACCCACATGTTTGAAGAGAAAGTATATCTCCAAATGTAATTATGAGATATTGCCATTAAATTATTGTTAGTGTCCAAAAAACTAATATTATCAAAAGATGGATTTGGAAAATTGGTTAGGGATTCAACATTTAAAACTCCATCGTTTGAAGGTACGCGACTTAAACAAGTAAATTTATTTGTAAGAGTACTAAATTTCCAAAATGAATTAAGGGTATTATCATAGCTTTGAATTGATTCTGTTGCTATAAAGTATATTTCATTGTTTAAGAACCATGCATTACTTATATAGATAGGAGGAAAATTAGCGTCACTTTCTACTCCTACAGTCCCATAATCAAGAGGTTGCGAAAATGCAGCTTGTCGGTATTTCAGTATCTGCCAAGTATCATTTAGATTATTGTATTTACAAAAACCGTACAAATTTAATCCATTAGTATTATTTACATTTTCAACTAAACTAAAACCAAATAAATTACCTAAATTATCTTTAACAATTACATTTGCTTTTGGTTGATTATATACCGATTCTAGGGTTAATGATTCGATATAGGGATAATTATATAATAAACTTGGGCTTCTACCACCAATCCAAGTGAAATTATTGGATGTAATATCAAATTTCCATAAATCTAACATTTTTTTTTCAAAATCTAGATAATTATTTCCATAACCTAAATATAAATTGTTGTTTTTAATCCAATTAATCCCTTTGTTTCTAGCCATAGGAAAACACAACGAGTTTTCAATGCCTTTAATTCCATAATAACCAGGATGATTTTTTGGAAATGAAGATAATATTGTATTTGCATTCTTACCTTTCATCCAAGTCCATTTATTTGTTGTAGTATTGAATTTCCATAATGTATTATAATTCATTTTAGAACCACTATTTCCTAGATAATCATAACGACCTCCAAACATCCATAAGTTATTATTTGCATCAACCCATGTCATTGCATTTGCTGTTAATGGGGGATTATTTGTTGAGTTTTCTACATTTTGTATTCCATAATTAGTACTATTGTTATTATTAACTATCGTCCAATTATTTGTAGTCATATTATATTTCCATAAGTAAATAGAATTACCTCTTATGTACACTTCATTGTTATTTGCTTTCCAAACAGAACCTTCATACATACGATTTCCTCCAGGGGTATTTAAAGGTGATTCAATACCTAAGGTCCCTAAAACAGTAGGACTACTAAGTAGTAAATTTGGGTTTATACCCTTCATCCAAGTCCATTTATTAGTATCTATATTATATTTCCAGACATCATCAACATTAGAATTTTGATCACTCAATCCATGATATATATCTCCACTAAATAGCCATAAATTATTAGAATTATCAGTCCAACAAAAACCTCCAGTTCGTGTTTTTGGAAATGAGTTATCACTAGCAATTCCAAAATCAACATAATTTCCAGTAGTATTATTGATTTCTCCACTTACCCAAGTCCACAAATTTGTAGTAAAATCGTATTTCCATAAATCAGAATCGGGTTGTATTGTTGCATTTGTAACAATTCCACTAAATAACCATAAATTACCGGAACTATCAATCCATGTTTGTGATTTCTCTCTTCTTCCAGGAAAGTTAGAAGCACTAGCAACTCCTTTTATGCCAGGTACTATTCCTTGTTCTGTATTGGCAATTGAAAATCCTTCATCAATACACTTCCATTGTTTTATTGTTGTATTAAAAACCCACAGCCCTTTATATTCATTTACAGCCGTTTTATAAACATAAATATTCTCATTATTGTTATTCCATGTGAGTGAACTTTCATCAACCACAATATAATTTTTTGGGGAAAATTGATTTAAGGTTTCAAAATAAAAATCTTTATAAGTAGAATCATTATTCATAATTCCGTTATATGATTCTTTACCTCCTATATTTTGCCAAGTTTGAGCGTTTATAGTGTTTACTATAAATAAAATAAGTAAATATTTTAGTTTCATAATTTGATAGTATTCTTTTATTTAATAATTCTAAATAACTTTTATGTTGTTTTTAATCAATTGTTTTTTTGCTTTTTCTTACTTATCTCTTTAGGATATTGGTTCTAGAAATCTATTTATCAATCTGTTAGTAAACATAACTTTATTTACAATAATCTCTTATTTTAGTTAAATTGTAGTAATGGAATATCTTATCCTCACCAAATATATACATTTTCTTTTATTTTTGTAACTGTTTCTTTTGAAATGCTATTTTTATATTATTTAAGTTAATATTCTATTTTTTTAGGCAACATTACGGCCAATATCAGTAGACAAATAGCTAGGTGGTGTGAGAGGCGCACTCCATCAGTTTCTGGCGGAGCCGTCTACTCGATTGGCAGATAGTTTTTTTATTTAGTTTTATTTTCCGTGATCATTTTTCATAATCTCATCTAATATTTTCAAAGCCTTGTCGTAACTTATTATATTTTCTTGGTCAATTTTTAATTGATGATTTTCTTCAATAATAATTTTTTTTGGAATTATTCTAACTTCTTGTTCTATTGCGATAGATTTAATATTTATAGTCACTAGTGTCCACTTAAAATAATTTGAAAACCAGTTGGTTAGCAATATGTGCATTGTCATTATTGTAATCTGATTTCATAAGTAATTCATTTACAAGTGTTTTTATAGATTAATGATGCTGATAAAATTTGTAGAATTTCGTAGATTGAACGATTGATTTTTAGAACTTTAGCAATCATAGACACCAAGTAATAAGTTATTATTGCGATGTTAATTTGTATGCGTACAGCATTTTCTGTTCTACCCCAAGAGGTCTTCACTTTTCAGATGTTGTTTAATCCATTTAAAGAATAATTCAATCTGCCAATGCTGTTTATAAATTAAGGCGATTTGCTGGGATGATAAATCAAAATTGTTCTTCAAAAAGATTAGCATTTTTTTTGTTTTCAGTATCAAAAAAACATCACTTTTTTTATCTTTTTGGACTTTTTTTTGGCATTGTTTCACTTTCAATTAATTAAATTTTTAATCTAAAGAATTGTAATTTAAAATTTTACAAATAATATGAAAGGGTTGAAAAAAATGCGATATTTTAAATATTTTTTTGGCTAATTTTGAGTTCAAAAGTTTTACCTAAATTGTTTGTAGAATTAAAAATAAGGACTATATTTGTAGCCTAATAAAAGAGGAATATTAAATCCTAATATTAGGGCGATTAGCTCAGCTGGTTCAGAGCACCTCGTTTACACCGAGGGGGTCGGGGGTTCGAACCCCTCATCGCCCACATAAGACTTCAACAGAAATGTTGGAGTTTTTTTTATGACATTTCCTCAATAAAAAATTCTAGAAAATCTAACATTTGGTTCGAAGATAAATCAATATCGCCCACAAAACTTCAACAGAAATGTTGGAGTTTTTTTTATGACATTTCCTCAATAAAATTTTTCAGAAAAGTTAAAATTGGAGATTTCAAATTTTTTAAATGGAACAAAAATAGATAAAGCGTATCTGATTGTATTCTTATTTGCAAAACCCTAGAAATAGCGCTCTAGTCTTTAATTTTAAACTTGTATATAATAGTACCAATCTGTCTTTCAGTTTCGTTTGGGCTAAGTTCCCATTTGGTTTTTAAAGCCGCTTTTTTAGCTTCATTCATTAGGCAAGTATTAGAATTGGTAGTGCCTCTAAAACCAGAAATAGCATCAATAGTATTCCCGTTTTTATCTACTGTAATTTTAACAACTATGGTACCATATTCGTTGCCGCAACTGTTTTCGGGTTTCGGAGCTATTATTGGTTTTCTTCCTAAAAGAGAATAGCCTAATCCAGTTCCGTTTTCGTTGTGAGCCCCTTTTCCATAGCTATTTTCTCCACCGTTTCCTGATCCAGTTCCTGATCCAATTTCTTTCGAAACGGAGCTTTCATTAGAATTCACAATGCCATTAGAAGTAGTCGGATTATTTTTTTTCAGAAGTTTTCCTAAAGCATCTTGAACTTTTAACTCGTTTTTTTTGTCTTCAATAGACTTACCTTTGGTTTTTTTAGAACTTTCTAATTTGGAATTTTGTTCTATTTTTTCTTGACAAAAAAATAAATTACTAGATAAAATAAAACAGCAAATAATTATTTTTCTCATATTAATTTCCAATTTTAAAGTTTATTACCACAAATCCGATTTGAGTTTCTGGGGCATTTGCATCAGGAAGCCATTTAAATGTTTTTGCAGTTTCAATTGCCGGATTTACTAAACATGGGTCTGTATTTGTTGTGCCTTGCGATCTTTCTGCTCTAAATACATTTCCTTGCTGATTTACATAAACCTTAACAACTACGGTTCCGTATTCATTACATGTTTGAGCCTTAGGGTTGTTGCTAAAAAGTTTTCTTCCTTTTAATCCCCAACCATTTCCTTTTCCTTTTCCAGAGTTAATTCCTACACCATCACCACTGCCATCACCATAAACACTATTGCCATATTTGCCGTTTCCTAATCCTTTACCATCATAGTTTTTTGAATTTTCGTCTCCAAGTTTAGAGCCTTTATTTTTATTTACATTATCATTGCCATCCGCCTCTTTTTTATTCCCGTGAAGCAAATTAGTCACAGCATCATCCACTTTTCTAATAACAGGTTTTTTTACTTCAACAGGTTTTACAACCTCGGGTTTTATTAAAACTTTCGGGTTTTTTACGGGTTCGTGTTTGGCAATTACCACATCGGTTTTGTCGGCATCAGCATCTTGAGAAATAATATCTTCTTGCGGTGTTTCTTGTGCAGTAATAGGTTTACTGTTATTTTTAACTTCCAAGTCTTTGCTTTTATAATTTGTTCCCGATCCTAAATCGGAATCTCCAAAATTAACAGTAACACCACCTCCGCCACCTCCAGCCATTGCTAACAGTTCAGCATCCGATGGTGGCCAAAAACGGACAAAAAATAAAACACAAAGAAGTATACAATAGAGTATTGTAGCGATTATCAGCGATTTTTTTTTATCGGATATAGAAGAATTGAGTGTACTCTTTATTGCTAATGATGTTAACCCCATGGAATCTTTTTTTATTTAACGCTGAAATATACTAAAAATTGTTGTTTTACTATCTAAATCTTTTTTGAATTAAGGCTTTTCTTTAACCAAACAAAACCTATTGCTCCCGAAATAAATGAAGCAATCAGTATCATAAATTTAGAATTATTTATAATTTGATTATCGTCAAATGCCAATAAGGTAATAAAAATAGACATTGTAAATCCGATACCACCAAGAAATCCAACGGCAATTAATTGGTTCCAATTTACATCTTTAGGCAATTTGGTTAATTTTAATTTTATTGCAATAAAAATAAAAGAAACTATGCCAAGAGGTTTTCCAATGGTCAGCCCGAATAAAATCCCTAAAGAATAGGGCTCCGAAATAATTTGCATCCAATCTTTGCCAATACTAATTGCGGTATTGCATAAAGCAAATAGTGGAATAACTACAAATGCAACAGGAAAATGAAGCCAACTCTGTAATTTGTATGAAGTAGAATCTTCTCCACCATCTCCAAACGGAATTGCAAATGCCAATAGAATACCTGTAATAGTGGCATGAACGCCAGAATGCAACATGAAATACCACATAAAAACTCCGCCAATTAAATACAAAATAAGACTTTTAACTTTTAATCGATTCATTATTAAAAGCAAAACAAAAATGGAAAGTGATAACAGCAAATTTGTAAAATAGATAGTCTTAGTATAAAATACTGCAATCATAATGATGGCACCCAAATCGTCAATTACTGCCAAAGCCGTAAGAAAAATCTTTAAAGAAAGCGGTACTCGATTTCCTAATAAGGATAAAATCCCTACTGCAAATGCTATATCAGTTGCCATCGGAATTCCAAATCCAGAACGGGTTGGAGTGCTAAAATTAAAAACTAAATACAATAATGCTGGAAATAACATACCTCCTAAAGCCCCGAAAATTGGTAGAATAGCATCTTTTAGTTTGGATAATTCTCCAATATAAACTTCGCGTTCTAATTCTAATCCTATCAATAAAAAGAAGATTGCCATCAAACCATCATTAATCCAATGCTCGGCAGGATGGTTGGCTATAGGAAAATGCCAAATACATAAATACTCCTCGGAAAATGAAGAGTTAGCAAGCAATAACGAGAGGATGGTACAAATTAATAATACCAATCCTCCCGCTTTCTCGCTATTAAAAAAGGAAAGAAATAAATTCGTTTTCTTCAATTATACCAATTGTTTTAGTGCTATTTCAAATGCTGTTGCACTAATGTTATTTTTACTAGAATTTAATCCATGTGCTTTTTGGATGGCTTTATAAATAGTTTCGGAGGTGTCTGAAAAAATTGCCTCATCGGTCATTTGTACTTTTTTCTCCATGAAATAAGCAAAAACACGTGCCATTCCGCAATTGGAAATAAAGTCGGGAATCAAACTTATTTTAGCATCTACTTCTTCCATAATCGAACCAAAGAAAATTTCTTTATCGGCAAACGGAACATTTGCACCACAAGAAATAACTTCCAATCCTGACGCAATCAAATTGTCTAATTGGTCTTTAGTAACTAATCTTGAAGCAGCACAAGGAGTGAATATTTCAGCGCCTATAGTCCATATTTTTTGATTAATTTCATCAAATGGAATCATGTTTTCGGCAACTAATTTGTTTCCGTCTTTATTCAAAAACAAACGTCTTATTTCTTCAAAAGAAAAACCTTCTTCGTTAATAATTCCACCGTCGCGATCGATAATTCCGATTACTTTAACGCCCATTTCTGCTAGGTAAAATGCTGCTGCCGAACCTACGTTTCCAAATCCTTGAACAATGGCTTTTTTGCCTTTAAAATCACCACCGTAAATAGTGTAATAATGACGAACGGCTTCCGCAACGCCATAACCTGTAATCATATCGGCTATGGTATATTTTCGCAATACATCTGGAGAGAATTTAGTGTTTTCAATCACTTTTACAACTCCTTGACGTAATTGTCCAATTCTGTTGATTTTGTCGGCTTCGGTAGGTTTAAAATGACCATTAAAAACCCCTTCTTGCGGATGCCAAACACCACACTCTTCGGTAAAGGGAATCACTTCGTGAATTTCATCCACATTCAAGTCGCCACCAGTACCGTAATAACTTTTTAATAAAGGAGAAACTGCTTTGTACCAACGTTGTAAAACCCCTTTTTTTCTAGGGTCTTGAGGGTCAAAGTTAATTCCTGATTTGGCACCACCAATTGCTGGTCCAGAAACAGAGAATTTCACTTCCATTGTTTTGGCAAGAGATAGTACTTCGTTCATGTCAAGGCCTTTTCGCATTCTAGTTCCGCCACCAGCGGCACCACCACGAAGGGAGTTTATTACCGTCCAGCCTTCGGCTTCTGTTTCAGGATCTTTCCAATTAAATATAATTTCAGGGGCTTTGTTCTCAAATTTTTTAAGTAATTCTTTCATTAAAGTGTGTTTTGTTAGTAGTGCAAATATAAACTTTTAATAATCTTTTGTCTTTGATATAAAAAAAAATGCCACTTTTAGTAGTGGCATTAAATGGTGATGAATTATTTTGTCCCTTTAAAACGTTTGTCTGGAGTTCCGTCTTTTTTCAAAACTACCTTACTTTCTTTGTTGTCTTTAAAACGTTTGTCTGGAGTTCCATCTTTTTTTAATGGAACTTTTGCTTCTTCTTTTTTAACTTCTGTTTTAGCTTTGTCTGCTTTTTTAGGAGTTTGTTGCGCTGTTGTGCTTAGGGTAAAGCCCAAAAGAGCAATAACCGCTAGAATTAATTTTCTCATTTTTTGTATATTTTAAGATTTATAGCTAATTTATGAAATAAATAAATTGCTAAATGTAAATTATTCGTTAAAAATCACTCCCGAACTATGATTTTTTTTAGCTCCTGTAACACTGCTCAAAACATTGATTTCGTTTCTTAATTTTAAAACTCCTAAAAGAGCAAAAATTAAGGCTTCTTTAAATTCCAAAATCTCCGCATTTGGAATAATAATTTCCATTGTAGGCAAATGAAACTGCATTCGTTCCATTAAAAAAGTATTGTATGCACCTCCCCCAGTTACTAATAATTTTCCTTTTTTTGAGGTAAGTGCATTAGCAGTTTGTTGAGCAATATGCTCGGTAAATGTGTGCATTTTATCTTCAATAGCAATAGAATAATTTTCTATTAAAGGCAAGATGATTTCTTTTACAAATTCAAATCCGAGCGATTTTGGGAATGGTTTCGAATAATATTCTAAGGCATTTAATTCGTTTAACAAATCGGAATTCAAATTTCCAGAACGAGAAATTTCTCCTTTATTATCATAATCCAAACCCAATTTATTGGCATAAAAATTCAAAACGGTATTTACGGGAGAAATATCAAATGCAATTCGGTTGTTTTTTTCTTCAAAAGAAACATTAGAAAAACCTCCTAAATTAAGACAATAATCATATTCTGAAAATAAAATCCTATCGCCTATAGGTACCAATGGCGCTCCTTGGCCACCCATCTGTACATCTTGAACTCGAAAATCACAAACTACTTTTGCGCCAATAATTTTAGCAATATTGGGTAAATTTCCTATTTGAAGTGTAAATCTATTTTGAGGTTGGTGTAAAATGGTATGCCCATGCGAACAAACGGCATCTATATCTTCAAGACGGTATTTTTTTATGAAATATTTTATAATTCCGCCTAAAAGAATTGTGTAATTTTCATTAAGTTGGGTTAGTTTTTCTTCCGAAAAAGTTACCGCTTCTTTCAATTGATTGACCCAGTTTTCGGTATAAGAAATAGTTTCTTTTTCTAAAATTTTAAAGCTCCATTTGTGGTCTAAAACGGTAAATTCAACTGCTGCTAAATCTATTCCATCAAGCGAGGTGCCTGACATTACTCCGATTACTTTGTAGGTTTTATTAAACATTGGCTAAAATTACGAAAACGTTTGAGAAATTCATGAAAATATGCTACTTTTGACGTCTAAAATTAAGTATTTACTAAATTATATCCCTCAAAAATATGAATTTTAATCTTACCGAAGAACATTTAATGATTCAGCAAGCCGCTAAAGATTTTGCTCAATCCGAATTATTACCTGGAGTTATTGAAAGAGACGAACATTCTAAATTTCCAACCGAACAAGTTAAAATGATGGGTGAACTTGGATTTATGGGAATGATGGTAGATCCACAATATGGTGGCTCAGGCTTGGATAGCATATCGTATGTATTAGCAATGACCGAAATTGCTAAAGTAGATGCTTCTGCTGCTGTAATTATGTCGGTTAATAATTCCTTAGTGTGTGCAGGAATGGAAAAATATTGTAACGAAGAACAAAAAATGAAATATTTAGTTCCGCTTGCCAAAGGGGAAGTAATTGGAGCCTTTTGTTTGTCGGAACCTGAAGCAGGAAGTGATGCGACTTCACAAAAAACTACTGCAATTGACATGGGTGATCATTATTTATTGAACGG
Organism: Flavobacteriaceae bacterium; assembly: GCA_947451525.1. Classification (GTDB taxonomy): domain Bacteria; phylum Bacteroidota; class Bacteroidia; order Flavobacteriales; family Flavobacteriaceae; genus Flavobacterium. The sequence goes on from CANFZM010000016.1 coordinate 12,884, forward strand.
AACTAAAAACTGGATTACGAACGGTTCTACGGCTTCTACTTATTTAGTAATTGCACAAACTCATATTGAAAAAGGACATAAAGGTATCAATGCTTTTATTGTGGAAAAAGGTTGGGCTGGATTTGATATTGGTCCGAAAGAAAAGAAAATGGGAATTCGCGGAAGTGATACGCATTCATTGATGTTTAATGATGTAAAAGTTCCAAAAGAAAATAGAATTGGAGAAGATGGCTTTGGATTTTCCTTTGCTATGAATGTATTAAATGGTGGACGAATCGGTATTGCATCCCAAGCTTTAGGAATAGCCACAGGTGCTTATGAAATTGCATTGAAATATTCGCACGAAAGAAAAGCATTCGGAAAAGAAATTTTTAACCACCAAGTTATTGCTTTTAAATTGGCAGATATGTATGTAAAAGTTACTGCTGCTAAATTGTTAATCATGAAGGCCGCTTGTGAAAAAGATGAAGGCAAAGATATTGCACATTCGGGCGCTATGGCAAAATTATATGCTTCGGAAATTGCTTTAGAAGTTGCAAACGAAGCAGTTCAAATTCATGGCGGAAATGGCTATGTAGCCGAGTACCATGTAGAGCGAATGATGCGGGATTCTAAAATTACTCAAATTTATGAAGGAACTTCCGAAATTCAACGAATTGTAATTTCTAGGGGTTTGGTTTCTTAAAATACAATCTAAATACTATTCAAGCCCTTTCTATTTTAAATGGAAAGGGTTTTTTTTTATACTTTTACACTATTAAATATCTTTATGAAAAACATAATCATTACCGGAACCTCCCGCGGAATAGGATTGGAATTGGCTTTACAATTAGCAAGCCAAGGACATCAAGTACTAGCAATATCTAGAAAAGTAGCTCCCGAATTGTTAGGAAACCAAAATATAACGTGCCTTTCGGCAGATATATCTCTAGAAAACGATATGCTAGAAGTAACTAAAGTGCTTTCTACAAGTTGGAAAAAAGTGGATGTTATTCTTCATAATGCAGGTTGTTTAGTTAATAAACCATTTGTAGAAACCACGTTAGAAGATTTTGAAAAGGTATATAAAGTAAATGTTTTTGGGGTTGCCAATTTAACTCGTACATGTATTCCGTATTTGCAAAAAGGAAGTCATGTGGTTTCTATAAGTTCTATGGGAGGCATTCAAGGCAGTATGAAATTTGCTGGTCTTGCCGCCTATAGTTCTAGCAAAGGAGCCTTAATTACACTGTCGGAATTGTTGGCCGAAGAGTATAAAGAACAAGGAATTGCCTTTAATGTATTGGCTTTAGGAGCAGTTCAAACAGAAATGTTACAAGAAGCTTTTCCAGGATATCAAGCGCCAATTTCTGCTAAGGATATGGCTGATTATATTGGTAATTTTGCTTTAACTGGAAATAAATTTTACAATGGAAAAGTGTTGCAGGTTTCTTCTTCAACACCTTAAATAGAAAATTAATTTTTAAATCTTCAAACAAATGAAGCAACAAGACGCAATTCAATTATTTGAAAACAAAAAAGTAAGAACTGTTTGGGATTCTGAACAGGAAAAATGGTTTATTTCTATTATTGATGTAATAGAAATTTTGACGGAGAGTGACAGGCCAAGAAAATATTGGAGTGACTTAAAAAACAAATTAGTAAAAGAAGGAAGTCAGTTGTCCGCAAAAATCGGACAACTGAAAATGCAATCTTTGGATGGGAAATTTTATAAAACCGATGTTGCGGATACTGAGCAATTATTTAGGTTAATTCAATCTATTCCTTCTCCAAAAGCAGAGCCTTTTAAACTTTGGTTGGCGCAAATTGCATCCGAAAGATTGGATGAAATGCAGGATCCGGAACTGTCTATTGATAGGGCCTTAGAGCAATATTTGCAATTGGGATATTCTGAAAATTGGATAAACCAACGTTTGAAAAGCATTGAAATCCGCAAAGAACTTACCGATGAGTGGAGAAGCAGAGGTATGAAAGAAGGACAACAGTTTGCGACTTTAACGGATATTATTTCTAAATCGTGGTCTGGAAAAACAACCAAAGAGTATAAAGTTTTGAAGGGGTTGAAAAAAGAAAATCTTCGGGATAATATGACAAATACCGAATTGATATTAAATATGTTAGCAGAGGCATCTACTAAAGATATTTCACAAGCAGTCCATCCTGAAACTTTTGAAGAAAATAAAAAAATTGCTGAACAAGGTGGTAATGTTGCAAAAGTTGCAATGAAAGAATTGGAAGCTAAAACGGGTAAAAAAGTAGTTTCTGCTTTAAATGCAAAATCATTAAAAGAAGCCAATAAGCAGATTGATAAATAAATGAGCGAAGTTCTATTAAAATATCTTCCAGAACACTCGGTTTCCATGTGCTTTGAGTTAATCAAAACCAATAGCGTACATCTAAAAATCGTTAATGAACGACAAACGCGTCATGGCGATTACCGAAAAGGACTTTCCGGCAAACACGAGATTACCGTAAATTCTAATTTGAATAAATACCGATTTTTAATTACATTGGTACATGAGATATCACATTTAGTTGCCTTTGATAAATTTGGTAGAAACATTAAACCACACGGAGTAGAGTGGAAGATGACCTTTCAAAGATTGATGGTTCCGTTTATTCATCCTGAAATATTTCCGCATTCGGTTTTGCCATTAGTGGCACGACATTTTAGAAATCCCACTGCAAGTAGTGATACCGATGCGCATTTGGCATTTGCTTTAAAGCAATTTGACGAACGAAAACCCGATGTTCACTTTATTCACGAAGTGCCAAGTGGTAGTTTATTTCGAATAAAAAATGGAAGAATTTTTCAAAAAAAAGGTCTCCGAACCAAACGATACGAATGTGTAGAAGTGCAGACTGGAAGATTGTTTTTATTTAATGCCAATGCAGAGGTGGAAATTGTTCCAGGATAATATGAAAAAATTAGAAAAATTAATCTATTCACTAGATTTTAATAAATATATTTACCCCATAAATAAAAACCTTAGAATCTTAGCCGCTGAAACACCTTAGAGACTTTAAAAAAATGAATAAAAACTATTACGCAATATTGATGGCAGGTGGTGTTGGATCACGATTTTGGCCAGTTAGCACAGAAGATTTTCCTAAACAATTTCACGACATGTTGGGTGCGGGAAGTACTTTGATTCAAAAGACGTTTAGTCGATTGTCTAAGTTAATTCCTGTAGAAAATATTTTGATATTAACTAACGAACGCTATAATGAATTGGTTTTAGAACAATTGCCTATGGTGAGCCAGGAGCAAGTTTTGTTGGAACCAGCTATGCGAAATACCGCTCCTTGTATTTTATACGCTTCTTTGAAAATTCAAAAAATGAATCCCAATGCCTTGATGGTGGTCGCCCCAAGTGATCATTGGATAGAAGATGAAGCCGAATTTGCTAACAATTTGCAACAGTGTTTTAATTTCTGTGAAAAAGAAGATGCCTTAATGACTTTGGGAATTCAACCAACGTTTCCTAACACTGGTTTTGGGTATATTGAATTTGATAAATTAGATAGTAATCCGATTAAAAAAGTATCTCAATTTCGAGAAAAACCAAATTATGAAACTGCTAAATCTTTTTTAAAAGCAGGTAATTTTCTTTGGAATGGTGGGATTTTTATTTGGAGTGTACAATCCATAACTAGGGCATTTACAAAATTTCAACCACAAATGGACGACTTGTTTCAAAGTGGTTTAAATAGTTATAACACCGATTCTGAGAAGCAATTTATAGAAGAAAACTATGCCAAATCAGAAAATCTTTCAATAGATTATGCTGTAATGGAAAATGCAACTAATGTTTATGTTTTGCCTGCAACTTTTGATTGGAATGATCTTGGAACTTGGAGTTCTTTACATGAAAAGTTAGATAAAGACGACCAAAATAATGCAGTTATCAATGCAACGGTAATTCTTGAAAATGCTTCTAATAATATTATTAGAGCAGATGGAAAAAAACTAATTGTAGTAGATGGTCTAGACGATTATATTATTGTAGATAAAGATAATGTGCTGCTTATTTATCCAAAAAGTAAAGAGCAAGACATTAAAAGAATTACTGCTTTGGCTACTAAAAATTAGGAAAATTTTACAATTCTTTATTTTGTGCTTTTCTAATTTTTTTAAACAAATTAGACGAGTAAACAAAATCTACAATTGCCTCATTATCGGTTTTAAAGATGTCTTTTTTAGATCCTTCCCATGCTAAAACTCCTTCTTTAATAAATATAATTTTTTGACCAATTTCCATAACCGAATTCATGTCATGGGTATTGATTACAGTGGTAATATTATATTCTTCGGTAATTTCTTGAATTAAATTATCAATTAATATTGCAGTTTTTGGATCCAAACCTGAGTTAGGTTCGTCACAAAAAAGATATTTCGGATTGTTTACAATTGCTCGAGCAATAGCAACCCGTTTTTGCATTCCTCCCGAAATTTCAGAGGGCATTTTATGATTGGCATTAATTAAGTTAACCCTTTGGATAACAAAATTTACACGTTCTTTTATTTCAGCGGGTGTCTTGGTAGTAAACATTTTTAAAGGGAAGCCCACATTTTCTTCTACAGTCATGCTGTCAAACAAGGCACTTCCTTGAAAAACCATTCCAATTTCGGTACGTAAAGCTCGTTTTTCATCAGCAGATAATTCAGAATAAATTCGTCCGTCAAACGAAATTGTCCCAACTTCTGGTGTGAAAATCCCTAATAAGGACTTTAATAAAACCGTTTTTCCGGATCCACTTTGTCCTATAATTAAATTGGTTTTACCTGTTTCAAAAGTGGTAGTAATCCCTTTTAAAATTTTGACACCATCAAACGACTTTTCTATATTTTTTACCTCTATCATTTTGCCAATAGTAATTGCGTTAAAATATAGTTTATTAAAATTATAACCACACTCGTCCAGACGAAAGAAACAGTACTTGCTTTACCAACTTCTAATGCTCCACCTTTCATGTAGTAACCATGAAAAGAAGGTACAGTAGAAAGGATTAATGCAAAAACTATGGTTTTGATAATTGCATAAGTGATATGGTAGGGAATAAAATTAGTTTGTATTCCAGAAATAAATTCATTGCTGGATACAAAACCTCCGTAAACACCTGCCATCCAGCCGCCTAGAATGCCAAGAAACATGGCAATTCCAATTAGAAATGGATACAATAAGGAGGCTATGATTTTAGGAAAAACTAAATAATTTAATGAATTTACCCCCATAACTTCTAGAGCATCAATTTGTTCGGTAACCCTCATTGTTCCTATGCTTGAGGTGATAAAAGAACCCATTTTGCCAGCCATTACTATAGAGATAAATGTTGGTGCGAATTCTAAAATAATCGATTGTCGTGTAGCAAACCCAATTAGTTCTTTTGGAATTAATGGATTAGTTAAATTTAGTGCCGTTTGTATAGAAACAACACCTCCAACGAAAAACGAAATGAAAGCCACAATTCCGAGTGAACCAATAATTAAATCATCAATTTCCTTAAAAATTAATCCGCGCATTACAGACCATTTTGTAGGTTTATTGAAGACCTCTTTGAGCATCAAAAAGTACTTTCCAATTTGCGATAAATAGCGAAGAAGCATCATTTATTATAATTCTTTTAATTATATTCTGATTAGAATACAAGAGTGTAAAAATACTCTATTTTGTTGGGATTTCAGATTTTGTTTTTGTTGAAAATTAAGTTTTCTAAAACAATTTTTCTTTCATTTTTTTTAAACGATACTTTCTAATGAATTTCGCTTGATCTTCGGTTATTAAAAGAGGTTTTTTATTTGATTTAGCCATCCAAAAACCTTTGATGTAATCTAAAAACAACAATGGTTTTTTCTTCATCATTGCCAATTTAGCCGATGCAATTGCGGTTATCCAAAAACCATACCCTAAAGAATAAAAGGCTTCCCCTTGTTTATAGCGTGCCGTTTTGTTGTAATTAGCGCCAGTTGGTTTTAGGTGTTTTACTTTTAATGTTGAGTCGGTAACCACTTTCCAATTATAAAATTTGCAAAGCAATTCATCTACAGTGTCCCAACCCATAGCAGGTTTTAAACCTCCAATTTGTAGGAAAGTTTCTTTTCTATATGCTTTAAAAGCACCGCGAATATGGTCTTTATCGGTTAGATTTTCTAAAATGAATTCTCCATTTTTTTCGATGTAAGCGAATCCGCCTGCCATTCCAATTTTTTCATCCGATTGAAAATGGGAGATTATGGTTTCAAAATAATTTGCAGGAAAAATTAAATCGGCATCTGCTTTTACTATAAAATCATAATCGGAATCTAAAGTTTCTAATCCTTTTTGAAAGGCCTGAATTACCTTGCTTCCCGGTAAATGAATCGCATCGGAAGTTTTATTTACTAAAGTAATAAATGGATATTTTGCTGCAAATTCTAAAACAATAGTAGCAGTTTTATCGGTAGAATTGTCGTTAACGACTACAATTTTTTTAGGTAAAACGGTTTGTTCTACTAACGATTGTAGAGTAAGAGCGATAAAATCTTCTTCGTTATGGGAAGGTATGACTATGTAAAAACCCCCCCAGCCCCCGAAGGGGGAGTTTGATAAACTTGGTGAAGAAATTTCTTCTTTCATTTTAAAATTAATTTAGAATCTATTAATTCCCCCTTTGGGGGTTAGGGGGCTTCTTTCGGCGTAAACAATATAATAACGCGGTGTGAAATAGCGCAACAATGGTCGGAAGCCAATTTTTTTAACCGGATGGGTGAATTTTTCTCTTGCAGTTATTTTCCACCCCGTTTTTTCTAAAAGCCAATCCAATTGCCAATCTTCAAATTCATGGTAATGTCTATCCCACATATCGGTTTTACTGCGATAAGCAGGAGAAAACCACAGACGTAACGGAATAGAAATTAGTAATTTATCACATTTCACATTTTGTAAAATGGTATACGGATTTAATAAATGTTCGAATATTTCAAATGCAGTAAAAACCGTATAATCTTCCGTTTGTAATGCAGTTGGATTGTTGTCTAGATCTTCTCCAGTAGTATTTTTTACAGTATATCCATTTTCTTCCATGATTTTGGAAAAAGGATTAGGAACCCCTAAATCGAATATTGTTTCAGAAGTAGAAACGTGTTTTTGTAAAAATTCTAAAGTGTGTTTGAATCTTTTATTTGGAAATGTTTTTTCGTACATTCTAAAGTTTATTGTTTTGAGTTTGTTGTTTATGGTTGTGCAAAATTAACTATTAACACTATATAAACCATAAAACTTAAAATTACTTTTATTTTGTACTTCGTAATTTGTACTTCATACTTTGGATTACATTTTATAAACAATAGCATTAATGTTCATGCCAGATCCCACAGAAGCAAACAAAATTACATCTCCTTTGTTGATAGATTGGTCTTTTATTTTACCCTTAACTAAAGAATCGTATAGAGTTGGAACCGTTGCGACACTAGAGTTTCCAAGTTCGTGAATGCTCATCGGCATAATTCCTTCGGGCATTTTTTGGTCGTAAAGTTTATAGAAACGTTGTACAATGGCTTCATCCATTTTTTCATTGGCCTGATGAATAAGAATTTTTTTCAATTGGCTAATGTCAACACCACTATTGTCTAGACACTCTTTCATTGCTTTTGGAACGTTCACTAAAGCAAATTCGTAGATTTTTCTGCCGTGCATTTTAATATAGCGAACATCTGGATTGTGTTCATTATTAAATGATTTTCCGAAGAATAAAAAATAGGCCTCGTCATAAGTAAATGTTGCAGTTTCGTGGGCTAAAATCCCACCTTCGTCATCGGTTGCTTCTATGATAGTTGCTCCAGCACCATCTGAATAAATCATGGAATCCCTATCGTGCGGATCCACCACTCTCGATAAAGTTTCGGCTCCTATAACTAAACATTTTTTAGCCATTCCTGCTTTGATATAAGCCTGTGCTTGAATAACACCTTCTACCCAACCTGGACATCCAAAAAGCATGTCGTAAGCAACACATTTTGGATTTTTAATTCGCAGATTATGCTTCACTCTACTAGATAAACTAGGAAGTAAATCGGTTTGAATTGTACCCTTTTTTACATTGCCAAAATTATGAGCAAAGATGATATAATCTAAGGTTTCAGGATCAATTTTAGAGTCTTCTATTGCTTTTTTAGCAGCAATAAAAGCAATGTCGGAAGTTGTTAAATCATCAGAAACGTATTTTCGTTCCTGAATGCCGGTAATTCCGTAGAATTTTTCTGTAATAACCTCATTTGGAAGTGCAAAATTAGAACCATCTTCGTTTAAAAAAACATGATTCGAAAAGTCTTTATTTGTTACAGTTACAGTTGGAATATAACTTCCAGAACCAGTTATTTTTACGTTCATTTTAATAGAATTACAATACGAATTTATTAATAAAAATTCAAAAATTATATATTGAGTTTGAAAAATGTTTTTTAATTATGGAATCTTTAGAAAATGTTAGGTAAAATTAATAATATTATAATTTTTCTTCTTTTTCTTTTGCAATTTTGATCTGCATAATGGTCGATAAATTGTGGGCTTGGTTTTTCATACGTTCACAATTTATACCCTGAAAATTTTCATTTATTGCCGTTTCAAAATGGTTTAACCAAATCTCAAAAAGTTCTTTAGATAAATAGGATTTAGTGTTTAAGTCCAAATGAATTTGTGTAAGATTATTAAAGTAACCTCCAGTTCCTAATATGGATTGCGACCAAAATGTAACTAAAATAGGTAAATGTTCTTCTAATTTCACTTTTACCACATCTGTAAAAATATAACTAATAGCATCATCGGCTAAGAGTTTTTGGTAGAAATCGTCTACAACTTTATATAAATCTTCTTGGGTTTGTATGTCGTTCATAATCTTGAAAAATGATTTGCAAAGTTACTTTATTAGAAGTTTTAAAACTTGATTTTTATCATTTTTTATAAAATAGAAAAGGTCTCAAATTAGTATTTGAAACCTTTTTAATAATGTCCTTTTAAAGAATGGACTATAATGAGATTTTGATTTTCATCAATTTCATAAACTAATCGGTGTTCTGAATTGATGCGTCTGCTCCATTTTCCAGATAAATCATATTTTAATTTTTCTGGTTTTCCAATTCCAAAAGATGGAGTCAAAAGCATGGATTCAAATAACTGCCTAATTTTTTTTAAAACTAATTTATTGTTTGTCTTTTTGAAAAACAATAAATCTATATTGGCTCTTTCGGTTAATACTATTTCCATATATCATTAAGTGGAATACGATGCACTTTACCATTTTTATAGTCTTCTTCACTTTTTCTGATTTTGGCAACAAACTCTGGATCGTAAGGACTTTCTTCAGTTGAAGTTGTTTTGGTTTCGAATTTCACTTTAATAGAATTCAAAAAATCTTTAATTATTTGAACTTTATCTGCTTCTGCGTGAATAATTAAGGTTTTCATAGGATTGTATTTTATACAAAAATACTAATTATTTGAATTCAAAAAAAGTATGCCTAAAAAAAAGGCTGCAAAATTAATATTTGAAACCTTTTAATAATGTCCTTTTAAAGAATGGACTATAATGAGATTTTGATTTTCATCAATTTCATATACTAATCGGTGTTCTGAATTGATTCGTCTGCTCCATAAACCGGATAAATGATGTTTTAAGGCTTCGGGTTTTCCAATTCCAGAATATGGAGTTTTCTCAATTGAATTTAATAATTGGTTGATTTTCTTTTGAATAGATTTATTTCCTGTTTTTATCCAAAATAGTAAATCTTCATCGGCATCTTCAAGCAATTTTATTTCCATAAATCTTCAATTTTGATGATTCTTCCTTTTCCTTCTTTTAGTTGTTGTCTGCTTCTTTCAATTTTGGCAACAAACTCTGGATCGTAAGGGCTTTCTTCAGTTGAAGATGTTTTGGTTTCGAATTTCACTTTAATAGAATTCAAAAAATCTTTAATTATTTGAACTTTATCTGCTTCTGCGTGAATAATTAAGGTTTTCATAGGATTGCATTTTATACAAAAATACTAATTATTTGAATTCAAAAAAAGTATGCCTAAAAAAAGGTTCCAATTTTTTCTTTGTTGTTTTCCAAATTTCTTGGTTATGCACTGACGCCCGCAGCCCGACTTGAGTGGAGCTCTTTTTTTCTTGCTTCTTTTTTGAAGCAAGAAAAAAAAGCGGGAACGGAAGGCGGAATAGCTGCCCAAATAAAAAAAAGGCTCCAAATTTTCATTTGAAACCTTTTAAATATTGGAATTTTTAATTTAATTACATGTACGCTTCAATTGGAGCGCAACTGCAAACTAAATTTCTATCGCCATAAGCATCATCAACACGACGAACACTTGGCCAGAATTTATTATCGGCAATGTATTCCAACGGGAATGCTGCTTGTTCCCGAGTGTATGGAAAATTCCAAGTATCTGCTGTAAGCATTGCTAACGTATGTGGTGCATTGTGTAAAACCGTATTGTGGTCTTCGGCTGTTGCTTTTTCAATTTCTTTACGAATCGAAATCATGGCATCGCAAAAACGATCCAACTCGGCAACATCTTCGCTTTCTGTAGGTTCAATCATCAAGGTTCCAGCAACCGGGAAAGAAACTGTTGGCGCATGGAATCCATAATCCATCAATCGTTTCGCGATATCGGTAACTTCAACGCCTTGTTGTTTGAATGCACGACAATCTAAAATCATTTCGTGAGCCGCTCTTCCCATTTCTCCAGAATATAAAACTGGGTAACTGGATTCCAAACGAGCCTTCATATAATTGGCATTTAAAATGGCATATTGTGTGGCTTTTTTCAAACCTTCAGCACCAAGCATTGTGATGTATCCATAAGAAATTAAACATACTAAAGCCGATCCGTAGGGAGCAGCCGAAATTGCCGAAATTGCCTGACTTCCTCCTGTTGGGATAATAGGGTTGGTTGGTAAAAACGGAACTAATTTTTCGTTTACACAAATAGGACCCACGCCTGGACCTCCACCACCATGAGGGATGGCAAACGTTTTATGCAAGTTCAAATGGCAAACGTCAGCACCAATAGTTGCAGGATTTGTTAATCCAACTTGGGCATTCATGTTGGCTCCATCCATATAAACTAAACCTCCGTTTTCATGAATAAGATCTGTGATTTCAATAATGGTGCTTTCAAAAACCCCATGAGTAGATGGATAGGTTACCATTAATGCAGATAAATTATCTTTGTGCTCAATTGCTCTTGCTCTTAAGTCTTCTACATCAATATTTCCTTCGGGTGTAGTTTTAGTAACAATAATAGTCATTCCTGCCATTGCTGCAGAAGCCGGATTGGTTCCGTGTGCCGAAGATGGAATCAAACAGATATTTCTGTGATTGTCTCCTCTGGATAAATGATACGCACGAATGGTCATTAAGCCAGCGTATTCTCCTTGTGCACCAGAGTTTGGTTGCAAAGTAGTGCCTGCAAAACCAGTAACCACATTTAGTTGGTGTTCTAGTTTTTTAAGCATTATTTGGTATCCTTCTGCTTGTTCAATAGGAGCGAAAGGGTGCATGCTGTTCCAGTTTGCCATTGATAAAGGCAACATTTCGGCAGCGGCATTTAATTTCATGGTACAAGATCCTAAAGAAATCATTGAATGATTCAAGGATAAATCTTTTCGTTCTAATCTTTTAATGTAACGCATCAATTGCGATTCCGAATGATGGTTATTGAAAACATCATGCGTTAAAAAAGTTGAAGTTCTTGCTAACGAAGAAGGGAAATTAGTAGAATTAGATAATTCGCTAATTGTAAAAGTATCTTTATTTAATGCTTCCGCAAATAGGGAAACAATTTGATTTAAGTCTTTTAAAGAAGTGGTTTCATTTAGAGAGATAGAGATGGTTTCGTTATCTACATAAAAGAAATTAACTTCGTGTTTTTCGGCTACGGCTTTTACTTTAGTAGCATCTGCTTTTACCAAAAGGGTATCAAAAAACGAAGTATTCGTTTGATAAACACCTAATTTATTCAAGGCATCTGCCAAAGTAACTGCCGAGGCATGAACTTTATTTGCAATGTATTTCAAACCTTTTGGCCCATGGTATACCGCATACATTCCGGCCATAACGGCTAATAAAACCTGAGCAGTACAAATATTGGAAGTCGCTTTTTCACGTTTAATGTGTTGCTCCCGAGTTCCTAAAGCCATTCGCAAAGCACGATTACCGTTAACGTCAATCGTTACTCCGATAATTCTTCCTGGCATAGAACGTTTGTACTCTTCTTTGGTTGCAAAATAGGCAGCATGTGGCCCACCATAACCCATCGGAATTCCGAAACGTTGGGTAGTTCCAACCACTACATCCGCACCAATTTCTCCTGGAGGAGTTAAGGTTGTTAAAGATAAAATATCGGCAGCAACGGCAACTTTTATTTCTGCAGTATGTGCTTTAGAAATAAATCCTGCATAATCATTTACTTGACCATATTTCCCCGGATATTGTAAAATAGCACCAAAGAAATCCGATGAAAAATCGAAAGTTTCGTGGTTTCCAATAACTAATTCAATTCCTTTTGGGGTAGAACGAGTTTGTAAAACCGATATAGTTTGTGGTAAAACTTCTTCTGAAACAAAGAATTTAACTACATTATTTTTCTTTTGATCACGAGAACGAACGTCAAACAATAATGCCATTGCTTCTGCAGCAGAAGTTCCTTCATCCAAAAGGGAAGCATTGGCAATTTGCATGCCTGTTAATTCGATAATAGTAGTTTGAAAATTCAAAATAGCCTCCAAACGACCTTGAGCAATCTCTGCTTGGTAGGGCGTGTATGCCGTGTACCATCCTGGATTTTCAAAAATATTTCTCTGAATAACAGCAGGTATAATTGTTGGGTGGTATCCTAAACCTATGTACGATTTAAAAACTTTATTCTTTTTTCCTAATTCCTGAATATGAGTTAAATATTCGTATTCGGTCATTGGTGCATCCAAATCTAAATTCTTTTTCAAACGGATAGCGCTTGGTACAGTTTCAGAAATTAATTGGTCTAATGTTTCAACTCCAATGGTTTTAAACATATTTTGAAGGTCACTTTCACGAGGACCTAAATGGCGTAAAGCAAATGCGTCTGTTTTCATTAAATAGAAATAAAGGTAAGTTTGTTGTGTGTTGTCTTTATATTTAGGATATAAATTTAAAGCACACAAAAGTAATTATTAAACTTCTATTTTTATCTTAAACAAGTTGTAATGTTATGAGAATTTGTTAACCAATTTGAGGGTTTATTAACAGAATGATTAATTTTGCAATATGCAATTTCCGAAAAAACTTCTTGATTTCTATATTAACAGCAGTATTCATATTGCTTTTTCGGTGTATTCGTTGGTTCGAATGACGCAATTTATATTTCACATTTCAGAAGATAAACCGACACTTTATTTTGCTTTTTTCGGAACTATTGTTGGTTATAATTTTGTGAAATACGATGCTTTGGCTCGAACTCAAAAACTGCAAATGCGAAGGGAACTCATGGGTATTGCTTTCATCAGTATGATTTCTTTGATTGCCACCGGATATTATTTTTTTCAATTGAAACAAACGACAAAGATTATTGGTTTCTTGTTTCTTGTTATTACCTTATTGTATACGTTGCCCTTTTTTCCGAATAGAAGAAATGCTCGTAATTGGGCTGGAATTAAGATTTATATTGTTGCTTTATGTTGGGTTGGAGTGACTATGGCTTTACCAATAATTAATGCAGAAATTGCGATTACTTCTGATTTTTATTTGAAATGTGTACAACGGTTTCTATTGATTTTTGTATTGGTTTTAATCTTTGAAATAATCGATTTACAAAAGGACGATCCGAATCTAAAAACCGTTCCGCAGCAAATAGGAGTGAAGAGGACTAAAATATTGGGATTTATATTACTGCTTGTTTTTTGTGGATTGGAATTTTTTAATAGTAATTTCCAACATTCTTATTTGATGTTGAATTTGATTTTTGCTATTGCTATTGTAATTGGACTTTTCTTGGCTTTTGTAAATCCCTTTCGATCTAAATATTATACTTCTTTTTGGGTGGAAAGTGTGCCAATTTTATGGTGGGTTTTAGTTTTGGTATTAGATAATTTGTAATTTTGAGTTGTAAAATAAATCATAATCTATTTTTAACACAAAAATATGTAACTAATTTTTAGTTGCAAATAAAATAAACGCTATATTTGTATGAGTAAAGTTGAAAAATTAATTGAAAAATTAAGATCGAGACCAAAAGATTTTACTTGGGATGAAATGCTTAAGGTTTTAACTTATTTTGGTTTTGAACAAATTGCACCCGGAAAAACAGGAGGTTCAAGACGAAAATTTGTAAATAGTGATAATCAAATTATTAGCCTGCATGAACCCCATCCGCAAAAAGTATTGAAATCGTATCAGTTGAATATAATTATTGATTATTTAAAATTGTAGAAATGAAAAATTATTTAGAATTTAAAGGATATATTGGAACAGTTGATTTTTCTGCGGAAGATAAAATCTTTTATGGTAAAATTCAAGGAATAAAGGATTTAGTAACTTTTGAAGGTACTTCGGTAGACGAATTGTCTGCTGTTTTTGAAGACTCTGTGAACGATTATTTAGAAACCTGTAAAGCGCTAAACAAATCTCCGGATAAAGTTTTTAAAGGCTCTTTTAACGTTAGAGTTTCACAGGAATTACATCAAAAAACCGCTATTTTAGCATCAAAAAAAGGCTTAAATTTGAATGATGTTGTCAAAGAAGCGCTTAGTTATATTGTAAAACATGAAGAGGTTTTGGGGTAATAAATCGAACTGTTTTTCTTTTCTCCAAAATATTTTAATGAGTTGGCATTCATAACTTTGGTCTAGTTGTAGCTGTAATAGACTAACAAAAACATTCATGATAAGTAGTTAAAAACGAAATGTTTATAAAGTTTTCATTAAAATATTGGTGGAAAGTGTGCCGATTTTTGGTGGGTATTTTTAGTTCTTTTTAAATAATCAACTCCAACAGAGTTTTTAACTCTGTTGGAGTTAGTGTTGAAATATTAAGCATTAGAAACTATTCTTTCTTCTACTTTTGTTTCTCTGGCTTTTCGTTTTCCTCTAAAGAAAAAATACAAATTAAAGAATAACATTATTCCCAAATAAATTGAAAATCCACCAATTTTATAACTTAAAGCTTCAATTAAAGTTTGATAATCATTTTTGTTTTCACTGATTTTTAAAATCATCAATGCAAATCCAATGTTTAACAAATAAAATCCTGTTTCAAATAGTTTGTTTGTTGCGTTTGCAATTTCTTCCCGACTATTAAAAATGTCCATCATATATACTTTGCTGTTTCTGAAAAGTGTTTTAGAAACATAATAAGTTAAAAATAAAGCAATTGGTAAATAAACTGCATAGCCGATTAGAATTTTTGTAGTGTTCATAATGAAAATATTTAGTTGATTATTTTTTGAATGTATTTAGTAAGAATAAAAATGTTGATGTAATGTAAAACCGCAATACTACAAATTATAATTGCTGATTTTATTGAAATGACTTCGATTAAGTTATTTATAGAAAGTATTTTTTTCCAAGAAATCAATGTCATTGCACAATAACCAATGTTTATTAGATAATAACCTACGAGTAGGATTTGATTCGTTTTATGACATAAATCTATGTGATTTGGAATAAGTTGTGCTACATACACATTTCCGTTTTTATAACAAATCTTTCCAACTTTTAAAATGATTATTGTGGTTATTAATAAGTAAATTACATAACCGATAATGTTGAGGTTCATTGGTTTTGTTTTGCTATTAAATTTTTGAATGTTTTTTCTAAAGTTTCATATTCAAATTGAAAACCATTTTCAAGTAATTTTTTCGGAATGACATTTCTACTTTTTAAGATTAATTCGGTTTCTGTTCCTATCAATTTGGCTCCTATAGTAAGTAAGCATGTTGGAGTTGGAATTCCAATTGGAATTTTCAGCGCATTCCGTAAATGGCACATAAAATCTTTGTTGGAAATAGGTTTCGGCGACACAATATTTACAATTCCACTTACTTCTTTTTCAATAATAAATTCTATTCCTCTGGCATAATCTGTTTCGTGAATCCAACTTATGAATTGATTTCCTTTTCCTTGTTTTCCTCCTAACCCTAATTTGGTTAATCTTTTTAAAGGGATAAAAGCACCTCCTTTTTTGCCTAATACAATAGATGTTCGTAAAGTTGTTTTTATAGTTTTGGGAGTTTCCATTTCCAAAAATACTTTTTCCCATTCTTTAGCAACATTCATTGAAAAATCATCGCCAATTTCTCCAGAAACTTCGTCCATTTGTTTGTCTAATGAAAATCTATAGATCGTAGATGTTGAAGAATTCAGCCAATGTTTTGGTGGGTTTTTACATTGTAAAACGGCTTCATTCAATATTTTTGTGCTATCTATTCGAGATGCTAAAATTTCTCTTTTGTTATGTTCGTTGTATCTGCAATCTACTGATTTTCCAGCCAGATTTATTAATATGGTAGAGTTTTCTAGTTCGTTTTTCCAATCGGATAGTGTTTTCGCATCCCAATTTACATAACGAATTCCATCTTTTATTTCAGATTTCCCTCTAGTTAATATTACAATTTCTTGGAATTTATCTTTGAAATAATTTGCTAAAACCTGACCTAAAAAACCTGTTCCTGCAGCAATAATTAATTTATTCATTAGTGTAAATTTAAAATTAATAGAAGAGCAATGATTCTATAAACTATCCAAGTTATGGATAAATGAAAAGGCAATTCTAAAATTTTCATTCTTCTGTAATGTTCTAATAGCATTAGAAATACAGTTACAACAAACCATATTAAAGTTAAAGTTTCGGGTATTTTTAAAAATATTGAAACTAGTAAAATTGGCAGTAATAGTAAAGATCCCATCAAGGAAACCGTCATTAAATTTCCTAGGTAATTTATAATTTTGTCTCCTTTTAGGTGTATTAAAAAAATTCCTTGAAACACCATTTGACCTAAGGTTAAAAGGAACTCTCTACCCATGTTGGCTTTTGGTAAAAAAGTAAATAAATTGGAATAATTATATAAAACTAATGTTGTAATTATACTTGCGAAGGTTAGATATAAAAATCGATATTTATAATTAAAATCTGGAATGCACTTCAATGTAATATCCTTTTTTTCTCTACTTGGAGCAATTACTTTTCTATTGTAGGAAATGAATTTATACATTTTTTTAAGCACATAATTGATTGGTTTTATTGTGCCTATTTTTTCAATTAATGGATAAGAATGTCCAAATACTTTTAGTAAACCATCCACACCATAAAGTACCGTTTTGTTTTTGGAATCTACTAAAGCAATTTCATTCGTTGCTCTCTTTAAGTCGATGTATATTTCTTCTTTTTCATTTATTTCAGAATAGGGTTTTCTACCGTTTTCATCCACCATTCCGGCTTTAATAAGTTTTGAGGTGTAGATATTGCATATTGGACAATCTTCATCATAAAGTAGGGTTTGATTTTCTAATTTTTTCATGATAGTATCTTTTTATTTTCAATCGTAATTTTAGATCCTTTTGCTAGCATTGCAGATGTTGGTTTTAAGTTTTGAAGAAAACTAAATTCGTTTCCATAAGTACATGTAAAA
Organism: Flavobacteriaceae bacterium; assembly: GCA_947451525.1. Lineage (GTDB taxonomy): Bacteria > Bacteroidota > Bacteroidia > Flavobacteriales > Flavobacteriaceae > Flavobacterium. Next base: position 30,521 of record CANFZM010000016.1, read on the forward strand.
TCTACATCAATGGTGTAATTTAGTACTTCTAATTGCTCCCATCTTGGATGCGTAACACCATATTCAATTGTTGTTTTCTTGTTATATTTGGTATATCCAAAATAATGTTCGGTGATAAACTCTGCTTCGGAATTTATATCTATTGGAATTGGATTTTTTGCTGTTATCATTTCAATTGAATTCCATTTTTTATTTTTCCTCCAACTGTATTTAAATATTTTGGAAGTTTCATTTTCGCTTCTTGAATTTCTCATTTTCAAGGTTTGATAATGTTCTTTATACAAAGTATTTGCAACAATAGAAATAGCACGCTTCGGAACAATTTCTTTAATAAAAACAACCCCACGTTTCCAAATTCCATTTTCCAATCGTTTTACATAAAAGCGCAAATTTACTTCTTCAAAGTTTACATGTAGCGGAATTTTCAACCCTAAAATTTTCACTTCTTCAAACATAAAACCTATCAAACTTATGTAGCATCTGTCGTTCCATAGGTCGAGTTCAGTTCCAATTGGAACGTATTCTTTTAGTAGTTCAGGATCAATTTCATAATTGAATAATGCCAAATCATTCCATTCTGCGGTTAAGAAACTCATAATTATTTTTGTTTTAAACTTTCAGAAAAAAATGAAAGTTTTGATTAAATTTTTTTACTTTTAATTCGGTTTTGTTATTTGTTTTTTATTGGTCTCATTGAAAAACCTTTTTACCGTTTTCTCTTTATTAATTTCCTTGCTAAGGTTTTTTCATGAATTTGACAAGTAATTGTGCCAACCAATTATCTTTGTATTCAGTGATTTTGTCCAAAACATTATCTGCTTGTAAAACAAAATCATATAATTTAGTAGTTTGATCTACAAAATGTCTTTCTTCTGCAGTTGCATTGGCATTGATGGAAGAAACTTCTTTAAGTACTTTTAATGCCGGTTTAATTTCGCGCTTGCTTCGTTCTCTTGAAATTTTTACTGCCAATTCATCTAAGTCTTTTTCTGCAGTAAAAAATTCTCTTCGTTCGCCAGTTTTATATTCTTTATAAACAATTCCCCAATCCATTAATGCTCTTAAATTCATAGAGGCATTTCCGCGAGAAATTTGCAATTCATCCATAATATCTTCCATAGAAGCAGGCTCATAACTTACCATTAAAAAGGCATGAATTTGCGCCATGGTTTTGTTAATTCCCCATTGCGAACCTAGTGCTCCCCAGGTTTGAACGAATTTAATTTTTGCTTCTTGGTATTCCATAGTGCAAATGTAATAAATGTTTTTGAAGTTTCAATAAAAAATGAAAGTTTATTTTAAAAATAAACCGAAGCGTTAAACCTCGGTTTGAAATATTTAAGAAATCTACACCAATCCCGCACGTTTTAACAACGCATCAGCATTTGGTTCATGACCTCTAAAACGTTTGTATAATTCCATTGGCAATTCGGTGCCACCTTTGGAGAGTACATTTTCTTTGAATTTTGTAGCCACTTCTTTATTGAAAATTCCTTTTTCTTGAAAATATGCAAAGGCATCAGCATCCAAAACTTCGGCCCATTTGTAACTATAATATCCGGAAGAATATCCACCTTGAAAAATATGTGAGAAGGAAACGCTCATACAGTTTTCAGCAACGTCTGGATATAAAGTTGTGCCTTCCATGGCTTGTTTTTCAAATGCTTTGATATCGGTAATTTCACTTGGATTATTGCTGTGAAAAGCCATGTCTAGAATTCCGAAACTCAATTGGCGTAAGGTTGCCATTCCTTCTAAGAAACTTGCACTTTCTTTGATTTTCTCCACATAAATCTGCGGAATAATTTCGCCAGTTTCATAATGATTAGCAAACAATGCTAATGCTTCTGGTTCGTAGCACCAGTTTTCCATCACCTGACTTGGTAATTCCACAAAGTCCCAATAAACCGAAGTTCCTGATAAACTTGGGTAAGTGGTATTGGCTAACATACCATGAAGCGCATGGCCAAATTCATGAAATAAGGTAGTTACTTCGTTAAACGTTAATAAGGAAGGTTTGGTCTCGGTAGGAGGAGTGAAATTACAAACAATAGAAACATGGGGTCTTTCATTAACGCCATTTTTTACCGATTGTGATTTGTAGGAAGTCATCCAAGCGCCATTTCGTTTTCCTTTTCTTGGAAAAAAATCGGAGTAGAAGACAGCAACTAGATTTTTTTCTTCGTCTAAAACCTCAAATGTTTGAACTTCTTCGTGGTATTTATCAATATCAAAAACTTCTTTAAATGTTATTCCGTATAGTTTTTCGGCTACTGTAAATGCTCCGTTTAAAACATTTTCTAATTTAAAATAGGGCTTCAATAATTCATCGTCCAAACTGAATAATTTTTGTTTCAATTTTTCAGAATAATACGAACCATCCCATTTTTCTAATAGTTCCACGCCATCCAACTCTTTTGCAAAAGCAGTTAATTGTGCCATTTCTCTTTCGGCTGCTGGTTTTGCTTTTTCAAGTAAATCTTTTAGAAATGATTTTACTTTTTCCGGATTTTGAGCCATTCGTTCTTCTAAAACAAAATGCGAATGGGTGGCATAGCCTAATAAATTAGCACGGTCATATCGCAATTTTGCAATCTTTAAAGTGATTTCTTTGTTGTCGAATTCGTTTCCTTGAAATGCTTTTTTACCCGCAGCAATTGCCATCTCTTTTCGCAATTCTCTGTTGTCGATATAGGTTACAAATGGCAAATAACTTGGAAAATCTAAGGTAAAAATCCAACCTTCTAATTCTTTGGATTTTGCTAAGGAACGCGCCATTTCTTTAGCGCCGTCAGGCAAACCTTTTAAATCGGCTTCGTTGGTAATATGTAATTGATAGTTGTTGGTTTCCGCCAAAACGTTTTCGCCATAAGTTAATTTTAATTTGGCTAATTCGGTATCAATTTCGCGTAATTTTGCTTTTTTATCTTCGGGAAGTAAGGCGCCATTTCGAGCAAAACTTTTGTATTTTTTGTCTAATAAAGTGGCTTGTTCCGGAGTTAAAGTCAGATTTTCTTTTTGATCGTGCACTTCCTTTACTCGTTTAAATAAATCTTCATTTAACGAAATATCATTTCCGAATGCAGTTAATAAAGGAGAAACTTCTTGTGCAATTTTTTGCATTTCGTCACAAGTTTCTGCCGAATTTAAATTGAAGAATATAGACGAAAGTCGATCCAATGCGTCTCCAGAAAAATCTAAAGCAACGATGGTGTTTTCAAAGGTTGGTGCTTCGGGATTGTTGGTTATTGCATCAATTTCGGCTCTAGCATTTGCTATATTTTCAATAAATGCAGGCTTATAATCTTCTAATTTTATTTGTGAAAATGGTGCTGTATTGTGTTTTGTTTTGAATGGTAGGGACAGGTCGCGACCTGTCCGTACTTGAGAATGGTTATTCATAGTTATTTATTATTTTTTCAATTCAGAAGCGGCTTTGTTTACGGCTTCTTTTAGGCTTTCTTTATAGAAAATGATCTTGTCAAGCACGCATTTATCGGAGGTTCCGATGATTTGAGCGGCTAGAATTCCGGCATTTTTGGCTCCGTTTAGCGCAACCGTTGCCACGGGAACACCACCTGGCATTTGCAAAATAGACAAAACCGAATCCCAACCATCTATAGAATTGCTCGATTTTACCGGAACTCCAATCACTGGCAATGGCGACATAGAAGCGACCATTCCTGGTAAATGGGCTGCGCCACCAGCACCTGCAATAATTACAGAGATACCGCGAGTGTGTGCGTTTTTACTAAAATCAAAAAGTTTTTCGGGCGTTCTGTGTGCCGAAACAATATCGACTTCAATTTCAATATCAAATCCTTTTAGGATTTCGATTGCTTCTTGCATTACGGGCATATCGGATATGGAACCCATTATAATTGCTACTTTCATATTAGCCCCCTAACCCCCGAATGGGGAATTCCTACTAGGGGTGAGTAGGGGTTTTAGTTATTTTTATTTTTAACGAGTCTAAACTCCCCCTTCGGGGGTTGGGGGGCTTATCACTCTTATACTATTCTTAACTTCTTCAGCGATTTTTCTTGCTTCTGTCATATCTTCATTTACAATGGTAACGTGTCCCATTTTTCTAAAAGGGCGTGTTTCTTTTTTGCCATAAATATGAGGCGTTACGCCGTCAATTGCCATTATTTTTTCAATGTTTTGATAAATAACAGGTCCAGAAAATCCTTCTTCACCCACCAAATTTACCATAATTCCAACAACTTTACTAGCAGTATTTCCTAAAGGAAGGTTTAAAATGGCTCGTAAATGGTTTTCAAATTGCGAGGTATAACTTGCTTCAATGGTGTGATGCCCTGAATTGTGTGGTCTAGGTGCAACTTCATTAACCAAAATTTCATCGTCTTGGGTTTGAAACATTTCTACAGCCAAAAGACCGACATGGTTGAAGGCTGTTGAAACTTGTAAGGCGATTTCTTGTGCTTTTTGGGCAACGGCAGCACTAATTCGGGCAGGACAAAGTACATATTCTACCTGATTGGCTTCGGGGTGGAATTCCATTTCTACCACTGGATAGGTTTTTACTTCCCCCGAAGCAGAGCGTGCAACAATAACTGCTAGTTCGTTTTGAAACGGAATCATTTCCTCGGCAATACATTCCACATTAGGAAGGTTTTCTAAATCGGAAGCAGTTCGGACTACTTTTACGCCAGTACCATCGTAACCAAATTGCGTGCATTTCCATACGAAAGGCAATTTTAGATTTTGAAAGTTAGATTTTAGATTTTCTAAATTTTCAAATTTTTCAAATGAGGAAGTTGGAATATTGTTTGCAACATAAAAATCTTTTTGGATTCCTTTATTCTGAATTAATCGCAAGGTTTTTGGCGAAGGAAAAACAGGTAAACCTTCGGCTTCTAGTTTATCTAAAGCATCAAGATTTACATTTTCAATTTCAATTGTTAATAGATTTACTTTTTTACCAAATTGATAAACGGCATCGAAATCCATTAAATCGCCAATAAAAAACTGAGTTGCTCCAAATTGACTAGGCGCTTCTTTGCTCGGATCTAAAATATAAGTTTGAATATCAAATTTTCGAGTTTCGGCCAATAGCATTTTGCCTAATTGTCCGCCACCAAGAATCCCTAGTTTAAAATCGGAAGAGAAATAATTCATTGTTGTGTTGTTGTAGTTATTTAGTTTAATGTATTTAAAAAATCATCTGGAGTTAATACCTTTATTTCGGCATGTTTATAGTCTTTCAAATCTCTTGTAATAATGCAATCCATGTTGTGAATAGATTGCGCAGAAACTATTTGAATAGCATCTTCAAAATCCTTATGATTCGATTTTAGGCTTTTTCGTAGTGTTAATTCTGTAACCGCAAGGATAGAAATAGTATCTAATAAATCCTCGATTATGGAACGTAATTCTTTTTCATCAACCATTTTTTTTGCGATGTAATGCATAGTCGCAACAGAATGAGAAGTTGAATATAGTTTAACTTTCTTTCTTTGACAATAATCAAAAATGGCAATAGCGGACTTTGAAAATGGATTTCTATTGGCAACAATATCTACTAAAATATTAGTATCTAAGAATATATGTTTATATTCCATACTTTTCTTTATAATGTTCTTCCCTTGCTTTTTTAATGTCAAAATCTTCAGGAAGTGTGATTCTTCCTATCAATTTTTTAACCTTAGGATGAATGTCTTTTTCTTCAGGTTTAACAACCAAACTTTTGAAGTAATTTTCTACCATTTCAGATAAACTTCTGCCAGTTCCTTTAGCATAGATTTTTGCTTTTTCTATGACTTCTTTTTCTAACGATAAGGTAAGTTTAGTATTCATATACGTATAGTTTCCACAAATGTACGTAATAATTAAATTAATTTCAAATAACTTTCTGGGTTTTGGCGATTGTCATTGAAAAGTAGGATCGTAATGATTTTGTTTTCTTCATCATATTCATAGTACATTGAAGCGTTTTTATGAAGAATAATTTTGCGAATGTTTTTGGAATATGGTTTTCCTAAGTAAGGATTTGTTAGCAATAGATTTTTAGTGTTTGAAACAATATCCACAAAATCTTGAAGTATTTTTTTGCTCCATAAAAAAATATATAAATGCTGAAACTTCTTGAAATGTGATTTTCGCTAAATCTGATATTTCAATTCTAATCATTTTAAACCATATTTTTCTTTTACATCATTTAAAACATTTTCAAATGAGGACGTTTTCCCTTCTATTGCTTCTTGTTGGGACTTTTCTAAAAGAATGTTTATCAGGTTTTTACCTTCATCGGTTTCGTCACATTTTATTTCTTTATTCATGTTATAATACAACAATGTAATAAATTCATCAGAATTAGAATTGGTAACTTTTTCTATTATGGCCTGTTTTTTTTCTTGAATTGTCATAATTATAAGCGTAATTATTTGATTTTCAAATATACAAATTATTTCAAATTTTTCAAAATTTCTTCCACTTCAAAAAAAATCAAGGTCGAATAATTCTCTCATAGAATTAACTTATTCATTTTGAAATATATCAATTTAGCAAAAAAACAGAAATACTTGCAACGTAATAGTTTTTACTTCTTTAAATTTGCATCTTATTCAAATTTTAAAAAAATGATACACCTTCACGATAAATCTTTTGTGCCTTTTATTTCTTCAGAAGAAATTGATTTTGCAATTGCAAATATGGCCAAACAAATGGACGACGATTTCTTTGACGAAATCCCTGTTTTTGTAGGAATTCTTAATGGTTCTTTTATGGTTTTGTCTGATTTGATGAAGCATTATCGAGGAATGTGTGAAGTAAGTTTCATGAAATTATCTTCTTACGATGGGACAGAATCTACTAATACTGTAAAACAACTTATCGGAATAAACGAAAATCTAGAAGGAAGAACCGTTGTTATTGTTGAAGATATTGTAGATACTGGAAATACTATTGAAGAATTAAAAGCAATTTTCAAAGAGAAAAAGGTAAAACATCTTAAAATCGCAACGCTTTTCTTCAAACCAGAAGCCTACAAAAAAGATATCAAAATTGATTATATCGGAATTCGAATTCCAAATAAATTCATCGTTGGATATGGTTTAGACTACGACGGATTAGGAAGAAATTTAGCCGATGTTTACCAATTAGCACAATAAGTATTAAGATTAGAGTATTAAGAATTAAGACTTTCCAAATTTGGAATTTAAAATAACTACATTATGATTAACATCGTTCTTTTCGGAAAACCAGGTGCAGGAAAAGGCACACAAGCAGAATTTTTAAAAGAAAAATACAATTTAACACATCTTTCTACTGGAGATATTTTTAGATTCAATATTAAAAACGACACCGATTTAGGAAAATTAGCCAAAACCTTTATGGATAAAGGCGATTTAGTTCCAGATGAAGTAACCATTAAAATGTTGCAAAGCGAAGTAGATAAAAACCCAGATTCTGCTGGATTTTTATTCGATGGTTTTCCAAGAACTTTAGCACAAGCAGCAGCGTTAGATCAATTTTTAGAATCCAAAGGGCAAAGTGTTACCGCAACAGTAGCTCTAGATGCTGATGATTCTGTATTGGTTGCTCGATTATTAGAAAGAGGAAAAACTTCTGGAAGACCCGACGATCAAGACGAAGAAAAAATTAGAAACCGCTACCAAGAATACAATGAAAAAACTGCCCCTTTAATGGATTATTATAAAGGTCAAGGTAAATTTCATGCAGTAAATGGTATTGGAACCATAGCAGAAGTTAACGAAAGATTGAACTTGGTTTTTGATAATTTATAGTTAATTATAAGGGTTCGAGATAAATTTCGGGCATTCAATTTTTTTTTCGATATTTGCACACAGAAAAGGAGCTATTTCCGGAACTCGGGATTCAGGCTCTTTTTTTGTAATTTTATATTATGGAACTTTTAATAATACTTTTTTTAATTCTGCTTAACGGCATTTTCTCTATGTCGGAAATCGCTTTGATTTCGGCAAGAAAAAGTCGTTTAGAAACTGCTGCAAAAAAAGGAAACGCTAACGCTAAAGTGGCTTTAGATTTGGTCAATTCTCCTAATAAACTGCTTTCTACAGTTCAAATTGGAATTACCCTAATTAGTATCTTAACCGGAATTTATTCGGGAGATAAAATAACCACAGAGGTACAAAATTTTATTAGCACTTTTGGAGATTTAAAATTATATGCGCATTCAATTGCGGTCGGAATTGTAGTAGTAATCTTAACATTTTTCTCCTTAGTTTTAGGTGAATTATTACCAAAACGAATTGGGTTGAATTACCCTGAAACTATTGCCAAAGGAATGGCAGTTCCTATGAAAATCATTTCACAATTAACCGCTCCGTTCATTTGGTTGTTAACGATTTCTACCGATGCATTGTTGAAATTATTTAATATAAAACCTACTGCCGACGGTAAAGTAACTGAAGATGAAATTAAAGCCATCATAAAAGAAGGGACTGAAGTAGGCGAGGTGCAAGAGATTGAGCAAGACATTTTAGAGCGCGTTTTTCATATTGGTGACAGAAAAATTAATTCTCTAATGACTCACCGTTCCGATATAGTGTATTTATCGGTGGAGGATAGTTTAGCAGAAATAAAAGCAAAAGTTTTAAACGAGTTGCATTCGGTTTTTCCGGTTTGTAAAGACAGTTTAGACGAAATTATAGGGGTTGTTACTCTTAAAGATTTGTTTTCTAATTTTGATAAAGGAAACTTTAAATTAGAAGATATCGCGAAAGATCCGGTTTATTTAATCGAGCAAACTTCGGCATACAAGGCCTTAGAAAATTTCAAAAAAACCCGCGTTCATTATGCTTTTATAGTAGATGAGCATGCTGTTTTTCAAGGAATAATTACTCTAGATGATATCCTAGAAGCCTTAGTTGGAGATGCTTCCGATTTTGACGACGACGAATATAAATTAGTAGCCAATGACGACGGTACTTGGTTGGTAGATGGTCCCTATTCGTTGCACGATTTCCTTACTTTTTTCGATATGGATGATCTAACCAATGATTATGAAGTAACTACCGTTAGCGGATTTTTCATAACTGAATTAGGTTCCATTCCAAAGCAAGGAGAGAAATTAATTTGGAACAAACTAGAATTTGAAGCCCAAAAAATGGATGGCGCTAAAATTGATAAAGTATTAATAAAAGCATATAAAGAATAAAAAAGTATTCAGTGTTCAATGTTCAGTATTCAGTTTCTACTGATAACTTAGCAGTGTTCATTGATAAATTAAATTGTTGTTAGCTTTGGTGGTATGTTTTAGATAATCTAAATAACGGAATACTGAACGCTGATGACTGAACACTAAATAAAATGACAGAAGGAAATTTTGTAGACTACGTAAAAATATATGTTACTTCCGGTAGAGGAGGTAAAGGATCTACGCATTTGCATAGAGAAAAATTTATAGAAAAAGGTGGTCCCGATGGAGGTGATGGTGGTCGTGGAGGTCATGTTTATTTAAAAGGAAACAAAAGTCTTTGGACTTTATTCCATTTAAAATTTGTAAAACACATGCGTGGTGGTCATGGTGGCGATGGAGGAAGTTCCAGAAGTACCGGTCACGACGGAGAAGATAAATTTGTAGAAGTGCCTCTTGGTACCGTGGTTAGAGATATTGAAACAGGAGAAATCTTGTTTGAAATCACCGAACACGATGAGGTAAGAATTCTTGCTCAAGGAGGAAAAGGCGGATTAGGAAACTGGAATTTTAGAAGTTCTACTAACCAAACTCCAAGATATTCCCAACCAGGCTTACCATCGCAAGAATTGGATGTTATTTTAGAACTTAAAGTACTTGCCGATGTAGGTTTAGTTGGATTTCCAAATGCAGGAAAATCTACTTTGCTTTCGGTATTAACTTCTGCAAAACCAAAAATTGCCGATTATGCTTTTACAACTCTAAAACCAAATTTAGGAATTGTTGCATACCGTGAATTTCAATCGTTTGTAATTGCCGATATCCCCGGAATTATTGAAGGTGCTGCCGAAGGAAAAGGTCTTGGTCATTATTTTTTACGTCACATCGAAAGAAACTCTACCTTGTTATTTTTAGTTCCTGCCGATGCCGATAATATCAAAAAAGAATATGAAATCCTTTTGGATGAATTACGTCGTTACAATCCCGAGATGCTAGATAAGGACCGATTGGTTGTAATATCGAAATGCGATATGCTTGACGACGAATTAAAAGCCGAAATGAAACAACAATTGGATATAGACTTTAAAGGAACTCCTTATTTGTTTATATCTTCGGTTGCACAACAAGGATTAACCGAGTTAAAAGACAAACTTTGGGAAATGCTTAATGTGGAAGACGATAAGCCAGAAAACAGCCATAATATTTAATAGTACTATTTTATAGTTACACTTTTAAGTCTCGAAATTTTCGGGACTTTTTTGTTTCCCACAAAATCCTTTTCAACTTTGGGAAAAAATCCCACAAAAAATAGTAATTTCGCACCACTATTCGTCCCAAATAAATTTTAAATTGTAACAATTGACACTTTTATCCGACTAGTAGCAAACAAACAAATAACCTTATACTAATAACAAAATGAAGAAAATTATTTTATCCCTTCTTGTTGCAATTATGCTTATCCCAACAAGCGTAAAAGCAGATGAAGGTATGTGGTTTTTAATGTTCATCGAACGTTTGAACCACCGCGACATGGAAAAAATGGGCTTGCAATTAACAGCCGAAGAAATTTACAGCATCAACCACCACAGTTTAAAAGATGCCATAGTGCAATTTAACGGAGGTTGTACTGCCGAAATTATTTCAAAAGATGGTTTAGTCCTTACCAACCACCACTGTGGTTACGATGGTATTGCCGAACTTTCTACTGCTGAAAACAATTTATTAAAAAACGGATTTTGGGCTGCCAATAGAGCCGCGGAGAAAAAACCATCTAGTTTATACGTTCGTTTCTTTGTTCGTATGGACGATTGTTCTAAACGAATTTTAGCAAAAGTAAATCCTTCTATGAGTGAAGCCGATAGAGAAAAAGCAATCAATGCCGAAATCGCTCTTATCGAAAAAGAAAACAACGAAGGTGGAAAATATACTGTTTCAGTTCGTCCATTTTTTCAAGGAAACGAATACTACTATTTTGTTTACCAAGATTATAAAGACGTTCGTTTAGTTGGAGTGCCACCAGAAAGTTTAGGAAAATTTGGAGGAGATACTGACAACTGGGAATGGCCTCGTCAAACTGCCGATTTCTCTATGTTTAGAGTTTACGCAGATAAAGATGGTAACCCTGCAGATTATTCTACTAGCAACGTTCCATTACAACCAAAACACTATTTACCAGTAAATTTATCTGGAGTAAAAGAAGGTGATTTTGCAATGATTCTTGGTTACCCAGGAAGAACTAATCGTTGGATGCCAGCAAGCGGAATCGAACAAAACGTAAAATTTGCTTATCCTGCTTGGGTAGAAGGTGCTAAAACCGGCATGGACAATATGAAGAAATATATGGAAATGAGCGATGCACTTCGTTTAGTTTATGCTTCTAAATATGCTTCTACTGCCAATTACTGGAAAAATCGCCAAGGAATGATTGATGCACTTTCTAAATTTGGAACTGCCAAATCTAAAGCGGCTCAAGAAGCAAAATTTGACAAATGGGCTAACAAGCCAGAAAACAAAGCCAAATACGGAGCAGTAGTTTCTACAATAAATAAATACTACGCTTTAACTAATGAAAAATCGCGTCACGATAATTATCTTTCTCAATTGTTCAGAACCTCTGCTTTAGGTCCAGTAGGAAGAAGTTTAGGAAAACAATTAGATACTTATGTTAAAGCAGATGCTGCAAAACGTGCAACTTTAACACCAGGTATCCTAGAATTTGCAACTAAATTCTACGAAGATTTATACCTTCCTGCAGAAAAAGATTTATTGGCAGCACAATTACATTTGTATGCTACCAAATCTACAGGATATGCAATTGCACCTTTAGTTAAGAAAATTGGAGATGAAAACAACAACGACTTTACTAAATATGCAAATGCTACTATCGATTTAAGTCTTTTTTCTTCTTTAGATAAAGTAAAAGCATTCCTACAAGCGCCAAGTCAAGGTCTTTTAGATAATGATCCATTATATGTTTTATCTAATGATATGACAGCCCATTTCAATTCTAAATCCGATGAAATTGCAAAAGCACAAAACGATTACGGTGCTTCCTTCCGCCTATTGGTAGAAGGTTTACGTGAGTCTAAAATCGGAACTATTAAATATCCAGATGCAAACTCTACGTTGCGTTTAACTTACGGAAAAGTTCGTGCATTGCCTGCCGATAAACGCAACGATGCCAAAATCAACAACTACACTACTTTAGACAGTCAAGTAAAAAAATACAAAAAAGGTGATGAAGAATTTGACCTTCCAACCCGTGTTTTAGAAATGGCTAAAAATAAAGATTACGGTCGTTATGGCGATAAAGACGGTTCGCTTCACGTGAATTTCTTGACCGATAATGACATCACTGGTGGAAATTCTGGTTCTCCAGTTCTTAACGGAAAAGGAGAATTAATAGGTATTGCTTTTGATGGAAACATCGAAGCCATGGCCGGTGATGTAATTTTCGACAGCAAATTACAAAGAACCATTAATGTAGATATTCGCTATGTTTTATGGGTGATAGAGAACTTCTCTAACGCGAAACATATCGTTGACGAAATGACTTTGGTGAAATAATCCACAAACCAAATAGGTTTTTACTTAAAACTCGGACTTAATTTATTTAAGTCGGAGTTTTTTTTAGTAGCGAAGCGAATTGTTTGGTATTTATCCTAACAGGTTTTTTTCAACCTGTTAGGTATATAACCAAAACTCCAATAGTCTTAATTTTTTTTAGGAGCGAATGGTTTGGGCATTATCGGTATTGGCAATTCCTGCTTTCCGTTGCAATCTGGCATTGCGAGGAACGAAGCAATCTACATCAACAATCAATTATCGCTATGCCAGGATTTCCACTTCAATCAGGGCTGATTAGGAAATGTGTTGCATTTTTGTAAACAAATAATAAACACATTGATAATTAACAATCAATTTCATATTTTTGAAGATTCAATAGCCAAACTATGCAATTTCTAAAGTTTTTTATATTCTTTTTAACCTTCCATTTTTTTGGTACCACCGATTTTGAAAAGGCTGAAAAACTGTACCAACAACAAAAATGGGATCAAGCCAAAGTGCTTTTTCAAGAGTGTTTAAAAGAAAATCCCAAAGATTTTAAATCCATAGAATATCTAGGCGACATTGCAGGCCATCAAAAAAATTGGGACGAAGCAATTAAATACTATAAAACCTTAAAAATTCAGTTTCCTAAAACGGCCACTTATTTTTATAAATATGGTGGTTCCCTCGGGATGAAAGCCAAAACGGTTAATAAATTCAAAGCATTAGGAATGATTTCAGATATTGAAAAATCCTTTCTAATGGCTGCCAAACTCGATCCAAAATACATAGAATGCCGTTGGGCATTAGTAATGTTTTACATCCAAATACCTGGAATAGTTGGTGGTAGTGAAGCCAAAGCACAAAAATTTTCCAATGAATTAATGGCGCTTTCTAAAGTAGATGGCTACCTTTCTCAAGGGTATATAAACGAATATTTTGAACGCTATTCCAATGCTGAGCAGGATTATAGTAAAGCACATGAAATTGGCAACTCTAAAACCACCTTTCAAAAATTATATAATTTATATTTGAATAAAATTAAAGATTCCGTAAAGGCAAAAAAACTAAAAGAACAATTTGAAAAATAAGCCCCACCCAGCCTCCCTAAAGGGGAGGAGTAAAGGCTATAAAAAATAAAATATGAATACTATTGACAATACTATCATTCCCCCTTCGGGGGTTAGGGGGCTTCACTTCATCGCTATTGGCGGAGCAGCCATGCACAATCTAGCACTTGCATTACACAACAAAGGATACCATGTAACGGGTAGTGACGACGCTATTTTTGAACCATCTAAATCCCGTTTAGAAAAGAAAGGATTAATGCCAGATGAACTTGGTTGGTTTCCTGAAAAAATCACCCAAGATATTGAAGCCGTAATTCTAGGAATGCACGCCAAAGAAGACAATCCCGAATTGCTTAAAGCGCAACAATTAGGTTTGAAAATATATTCGTATCCAGAGTTTCTATACGAACAATCTAAAAATAAAACGCGTGTAGTTATTGGCGGTTCCCATGGGAAAACTACAATCACTTCAATGATTTTGCACGTGATGCATTACCATAACATCGAAGTAGATTATATGGTTGGAGCACAATTAGAAGGTTTTGATACGATGGTGCATCTAACAGAAACTAATGATTTTATTGTTTTGGAAGGTGATGAATACCTTTCTTCTCCAATGGACAGACGACCAAAATTTCATTTATACCAACCAAATATTGCCTTACTTTCAGGAATTGCTTGGGATCATATTAATGTTTTTCCAACCTTTGAAAATTATGTAGAGCAATTCGAAATTTTCGCAAATCAAATTACCAAAGGTGGAATTCTAATTTATAATGAAGAAGATGATACCGTTAAAAAAGTAGCCGAAGAAACTACCAATGCTATTCGTAAAATTCCGTATACTACGCCAAGTTATACCGTTGCTGACGGGACTACTTTATTAGACACTCCCGAAGGCCCAATGCCAATTGAAGTTTTTGGAGCACATAATTTGAACAATCTGGCTGGCGCCAAATGGATTTGCCAATGTATGGGTGTTGACGAAGCTGATTTTTATGAAGCTATTGCCAACTTTAAAGGAGCCAGTAAACGTTTAGAAAAAATTGCTGAAGGTAAAGGTAAAGTCGCTTATAAAGATTTTGCACATTCACCAAGTAAAGTTTCTGCAACTACCCAAGCCGTTAAAAATCAATATCCCGACAGAAAATTAATTGCCTGTTTGGAATTACATACCTACAGTAGTTTGAATGCCGAATTCCTTAAAGAATACCAAGGGGCTCTGGATGCTGCGGATGTTGCTGTAGTTTTCTATTCTCCCGATGCAGTTAAAATTAAACAATTGGAAGAAGTGACCTACGAACAAATTGCAAGTTCTTTTAAACGGGATGATTTAATAATTTATACTAATCCTGCTGATTTTAAGAATTTTTTATTCAACCAAAATTTCGATAATTCTGCCTTGTTACTTATGAGTTCTGGAAATTATGGTGGATTGAATTTTGATGAGGTAAAGGAGTTGATGAAATAGTTTTTTGTTAAGATATTTAACTTTACTTCAAATTTAAAAATAGACTAAAATGAAAAAAATAATTTCCTTATTAAATGTTTTTATACTGATAATATTATTATCTGCTTGTTCTAGTGATAATGTTCATAATATTGTTGTTGTAGATAGTAATCAACCAGTTTTAGTAAAAAAAATTATCACTAAAAACCAAAATGATAATTCAATAGTTAATGTTACCGAATTTGAGTATAATGGAAATAAGATTTCAAAAAGTGTGAGTCAAAACAATAAAATATTTTACACTTATTCAGGAGATTTAGTAACAAATATTAAAATTTATGATTTGAATAATACTTTAATGTTTGAATATATATATTCTTATGAAAATAATAATCTAGTAGAATCAACTTTTAAAATGCTGTTGAATAATGTTTGTGAAAAAAGATTGTATTCTTATAATGCAAACCAAACTGTTGATTTTACATACTATAAAGGAGATTTAATAACACAAAGCACATTATATAAAACAGGAATAATTACTATTCAAAATGAAGAAGTTATTTCTATGGATGTCCAAGATCATTTAAACTCTATTAATAGTAACTCAACTTATACATTTGATAATCATAATAATCCGAATAAAAATGTTATTGGATTTAATAAGTTAAAAGTTGAACTTGATAGGGTAGGAGGAACATATCAAAATCCTATTTCAAATACAAACAATTATAATAATTCAATTGTAATGACAGATTATAGTTATGTATATAATTCAAGTGGATTTCCGGTAACTTCAACTATAAATAATAATAATGGGATCAACCAGAAATTTGAATATTTTTATTAATTTCTTATAATTAATTTCAAGTTTTCTAATAAGATTTCTCTTACAGAAAGGAATGCTTTTATTTGAAAAAGTTAGTTTCTAGCCGTTTTGTTTTGAGGTTACTAGTGAATAATGTATTTTAGTATTACTAATTAAGACTAAAGTAATTATGTACACACCAATTAACCAATGGGCGGAAGATGATCGGCCACGAGAAAAATTTCTACTAAAAGGAAAATCTGCTTTATCCGATTCCGAATTGCTTGCCATACTTATAGGTTCAGGTTCTCGAAACGAAAGTGCAGTGCAATTGTGCCAGCGTATTTTGGCTTCGACAAATAATAATTTGAACCAATTAGGAAAAATATCCGTGCAACAGTTGATGGAGTTTAAAGGCATTGGAGAAGCCAAAGCCATTTCTATAGCAGCAGCCTTAGAATTAGGAAGACGCAGACGAAATGAAGATGTTGTAGAACTAGATAAAATCACTTCCAGCAAAGCAGTTTTTCAAATCATGCAACCCATAATAGGGGAGTTGCACCACGAAGAATTTTGGGTTTTATATCTTAATAATTCCAATAAAGTCCTACATAAAGCGCAACTTTCTAAAGGCGGAATGACAGGAACTGTTGTAGATCCTAGAATTGTTTTTAAAACTGCATTAGAATACAATGCAATTTCACTAATTTTGACCCATAACCATCCTTCGGGAAAATTGGAACCAAGTGACCAAGATAGAGAACTAACTAGAAGACTAAAACTAGCCGGACAGCAGATGCATATACTGGTTTTAGATCATATTATCATTACCGAAACCGGTTTTTACAGTTTTAACGACGACGGAATATTTTAGAAAAACTTGTTTTATATTGACAAATGTCTTATTTTTGAAGTCAAATGTCTTAATTATGTTAAAATTAGTCGCAAACTCCGATATTCAATTAGATAATGCTGTTCGTACTTTTGTTTCTAAAGTAGGAAAAGAATCTAATTTGACCCTAGTAGATAATGAACTTACCTATAAAGATTTCTTGTCTAATAAAATGCTAATAGTTCATTCGATAAGACAGGGAATTCCTTATTATTTGTATGAATTGATAAAAGAAAAAACCCCTTTTAAACAAGAAGATTGGGCTGATTTTCTTGGGGTTTCCGAAAGAACTTTGGTTCGAAATAAAGCAAAAGTAGATTATGTTTTTGAATCCATTCCATCGGAAAAAATTTTAGAATTAGCCGAAGTAACTTCTTTAGGTAGAGATGTTTTTGATTCGGAAGAGCAGTTTTATTTATGGTTAAACACTCCTAATTTTGCACTAGGAAATTTAGTGCCCTTTGAATTATTGAAAGATTCCTATGGAAAAGAGATGGTAATGAATGAATTGCTTAAGATTGATTACGGCATTTTTATATAATGGAGGTTTTTAGATTACAAAATAAAAAATATCCAGTAGTTTTATCTGGAAAGAGTGCCTCTTTAATTGGAGCACGCTGGAATTCTAAAGGAACGGAAGTTATTTATACCGCACAAAATAGAGCGTTAGCAATGGCAGAAGTTGCGGTTCATTTAACTCTTGCTACATTGCCTTCTAATTTTTGTATGATAAAAGTTTTTATTCCAAATGATATTCCAATATTCACTTTAAATCCAGATATTTTACATAAAGATTGGAATGTTTTTCCAGAGAATGTACAAACACAAAAGTTAGGTGATTCCTTAATTCGAGAAAATGAATTTGCTGTTATATGCGTGCCATCGGCAGTTGTAAAAGGCGAATTTAATTTTTTGATAAACCCTAATCATAAAGATTTTAAAAGAATAAAGATTATACAACAAGAAGATTTTCCATTCGATAAACGAATTTTTAGCAATGATAAATAATACCATAACTGATATATTTTTTGATTTAGATCACACCCTTTGGGATTTTGAAAAAAATTCTGCTTTAGCATTTGAAAAAGTTTTAAAAAAGCACGAAATCCAAGTTGACTTAGATGTTTTCTTGGAACATTACGTGCCATTGAATTTGAAATATTGGGAATTGTACCGTCACGAAAAAGTTACCCAAACCCAGTTGCGATATGGTAGATTAAAAGATACTTTTGATATTTTAAAATATGAAATATCCGATGAATTAATTGACTTGCTTTCAAAAGAATACATTCATTATTTGCCAGAATTCAACCATCTTTTTGATGGCACTATTGAAATTCTAGATTATCTAGATGCTAAGTATACTCTGCATATTATTACCAATGGTTTTCAAGAAGTGCAAGCTGGTAAGATGAAAAATTCGGGTATTGATAAGTATTTCAAAACAATTACCAATTCGGAAATGGCTGGAGTTAAAAAACCAAATCCAAAGATTTTTGAATATGCTTTACAAAAAGCAAATGCTCAAAAACAAAACAGCATTATGATTGGCGATTGCCTAGATGCCGATGTAAATGGTGCTTTGAATTTCGGTATGGACGCCATCCATTTTAATGAAAATAACAA
The DNA here is from genome assembly GCA_947451525.1 of Flavobacteriaceae bacterium. Classification (GTDB taxonomy): domain Bacteria; phylum Bacteroidota; class Bacteroidia; order Flavobacteriales; family Flavobacteriaceae; genus Flavobacterium. The sequence goes on from CANFZM010000016.1 coordinate 49,055, forward strand.
AGAAGCACGGAGTCTTGTTAAACAAGTAACGCAATTAATCGAATTAAAAAATCACCTATAATGAAAAAGTTTTTAGTATTATTTTTATTGGTTACCGCAGTTGGATTTGCTCAAAATTTGAATGGATATAAATATGCCATGGTACCTTCAAAATTCCTATTTTTAAAGGAGGAAAATATGTATAACTTGAATTTACTTACCAAAATGTACCTTCAAAAATATGGTTTTGAAACTTATTATAATAACGAGACAGCACCTGATGAATTCGTGATTTCCAATTGCAATAAAATTTATATTGATGTTTTAGAAAACAACAACATGTTTACTACAAAGTTGAAAGTAGTGGTTAAAGATTGCAAAGGAACTGTTCTTGCAACTTCAGAAGAAGGTACGAGTGCGGAAAAAGAATATCAAGTTGCCTATAACTTGGCATTGCGTATGGCGTTTGATAATTTCGGAATATTAAAAACGCACAAGTTTCAACTAACTGATAAAATCGTAGAAACTCCAAAAATGGAGGTTGGTGAAATATCTTCAGAAGATTTGAATAGAAAACTTACGGTTGTGAAAACAGAAAATGGATTTGATTTATATAATATTGAAAATAAATTACTTTTATCTGCAAAAAATACTTCTGTAAGAAATGTTTTTATTGCAGTTGCAGGAATTGAAAGAGGTGTTTTGCAAAAAGGTAAAAACGATCTTTGGTACTTTGAATATTACAGAGAAGGAAGCAAAAAATTAATTTCCGAAAATTTATTTTTTAATCTTTAGTACCCAAATTACTGACCACTGAACCAAAATTACTGACCACTGACCACTGATCACTTGATACTAATACCCGTACTTATCCTTCCAACGATTTTTTAAAAATTCTCTCGTTCCATTTTCGCGAGAGTTAGTTCCGGGATTATATAAAACAGTATTCGAGATAGCCTCTGGTAAATATTCCTGTTCACTAAAATTATTAGCATAATCGTGCGAATATTGGTACTCTTCACCATAACCCAATTCTTTCATTAATTTAGTTGGCGCATTTCGCAAATGAATCGGAATAGGCAAATCCCCAGTTTGTTTTACCAAAGCCTGAGCCGCACCAATAGCCATATAACTCGCATTGCTTTTAGGAGAAGTTGCCAAATAAACGGCACACTGACTCAAGATAATTCTACTTTCGGGATAGCCAATAGTCGAAACCGCTTGAAACGTATTGTTTGCCATAATGAATGCCGTTGGATTTGCATTTCCAATATCTTCACTGGACAAAATTAGCATTCGTCGGGCAATAAATTTCACATCTTCACCACCTTCAATCATTCGCGCCAACCAATAAACGGCTCCGTTAGGATCACTTCCACGGATGGATTTTATAAATGCCGAAACAATATCATAATGTTGTTCGCCAGTTTTGTCATACAAAACGGTGTTTTGTTGCACCAATTCTAAAACTTTGGCATTGGTAATGGTAATTTGACCTTCAGGGCTTGCGTTTACAACCAATTCAAAAATATTCAATAACTTTCTTCCATCGCCACCCGAAAGTCGCAACAGCGCCTCCGATTCTTTGATTTTGATTTTTTTAGAAGAAATGTACGTATCTTCTTTCATCGCTCTGTCCAAAAGCGACAATAAATCTTCTTTGGAAAACGGATTCAAAACATAAACCTGACAACGCGAAAGTAAAGCCGGAATCACCTCAAAACTTGGATTTTCAGTCGTCGCTCCAATCAAAGTTACCCAACCTTTTTCAACTGCAGCCAATAAAGAATCTTGTTGTGATTTACTAAATCGATGGATCTCATCAATAAACAAAATCGGATTTTTAGCCGTAAACAATCCGCCACTTTGCTTGGCTTTTTCAATCACGTCGCGAATATCTTTCACCCCCGAATTGATGGCGCTCAATTCATAATACGGACGCTGGCTTTGCTTGGCAATAATCTGCGCCAAAGTAGTTTTTCCGGTTCCTGGCGAACCCCAAAAAATCATAGACGGAATAATACCTCGCGCAATTTGCTGCGTTAGCGAACCACTTGGCCCAACCAAATGCAATTGACTGATATAATCTTCTAATCTCTGCGGACGAATGCGTTCTGCTAAAGGTGCTTCCATGTGGTAAAATTACATATTATTTTATTTGGGAGCGAATGGTTCGGTCTTTTTTTGTTGTCATCGTTCCCGCTGCAGGAACTCGCTTTGGCATTTTTTTAGACAAAAAATGCCAAGAGCTCAAACAATTCCAGCATCGGGGCTGCATGATTTTCCATTTTTGTACAGTTTCATTTTCAAAACAACAATTATCTTAAATTCATTTTATGACATAATTGCAGGCTAAATTCTTTGGTTGTATTTTTGATTAGAATTAAATCTAATATTTAAAATTTAATGAACGAGCACGACCATTTTAAATTCTCTCCAGCAACGTGGATTATTCCAACGTTTCTATTGGTTGTGGTTTGGTTTGTGTTTTACATAAACGATTCATTTAATTTACATTTAAACAATCACGGAATACTACCCAGAACTTTTTCTGGATTGCAAGGAGTTATTTTCAGTCCGTTTTTGCATGGCGATTTAAAGCATATTGCCAGTAATTCTTTGCCACTTCTTATATTAACTACAGCGCTAATTTATTTTTATCGCGAAGTTTCTCTCAAGGTTTTAGTTTACGGAATAGTCCTTTCGGGGATTATCACCTGGATAATTGGCCGTGAATCCTACCACATTGGTGCTAGTAGTTTGATTTATGTTTTGGTTTCCTTTATTTTCTTCAAAGGAATGATAACCCAATACTATAGATTAATGGCATTGTCATTGGCAGTTGTGGTGTTGTATGGCGGAATGATTTGGTATGTTTTTCCCGAAGTAGATAAAACCATTTCGTGGGAAGGGCATTTGGCGGGATTGTTAACCGGTTTTGTTTTTGCTGTAAGATTTAAAACTCCCGATTATGTAAAAGACATTCAATACCCATGGGAAAAACCCGACTTCAACCCTGAAGAAGATCCCTTTATGAAGCACTTTGACGAAAATGGAAATTTCATAAATACTTCGGAGCCAGAAGAATTGGAGCCAGAAGAAGCTATTTCACCACCAATTCAATATGTGTATGTTTTTAAGGAAAATAAAAAAGGAAATAATTAGATTTTTTATTTACTTTAAATTTTTATAATTTTCAAAACAATCTTCAATTGTTTCAAATAATTCGGAATTATTGCATTTTATTATTTTTGGATTAATTGAAAAAGCACCAAAAAAATAATTTTTATTGATCTTGGCAATTAATCTTTTGTAGGGAGAACTGATATTATTAATGTATTTTTCCGAATTATTTAAATCTATTTGAATAGTTTTATTTGTAGATTTAAATTGTAAGTCTCGAAAAGATACTTCTCTTACATCATTCCAACTAATTTTAACATTGTTAATGTTATCTATTATTTCGTTTTTAGTTAAAATCAAGGCAGGTTCATTCTTTAGATAGAATTTTAAATACTTTATAGTTTTTGGTATTATTTCCAACAAAATAAATACTAAAAAAACCGAAATAGAGATTAAACCAACCAAAATAAAAGAAGGATTTTCTATGACTATATATATTCCGTAAAGAAATATACTTAAAAAAAATATAAATGGAATTGTAACTATTAGGCTTAGTGTTATAAAAAGTATTGAAAATTTATATTCTATATTTCTATTATCCATATTTATTTATTGTTTTACCTTAACCTCTCTGTCTAACGGTTTCATACAAAAAAGCCCCACAAGCGACAGAAACATTCAAAGAACCTATTGTTCCAAACATTGGTAACTTGGCTTTTGCATCTACAATTTTTAAAACCGATGGGTTGATGCCTCGGTCTTCGCTACCCATAATGATTGCTATAGGTTCGTTAAGATTGATGCTGTATATGGTATCTTCCGTTTTTTCGGTGGCCGCAACGGTTTTAATGCCGCTTCCTTGAAGATAGAAAATCGCGTCTTTTATGTGGTCTACTTTGCAAATTGGCACATTAAATACTGCTCCTGCAGAAGTTTTTACCGTATCGCCATTCACTGGTGCGGAACCCGTTTTTTGAACGATAATCCCATCCACTCCAGTACATTCGGCAGTTCTTATGATAGCGCCAAAATTTCTAGCATCACTCAATTGATCTAATATTAAAAACAAGGGCATTTTGCCGCTTTCCACTACGCTGTCTACTAAAGTTTCTAGTTTCACAAACGAAATAGGAGCAATGGTTGCCACTGCGCCTTGGTGATTGTTTGGAGTTAATCGATTTAATTTTTCAACAGGTACATAAGAGAAATTGATGCTGTTTTTTTTCATCGCTTTCATCAATTCCTGCATCAATTCACTTTGAGCATCGCTTTGCACGAATACTTTATCTATTTCTTTCCCTGCATTTATAGCCTCTATAATTGCTCTAATCCCGAAGATTTGGTTTTCTTTTTCCATGGCGCAAAGGTAATCAATTAAGAATTAAAAATTAAGAATTAAAAACCGTCGGAGCATTATAAATTTTATTCACAACTCGTAGTTGATCAAAAACTCGCTTTCAAACTAATATGCACCATAGAGTTGGATAGTTTTATTGCTTGGTCTTTCGCACTCCCATTAGCATACACCAAATTGAAAAGTCCGTTTTTGGTAAGTAGTCCAAAACCAAAACCTAGGCCTAGAAGATTGCCTTTTAAGTTGGTAGTTTTATCTTGAAAGTAAGCATAATCTATTATAGAATGTACATAGATACTCGGAGAAAGCACATAGCGGTATTCGGTAAGAACCGAAGAAAACAGATTTCCTTGTAATGTATTTTCATTAAAGCCACGAATAGAATTAATACCACCAAAGCGGTACAACTCATTCAAGATATATTCGTCACTTTGTAAATAATAATTCTGACTTTTAATATTAAGAATATTTTTTGCATTCAAATAAAAGTTGTGACTTAAATTCACACTACCAAAAAACTGGGTATTGTTTTGGAATTTAGAATCCCGTCTTCCGGTTCCAATTTTAATATTAAAATTACTTTTTTCACGAAACAAATAATCATCTTCTTTATATTCTACAAACTCAAAATTACTAGTATAAAATTTATTCTTATAATCACTTAATAACAAAGTATTGCTATTTTTTATATCGCTCGATTCTGCCGATTGGTATCCCAAATACAACCTCGTATTGTAATTAAAATAATACCCAAAATCGATTGCTGTTTGCGTATTCTGAAATGTACTATCCTGCTTAAAAATGTTCAATTGTACTTTCATTCCAATAGGACTTTTAAAAACATACGGAATTTCGGCTCCCACATGAAACGTCTTTTGGTCCTTGCCATTACTTTTCCAGTACAACGCCAACTTCTCGCCACTATTCATCGCATTATTCAAAGTCAAATCTACATACCCGTTAAAAATAACCTTCTTATTTTCATCGTTAGAAAAACCAATAAAACCATCAAACGAATTCGACTTCGCTTTTTCCAAATACACAAAAACCTTAGTAGAATCTTTAGTAAATAAAATCTCCGGATATTTTGTCTGTTTTACAAACTGAAATTGCGCAATATCTTTATACAATTTCTCTAAATTCTCCTGATTAAAAACCCGTTTCTTGTACAGCCGTTTCAAGTTATTTTTATGTCCTTCCGGAAATTTATCATACCCATTAATTACAATATCGTTCCACTGTCGTTTCTTGTCCGAAGTCACTTTCAAATCGGCACTTACAAAATTGGTATGTTTTTTTAGGTTCGTCAATTGCACCTTCGCCATCGAAAACCCTTTAGCCTCCAATTTTTTCAAAGTCGAATTCAAGAACGCTTCACTTTCGCTAAAAGGCAATTTCAAAGTATCGTTTTTCACGGAATATAAATTCCAATTCCCAACATCCAAATCCTTACCTATATATATATGTACAAAATTCGTTTTTGCACCTATATTATATAAGTATATAAATGTACTATCATTTTGTTTCCTGCTTTCCAAAACCTCCTGCTCTAAAAAACCAGCCTGCAGTAACTTTTTCGAAAACAAATTCGTCTCATCCAAAATCCCCTTCGCATTCCCAAACGATTTCAAATATCCAACCGAATCAATAGACTTCGTTTGCAAATCATTCTTCCCGACAATTTTCAAATGCAGTTGCTGCCCAAAGCCATTTAGGGAAATTAAAAAAAGTAAAATAAAAAGAAATCGATGCAATTGTATTGTTTTTAGGAGCGAAACATTAGGCTTTATTTGTAATGGCAATTCCCGCTTTTCGTTACAATCTTTTGTTTCGCTTTAAAGAAAAGCGCAACAAAAGGATTTTCACTTCAATCGGGGCTAAAGAGCCAACCATTTGAATTTTTGTTATCGTTGTAAAAATAACGTAAATAATACTATTTTAATATATAATTTTTAAAACAAGAAATCTTATTGAAAATTAATCGATTATGATTTTTTTATTAGAAAAAAAGTACTACATTTGCAACCCCGTAAAAAGCGGGAATTTTATAAACAAGTAATTTTTAGTATTTAATTATGCCAACTATTCAACAATTAGTAAGAACAGGAAGAACTCAAATCACTAAGAAGAGTAAATCGGTTGCTTTAGATTCTTGTCCTCAAAGAAGAGGTGTTTGTACGCGTGTTTACACAACTACTCCAAAAAAACCAAACTCTGCAATGCGTAAAGTAGCGCGTGTACGTTTGACTAATGGAAATGAAGTAAATGCCTACATCCCTGGAGAAGGACACAATCTACAAGAGCACTCGATAGTATTAGTGCGAGGCGGAAGAGTAAAAGATTTACCAGGAGTTAGATACCACATCGTTCGTGGTGCACTTGATACCTCAGGTGTAGCAGGAAGAACGCAACGTAGATCTAAGTATGGTGCAAAACGTCCAAAAGAGGCGAAAAAGTAATTTTTAAAACTCAAAAAGAAAAGACATGAGAAAAAGAGCAGCAAAGAAAAGACCTCTTTTACCAGATCCAAGGTTTAACGACCAATTGGTAACACGTTTTGTAAACAACTTAATGTGGGATGGTAAAAAATCTACAGCGTTCAAAGTATTTTATGATGCAATTGACATCGTAGAAGCAAAAAAGAATAATGATGAAAAATCATCATTAGAAGTTTGGAAAGATGCCTTAACTAACGTTATGCCTCACGTAGAAGTACGTAGTCGTAGAGTTGGGGGAGCAACATTCCAAATCCCAATGCAAATCAGACCAGACCGTAAAATCTCTATGGCAATGAAGTGGATGCTTCTTTATGCTCGTAGAAGAAATGAGAAATCTATGGCTCAAAAACTTGCTTCCGAAATCTTAGCCGCGGCTAAAGAAGAAGGTGCAGCAGTTAAAAAGAGAATGGATACGCACAAGATGGCTGAAGCAAACAAAGCATTCTCACATTTTAGATTTTAATTCATAAGAAATGGCTAGAGATCTAAAATTTACAAGAAATATCGGAATTGCGGCTCACATTGATGCTGGTAAAACAACAACAACAGAGCGTATTTTATTCTATACTGGAAAATCACACAAAATTGGTGAAGTACACGATGGTGCTGCAACAATGGACTGGATGGCACAAGAGCAAGAAAGAGGTATTACAATTACTTCTGCTGCTACAACTTGTGAATGGAGTTTTCCTACAGAACAAGGTAAACCTTTACCTGGTTCAGAAGATTACCACTTTAACATTATTGATACCCCAGGACACGTTGACTTTACCGTTGAGGTAAACCGTTCGTTACGTGTATTGGATGGATTAGTTTTCTTGTTTAGTGCTGTGGATGGTGTTGAGCCACAATCAGAAACTAACTGGAGACTTGCAGATCAATATAGAGTTCCACGTATGGGATTCGTTAATAAAATGGACCGTCAAGGATCTAACTTCTTAATGGTTTGTCAACAAGTTAGAGACATGTTAAAATCTAACGCTGTTGCAATCACATTGCCAATTGGAGAAGAAAACGATTTTAGAGGTGTAGTAGATTTAGTTAAAAATCAGGCTATTGTATGGCATGATGAAACTTTAGGTGCTACTTTCGATATCGTGCCTATTCCAGAAGACATGCTTGCAGAAGTTAAAGAATACCGTTCAATCCTTATTGAAGCAGTTGCTGACTACGATGAAAATCTTTTAGAGAAATTCATGGAAGACGAAAACTCAATTACTGAGGAAGAAATCAACGTTGCTTTAAGAGCAGCTACTATGGATATGGCAATCATTCCTATGATTGCAGGTTCTTCTTTCAAAAACAAAGGAGTTCAATTCATGCTAGATGCAGTATGTAAATATTTACCATCTCCTTTAGATAAAGAAGGTATTGAAGGAATTCATCCTGATGATGCTGATTTACTAGAAGAAGATCAAACTAAAATCTTACGTCGTCCAGATGTAAAAGAGCCGTTCGCAGCTCTAGCATTTAAAATCGCTACGGATCCTTATGTTGGTCGTTTAGCTTTCTTCCGTGCTTATTCAGGACGTTTAGATGCCGGTTCTTATATCTTGAACACTCGTTCTGGAAACAAAGAAAGAATTTCTCGTATCTACCAAATGCACGCTAATAAACAAAATCCAATCGATTATATCGAAGCAGGTGATATTGGAGCAGCAGTTGGATTTAAAGATATTAAGACTGGAGATACTATGTGTGATGAAAAACACCCAATTATTCTTGAGTCAATGAAATTCCCAGCACCGGTAATTGGTATTGCTATTGAGCCAAAAACTAAAGCTGATGTAGATAAAATGGGTATGGCTTTAGCTAAATTAGCCGAAGAAGATCCAACATTTACAGTAAGAACTGACGAAGCTTCAGGTCAAACTATTATTTCAGGAATGGGTGAGTTACACTTAGACATCCTTGTAGATAGAATGAAACGTGAATTCAAAGTTGAAGTAAACCAAGGTGAGCCTCAAGTTGAATACAAAGAAGCTTTTACTAAAAAAGCACAACACAGAGAAACTTACAAAAAACAATCAGGTGGTCGTGGTAAATTCGGTGATATCGTTTTTGTTTTAGAGCCAGCAGATTTGGTAGACGGTAAAGCTCCTGTAGGATTGCAATTTGTTAACGCTGTAAAAGGTGGTAACGTTCCTAAAGAATATATTCCATCTGTAGAAAAAGGTTTCCGTGAAGCTATGAAAACTGGTCCTCTAGCAGGATACCAAGTAGATAGTTTGAAAGTTACTTTATTAGACGGATCTTTTCACCCTGTGGATTCTGATGCTCTTTCTTTTGAATTAGCAGCAAGAATGGGGTATAGAGAAGTTGCAAAAGCAGCTGGAGCAATTATATTAGAGCCAATCATGAAAATGGAGGTTATTACACCAGAAGAAAACATGGGAGATATCGTTGGTGATATCAACCGTCGTAGAGGTCAAGTAAACGACATGGGAGACAGAAATGGCGCTAAAACTATAAAAGCAGACGTACCATTGTCAGAAATGTTTGGTTATGTAACTACATTAAGAACACTTTCATCAGGTAGAGCAACTTCTACTATGGAATTTTCTCACTATGCAGAAACACCTTCCAATATCTCTGAAGCAGTTATCAAAAAAGCAAAAGGAAACGCATAATTCTAATCAAGATGAGTCAAAAAATCAGAATAAAATTAAAATCTTACGATCACATGTTGGTAGATAAATCTGCTGAAAAGATTGTAAAAACTGTAAAAAGTACAGGTGCTGTTGTAACAGGTCCAATCCCGTTGCCAACGCACAAAAAAATATTTACTGTATTACGTTCTCCTCACGTTAATAAAAAATCGAGAGAACAATTTGAAGTTATGTCTTACAAAAGACTAATTGACATTTACAGTTCATCATCAAAAACAATTGATGCCCTAATGAAATTAGAGTTACCAAGTGGAGTAGAAGTAGAGATCAAAGTATAATTCTACTTTTAAAATTTAAGTTTTAAGTATTAGAATTCTGAAAATTATTCTAATACTTAATTCTTTATGAATAAAAATCAATTTATTAATTAATAATTAGTTACTATGTCTGGGTTAATTGGAAGAAAAATCGGCATGACTAGCATTTTCGACGAGAACGGGAAAAATATTCCTTGTACAGTAATCGAAGCTGGGCCTTGTGTCGTTACCCAAGTCAGAACCATTGAGGTTGACGGGTATGAAGCCTTACAACTTGGTTTCGATGACAAAACAGAAAAACACGCAACTAAAGCTGACTTAGGTCACTTTAAAAAAGCGGGTACTTCTGCAAAAAAGAAAGTCGTTGAATTCCAAAGTTTTGAAGGATTGTTTAAACTTGGTGATAGTATCACCGTAGATGTTTTCAGCGAAGGAGAATTTGTTGATGTACAGGGAGTATCTAAAGGTAAAGGTTTTCAGGGGGTTGTTAAACGTCACGGTTTTGGTGGTGTTGGACAAGCAACTCACGGTCAACACAACCGTTTAAGAGCACCAGGTTCCATTGGAGCATCTTCTTATCCATCACGTGTATTCAAAGGAATGCGTATGGCAGGAAGAATGGGTGGTGATAATGTTAAAGTACAAAATCTTAGAGTTTTGAAAGTAGTTGCTGAAAAGAACCTACTTGTTGTTAAAGGAGCTATTCCTGGATGCAAA
>CANFZM010000017.1 GCA_947451525.1 Flavobacteriaceae bacterium
GATAAGTCTTTCAATAAAATCTCTTGTTTTGCATTTTCCTTAGCAATAGCATATTGTTTAACTACTGCTTTTTCTGGTTTTGATAAATGAACTAGGCTAGGTAATCCCTTTTTAGTAAGTGGAATTTCTCTACCATTAAATGTAATTGTTTCTTTTTTAGTTGATTTTGCCATAATGTAAAATGATTAAATGTTAAATAATTAAAATCAAATGTAATATATTTTAATATAACTTGTTTTAATTTAATTCAATTTAATAGGAAATATTATAAAAAGATTGAAGATTATATGATGATTTTTTTAATTTTTTGAATGGTTCCACTACTTTTATCGGTGAGTTTCATTGTTTTTCTAACTGAATAACCTTGCTTTAATAATTTAACTACATCTTTATGTTCTGCTAAAAGTGTTTCATTATCTTTTTTAAAACCTTCTTTTCTTCCTACTTTACCTCCATTTTTTCTAAAACTCTCATAACCTGATTTTATTCTTTGTCTAATTTGAGTTTTCTCCATTTCACTAACAGAGGTTAGAATTTGAATTAAAAATTGAGACATTGGGTTTATCTCACATTTATCATTTAAGGTTTCTATATTATGGTTTTTAATATAAAGTGAAATACAATTTTCGTTCAACAACTGAATGGTTTTAAGAACTTCGATTGGACTTCTACCAATACGACTTAACTCCCAACAAAGAACTTTATCAATTTTATTAGATTTGATATAGTTTATCATTTTCATTAGTTCTGGACGTTCTTCGTTTGTTTTACCTCCGGAAATCTTTTCTTCAAAAGTAGAAACAACTTCATAGTTCATCTTATTTGAGAACTCTAACAATTCTTCTGTCTGCCTTGTATAATCTTGAATGGACGTTGAAACGCGGGAATATATTACTACTTTCATTTTGTATCGTTTTAATTTTTTACATTACAAAGATACGGAAAGTGTATCATTAAACCATAACTTTATTGATTAAAATGATACACTTTATGGTTTGATACAAAAAAGAACTATTTAGTTTAACTCCGTGAAATCACCATCATATTCTAAATATAGTTCTTGAATTGTATCTAAATAGAGTTTAAAAAACTCGATTGTTATTATATTGACAATTTGTTCTGCTCTATATAAATCACCATTCGCAATTTCATTATTTCCTGATTGATTAAAGGTTTGAAATACTCTTTCAACTTTAATTGTTTTTGAATTGTCCTTTACTTTAAGTTCTTCCAAAACAATAATTAAATATTCCCCGTCAGCAAATGGGGTATTTCTAACTTTTACATTTCTAAAACCAATTCTTCTTTCATCGTTTTTCCAACGTGATAACAATTCGATTAAATCTTCTTTCATAATTATTAAATATTTAAATTTTTAGTATAGAAACAAAGAAAAACAATTTTAGTTAAAATATGTTTTTAAAAGTTTTATTCAATTTATCGTTTTCTTTAAAAACTCTCTCGTCCAAAAACTCACTAATATAATGTTGAGTTGTTGATATATTTGCGTGTCCTAAACTTTTTGAAATCGTATAAATATCTTTGTCGGTACTTTCAATCATTAAACTTGTATAGGAGTGTCTTGCCAAATGACTTGTAAGAACAACATCTATCTCACATTTCTCTTGTAATTTCTTTAAATACTTATTATACACCGTCGTCTTTGAAGACATTTGGTTAAATTGATATTTTGATAAAGTGTATTTTTCGGAAGTAAAATCTACATCCTTAAAAATCTCATCATCTAGTATAGGGAAAATAAACTTTTTAGGATTTAATTTAGAATGTTTAACAATATTTAGTATTAGATGAATAACTAATAGTTCTTTATGTTTGTTTAATACTTCAAACCAACTTTCTAATTTTTTAATAAACACCTCATCACCTTCAATAACCTTTTGAATATTCCCACTTCTTACATTTTCATACTTGTCTTCAATCTCTTTAAATGTCATTGAATAATTTTTATCCAAAACTTCAAAATTGAATTTAAAATTTATTACGTCTAAACCTCTGTTTGGGAGGTAATCAGCAATTTTTAAAACAATAATATCATTAAAAGGTATTCTATGTTGAGATTTTGTTTTTAACTGATAAAAGTTGATTTCACCATCTTTTATATTTCCCCATCGTAAGGTCAATAAATCACTTACCCTTATACCTTGTGCGAAAATTTGAAACAAAAAATAATTTTTAATGTTGTAAAGAGGGTCTTTTTCTTTGAATGTTGTTTTAAACATTTTTTCAATGTCTATCCTTTTTAATGTTTTCTTTTCAACAGGAGAATACTTATTTTTAATCAAAACGAAAGGATCACTTTTTTGTTGATATATTCCAAGTTTAACTCCTTGGTTATATACACTTTTAAAGGTTTTAATATACTTAATACAACTATTATTTAAAACTTCTTTACCTTTTAAATAAGTTTCAAAATCTCTAATTAGTAAAGGGGTTATTTCTTCAAACAACAAATCGGGTTTCCCTTTTGAACTTAAATAGTTATTTATATGATAATAACCCGTCTTTTGAGATTTATAAGAACCTAATCTTTTTCTAATAAGTAGATATTCTAATTGTTCTTTAAAAAATTGAATAAATGAAACCTTTTCGTCCGAAATAATCTCGGTCTCTGGAACATTATTTATCTGTTTCAGTTCATTTATGGTGGTTTCTAATAAAGTGTTTAACCTTTCTTGTTCTGGATGATTTTTTCTAACTTCCTTTTTTTCAGGGTTCCAATATTTCTCCTTTATTTTTTCTCCTAGTGTTTCGTATTTTGATTTTCGATTAGTGGTTATTCTAATTTGAATTGTACCAAAGTCATCAGTAGAATATTTCTTTTTAAAACAAGGAATATATGTTGTTTTATTCATAATTTAGAAAATTAAAAAATTAAAAAACAAAGATAGTGTAAAACAAGTGTAAAACACATATTGAAAAATATGTTTTATACAATAACATAAACCATTGTATATCAATATATTATAAAGTATGTTTTTGTAAAAAGAGTTTCTGGAGGTACCACGAAACCCGAATAGAAATATTCGGGTTTTTTGTTTTTAATAAAATAATTTTTTTTCAAAACAAAAAAACCTCTCGAAATGAGAGGTTTTATAAAAAATAGGTTTTTAATCGTTGCGTTTATTCTTTAATTAATCGCAATGTTTTTTCCCGAAGATTAGTATCGGTGATTTTTACAAAATAAATTCCTTGATTTAATTCGCTTATTGAGTAAGTTTCATTGGCTGCAACCTTAGAAAAAGTCTTTACCAATTGCCCTGTGATAGAATAAATCTGAACTTTTTCGCTATCGGTATTTAATACAAAATTATTAGATGTTGGATTAGGAGACATCGCAATTAAATCGGCAGAATCAAAAGATTCATTGTTCAATAATGCTTGATTTCCAAAAACTCTAAACCCGCCTGGTTCTATACTAATATTCATAGCAGTATTAGTTACTCCAAAAGTAGTATTATCCATTAAATTAGCCCAAGTTCCTGTAAAAGGAAAGCCTCCTGGTACATTGTAAGTACTATCAGAGAAATTGGTTAAAACAAACACATAACTTAATGCAGGTGTTTGAGAAGTGCTTGTGTAAACATCTAATCTTGGATGACCTGTATTGCCAATGTTCCATGCGTAAGAACCATTTTCAAAAACATCTTGGCTCTTTTTTAAATCAATCATTTTAGCCCAATTATTATAAATTGCACTTCTATTAGTATCTGTTAACCAACTTCCAGTCCATTGCGGCTGTGGTTTGGCGTCTAATTTGCAATCGGGTGCTGAATAGGATACTGTTCCATTATTACAAGTCCATAATGATTTTTCCCAACCTAAATCACCAAAGTGCCAAATCATTTTAGGCCCAGGAACTAGCAAATGTACTGCTCCCATAGCAGATAATCTTAGTTGCACTTTAGTTAAATTTCCTTGAGTTTGTCCTGATTCATTAAATGCTTTATAGGCAATTCTTTCTTCATCATGACTTTCGGCATAACCTACAAATCGGTTAGAAGTAGCATCTGCAACTCCAGATATGTCAGAAAAATTACCTTTCATTAATTCCGAATAGGAATCGGTCATTTTACGCCACAACATAATCCCTTTAGTATCTCCAGAACGTAAATAATTAGCCCATTCTGTTTCTTCAGTAGCAGAACCACCATTGCCTAAATGTTCAAAAATTACATAAAAATTAGGATCTAATTCCCATTGTTTATCGGCATACCATTTCATCTTTGCAACTCTATCGCTTAAATAGGAATTGGTACAAGCCTCTTGACCACCTGCAACTGTAGATGGACAAGCATTAGTAAATCCTTTAGTTAAATCCCATCGGAAACCATCAATTTTATAATCCTGAATCCATGTTCTTATAGTTCTAGTCACATAAGTGTTTGTAAGATTATTTGGCTCTCTAAAGTGATTTAAATCACTTCCAACACTATAAGAGTGCATTGCGCTTTGATTGATATACGGATTTTCTGCGGTTGTACCAGCAGTATCCGCCCAACCATCTCCATCTGCATCAGTCATCCACATTCTTACCAATGGAGAACGTCCAAAAACATGGTTTAATGCTACATCTAAAATTACTGCAATACCATTTTGATGGCATAAATCAATAAATTCTTTTAATTTGGAAGGTGGTCCATATCTTTTATCGGGTGCCATGTGAAATACAGAATTATAACCCCAACTCATATTGCCTTCAAATTCCATTATTGGCATTAATTGAATAGCATTTACTTTTAAATTTTTAAAATAATCAATTCTATTAATTAAATTTTGATAACTTCTATCAGCATCAAAATCCCTAACTAAAACTTCATAAATTACTAAATCCTTTTTCTTTGGTTTTACAAAATTTGTAGTTGCATTACTCCAGTTGTAATTGTAAAAAGCGTTAGATCCAGTTTGCAACACAGAAACTTCTCGGTCTTGCCCAGGAGCAATAGTGCTATAAATTGGCATATTTGGATAAACTCCTAAAGTTGCTATTTCGGGATCATCAAATGGAGACAAAACTAAATTAGAAAATGGATCTGCAGTTTTTACAATAGCAGGAGAATTAGCAGGTAAACTAGTGTTGTCGCAAATCCAATATTGGTAAGCATATACGGTACCAGAAGTCAAGTTAGTTAATGTTAACCAATATTTTCCTGTAGTAGGATCTTTTTTCATTGCATAACTAGAAGTTGGCAACCAATTGTTGAAATTACCGGCCACATATACAAAATCTTTGTAAGGCGCATTTAAAACTAAAGTAGCGGTGGTATCATCATTCGGGTCATAATTAATACCATCTTCCATCCCATCGGGTAAAGCAGCATTAATTATTCCTGGATTGACAATAATTGTAAACTTCTTGGTAACTGTTGTGGCTCCTAAGGTTGCAGACACTGCATATACTTTATTTGTAGTCACATTAGTGTCACCACAAGTAAAAAATGATGTTGGTGCTGCAGAACAAGTGGTGACAGGAACTCCGTTAGCAGTAACCGAATAAGTTGCATTCCCTCCGGTATTGTTAGCAACAATACTAGTGTTATATCCAGATGCTACAATGGTATTGCTGTTTTCTAATGGCGAAACAAGGCTCATTTGAAATGCACCTACTGTAAGTGTTAAATCGGAAGTTTGAGCAGAACATGTTGCATTTCTAATAACAATATTAATTTTAGTAACACTTCCAGTGGTGACACCATAAAATGCTAAAACTGATGGTGTGATATCTAGTTTATAGATATTTCCAGAAACTAACGTAAAGGCTGGTTGAGCAGGACTGCACCAACTACCAATAACGTTTTGCCATGCTGTACCGTTTAAGGTTACCCCGGTATGTGCATAAAATGTCCCCGTAGAAGAAGCTAATGGTGTTCCCGTTTTATCAAACAAGATGGTTCCTGATTGATTTGCTTCGGGAGCGGTTCCTCCTTGCCAAGAAACCTGAGAAAAACCGACTATTGAAAACAAATAAATCGATAAAAATACTAATTTTTTCATACCTATTTTTTTTTAAATTTCCGAAATAATGGAAAAAATAACCTCTTTTTAAAAAAATGGTTATCTATAAAAAAGCAAAAACCCACTTGAATTTCTTCAAGCGGGAAATTGCTTTAATAAATTAATTATATTGGCATTAAACGCAAATTGTAATTTGCAGAATTTCTAATGTCAAGAACTACTTTATAATTACCTGCAGTAGGAACTTTCATGTTACCACCGTTAAGTTTAATTTTATATTGACCACCAGTAGTAGTGGTTTCAGTATTACCAGATATTGTACCCATTTTTACCGACCAGTCATCTTTCAAACGAATTAAAAACTCATCTGCAGCTAATGCTAAGTCAATTGTATACATTCTGTAATATGGTGAAGCAGGATTAGTGTCAAAAGTTAAATAAGTTGCATTACCCCATCCATTAGGAGTTGCAGCACCAATGATACCAACTTGTCTTTTTCCAATACTATAAGTATTTGTATTCCAATTTACGGTAAAGAAATAAGTTCCAGCACCATCAGTAGGATTAATATTATTACCTGAATGTGCTATGTTAGTAAATCCATTAGGATTAGTAGCATCTCCTTTATCATTAGACCAAGTGGTGTCTCCAGTAAATTTGAAAGATGGCGCAGCGTCATTCATCCAAACAAAACCTTCATATTGACCATTATTTCCTGGTGAAAATAATCTTGGTGAATTTGATGGATCCCAATTTGAATAAGTACTCGCTCCAGCATAACCTCCTGGCACATAAATTTTGTCAAACTCGTCAAAAGTATCGTATGGAGTAGCAGTGATAGATACTTCATTAGAAACAGCCATAACACCATTAGTAGAACTTGCTAATTGTGTAGAAGGTATTCCGATAATTCTTATTTTAAAAGAAGCAGAAGAACCAATAGCTCCACCTGTACTTAAAAGTAAATTATTCAACTCTCTTTGAGTAACTGCTTTTTGATTTACTTCAACATCTGAATTAGAAGTTGCTAAAACAATTGATGGAGATGTAGCACTAAAACTTTGAGTGCTTTTTACAGCTTGCAAAGAATAGGTTACTGCTGCAGAAAAACCAAATTGAGCAGAAGTCCAAGATGTTGTGAAAACTGTAGTTCCAGCAGTAGTTCCTGCTAAAACATAAGTTCCTCCAGTAGGAGCAGTCATATTAATTGCACTTGAAGTTGCAACTGGATCTAACTTTTCATTACTACAAGATACAATTGTAGATAATGTACCCGCTAGTAAGATTAAACTTAAAAATATTTTTTTCATAATTTGTTATTTTAATTTTTCCTTGGAGTTTACACTCCAAGGAAATTATAATTATTAATATTAATAACCAGGGTTTTGTTGTAAAGTTGGATTAGAACCAATAGCTAATGCAGGAATTGGGAACAAGTTGTATTTAGAATCTGTACTAGTACCCGCTTGCACATTTCCTTTCCATTGCCAATTGTAAGCACTACCAGTAAATTTACCAAAACGGATCAAATCTTGTCTTCTGTGTCCTTCCCAGTACAATTCACGTGCTCTTTCATCTAAAACAAAGTTTAAATTGATATTTGCAGCAGTTACAGGAGCAGAACCTGCTCTAGTTCTTAGCGCATTAACATAAGTAGCAGCTTGAGAAGTACTTCCTTGACCTCTTGCAGCTAATTCAGCATACATTAAGTAAGCATCTCCTAATCTAAATAAAGGGAAATCGATATCAGCAAAAGTACCAGAAGCATCTGAACCTTGACCACCTGTTGATTTAACATTTTTATATTTCTGAACAGCATAACCATCAGAAAAATTTCCAATATTACCAATAGATAAGTTTTGACCGCTAGTATAGAACATACCTCTAGAATCTCCAGCAAATTTAGCTACAAGTTCAGGTCTAGTTCTTAAACCAGCCCATCCACCATTAACACCAGAAGTAGAAGGGTTCATAGATCCACCAACTGAAGCATGAGTAATAAATGTTGTACCCCCCCAAGTTTGTGTACTTAGACCATCAAAACGAATTGGGAAGATAACCTCTGTTTGAGATCCATTTACATCATTATCTGCCATAAATACTTTAGAATAACTTGAACCAGTGTTAATAGTATAAGTAGAACTTAATACAGGAACAAGGGCTGTAGCAGCATCTGCAAATTTATCTTGATTGATATAAACCATAGCATTCAAGTACATTTTTGCTAATAACATTTTAGCAGCAACTTTATCAATTCTTCCGTATTCATTTGTTCCAGAAGCTTTTAAATCGCCATCAATAGCATTTAATTCTGTTACTATGTAATCAAAAGTGAAAGCTCTATCTTTTTGAACTGGTAGAAAAAATCCAACTGGATCATTCTCTGTTACGAATGGAATACTTCCAAACATATCCATTAAATTCCAATAAGAAAATGCTCTTAAGAAACGTGCTTCTGCTCTAAAGTTAACGATATCAGCACGAGTAGCAGCAGTAACATTTCTACTATTTAATTTATCATCAGAAGTTTGACGTAAAAACTCGTTACAAAGAGACACTTGGTACATACCACGTGAAAACATTGCATAAATGAATTCATTGTTAGATCCCCAAGTTTGAGTATTAAGAGATGGTAAGTTACCATCTGCCCAACCAATAATTGCTTCATCAGTTGTTATTTCATTTAATTGCCAATAAGCTCTTAAATACTGACCAAATCCACCATCAATTCCAGCAATATCTGGAGCACCATTTGGTCCACCTTGACCAGAAGTTGCTAGACCCATATACAATTTTGCTAAAAATTGCTTGTATGAACCTTCATTTTGAAAGAAATTTTCCGAAGTGTAAAAATCTGAATCTTCTTCCGTTTTTGCAATATCTTTTGAACAAGAGACAGTAAACATTGATGTTACCGCAACTATAAACAATAGACTAAAAATTTTATTTTTCATATCATTTTTTTATTAAAAGTTAACATTACATCCTACTACATACATTCTTGCTCTTGGATAGATCATATTGTCAATACCTCCAAAAACCTCAGGATCTAAACCTTTGTATTTAGTTATTGTTAATGCGTTTTGAACACCTACAGACAATTTAGCAGAAGTACCTTTACCAAAAGGTTCGCTAAGATTATATCCTACAGAAGCATTATCTAACTTGATAAAAGATGCGTTTTGAATATAATAATCAGAAAAATATCTGTTATTTCCTTCATTAACAAATCCTGTACTAAAGAAACTTGGGTTGATGTTATTTAAAGGAGTAAGTTGGCTAATTGATTTAGCTAAATAACCATTAGATGAATCTACGTTGTTGTAGTTATAGTTACCTAAACTAGCTCTCCAAGACATAGAGAAATCCCATTTTTTATAAGTCATGTTAGACATAAAACCAAAAGTAAAATCAGCATATGGTTTTTTATCGTGGTACATATCTTTTGAATCAATCATTCCATCTCCATTTCTGTCTACAAATACTCCTTCTAATGGTTTTCCATCAGTTCCGTATACTTGCTCATAAACATAGAAAGAATTAGGAGCATACCCTGTAGATTGCATTTGGATATTATTTCCAACACCTCCAGAAATTCCACCCCAAGCTATACCAGGAGCATCTGTTCCGTCAAAAGCAGTTGCAGTAATTTCTCTTTTTTGGTAGTTAGTATTGAAATTAACATTCCAAGTGAAGTTGTTTGTTTTAAGAACATCAGAGTTTAAGTTCAACTCAATACCTCTAATTCTTAAATTACCAAAGTTTCTAGGACCATTATTAGAAAGATTTGCTCCATCAGGATAAGGAACAAATTTAGCCAACAAGTCTTTAGTCTCTTTTTGATAGAAGTCTAAACTACCTTTAACTTTTTTGAATAATTCAAAATCAGTACCAAAGTTAGTGTTAGTTACAGTTTCCCATTTCAATAATTTATTATAGAATAATGGACTTACAGAGTGATAAGTAGTGTTTCCAAAATTATAATAAGATCCAGTAGTAGAAGTTAAATAAGTTGGCAAGTATGGAAAATAATTATAATTCATATCTTGTTGTCCTGTTTGTCCCCATCCAGCTCTGAATTTTAAACTTGTAATAGATTTACTGTCTTTTAAGAAACTTTCATTAGAAGCTACCCATGCAAAAGCAGCACCTGGGAAAATTGCAGTTTGGTTATCTGGATCAAATCTATTTGATGTATCTCTTCTTAAGTTAACAGTTAATAAATATTTACTGTCAAATACAAAATTAGCTCTACCAAAGTATGATTCTAATTTAACAACCGTGTTTAATGTATAATTATTTGAATCAATAAAATTAACAGGGTTATTTATATTTCCAGTATTAAATGAATCTTGTCTTAGATTTTGGAAACTATGTCCTGCGGTAAGATCGACATTTAACTTACCAAATTTTTTGGTATAATTAAAATACATTTCTAAAGCTTTTTGAGTACTAGTCCACCATCCAGTAGACGAAGTACCTAAAAATTGATTATTGTAATATAAACCAGAAATGCTTTGACTATTTAAATCATAAACACTTGCTCCAGTTGTACGATCAATAGATCCAATGGCTGTAAATTTCAATTCTGGTAAAAAGTGAAATTTATAATCCGCTTGAATGCTTCCTAAATAACGATAGGATTTATCGGTATTGTTAGTTTGTCTCAATTTAGCAACTGGGTTGTCTGTTGCTTGGAAATTTGGATTACCAGAAGCATCGTACCACTCCGTATATCCTCCATTCAAACCTGTAGTGTTGTAAACCGATTGTGTTGGATCGAAAGTTACCGCATCTTTAATAGCATTTTCGTCTGCGTAACGATTTTTAGTAACAGTTAAGTTACCATTAACTGCAATTTTTAAATGATCTTTAAAGAAAGAAGGATTTAAACGAAGTGTAGTAGTTGTTCTATCGTATTTAGAAGTTTCTAAAATACCAGGGATATAAGAATGGCCATAAGAGAATGAGGTAGGAAGTACACCAAGTAAAGACCCCCTCATAGATACAAAGTTATCTAAAGTAACCGATTTAGAAAAAATCTCTTTTTGCCAATCTGTTGAAGCAGTTCCCATTTTTGCCAATCTAGTTGGATCAATATTATATAATGATATATTTGCAGGATTCGTCATAAAAGCTCTAAAATCATCAGCAGAAGTTGCATTAAGTTTTTTCGCTAAAGTATTAACAGTAAAAGTATTGCTAACAGTAACTTTTACATCTCCTTTTACTCCTTTTTTAGTTGTAATCATAATAACCCCAGCAGAAGCACGGTTACCATAAATTGCAGTCGAAGCAGCATCTTTTAAAACTGATATTGTTTCAATATCATTTGGATTAATTGAATTAATTCCATTTTCAACTGGCACACCATCTACCACAACTAATGGGTCATTCTTACCATATAAAGATGATTCCCCACGAATTCTAATTGCAGCACCTGCACCAGGTGATCCTCCTTGTGTAACAACAACACCAGCAGCTCTACCGTTTAAAAGCCCTTCTACATTAGAAACGTAACCTTTGTTCATTTCTTTAGTAGTTAAAACCTCAACAGCTCCTGTTGCATCTTTTTTCTTTACAGATCCATAACCAATTTGTACTACAACATCTTGCAATACATTAGCTTCTTCTACTAAAGAAATAGAAATAGTTTTTTGACCTTCAAAAGAGATAGTTTGATTTTTGTATCCAATAAAAGAGAACGCTAATTTGTCTCCTTTTTTAAGTTTGGATAGTTTAAATTTACCATCAAAATCAGTTGATGTACCGCTTTGGGTACCTTGAACGTTTACATTTACTCCAGGAATTGGTTGTTTAGTTTTTGAGTCCACAACAACTCCATCCACTGTACTTTGTGCCATAGCACAAAATGGGAGCATAAGTAATAAAAATAACAACTTGTTATAAATTGTTTTCATACATTTTGTTTAGATTAATAATTTGGTTTTTTTGCTTATACTTTAACTTCGAACGTTAAAATTATGATAAATTTTTAGATAAAAAAAATACACCTTAATTATAGTGTTGCGAAAACGTTTTCGTGTTGAAAACTTTCTTGATTTTATATCTTTTCTGCTTAAAAATTGAAAGATTAAAAAAATAAATATATCTTTATTAATTATTAAATATTTATCACAATAATAACATGAGAAGAAAGGTAACGTTAAAGCAAATTGCAAAAGAATTAGACGTTTCTATTTCAACTGTATCTAAATCATTAAGAGACAGTACCGAAATAAGCGAAGATACCCGACAAAAGGTACAGGCATTTGCTAAATTATACAACTACAAGCCCAACAATATAGCGCTAAGTTTAAAAAACAGAAAATCCAAAACTATTTGTATAATTATCCCTGAAATTATTCATCATTTCTTTGCTACTGTCATTAGCGGTGTAGAGCATATAGCCAACAAAAAAGGGTATAACGTAATTGTTTGTTTATCTGACGAATCCTTCGATAAAGAAGTTATTAATATGGAAATGCTTGCCAACGGAAGTATTGACGGCTTCATCATGTCACTATCTAAAGAAACGCAACAAAAAAGGGACTTCCATCACATTACTGAGGTAATCAATCAAGGAATGCCAGTGGTAATGTTTGATAGGGTTACCAACGACATTTTATGTGACAAAGTAATTATTGACGATAATTTAGCAGCATTTAACGCCACTCAATTTTTAATTGACAAAGGATTTAAAAAAATCGCACTTATATCTACAGTAGATTATGTAAGTGTAGGAAAATTAAGAACCGAAGGCTATCTCAAAGCATTAAAAAACAATGATATTTTAGCAAATGAAAATCTAATATTAAGAATTGAAGATACCGATAATTTTGAAAACCATATTGAATCTTTAATTGCCAATAACGATTTGGATGCTATTTTTGCCGTGAACGAAATTTTTGCCGTTACAGCAATTAAAGTCGCTAACAAACTTGGCAAGAAAGTGCCCGAAGACATTTCTATCATTGGTTTTACTGACGGAATTATCTCTAAATATTCTTCCCCATCTATTACAACCGTTAGTCAAAACGGAATAAAAATGGGTGAAAAAGCAGCAATTATGCTAATTGAAAAATTAGAAATTGAAGAAGAAGAATACGAAGAACAATACAAAACCGAAGTTATTGAAACTGAATTAGTAGAACGTGAATCCACTATTGGATAAAATACTATTTATCAACATATAACGTTTTCGTAAAATATTTCGTGCTTAATTAATTTTCCCTAATTAATCTACTCTATTTCTTTTATTATATTTACACCAATTATTAAAGCTTATACTTTTTACTTCGAAAACAAAAAATAAGTTTTGATAAGCAATATGCTTGTCGTAATATTTTAATAATTTACGATAATGAAAAAACCCAAATTAAGTTTTTGGCAAATATTAAATTTAAGCTTTGGATTCTTAGGAGTGCAAATAGGATATTCACTACAAAACGGGAACACAAGTAGAATTTTAGAAGCCTTAGGAGCTGATGTTCATAGCATCGGTTATTTTTGGTTAGCTGCTCCTCTCGCAGGACTAATAGTACAACCTATTATTGGTCTTTCAAGTGATAAAACCTGGACCCGTTTGGGTCGCAGAATACCCTTTATTTTATTAGGTTCAATAATTTCAGCATTAGCTATGTTTTTCATGCCAAATGCAGGAAATTTTACCAATATATTACCTCCACTAGTTTTTGGTGCTGTCATGTTATTGTTAATGGATACTTCTTTTAACATAACCATGCAACCTTTTAGAGCTCTTGTTGGTGATATGGTAAATGACGAACAAAAGAATCTAGGTTATTCTTTGCAAAGTGCTCTTATCAATTTCGGAGCTGTATTTGGTTCTTTACTTCCTTGGTTGTTAACAAAAGCTCAGGTAGCTAATGTTCCAGCAGTTGGAGAAAAAGTTGCCGATTCGGTTATTTGGTCTTTTTACATTGGAGGTGCAATATTATTATTAAGCGTTCTTTGGACGGTTTTCAGAACCAAAGAATACGCTCCAAAAGAACATGCTTTATACAATAATATCAATTTGGAAGCTGCTGAGAAAAAAGAAAAATCTAATATTTTTACACTTATTTCTAATGCTCCAAAAATATTTTGGCAATTGGGTGTGGTTCAGTTTTTTTCCTGGTTCGCTCTTTTCTTAATGTGGGTTTACACCACTAGAGCTATCGCTAACCAAGTATGGGGGGCAGAAGCTTTAGATGCAAAATCACTTGGGTTTAACGAAGCAGGAGATTGGACAGGAGTTATGTTTGCATTTTACAGTGCTATTGCTGCTTTTTTTGCATTACTAATTCCAACAATAGCAAAAGCTATCGGTAGAAAAAAAACATACAGTTTTTCACTTCTTTTTGGAGGTATAGGATTGATTTCTATGTTTTTAGTACACGATAAAAATTTATTATTACTGTCTATGGTTGGAGTTGGATTTGCATGGGCTGCAATTTTAGCAATTCCTTATGCGATGCTTTCAAGTTCTTTGCCAGCAGAAAAAATGGGAGTTTACATGGGGTTATTTAATGCTACCATTACTATTCCGCAAATTGCTGCAGGAGTATTAGGAAGTACATTAATTGCTCTATTTGGAGGTTCCCCAATTATTATTATTGTAATAGCCGGTATCTCAATGGCTGTTGCAGGTTTAGCGGTGTTTTTTGTAAAAGAAAAAACAGAATTATCACATTAAATTAAAATGACAAATAAAAAAGCATTCATTTTCGATCTTGACGGAGTAATTGTGGATACTGCCAAATACCATTTTTTGGCTTGGCAGAAATTATCCCAAGAACTTGGAATCGAATTTACACCAGAACACAACGAACAGTTAAAAGGCGTTAGCCGCGTTCGATCGTTAGACATTATTTTGGAACTTGGAAATATCCAAGCATCCCAAGAAGATAAAAACAAATGGCTTATCCAAAAAAATGATGACTACTTATCTTATTTAGTGGATATTGATGAAAGTGAAATTCTGCCTGGAGTACTTCCTGTTTTGCATTATTTAAAAGACAAAAACCAACTAATAGCACTTGGTTCTGCAAGTAAAAATGCGAGACCAATATTAGAAAAAACTGGTATTCTACAATTATTTGATGCTATTGTAGATGGTAATGACGTTTCAAACGCTAAACCAGACCCTGAAGTATTTCTTCAAGCAGCCAAAAAACTAAATGCTACCAACGAAAATTCAATTGTTTTTGAAGATTCTGTTGCAGGAATTCAAGCAGCCAACACTGCCAATATGATTAGTATTGGTATTGGAGATGCTGTAACCTTACACGAAGCCAAATACATATTTAAAGATTTTACTTTTATTGATGTTTCTTTTATTGAATCGTTAATAAACTAATTTTTGTTTCAAGTTTCAAGTTTTAAGTTCGACTTAACCTGAAACTTGAAGCCTGAAACTTTTTTTAAACAAAAACATAATGAATCAAGATTATATAAAACCAGATAATTGGTCGATTATTGAGGAAGGATTTGATGCCGAAAGCGTAAAATCATCGGAGAGTTTGTTCAGTATCGGAAACGGTGCAATGGGACAAAGAGCCAATTTTGAAGAAACCTATTCTGGCGAAACTTTTCAAGGAAGTTACATTGCCGGAATTTACTATCCCGACAAAACCAAAGTGGGTTGGTGGAAAAATGGCTATCCAGAATATTTTGCAAAAGTATTAAACGCGCCAAATTGGATAGGAATTAACATCGAAATCAATGGCGAAATTTTAGATTTAGCCAAATGCAAATCGGTTGCTGATTTCCGAAGAGAATTAAACATGAAAGAAGGTATTTACTACCGTTCTTTTGAAGCTACTTTACAAAACGGAACTGAAATTAAAGCAAAAATCACTCGTTTTCTTTCTTTAGATTTAGATGAATTGGGTGTTATTAATTTTGAGATCGTACCATTAAATGGGGATGCCAAAATTACTTACCAACCTTATCTAGACGCTGGAGTTCAAAACGAAGATGCTAACTGGGAAGAAAAATTTTGGGAACCATTAGATGTTAATAACTCTAATAATGAGGCTTTTGTATCTGCAAGAACATTTAAAACCCATTTTACAGCAACTACTTTCATGCAAAACACCATTTTGCTAGAAGGCAATAACTTGAATTGTACTCCAACTGCTGTTGACAAAACTTCCGATAGAATTCAATTCACTTATGAAGTTACTGTTGCTAAAGGACAAACTAGTGCCATCCAAAAACTTGGTGGCTATACTGTTTCCTTAAATCATGAAAATACACAAACTGCAGCCCAAAAGGTAATTGCAAAAGGACTTGAAATTGGTTATTCTCATTTAATAGAAAATCAAAAGCAGGCTTGGGCAAAAATCTGGGAAATGAGTGACATCACTATTGATGGGGATGTAAAAGCACAGCAAGGAATTCGTTTCAATATTTTCCAATTGAACCAAACCTATTTAGGTAAAGATTCTCGTTTGAATATTGGTCCGAAAGGATTCACAGGAGAAAAATATGGCGGTTCTACTTATTGGGATACAGAAGCCTATTGCATTCCATTTTACATGGCTACCAAAGACCAACAAGTTGCAAGAAACTTATTGACTTACAGATACAATCAATTGGACAAAGCCATTGAAAATGCAGCCAAATTAGGTTTCAAAAATGGTGCTGCTTTATATCCGATGGTTACAATGAATGGGGAAGAATGCCATAACGAATGGGAAATCACATTTGAAGAAATTCATAGAAATGGAGCGATTGCTTTTGCTATTTTCAACTACTACCGTTACACTGGAGATTATTCCTACATCCCTGAAAAAGGATTGGAAGTTCTTATTGCCATTGCACGTTTTTGGCGCCAAAGAGCCACCTACTCTACTTACAGAAATCAATATGTAATTCTTGGAGTGACTGGTCCTAACGAATATGAAAATAACGTAAACAATAATTTCTACACTAATTATTTGGCGAAATGGTGTATCGATTATGCCATGGAACAAATTGATAAAACAGAAAAAGAATATGCTTCCGATTTTACTCGAATAATGAGTAAAGTACATTTAGATAAAGCCGAAATAGCCCATTGGAAAGCAGTTGCCGACAATATGTATTTCCCTTATTCTGAAGAACATGAAGTATATTTACAACAAGACGGATTCTTAGATAAAGAATTAGTAAAAGTGCATGATTTAGATAAATCGCAACGTCCAATTAACCAAAAATGGTCTTGGGATAGAATTTTGCGTTCTCCTTACATCAAGCAAGCCGATACCTTACAAGGTTTTTATTTCTTTGAAGATCATTTCACCAAAGAACAATTAGAAAAACATTTTGACTTTTACGAACCATTTACGGTGCATGAAAGTTCACTTTCTCCATGTGTTCACTCCATCCAAGCTGCTCTATTAGACAAAATGGACATGGCCTACACCTTCTATTTAAGAACTTCTCGTTTGGATTTAGATGATTATAACAAAGAGGTTGAAGAAGGCTGTCACATTACTTCTATGGCAGGAACTTGGATGAGTATTGTAGAAGGATTTGGCGGAATGCGTGTAAAAGACAACACCTTACATTTTGAACCAAAAATTCCAAAAGAATGGGAAGGTTATTCTTTTAAAATCAATTTCAGAAATCAAATTTTGAAAGTAGCGGTCAACCATAAAGAAACTAGTTTCTCCCTTGAAGGCACTAAAGAAATTTCAGTTTTCGTTAAAGGAAATGAAATTTTAGTAGAGCCTAATAGCTTGGTAACGGTTTAATTTAAACTGTTTTAATAATTTAACCATTAAGGTATTAAGAAAAATTAAGAATAAAACTTAATGAACCTTAATACCTTACTGATTTAAAAATGAAAATTATGACCAAAAAAGAAGTCACACAATTATCTTACGAAATTGTAGGTTGTGCTATAAAAGTGCACAAAAAACTTGGTCCTGGTTTGTTAGAAAGTATTTATGAAGAATGTTTAAAATATGAATTATTAAAAAAAGGATTTGATGTAAAACAACAAGTCCCGATAAGAATTGAATATGATGATTTGATTTTAGAAAAAGAATATCGTTTTGACTTATTGGTAAATGATTGTGTTGTTGTTGAATTAAAAACAGTGGATAAATTTGAAGCAATTCATGAAGCAATTATTTTAACTTACATGAATATTTTACAAATTCCACAAGGATTACTAATCAATTTCAAAACAACAAATATTACAAAATCAACGAAACCTTTTGTAAATGACTATTACAGAATGCTTGATAAAGAATAAATTTATTGAATCTATTACTTAATGAAACTTAATACCTTAATGGTTTAAAAACAAAAATATGAAAAAAACCCTATTCTTTTTACTAATCACGACAATCTCATTCGCTCAAATTGACAAAATAGAACCTCCTTTTTGGTATAGTGATATGAATCTTTCCGAAGTACAAGTAATGTTCTACGGAAAAAATATTGCTCAAAACGAAGTGTCCGTTTCCAGTGGACTTGTCATCAAAGGTGTTCAAAAAACTGAAAATCCAAATTATGTTTTTGTAACCATCGACACTAAAAATGTTGCGGCTCAAGATTTTGTTTTCACTTTCAAAAACAAAAAGAAATCGTTTACCCAAAACTATTCGCTAAAAGCAAGAAAAGAAAATTCTCGCTTCCGCAAAGGTTACGACAGTTCCGATTTGATTTATCTTATCATGTCCGATCGATTTGCAAATGGAAATCCGAACAACGACAGTACTAATGAAACCAATGAAAAAGCAGATAGAACTAAAATAGATGGCCGACACGGTGGCGATATTGAAGGAATTATCAAAAATTTAGACTACATAAAAGACCTTGGAGCAACTGCTGTTTGGCCAACGCCACTATGCGAAGACAATGATAACAGAGGTTCGTATCATGGTTATGGGCAATCGGATGTTTACAAAATAGATTCCCGTTTTGGAAGCAATGAAGATTACCTTCGATTGAGTTCGGAATTGCACCAACGAGGCATGAAAAACATCATGGATTATGTAACCAACCATTGGGGTTACAAACATTGGATGATGAACGATTTGCCAACCTACGATTGGATCCATCAATTTCCAGGATATGGTCAAACTAACTATAAAATGACTACTCAATTCGACACTAATGCATCTGTCGCAGATACAAAAATGTGCATGGATGGTTGGTTTGTAAAATCAATGCCCGATTTGAACCAATCCAATCCGTTAGTATTAAAATATCTGACACAAAATGCGATTTGGTGGATTGAATATGCCGATTTAGATGGTTTCCGTGTAGATACTTATTCGTATTGTGATAAAGAAGGAATTTCAAAATGGACCAAAGCCATTACCGATGAATATCCATACTTTAATATTGCTGGAGAAGTTTGGTTTTACAATCAAGCAAATATTGCCTACTGGCAAAAGGACAGCAAAATTGCAGCAATCCAAAATTACAATTCCTATTTACCAAGTGTAATGGATTTCACACTTCAGGGCGCAATAAACGGAGGCGTTTTCAATGAAAACAAGCCCAACTGGAACACTGGAATGGTAAAAATTTATGAGAATTTTTCAAACGATTTCTTGTATCCAAATAGTAACAATATGTTGGTTTTTGCAGAGAATCACGATACCGATCGCTTCAATAACATCTACAAAAACGATTTTCAAAAATACCAAATGGCAATGACTTTAATTGCAACTGTAAGAGGGATTCCTCAAATATATTACGGCTCTGAAATTGGAATGGCAGGAAGCAAAAGTTTAGGCGATGGCGACATTCGACATGATTTTCCTGGTGGATGGAATGGCGATACTAACAACGCTTTCACCAATGCAGGACGAAATGACGAACAACAAAAATTTCACGATTTTAGTTCCAAATTATTCAATTGGAGAAAAAACAAAACCGTTATTCATAACGGCAAAACGACACATTACATTCCAGAAAACAATGTTTATGTATATTTTAGATACAATGATACCGAAAGTGTGATGGTGGTAATCAACAACAATTCGGAAAAGCAAACTTTCAAGACTAACCGATTTAAAGAAAACACTTCAAACTATAAAACAGGAATGGATGTACTTACAGGAAAATCAATTGACTTGAAAAATGATATTGAAATAGAAGGTACGTCTGTTTTAATATTAGAATTGAAATAAAGGTATAAGTAACTAAACCTCAAAGAATATAAAAGCCTTTGAGGTTTAACCTAAATAACTATGAAAAAACTAATTGTTTTACTTTTTATTACCACCTTTTCTTTTGCACAAAATTCAAATAGAAAATACATTTCAAATACCTACAATGATGGCATTTTAAATGTAAAGACTTCCGATGGGCATTATGAAATATTTTTCATGAATAATGCAACTTTGCAATGTTCATTTATTCCAAATGGTGAGGAATATAAAGATAATTCGCATGTAGTTACTACAAAAAAAACAATAGGCCATTATGGTGGTGTAGCATTTTCTGATGAAGAAAATCAAATATATATGCCAAATGAAGAAATATCTTTACAAATAATAAAATCTCCATTTCAAATTATTTATTATGGCAATAACCGTGTTCTTTTTTCAGAGAAAGAAGGATATGTAAAAAAAGACTCCACAGAAGTACTCCGATTTAATTTGAATCCTGATGAAGTACTTTATGGAGGTGGTGCTAGAGCATTAGGAATGAATCGTCGTGGCAATCGCTTGCAGTTGTACAATCGAGCACATTATGGTTACGAAACCCATGCCGAACTAATGAACTTTTGCATTCCTATGGTATTATCCTCCAACAGATATGCCATTCACTTTGATAATGCCTCCATTGGATATTTAGATTTAGATAGTAAAAAAGATAACACATTAGAGTACGAAACCATATCCGGCAGAAAAACGTATCAAGTATTTACAGGTTATAGTTGGAATGATATTATTTCAAATCTTAGCGAATTTACTGGAAAACAACCATTACCACCAAGATGGGCATTTGGAAATTTTTCTTCCCGTTTTGGTTACCATTCGCAAGATGAAGTAGAAAAAACAATTCAAAAATTTCAAGAAAGCAAAATTCCAGTAGATGCAATAATTTTGGATTTATATTGGTTTGGAAAAGATATTAAAGGAACTATGGGAAATCTGGATTGGGACAAAGACAATTTTCCAAATCCTACTAAAATGATATCAAAATTGAATAAAAAAGGAGTGAAAACGGTTCTAATTACAGAGCCTTTTATCTTAACAACTTCCTCAAAATGGCAAGATGCCGTTGACAAAAATGTATTAGCAACCACCAAAGATGGTAAGCCGGCAACTTGGGATTTTTATTTTGGGAATACCGGCATAGTAGATATTTTTAACCCACAAGGCAAAGAATGGTTTTGGAATGTTTACAAAAGACTAATAAAACAGGGCGTTAAAGGGCTTTGGGGTGATTTGGGCGAACCCGAAGTTTTTCCTTCAAAAGTAATAACTGCTGGTGGAAAGGCAGATGAAGTTCATAATATTTATGGTCACAATTGGGCTAAATTAATTGCCGATGGTTATAAAAAAGATTTTCCAAACCAACGTCCATTTATTTTAATGCGGGCAGGATATTCAGGAAGTCAAAAATATGGTATGATTCCTTGGAGTGGTGATGTTTCAAGAAGTTGGGGAGGTTTACAAAGTCAGATGGAAATAGCACTTCAAATGGGAATGCAAGGCATGGGCTATATGCATTCTGATTTAGGAGGATTTGCAGGGGCTAATTTAGATGATGAATTATATGTTAGATGGTTACAATATGGAGTTTTTAACCCAATCTTTCGTCCTCATGCCCAAGAAGAAGTTGCTTCAGAGGCTGTTTACAGAAGTGATCAAGTAAAGCAATTGGCAAAGAAAGCAATTGAATTGCGCTACCAAATGATTCCTTATAATTATAACATAGCCTTTCAAAATTCTCAAACGGGTATGCCCTTAATGCGACCTCTTTTTTTTGACGAACTTTTTAATAAAAATTTGTTCTCAAATTGTGAAAATTACTTGTGGGGAAATGATTTCTTAATAGCACCAATTACAAAAAAAGGTCAAGAAACTGTAGAAGTTTATTTTCCTAAAACAGGAATTCATAATCTTGAAATTCCTTGGTATGATTTTTATTCTAACCAAAGATATGAAGCAGGAAAAAAATACACTATCAATGCTGAGTCAGATCACATACCAACATTTGTAAGAGGTGATGCACTTATTCCACTTATTAAGACAATTCAAAACACTAAAAATTATAGTTTGAAAGAATTTGAACTGCACCATTATTCTGGGGCTTCATTTTCAGATTTTCAACTATATAATGATGATGGAATTACTGCAAACGCATTTGAAAAACAAAAATATGAGAAATTTCATTTTACTCTTGAACACAATGGAGATGAAATTGAGTTTAAAATTGATAGAGAAATTGGAAAAAAATACAAAAGCGATGCGAAAATCATTCATTTAATTATCCATAATAACTATAATTTTACTCCAACAAAAATCATTCTTTTCAACAAAGAACTTCCGTTTGAATGGAACTCAAAATTAAAAGAAATAAATATTACAATTCCTGTTTCAAAAATTAAAAAATCAGCTATAATAAACATTAAATAATGAAAAAAAATATTTTTTATATTTCGCTATTACTTTTACTAATGGCATTTAATTCCATTGCGCAAAAAAAGAAAACCACCACAGCCAAAACTCCTTTTCTTTGGGAGAACGCTAACGTTTATTTTCTATTAACGGATAGATTCAATAATGGTGATAAAACCAACGACCACACCTTTAACAGAAATAAAGAAACTGGAAAACTTCGCGGTTTTGAAGGTGGCGATATTCGTGGTGTGATTCAAAAATTAGATGAAGGTTATTTTGATAAATTAGGAACTACCGTAATTTGGATGACTCCAATTGTAGAGCAAATTCACGATGGCGTAGACGAAGGAACCGGATTTTCCTATGGATTTCACGGCTATTGGACTAGAGATTGGAGTTCGTTAGACCCAAGTTATGGCACTAAAAAAGATTTGGCAGAATTGGTTGAAAAAGCCCATGCTAAAGGAATCCGAATTATGTTGGATGCCGTAATAAATCATACTGGTCCAGTGACTGCCGAAGATCCGGTTTATCCAAGTGACTGGGTTCGAACTTCCCCAAAATGCACCTACCAATCGTATGATACCTACATCAATTGTACATTGGTGGAAAACCTTCCCGATGTTAAAACCGAAAGCAATGACAATGTTACCCTTCCTCCTTTTTTAGTAGAAAAATGGAAAAAAGAAGGTCGTTACGATAACGAAGTTGCCGAATTAGATACTTTTTTTAAGAAAACTGGTTATCCGCGTGCTCCTAAATATTACATCATGAAATGGCTATCCGATTATATCAGAAATTATGGTATAGACGGCTATCGCGTAGATACTGCAAAACATACCAAAGAAGATGTTTGGGCCGATTTTAAAAAGGTATGTGATTTGGCTTTCGCCGATTTCAAAATTAAAAACCCTAATAAGGTGTTGGATAATAATCCGTTTTTTATGGTTGGAGAAGTTTATGGATATAATATTGGAGCCAAAAAATTCTATGATTTCGGAGATAAAAAAGTGAACTATTTTGAAAATGGATTCACAGGATTAATCAATTTTGCTTTTCCATACGAAGCCAAAATGGGATATGAAGAATTGTTTTCTAAATATTCTACTATTTTGAATTCCGATTTAAAAGGCAACACCGTAATGAACTATATTTCCTCACACGATGATAGCAATCCGTTTGATAAAAAACGGGAGAAAACATTAGAAAGCGCAACCAAATTATTATTGGCCCCTGGAATTTCTCAAACCTACTACGGAGATGAAAGTGCTCGTTCCTTAGATATTGCAGGAACTCAAGGCGATGCAACCTTACGTTCGTTTATGAATTGGGAAGATATTAAAACCAATCCTAAAACTGCAGAAATAGAATTGCATTGGCAAAAACTAAGCAACTTTAGAAAAAACCATCTTGCTGTTGGTGCGGGAGTTCATGCTCAAATTACAAGTACTCCTTATGTTTTCAGCAGAACATTTGTTAAAGGAAAACGTAACGATGCAGTTGTTATTGGTTTGGATTTACCTAATGGTCCAAAAGAGATTTCGGTTGGAACTATTTTCAAAAACGGGACCAAAGTTAAAGATGCTTATTCTGGAAAAACTTCTATCGTTAAGGATGGAAAAGTAAAATTTGACTCTAACTATTCAATTCTTCTTTTAGAAAAAATATAAAGTTTAAAATATTAAATTATTTAAAATTGCCTCAAAAGGGCAATTTTTTTTGGTTATAAAAATGTTAATTAACATTCTTACCTCAGATAATAATTGTAACTTTAAATTAGTAGCATTAAACTAATAACAAAATTCCAAAGTTATCCATGTCCTTTAATTATATTGAAATAGAACGAGTTGAAAAACTTACTAAGGAAGAGTTTATTCAAAATTATTACAAACCCCAAAAACCTGTGGTAATTACCAATCAAATTGAAGATTGGCCTGCTTTTACTAAATGGGATTTTGACTTTTTAAGAGAAGTAGCCGGAGACAAAATGGTTCCGTTATACGATAGTCGAAAAACGGATTACACTAAAAAAGTGAATGAACCCGATTTCACAATGACCATGAATGAGTATATCGATATTCTTGAAAAGGGTCCAACCGATTTACGAATTTTCCTTTACGACTTAATGAAAGACGTACCTGCAATGAAAGCCGACATGAAATGGCCCGATTTAGGCATTCATCTTTTAAAAAGTTTGCCTTTATTGTTCTTTGGAGGTCAAGATGCCAAAGTATTTATGCACTATGACATCGATTTTCCAAATATCTTTCACATTCATTTTGATGGAAAAAAACAATGTGTGTTAGTAGATCCAAAAGAAACCAAATACATGTACCGCCTACCCTATTCTTGGATTTGCAATGAAGATATTGACTTTGACAATCCCGATTTTGACAAATTTCCTGCATTAAAACACATTAAACCCTACATAACCAATCTTAACCATGGCGAAATGCTTTACATGCCTGAAGGTTGGTGGCATTATATGAAATATCTAACTCCTGGATTTTCATTGAGTTTACGCTCGTTAGCAGGAAGTCCGAGTAATTTAATGAAAGGTTTTGCTAATGTTGCCATCATCCGCCATTACGACAACTGGATGCGCAAACGCAAAGGCCAAGCATGGCTAGATTATAAAGATGAAGAATCCATTCGTAGAACCAATGCCTTATTAAAATAATGTTGAAGATTGGACATCGCGGTGCCAAGGGCTATGTTACAGAAAACACATTAGCCTCTTTTGCAAAAGCAGTTGAACTTAATGTAGATGTGATAGAATTGGATGTGCACGTCAGTTCCGATGGTGAAATTATGGTCATCCATGATGCAACAATTAACAGAACTACTTCCAAATCTGGTTTCGTGTCCGATTATTCGGCATCCGAATTAATACAATTAGGGATTCCAACTTTAGAACAGGTGCTTCTTTTTCTAAATAGGAGGTGCATTATCAATATTGAAATTAAAGAGGCAACTGCAACTCCAAAAGTTCTTCAACTAATTGAAAAATATGTAACGGAGGAGCATTGGAAGTACGATCAATTTCAAATTTCGAGTTTTATTTGGGAAACATTAGAAGCAGTTTCACAATATTGTCATTCCGACAAAGTAGGAATTTCCATAGGAGTATTAACGGAAGCGTCCATTGAAAAAGCGCTTGCTTTTGCTATCCAAATAAAAGCACATTCCATAAATCCGTATTTTAAATTATTGAATTCCGATAATGTAAACCTTCTTCATGCTAACGGATTTAAAATCTACACTTGGACGGTAAATACTCCAGAAGACCTTATATTTGTAAAATCATTAAATGTGGATGGGATAATCTCTGATTTTCCAGATCGAATTTAACCGCAAAGACGCAAAGTTTTTCGCAAAGTACGCAAGGTAATTCATTGCATATTTTCCTAATTTCTTTAATGATCTAAAAATAAAATATGAATTCAAAATACGATATACTAATTGTTGGTGGTGGTGCTGCAGGTTTTTTTACTGCAATTAACCTTGTAGAAAAAAATCCAACCCTAAAAGTTGCCATCCTAGAAAGAGGTAAAGAAGTTTTATCTAAAGTCAAAATTTCGGGCGGAGGAAGATGCAACGTTACCCATGCTTGTTTTGTTCCCAATGATTTAGTGAAGTTTTATCCGCGTGGCGAAAAAGAACTTCGTGGTCCGTTCCACCAATTTTGCTCTGGAGATACCATCGAGTGGTTTGAAAAACATGGCGTAGAACTAAAGATTGAAGACGATGGCAGAATGTTTCCCGTTTCCAATTCTTCCGACACTATAGTAGATTGCTTCTTAACAGCAACCCACAAACTAGGCATCGACATCCTTACAGGACAAAGTGTGCAATCTATTTTTAAAGCAACTGATTATTGGAAAGTACAAACCACATCCGAAAATTATTCTTGTCAAAATTTAATCCTAACCACCGGTAGCAATCCTAAGATTTGGGAAATGCTTGCCAATATTGGACATTCCATCATCCCTCCTGTTCCTTCTTTATTCACTTTTAACATCGGAGATAAACGAACTAAAGATTTAATGGGCGTTTCGGCAATGGCATCCGTAAAGGTAAAAAACTCCAAACTTGAAGCCTCCGGACCATTATTAATAACCCATTGGGGAATGTCGGGACCTGGAATATTACGGCTATCGGCTTGGGGAGCAAGAGAATTAGCCGACAAAAATTACCAATTTGCCATTCAAGTGAATTGGCTTAACGAGGTTACCCTAGAAGAAGCCGAAGAAAAACTAAAAGAACTCAAATTGGAACATTCTAAAAAAGCAGTTTCTAAAAAATCACCCTTTGAGTTCCCTAACCGTCTTTGGGAAAATTTGGTGCTAGCCGCTACTATTTCGGAAGATACCAAATGGGCCGATTTAACTAAAAAACAACTGCAAAATCTTGCCTTGCAATTAACCCAAGGCGAATTTCAAGTAAACGGAAAAAGCACTTTCAAAGAGGAATTTGTAACTGCAGGTGGCATCGACCTAAAAGAAATCAATTTCAAAACCATGGAAAGCAAACTCCATCCCAATCTTTATTTTGCTGGTGAAATTGTAAATATTGATGCCATCACTGGTGGATTCAATTTCCAAAATGCTTGGACCAGTGGATTCATTGTGGCTGAGGCAATTAAATAAACAGATTTTATTGTACTATTATAATAATCAGTATATTTGAATACCAAAATTTACTGTCATGAGAAAATTATTACTATTAATTGCGTTAATTACCTTTACTTTCGGTAATGCACAAGTCAATACTCAAGTTTCCAATTATTCAGTTTGCAGCACTAATAATAATGGAATTGCACAATTTGATTTAAACACCAAAACCCAAGAGATTTTGGGAAATTTAGATCCAACTATTCACAATATAGCATTTCATGTCACTGCTTCAGATGCTCAGAATGGAATGAATGCAGTTTTGGCTTCTAATTATATTAATTCAACTCCATTTTCACAACAAATTTATGTGAGAGTAGTAAATACACAAACCAACAACGCCTCTTTTACTTCATTCACCCTAATAGTAAATAGCGCAGCAAATGCAGGATCAGATGGCAATTTTACAATATGCGATACTGCTGCAACGGAACTAAATTTATTTGACTTAATTATTGGTGAACAGCCTGGTGGTATATGGACAAGAACTTCTGGAACAGGAGGGATATTTAATGCGTCTACTGCAACTTTTATGCCTACAGTTGGCGCAACAATAAGTTCTTTCATTTATACAATCCCAGCAACTTCAGTGTGTGGTGGCGATACCAGCAATGTGACTATAATAATTAACAACTGTAGTACTAATTGCTTGCCACCAAATAATTTAGCAATTTCCTCCATAACTTCAACTTCTGCAGTTTTATCCTGGACAAGTCAACCAAATCCTACTGCAACTTTATGGCAAGTACTAGCAATGCCTTACGGATCACCTGCTCCTACAGCAGCAACTCAAGGGATTTATTCGCAGTCGAATCCATTTGTGATAACAGGCCTAAGCCCAGATACTTGTTATACTTTTTATGTTAGAACAATATGTGGAACTAGCACAGGAAGTTTTAGCGAATGGTCGGCTCCAGCAAGTTTTTGTATGCACGATTGCGCCAACAACGCACAATGCCCAGAAAGTCTTCAATTAATTGCTTTTTTAGACTTAAATGCTAATGGAATTAAAGATTCAAATGAAACCATTTTTAACTCCGGTAATTTTGTTTACAATATCAATAATTCAGGCACATCGCTTTTTGGTTATGCAAGCAATGGAAGTTTTTCTATTTTTGATTCTAATCCTACCAATACCTATAATTTAAGTTTTGCAGTTAATCCAATTTTAACACCTTATTATAGTTCTTCAAGTACTTATTCCAATATTAGTATTCCAACTGGAAGCGGAAGCAATTCCTATTATTTCCCTATTATCCAACTTCAACCTTATAATGATCTTGAAGTACAACTAATTCCCTACGGCAATCCAAGACCAGGATTTAATTATTACAACACCATTTATTATAGAAATAAAGGTACCCAAACCGTTAGTTCTGGCACAGTTACTTTTACCAAAAGCGCAACTGTTTCCATAAATTCCATTTCGCAAACAGGAACAGTTCCAAACGCAACAGGGTTTACCTATAATTTCACTAACTTACTTCCAAATGAACAACGGTTTATTCAAGTTCAAATGCAAGTTCCTACTATTCCTTCAGTAGCATTAGGTGATATAGTTACTAACACTGCAAGTATTACACCATCCGTTGGTGATGCCTTTCCATTAGATAACACTACCAGTTTATCCAAAATTATAGTAGGTTCTTATGACCCAAACGTTAAAACAGAAGCCCATGGTGGAAAAATTGCTACAAACAATTTTAGTTCCAATGATTATTTAGAATACACTATACAATTTGAAAATACAGGAACTGCAAGTGCGCAATTCATCCGAGTAGAAGATTTGCTAGATGCTTCTTTAAATCCTAATTCCATTGTAATGTTAAGTTCTAGTCATAATTACAATTTAAAAAGAGTCGGAAATAAATTAACCTGGAATTTTTTCAATATTAATTTACCTACTACAACTGCAAACCCAACTTCCAGTCATGGTTTTGTTCATTTCAAGATAAAACCGACTGCAGGTTATACTGTTGGAACTAGTATCCCTAACAAAGCAGACATCTTTTTTGAATACAATCCACCAATTATAACCAACACATGCACCACCGAATTTATAGCGGCACTGAGCAACACAACATTTGCGGCACAAGAGTTTACTCTTTATCCTAACCCAGCACAAAAAAACCTACAAATAAATTCAAATTCCGATAGTCCAATAGACCAAATAACCATCACCGATTTAACTGGTAAAGTAATATTGATTCAAACACAAAATACAAATAAAATAAATATAGAGTCACTCTCTAAAGGAATGTATTTCCTAGAAATTCTATCCGGAAATAAAATGGTTACTAAAAAGTTTATTAAAGAGTAATTTAAATCAACCCTATTCAAACAAAGTTTTTTTTTAGGAGCGAATCATTTGGCATTTTAGTAAACGTCGTTCCCGCTATCCGTTCCTCCCGATGAAAAAATCGGGAGGAACTTCTATCGGGGCTAGTTTGGTTATGTCTTTTGTGAAATCAGAATTTCTAAGAACACTTTTATTAAAAATCATCTCCTCTTCCATTCAACTACACAGGAAAAAATACACAGGTTTCATGAAGCCTTTCTACTTCATTAAAATTAAATGGCACAAATTAAAATAATGTATATTTAGCACAAATTATAATTTGTTGTCTGCATGATATCGGTCCAAACCAAACCAACTTATTTCAAATCACTTACCGGAATTCGAGCCATAGCAGCCATTATGATATTTATATATCACAATAGAAAGTATTGGAAAAACGATCTCCATCCCGAACTTTTACGATTATGCAACGAGTTCAATTTGGGAGTTCAATTGTTTTTTGTGCTTAGTGGCTTTCTTATCGCTAAAAGTTACGGAACAAAACCCTTGCAATCTTTTGGCGCATTCCAACGATATTTCACCCAACGCATTATGCGCATCATGCCTTTATATTGGCTCTTGTTAACACTTTTTTATTTAGATGCAAAATTTGGAAAACACCATTTTTCCCTAATTCATTATTTATTATTACAAGGATTTTCCTCTAACCTATCGTTAGATGCTATTGCACAATCTTGGTCGTTAACGGTAGAAATGACTTTTTATGCCTTTGCACCATTTTTGTTATTATTATTAGAAAAAAAACTAACTTATTTAATTGTATTTCTAGCATCCTTACTAGGAGTTTCAATACTTACAGGCAGTTTATTACATTCATTTACAGGAAATCCAGACGGCTATTTTTATCCTGCAGATTTTGTACTAATGAGCACTTTTGCAGGGCAATCTTTATTATTCATAGCAGGAATATGTTTAGCAAAATATCCCAACTTTTGGAAAAATTTACCTTTTAAAAAACACCTAACAACTATTGGTGGTTTAGGATTCTTAATAACCTTGTATGCTATTGGCTATTTTCAAGAAACCAGAGTAGATCATGGTACCAATCACTGGCAAGGAAAACTGCTTTTTTTTGGAATTCTTCCCCTATTCATACTGCTCTTATTT
Organism: Flavobacteriaceae bacterium; assembly: GCA_947451525.1. GTDB lineage: Bacteria > Bacteroidota > Bacteroidia > Flavobacteriales > Flavobacteriaceae > Flavobacterium. The sequence goes on from CANFZM010000017.1 coordinate 30,696, forward strand.
CAAGGATTGATTACCCAACGCACCTATTTGCAACGGTTTTTATCTTCTAAAATCATGGTATTATTAGGCAATGCTTCGTTTGCATTTTACCTCATCCATATTAGTTATGTAAACCTAAAAATAAAATCTTGGGTATTTTTTAGCGATAGAAATTTCATTTTACTTTGGCTTGTTGCCATCGCTTTATATTATGGTTTTGAGAAACCTATTTACGATTGGTACAGGAGGACGTTTGTGAAATAAGGAGAATAAGAATTGGCTATTACATAGAATTATACATGAGTAAGATCTTGAGCAAATAATTATACGGGATTACTGAATAAATTTCATAGTGTCCATCTTACAAAAGAGAAAAATCAGTATAGATTTCAATATAATTGGTTACTTTAGTGTTTTTTAAATTCTGATTCCTAAATATGACAATCCAACAATATATTACCAAAGTTGAAACGCTATACAAAACAGGTAACGCAAGAGAACATTCTTATCGTGGAGACCTTCAAAACCTCATCATGGCAATTTTGCCAGACGTTCTGGTAACGAATGAACCTGCAAGAGTTGATTGTGGTGCTCCTGATTATGTGCTGACCCGCAAGGATGTACCGATTGGATATATTGAAGCTAAAGACATAGGAATTGATTTAGGAAGCAAAACCCTAAAAGAACAGTTTGACCGATACAAGTCAGGACTTTCCAATTTAATTTTTACCGATTATTTAGACTTTCATTTTTACAAAGACGGTGAGTTTGTTACCAAAATAGCTATTGCCCGCTTAGAAAAAAGCACCCCGCCCGATGGGCACCCCTCCAAAGGAGGGGAATTAATCCCGATGCCCGAAAATTTCGAGCAATTCACTCAACTAATCAAAAATTTCGCATTAACCGTTTCTCAAACCATTAAATCGCCAACCTCTTTGGCTCGTATGATGGCAGGAAAAGCTAAATTGATGGCAGACGTTATCGAAAAATCGTTGAACCATGACGACCAAGAAGGGAAACGCTCCCAAATAAAATCGCAAATGCTTTCGTTTCAACAAATGTTGATTCACGACATAGACAACAAAGCCTTTGCCGACATCTATTCTCAAACCATTGCTTATGGTATGTTTGCGGCTCGATACCACGACCCAACTTTACCGACTTTCTCTCGTATGGAAGCTGCCGAGTTAATCCCTAAAAGCAACCCCTTTTTAAGAAAACTATTTCAAGATATTGCAGGGTTTGACCTTGACACTCGTTTAACATGGATAGTAGATGAATTGGTTATTATTTTCTTAGCCTCTGATGTTGCTCAAATCATGCGTAATTTTGGAAAAAGCACCAAGCAAGAAGATCCTGTGGTGCACTTTTACGAAACCTTTTTAGGAGAGTATAATCCTGCATTGCGAAAAGCACGTGGGGTTTGGTACACACCGCAACCCGTAGTTAATTTTATTGTTCGTGCCGTTGACGATATTTTAAAAACCGAATTCAACTTGCCGCAAGGTTTAGCCGATACCAGCAAAATAAAAATCAAACAAAATGTACAAACCAACAAGGGGCTTAAGCCTCTTGCGGAAAGAGAAGTTCACAAAGTACAAATATTAGACCCTGCAACAGGAACAGGAACCTTTTTAGCGGAGGTAATTAAACATATTTACAAGAAGTTTGAAGGACAACAAGGCATTTGGAGTAAGTATGTGACCAACGACCTCATCCCGCGATTAAATGGTTTTGAATTACTAATGGCAAGTTACGCTATGGCGCACCTTAAAATGGATATGCTGCTAACGGAAACAGGCTACAAACCAACAGACGACCAACGGTTCAAAATATTTTTAACTAACTCTCTCGAAGAAGCACACCCCGATTCACAAACGCTTTTTAGTTCTTGGCTAAGTGATGAAGCCGACCAAGCTAATGCCATAAAACGAGATGCACCTGTTATGGTGGTTATGGGAAATCCTCCATATAGTGGTGAAAGTGCCAATAAAGGCGAATGGATTATGAACCTAATGGAAGATTACAAAAAAGAACCAGGAGGAAAAGAAAAACTAAAAGAGCGTAACCCAAAAGCTATAAATGATGATTATGTAAAATTTATGCGTTTTGGGCAACATTTTATTGATAAAAACGGAAGCGGAATTTTGGCTTTTATTAATCCTCATGGTTATTTAGACAATGTAACTTATCGTGGAATGCGATGGAATTTATTGAAAACGTATGATAAAATATTCACAATCGATTTACACGGAAACAGCAAGAAAAAAGAAACGTCACCTGATGGTTCAATTGACCAAAATGTATTCGATATTATGCAAGGAGTTTCTGTTAATTTATTTGTAAAAACAGGAAAGAAAAAAACAGAAGATTTGGCAGAGGTTTTTCATTATGATTTATACGGAAAAAGAGAATTGAAATATAACTTCCTTTCTGAAAACTCCATAAAATCAATACCTTATAATAAATTACCTAATATTGCACCAAATTATTTTTTTGTCAGCAAAGATTTTGAAGATCAAAAAGAATATGATAAGGGTTTTTCGATAAATGAATTATTTCCTACTTCAACTAGTGGAATAAAAACACATAGTGATGGTACCCTAGTAAGTTTTAACAAATTCAATCATTCAAATGAATTGTATAATTATAGACCATTTGACATAAGAAACATTGAATATGACCTCAATAAGGTTCAAAGGCATCGATTTTCCGTAATGAAACACTTATTAAAGGAGAATTTATCCATTATGACTTGCAGACAACTATCTACTTTTGATTTTCAACATATTTTAGTTTCAAAATGTTTGGTTGACATGTGTGCCGTTTCTTTACAAACAAAAGAGACAACTTACGCATTCCCCCTCTACCTATATCCCGAAACTACAACACAACAAAATTTAATATATGAAGTGGCTAGATCACCCAACCTCAACCCCGAAATTGTAAAACAAATTGCGGAAGTTCTTGGATTAACTTTCACTAACGAAAAAGAAGAAACACCCAACACCTTTGCTCCAATTGATTTGTTAGATTATATTTATGCGGTGCTTCATTCACCAAGTTATAGAGAGAAATACAAGGAGTTTTTAAAGATAGATTTCCCTCGTGTTCCTGCTCCGCAGGATCACGCAACTTTTTGGCAATTGGTTAAATTAGGTGGTGAATTACGACAAATACATTTGTTAGAAAGTCCAATTGTAGAAAAATATAGTACTCAATATCCCGAAGATGGTGATAATGTGGTAAGGAAACCACGATTTGTAATTAATACACCAGAAGCATCTACAACTAATAATGAGACTGCTTCGTCCCTCGCAGTGACAGGTAATGTATACATAAACGAAACGCAATACTTTGCCAATGTTCCTGCAACTGCATGGGAATTTTACATTGGTGGTTACCAACCCTGCCAAAAATGGCTAAAAGACCGAAAAGACCGAGAACTAAGTTTTGAAGACATTTTGCATTACCAAAAAATAGTTGTCGCTTTGAGTGAAACGGATAGAATTATGAAGGAAATTGATACAATAGAAATTTAATTAAAATTGAGTATTCCTAAAAATCATCATTACGTATCAAGAAATTTAATTGATAAATTTATAAACATGAATAATTCTTTCTTTGTCTATGACAAACAGAAAGAAAAACACTATACTCAAAAATCAAGCAGAAGAATATTTAGTGAAAATGATTTAAATACAATTATAGACAAAGAAGGAAATATCAATCAAGAAGAAGTAGAAAATGTTTTGAATTTAAATTTTGAACAGGACTTTCCTATACATTACGAAAAAATAAATAACCTTTTGCAAGATAATGATGATTCTTATTTGTCAAAAATATCAGAAAGTGGTGAATTAGAGGCGTCTCTAACTTATCTATTAAGGCATGGAATAATTGGAATTTTTAGAAACCCTATAGAAATATCAACTACAAATGACACAATATTTGCAATGTTTGAAACAATTGGTAAAAATGCTACAAATGAATTAAAAAAAGAGATTTTAACTCTAAACGATTATTATAAGCCTGTAAAAAACAAATTCTATATAAACTTTAAAAAATTATGTGATGGAATTATTGAAAATATGGGAGAATGTGTTTTTTCGATATTCATAGCACCTTTAGATGATTTTTTTATACTTCCTGACAGCACTTCATTTCATGAAAGAGCAAATTTAATTGATGATGTTGTATATAACGGTCAAATTTTGTCATCCCCTAGCATGTCAGTAGTTAGAGTTGGATATCCAATAAATAGTCGAATATTTATAATGATTGAATCAAAAAAAATTAGTTTAAATAAAACCAATAGACTAATACATATTGACAGTTCAATTGTATTGACAATTAATAAAATATTATACTCTGCAGCAAATTCAAAGATAATTTGTAAAAGTGAAGTTTATTTAAAATCTTTAATTACATCTTTGTCAAGTGATAATTAATAATTCTAAAAGAATATTATTGTATCAAAATATCAAAATTGTCAAGAGAAAGGAAATCAAAAAACGCAAACCTTTATAAATTAAAGATTTGCGTTTCTAAAAGTGCGGATAATAGGACTCGAACCTACACGCCTTGCGGCACCAGATCCTAAGTCTGGCATGTCTACCAATTTCACCATATCCGCGAAAATTGTGAGTGCAAATATAATAATAAAAATCAATTACAAATTATGATTTACGAATTTTTTTTAAAACTCTTTTTTGTATTTTTGAAATTCCAAACAAACATTTAAAAATGAACAACATAAAAAATTACGTTCAAGAAAATAAAGAACGTTTCATCAATGAATTGGTTGAATTATTGAAGATCCCTTCGGTAAGTGCTGATTCTGCTTATGCTCATGATGTTATTGCTACTGCAAATGCCGTAAAAGATAGCCTTGAAAAAGCAGGTTGTAAAATAGTAGAGATTTGTGAAACTCCCGGATATCCAATTGTTTATGGAGAACACATTATCGATAAAAACCTACCAACAGTTTTGGTTTATGGTCATTACGATGTACAACCACCAGATCCTATTGAACTTTGGACTTCTCCTCCATTTGAACCGGTTATTAAAACTACCGAGATTCATCCAGAAGGAGCGATTTTTGCCCGTGGTGCTTGTGATGACAAAGGTCAGATGTACATGCACGTAAAAGCATTTGAATACATGATTGCTACCAATAATTTGCCTTGCAATGTAAAATTCATGATTGAAGGTGAAGAAGAAGTTGGTTCTAAATCGTTAAGTTGGTTTGTAGAACGCAACCAAGAAAAACTGGCTAATGATGTAATATTAATTTCCGATACTGGAATGATATCCAATCAACAACCATCTATAACTACAGGTTTACGTGGTTTAAGTTATGTAGAAGTAGAAGTTACTGGACCAAACAGAGATTTACATTCTGGTTTATATGGAGGTGCCGTGGCGAATCCGATAAATGTATTGACCAAAATGATTGCTTCCCTACACGATGAAAACAATCATATTACCATTCCAGGATTTTATGATAACGTAGAGGAACTATCTGCTGCCGAAAGAGCCGAAATGGCTAAAGCGCCTTTTAGTTTAGAAAACTACAAAAAAGCATTAGATATTGAAGATGTTTATGGTGAAACTGGATATGTTACTAACGAGAGAAACGCCATCAGGCCAACGCTAGACGTAAACGGAATATGGGGTGGATATACAGGAGAGGGCGCTAAAACTGTTATTGCTAGCAAAGCTTTTGCTAAAATATCTATGCGATTGGTTCCTAATCAAGATTGGGAAGAAATCACCGAGTTATTTACTAAGCATTTTGTAAGTATCGCTCCAAAATCGGTAAAAGTGAAAGTAACGCCGCATCATGGTGGTCAAGGCTATGTAACCCCAATTGATAGCATTGGATATAAAGCCGCAAACAAGGCGTATACCGAAACTTTTGGCGTTCCCGCAATTCCCGTTCGATCTGGAGGAAGTATTCCTATTGTAGCATTATTTGAAAAAGAATTGAAATCAAAAACTATATTGATGGGTTTTGGTTTAGATTCAGATGCTATTCACTCACCTAACGAACATTTTGGAATATTTAATTATTTAAAAGGCATTGAAACTATTCCTTTATTTTACAAATATTTTGTAGAGTTAAATAAATAGTTATTTCTATATACAAAAGAATCCGCTTCTTCTTAATTGAAAAAGCGGATTTATTTTTTGTTTTAAAATTAAAAAAAAGCATAAAAAAAACGGAACATAAAGTTCCGTTTTCCGTAGGTTAATCTATATTAAATTTTAATCTGGGACCAGTTTTCACCGCTTTTAATTCGTCTAATTTGCATTTCGCTAACTCCAAATTGTTTTGCAATCATTTTTAATCGCGTTTTTTGATCTGGTTTAGCCAACAGTTTTTTTATAAGCATTACCTTGGTAACGGTTAATTTTCTGCCATCCGAATTTAAGTTGTGTTCTATTAATTTTTTTTGCGCTTCCTTAACAAAAGGGCTTGTTTTACTGTGGGCAATCATTTCTTCTTTAGTAGCCCATTTTAAATTTCGATAATCATCATTATCTCGTTTTCTATCCAAATGCAATACATAAGTTTGTTCTTCAGACATTTTTGGCAAAAAATATTCGGCAACTAACTTAGAGATAAATAAATGTTTATTTTTAATTACACCATTAGTATATATTTTATATTTAAAAAGTCGGTATCCATCGGAGGAGCCGCCTTTTAGTTCCCTGCAAACATTAATGTCTTCTGCAAAACTTATTAATCTTCCTTTGTTGGAAACGGCATATCGTAATTTCAATTTATCCTCCACCACAATTTCTCTAAACTCTTCGTTAGGATAAATTCGAATTGGTTTCATTAAATCTAATTTCATCTAAAAACTTTTCTTTACTATTAATATTTTTGTGTTATTGAATCAAATCTTTTTGCAATAAATTTTGATTAATGATTTTTAGCAATTCATGTTTATTGCTATTAAAATTCAAAACTATTGCATCTTCATAGTTTAATCCTTCTATCTTATCTTCAATAACCTTATTAGGAGCGCCAATAAAAAAATGGTCAATTTTGTAATATACTTTTATCAAATTTAAAAAATCATCCATGTCGTTTACTACAAAGAAACAGGCATCATATCCTTTAATATTATCTAATAAAAAATTTTTCTTACTAGTACAGACATCAATATCCATTTTAGTAGAATAATAATGTTTAATAAGAGAAGAAAATCCCTTAGAGGTATCGTAGATATATGTTTTTTTAATCATTTTTTTTAATGATTGATTTCTAACTAAATAAAATTGAGATAGTTAAAAAACAATTTGTGAGTAAATTTTTAACAATTTTAAAAAATAGCAAAGAATTACAAATTAGCAATAACACAAGATAAATTTCAATGGAAAACTAAAATTTAAATAAAAACAAGTAATTATTTGTTGATTAATTTTAAAGAATTATTTCTTTGAAATTTCAATAGTAAAAATAATTCATTAAGTGTTTTATTGATTTTTATTTCGTCGAAAGGCCAAATATTTAAGTTAAAAAGTCTATTTTTAACGACTAAAGAAACTAGTGCTTTTTTTCAAAAAAAATAAAAAAAGAAGGATTTCAAATTAAATGAAGTTTTAATTAAAACCATTATAGTTCTAATTACTGTTAAATTTGGAAAATGGAATTATTTTCTAAACAGTCAAACTAATTAGAAAATTCGTTGAAGAAAAGGAATAGAATTATAAAAGATTTATAGACTCCATCAATATTGGTCGGTTGTTTTTACTAACCGGTATTAAATCCTTACCAATCAAAACGGTAGAATCTTGGATATCTATAATTTTATTTACGTTTATGATATAAGATCTGTGGATTTTTAAAAATGAAGTTTTAGGTAACTTATCTTCAATTTTCTTTAATGTAGTATGCACTGTATAGTTGCTTCCTTCGGTTTTTATTAAGATATAATCGCCATTGGCTTGAATGAAATTTATAGAAGAAATATCAATTTTAATTAATCGTTTATCAATATTTACATAGATTTCTTTAGTAGACAAATCAGAAGAACTGGAGGATGTTAGAGGCTGTTCTCTTTTTATTCCAACTCTTTTAACGGCTCTGTTAAATCGGTCTTCATTTATAGGTTTTATAAGGTAATCTGCTATACAATTATAGTTAAATGCATCTAAAGCAAAGTTTTTATCTGTAGTCACTAAGATAACTTTAGGTGGATTTTTAATGGTTTGCACAAAATCAAACCCAGAAAAATTAGGCATGTGAATGTCTAAAAATATTAAGTCTACTTTGTTAGCATTGAGATATTTAATAGCATCAATGGCATTGGAGAATTGTTCTACCAATATGAGTTTTTCCGATTTTAATATTAAAATGGATAGAACTTCTCTAGCTAGTTTTTCGTCGTCAATAATGATACATTTAATCATAGAAATGTAGGCTTATAAATTTTGGATAAAGTTAGTTATAATTTTTAAAATAGATTCAAACTCTTTTTTATATTCGTAAGAATTTTCTCGAAGATTTTGCTCGTATTGATGGGCTAAATTATACCCATTATCAAGACCTAAAAGCCCTATTTTATGCTTTAATTTGTGTACTGCCTCAGCAGTTTCTTTACTGTTAACTGCCAAAACATTTTGATTGTAACTTTCTATCTGTTGTGGAAATTCACTTTTTAATATAGAAATAAGGGTGTTAATTATTTCTTGCTCTCCATTTGCAATTTGATTAAAATAATCTAAGTTAGGCTGTTCTTCCATGTTTATTTGTGTAGAGTAAAAAAGAAAGTTGTGCCAATATTTTCTTGGCTATCTAACCATATTTTTTCGTTGCTATTGTCTAATATCCTTTTAACAATAGACAATCCAATACCACTAGATTTATCATCATCATTTATAGATTCAAATATTTGAAATATTTTGGTTTGATTTTTTTTAGAGATTCCCACTCCATTATCTTTAATAGAAAAAACGAAGTGATCTTCTTCTTCTACATAGGATATTTCAACTGTTCCGCTTGGTTTATCATTAAAATTTATAGCATTACTAATTAAATTTTGAAATAATTGCTGCATTCTAAACCCATCATTTCTTATTACAGGTAATTTATTTTTTATGATTATTTCAATATGAGAAGGTATAAAAATCATATTAATAATATTATTTACCTGATCGTTTAAATCTACATCTTCCAAAACAATATCTACTTTGTCTATTTTAGAATAAGTCAAAATCCCCTGAATGAGGTGGTTCATTTTTTCAACTTTCTTCTGAATTAAAGAAAAATAATTATTTGTTTTTTCATTGAAACTTTTTTCGTTATCTTCTTTTATCCAGGTAATTAAAGAATGGATGCTTCGTAAAGGAGATTTTAAATCGTGGGAAACTATATGAGCATATTCGTTTAACGATTGGTTTTGCTTTTCAAGATTTTTAAGCAATTCTTCTCGTTGTTTATTGATTTTTATTATTTCAATAGTTTGTTGTTTAATATAATCGGAAGTATTAAAATCGTTTAATGCTTCATTAGTATTACTATCTAAACTCATAGAATTTAATATAAATTCTAAGTTTTTATTGATTTCTTTCAAACTATCCGATTCGTCTCTTAATTTTTGATTTGCCTGATACAATTCGTCCGAACTAATTTTCATGGAATGTTGTAAAATAGCAATTTGATCTTCATAGTTTGTATAAGATTCATTAATAGACCCCAAAAACTGATCCATGTGATTTAACCCATTATTTAAATGCTTTCCTATCTGTCTTTTTAGTAATGAATTCATTATTCGCTTATAAGGGTTACTGTCATTGTTTGATTATGAAGGTTGGTGTAATCATTACCATTAAATGGTGCTATTTGACCATAAGAATAAAACCCTGTCATTGTAGTTAAATCACCTAAGGTCTCTTTTACATATTCTGTTTCTTCTCCAACACGACTATTCATAACTAATTTTCTACCTATACAACTAACTAAAACTGCAATTTCGGCCTTTTTTTCTCTATTTTTCATCGCTAATTCGGTTGCAAATTGTGCCCCATCTATTATTGCGTCTATAGAAGCCATCATTAATTGTACTTTGGAATTTTCAGGTGCATCTCCCGCTAATATTAATGCTTTTTGAGATTCATCTATGCCTAATATGGTTCTTACAACGGGTTGTTTCTTCCCTTCATAGGTAATGTTTAAAGGAAAAGATAAGGATGCCGAGGGTAATCCTATTGCTCTATGAGCCAAATGATTTTTATATACATCCAACGCTGGTTTGTCATCAATTTCAAAGAGAATATTGTCTTTAGATTTGGTTATTTTTCGTTCTGGCCCAAAAGGAAACCAGCCTCCAGCACTAGCATAGGTTACTTCTAATGCTTCTCCATATAAACCAATTAAAACTACTTCTCCAGATTTTGGAGTTTCTTTATAGGAAGAGATTGTTTTTTCAAAACGGGCATCATCACCACTTAAACCTCCTGTAATGGCAATTGATTTACTAAGATTATTTTCTATTCCTTCAATTAATTTGCTTCCATCCAATAAACCATCAGAAAAAACAAAAAGATGTTTTAATTTTTCTTTAGGTAATTTTTCTAAAAGTGCTTCTCCAAGTAAATTTGGTTGGAAATTAAAATTAGAAATATTTTCTCTTTCTATAACAAAGGTGCTGTTTTCTAACTCAATTGCGGTAACTGAAATAGAATTATCCAACATACCACTATCTAGTATTTCGCCACAGGTGGAGCAAAAAACAATATGTTCGTAAGGAAATTCCTCTTGAATAGTATTTAAAACCGTTTCATCTTCTAATAAATACCTATTTCCAAAAACTAATACTAATGGATTTTTTAAGACAATTTTATCTTGTAAATAGTTCCACTCATCTTTTCTAGATTGCGAGGCTTGAATGATTTTCATTTTTTATGTTTTTTTAATTCGATAAAAAAAGTGGTTCCAACTCCCAACTCACTTTCTACCCATATTCTTCCATCAAATAGTTCCACTATCTTTTTTGCAATAGATAGACCAATACCCGTAGAACTTCCATTAATATTTAGATATTTAGAAATAATAAAAATTTTATTTTGATTTTCTTCGGCAACTCCGGGGCCATTATCTTTTATTGAAAAAATAAAAGAATTTCGTTCCTCTTTATAATCAATTTCAACAATTCCCTTTGGTTTATCAATGAAATTAACAGCATTGGATATTACATTTTGAAATAATTGTTGCAACCTAAACCTATCGGCATAAATTATTGGTAAATCTCGTATTATATTGACATTAATTTTATCAGGAATTAATATGCTTTCAATACTATTTTTAACAATTTCATTACAATTTACCTCTTCATTTATAAAATCTTCTTTGTCAATTTGGGCATACACCAAGATTCCTTCTATTTGGTGGTCCATTTTTTCTAATTTTTTTTCTATAATAGAAAGGTATTCATTGGTTTGCTCATTAAGTTCATTATCTTCTTTAACCATTGTAATTAAAGAGTAAATGCTTCGTATTGGCGCTTTTAAATCATGAGAGGCTATTAATGCATAACCTTCTAAATCTTTATTGTTTTTGGCTACGCTATTTGCTAATTCTTCTTTCTGATGTTCTAATGTTTTTTTATTTGTAATATCTTCTTCGATGGCAAAATATTTTAAAATTTTACCTTCTTTATTATATAATGCTTGTCCTTGAAGATTAACCCAATATTTTTCTCCATTTTTCTTGTAATTAATAAGTTCACATTTAAACGGAAGTCCATTACGAATTTGAGTTCTTAAATAATGAATTTGTTCCAAACTAGAATCTTTTCCTTGCAAAACATGCCCTGGTTTTTTTCCTAATACTTCTTCAAATGAATACCCCGACATACTAATAAAACTATTGTTTACCCATTCTATTTTACCTTCACTATCGCAAATTATCACTGAATTAATATTTTTTTCTGCAATTATTGAAAGTAAAACAAGTTGTTCTTCTTGCCTTTTTTGTTCGGTAATGTCTAAATGTATTCCTATAGATCCAACAACTTCACCATTAATATTATAATTTGGAGCACCACTAATTAACCAGTTTTTTATATCTCCATTTTTATTTTTAATAAGTAACTCATAAGAATCTGACTTCCCGTTTTTCCGTTCTTCACTTTTATCTATTAAACTCTCTTTGGCTTGAGCATCCAAAAACAAATCGGATCCCTTTTTTCCAATAAGTTCTTCAATGGTATAACCTGACATATCTGAAAAACTTTGATTAGCCAAAAGAATTGTATCCTCATTATCTACCTCTAACAATCCAATATTCATATTAGCGATTATTCTTCGGTATTTTCCTTTTTCGTAGTTAAGATTTTGCTTATAGTTTTTGTTAAGAGTAGCATCACTATAACTCCACAGAACCCCTTGGTAAATATCCTCATTAACTATTGGGATGAAACTTCTTTCAAAATATCTTCCATCTTCCAATTCTAATTCTTCATTGAAAACTGCATCCTTTTTTTCTAATATTTGATTTATTCTAGAAATAAATTGATCGCTATTTTTAAAAATCTCTTTAGAATTTTCTATAAATTGTTTAGAGTCTAATCCAACCATCATTTCAGGTGACATTCCAATAGAAAACATGGAACAAAACTCATTATTTACTACTACTATTTTTCGGTTTTCATCTTCTAGTAAAATTCCTTTTTGCAAATTCATTAAGAAAGAAGAAAGCGTACTTTGAGATTGTTTCAACCTATTTTGTATATTTTTCTCTTTAGTAATATCTTCAGTAATTACAAAGTATTGCAATATTAATCCATTAGAATCTAAAACCGGCTGTCCTTTTATTCGAGTCCACAGCGAAGGTTCTTTTTTTCGCTTGTAAAAAACCTCACAGTCAAAATCAACTCCTCTTTTATAACAATTTTTAATTTTTTCAAGTGCTTCATCATTAATAGTTTCTGACGAAAATAATTCTAATATTGACTTATTTAACACCTCATTATTACTTAACTCCGACAATTTCAAGTAGGCATCGTTACTCCAAAAAATAGTTCCATTTAAATCGGTTAAAACTACTCCATTGGTATTATAACTTGCCACTAAAGATAGTTTTTTTATCTCTTCTTTATCCTTTAGCAAAGCCTCATTTTGCTCTTTTATTTTATAAACTAAACCTTTTAAATCATGGTTGCTTATTTCTTGATTTTCTAGTACTTTAAGTAAATCAATATTGGAATCAAACAAAGTGTTTTGAAAATTTTCGGAATCACCATAGTCACTTTCTTTTCCAATAGAAACAAAACAAGGAGTGCCTGCAAAAAGAAAAAGGTCTTCATATTTTTTAAACTGACCTCTTAAAAGCAGATTGTTTTTTTGAAGGGATTCAATAGTAAATAATTTAGATACTAATTCATTGGGCTGTTCAATACTTTTGCCATCTAAACTAGAAGATTTTATAGTGAAAAAATCAAAAAAGTTAGACTGGATTTCCAAGTTTGGTAGAAATTCAGTTAAACCATCTCCAAAAGAATGAATTTTGAAATCTTTATCCATTACTATATAAAATGGAAAAAAAGAAGCAAAACTTTTGGAATCGAAATGAAATTGAAAATCTGTATTTATTGCTAACATCTTATTTCTAATTCTATGTGGGGAAAATTTTTGCGGATTTTTTAACCGTGTCTGGATTAATTTCGAGCATCTATGAACTATTGCATCACTACATTAATTCATTAGAAGACCAATAATCTAATGTCTTTTTTACCAAAACTAGATAATCGTCATATTTTAATGGCTTAATAATATATCCGGCAATGCCAATATTATAGCATTCGGAGATGTCTCTATAGTTATTACTCGTTGTAAAAACAATGGTTGGAATATGTTTTAAATGTTCGTCATTTTTTAAAATCCTCAAAAAATCAACGCCATTTAATTTTGGCATATTTAAATCCAATAATATTATATCCGGAATAATTTCTTTTGCATTTAAAATTTCCAATGCATTTTCTCCATTATTAGCCTCAATTAATCGGTGATTAATGCCAATTTTTTGAATAACTCTGTTAAACATCATCACTTCAATAGCATCATCTTCAACAAAAAGAATATTTAATAATTTAACCATTGATTTTGGTATTAAAATAATTAACCAAATATTAAACATTATTTTTATTCTATTTTATAGTCGCTCATTTAATCGTTAAAAAAACATTTGTTATAGATGAAAAATCAGTAATTTCTTACTTTTGTAGGAAAATAGAAAAAAAATACCTCTAAAAATTTTAGAGGTATTTTAAAATATTGGAAAAAAGATAAACTACATATTCATCAAAATTTCCTTTTTATAATTGTCATATTCTCCTTGAAGAATCAACCCATTATCAAGTAATTTTTTATAATTTTGAAGTTTTTCAAATAATTCGTCTTGCGATAATTCACTCAATTTTCGTTCTCCAGAAGTTGCTTCTACTTTAGGTTCTTCATAGGAAACATAAGTGGTTGCAGGTAGAATTTCGGCATAATTAGTTACTTCTTCTGTGGCAACTTCTTCCACTTGTTCTTCAATAACAGCCTGTGGCTCCTCAATTTTTGCTTCTTCTACAGCAATTACCTTAGGATTTTTTATTAAATCTAATTGCTCTTTGGCGTAAGTATATAATTTTCGAGCCTGATTTTTCGGTAAATAATCTACTGTGTGGGTTAAATCCGACTTTGTTGTAAAGGTGTAATCAGCACCAAGAATTCCTTCTTTTACGAAACTCGCAGCAACATCCTCCCAATCATAATCTATGAATTCCATAGATAATCCTAAATTTTTAGGTTTGCATAAAATAATACGCTTGTTGGTCACCACAATACTGTCTGGAAATAAAGTTACAGCAGGTTTTTTTTGCACCGCAATATATCCTATTTCTTCGTTAGACATTAAAAGATTTTCCAACTTAGCCGTGATTTTTTCAATAGCCTTAGGGTCTTGATCTTCGTTTAATATTTTCTTCAGATTGTCAATCATAATTTTATTTAATTTTATACTTTTTGTGTAACAAAAGTAATGCCTAATTTTCTAATTCGTTAATTTCTGCTTGAATTTTTTTAGTCAAACTATTAAAAACCAATTCATAGGAATGATTTATAAGTTCTCGCATCATTTTATCCGATACATCGCTATTAAAAGCAACCGTATTCCAATGGATTTTACTCATGTGCCAACCCGGAATTATAGCTTCATATTCGGCTCGAAGTTCTTGAGCTCGTTCTGGATTGCATTTTAAATTTAAGGATGGCGTTCCTTTTTCCCATTCTTTTAATGAAGTAAGGCAAAACATTTTTCCTCCAACTTTAAAAACTAAAGTTTCTTCATCAAACGGAAAGTGTTCGGTAACGCCTTTTTTAGAAAGGCAAAATTCGTAAAATTGTTGGATGTCCATTTCGTTTAGTATTCAGTGTTCAGTCTTAAGTGTTCAGTACATTAAAACGAACCTATTATGAATTTATTTTTTATTTTTTTAAAACTGATTACTGACCACTGAATACTGATCACTTACAATTTTCTCCATCATTTTCTCGGGATGCGCTAAACTAGTAAACCCAAATTTTTGATATAAAAAATGAGCGTCGGAAGTTGCCAAGCGCCAAATTTTTACTTGCTGTAATTGGGGTTCGGTCATCATGGCATTTATTAAAATAGATGAATAACCTTTTCCGCGATGCTTTTCATCTATAAAAACATCCATGACATAGGCAAAAACCACATAATCGGTAATGACTCGGCAAAAGCCAATTTGTTTTTCTTCCAAATAAATTCCGAAACAAAAAGAGGCATCCACTGTTGTTTGAACGTCCTCTAATGTTCTGCCCGCAGCCCAATAAGCATCTTTCAAAAAGTCTTGAAGAAACGGGATGTCTAGTTTGGATTTATCTGTGGAAACACGAATCATTTTATTTATTTTTATTAATACCTAACAGGTTTTATAAACCTGTTAGGATACGATTTTATATAAAACAGGTTTGGATGGGGAAGCATCATTTTCAAAGGAAGCAATTTGTAGGTTTAGAATATAGTTTCCGTCAGAAACAGTATCGTCAACATAAATCATTTCGGTAATGGTGCAATTCAAACGCGCATCGTCATTTAAATCTTCTACATTTTTCACATTCCAAAAGGCTTTGTGTGCCAATAATTTCCCTTCGTCTTCTTCTCGATCTACGCTAGGCAAATCAATTAGCAAATGCTGAATTCCGATTTCTCGGATGAAAGTCGCTGCATCTTCAGCCAAATAGGGCGGATTAGTATTGGAATAATTCCGGTGTTTTTTACTTACTGAATTGGGTAAAGTTCTTATAATTATTACTTCGGGAGTTTTCCCATTTAAAGCATTTTTTATTTGAAATTTAGTGATGATATAATCGTCAACAATAGATTCGGGTTCCACCGAAATTAATTCGGCAGCAAAGAAAAACTGTTTCAAACATTGATTAATACTGTAAAATTCTCGGGTAATGTGTCCTAGACATTCTGTGTGGGTGCCGTGTCCGTGGGGATTGAAAAAAATGTTGTTAAAATTGGTCGAACTACCTTCCGATACTTTTCCTATCCAATCCCCAAAAACTACAGGTTCTATTTCGGGTTTTTCAATATACCATGCAATTGGATTTGTATCCGTGTTGGATAATGGAATGGAAATATCAATGGGTTTTGATAGGTCGATTTCGAATTGGTTATTTATTATTGCAATCATAATGGATTTTTTTTATCAGCGTTGCTTGCATCCGTATTATCTGCGATTAATTTAAAATGGCACGCGGATTTTACAGATATCCTAACGCGGATTATAACGGATTTTTATCAGCGTTGCTTGCATCCGTTTTATCTGCGTTCAATTCACTCCAAATTTAATAAAAACAAATCACTTGCAATTCCATCGGATAAAAATTTACCTTTTTTAGTAGTTCGCAATATATTTTCCTCCAAAAAAAGTAAATGATCTTCAATATATTTTGCTGCTTGTTGGTTTAAATAATTTATATAAGTGTCACCGAATTCGGTAGCAATTCTATCTAAAGAAACACCCCAAATGGTTCGTAAACCTGTCATGATGTATTCGTTGTATCTATCGGTTTTGGTAAGCGTTTCGGTTTCAATTGGCAATTTATTTTCGGATATCGATTTTAAATACAAAGCATTATTGGATACATTCCATCCTCTTTTTTCTCCGTCATAACTGTGTGCAGAAGGTCCAATTCCGATGTATTTTTTACCCAACCAATAACTAGAATTGTTTTTAGAAAAATAATTTTCCTTTCCGAAATTAGATAATTCATAATGAATGAAATCGTGTTCGGCTAGTTTATCTACCAAAATTTGGAAGTGTTCTTGGGCTACTTCATCATCCGGTTGTGGGATAATTCCTTTTTGAATAAACGAATTTAAAGCCGTTTTGGGCTCAACCGTTAAAGCGTAACTAGAAATATGCGGAACATTAAATGACAATGCCAATTCTATATTTTGCAACCATTTTTCGTTGCTCATTCCGGGTATTCCATAAATCAAATCAATTGAAATATTATCAAAATATTTAGTTGCTTCTTGTAAACATTTTTTGGCTTCCGCCGAATTGTGCGCGCGATTCATCATCTTTAAATCGTCTTCAAAAAAAGATTGAATTCCGATACTTAATCGGTTAATTCCAATTTTTGAAAGTTCGATCAAATAGTCTTCTGACAAATCATCTGGATTGGCTTCGAGGGTAATTTCAGGATTTTGAGTAACAGTATAATTTTTATAAATTGAATCCAACTGCAATCTCAGATCTGCAATCTGCAATCTGCTCGGTGTTCCCCCTCCAAAATAAATAGTTTCTACAACCTCATCTTGAAATTCTCCTTTTCGCATTTCAATTTCTTTAGCCAATGCCAAAACCATCTCGTCTTTCTTCTTCATGGAAGTAGAAAAATGAAAGTCGCAATAGTGACACGCTTGCTTACAGAATGGGATGTGGATGTATATACCTGACAAATTAATAGGTTTTAAATTGCATTTGTATAAACCAATTTAAAATTGCCATTTGTTACTGGTACGATTTCATTTGTTACCGGATTTATTGCAGTAAAATTATAGGTCCCTTCTACAATTTTATTATATTTATAAGTTATGTTAAGAATTCCGGTACAATTATAATTTATAAAGGTACCTGTTTGAACATCAAACTTAGCCAATTGTATTTTATTAGTGAGATCAGAATTAGTGAAATTATAGGTACCCACTGTGGTATTTATCAAATCATAGGACACCATTATTTTGTACTCATCATCATATAAATCATGTTGCGTAATTTTATTGTAGTCGGAAGTGCTTCGGGTAGCGTATTTATTGACACTAAACCAGTCATTCCCATTAATTTTTGCGCTATTTTTTAATCCAAAAATCACAGGAATTAGCTCTTCATATTTTTGATAAAAACTCCCTGAAACAAATTTTGTTTCAGAATTTAAATCTAAAGGGTCTGCATAAATATAACCTGAAAAAGTTCCCTTCACTCTTTTGTTAACCTCATCAACCGATTCGATATTAAGATTAAAATAATGTGAACTAAATCCTTTAAAAGAATAATATTTTCTAGTTATGTTGTTATTACTCGTTGGCAATTCTATGCAAAAATTTCCAAATTTTCCTGATTTATCGAACGATAATAAAGTGGATGGATAATAACCAATATTAAAAGTGTTTTCGAATTTATAAATATTGGTATTTAAATAATAATTTGTTGTTACTCCGTTGATTTTTATTTCAAATTGAGGCACAAAGGAATCTTCTACTGGTGTAATTGCATCCGAAGAACTTGTTGAGCAAGCAACAAAAAACAAACTAAAGCAAATAAAAACAAAAAGTTTTAAATTTTTCATAAACTAATAATTAGAATTGTTGAAAAGATCGGAATTTACCATTTGTAACATTAATTATGTCTGATGGATTATTAGGATTCACTGCTGTAAAATCAAATGTTCCAATATAAGAATAATAGGTAAACCCATGATATTCTCTATAACTATATGCTAAAGTTCCTGTTACATTATAGTAATCATAGGTGAGTGTTGTCGTGTTAAACTTTGAAAACCTTAAATAATTAATTGCATTTGTAGAGTTGAGAATAAAACTTCCTGGGGATGCATTAATGTCAAAATGAAGCTCTATTTTATAAGGATCTACCGAAGTAAATGCACTATTGACATGTTCATGTCTTGCTATCCATAGTAAATTATCAATATTGGAAGTACAATATTGCTCCATAGAAAAACCATAACTGTCAGATGAAGTTATTAGATAATTTGGGTTAATGTCGTCCTCGATATAATAATCAGAGCTTATATCACCCTCTATCACATTAAATTCTGAATTTAAATTATTTTTATCTAAGTATAATTTTCCTTTAAATTTTATAGTAATTCTATTAGAAGTTTCATTTAAAGATACTGAAATATTAAAAAAATTGGAAGGAAAATCTCTATGATTAAAATAGCTCCAACTCCCATTTTCAGCACTATGCGAGTCTTGTTGGGCACTTATTAGTTTGCCTTCTTTTGTAAAAGCTAAGTTCAAAACATGCCATTCAAAACCTTCCCCAAAATTAACTGCAATAGTAATAACTCCCTTATTAATTTTAATACCACCAGGTCCTATCAAGTTATTACCGTTGCTATAAGCATTTGCATCACTGCCATTTACTTTGAGATAAAAATAATTTATTGGCTGACTATTAGCTGCATTTTCTTCAATAGAAGAAGTAGAACAACCAGAAAAAAGCAGTCCAAAAGTAAAAAAAAGTAAAATACTATTTCTCATAATTATTTGTGTATTTTACGAAGTTACGGTTTTTTTGCAACTCGTTCTTCGTTTTGTTTTACAAAAGCATCCCAACCTGAATAACTTTTTTCGCCAACCACTTTTCCGGAATTGAAAAAATGACAAACCGCAGCGGCCAAACCATCGGTGGAATCAAGGTTTTTAGGCAATACTTTTAGCCCTAATAGTTGTTGGAGCATTTTGGCTACTTGTTCTTTGGTGGCATTTCCGTTTCCGGTGATAGCCATTTTTATTTTTTTGGGCTCGTATTCGGTAATAGGAATATCTCTCGAAAGTCCCGCTGCCATTGCCACTCCTTGCGCTCTACCCAATTTCAACATCGATTGGACATTTTTACCAAAAAAAGGTGCTTCAATAGCAATTTCATCCGGATGATGGGTGTCAATCAATTCGATGGTTCGTTCAAATATGACTTTTAATTTCTGATAATGGTTGTCGTATTTACTCAAAATCAATTCATTCAACTGAACAAATTCCATTTTTTTGTTGACTACTTTTAACAATCCAAAACCCATAATGGTGGTTCCAGGGTCGATTCCTAATATGATGCGTTCGTTTGCCAAATTGTTTTTGGAAGAATTAATCTTCTGTTTTTAAGTTAAAAAAATCATTCAATCGTTCCTCTATCAATTGTTGATTGGGTAAAAAATCCTTGTACATTTCGGGTAAAATTGCCGATGTAGAATAGGTTGCAATACCAATGGGATTTTGCGTGTTTTTTAAAGAATATTCCACCACAGTACGATCTTTATATTTGCAAATTATTATTCCGATAGAATCGTTTTCATTTGGCAATTTTATTTTATCATTTAATACATTCAAATAGAATTCCATTTTGCCTTTATGTTCTGGTTCAAAATCATTTATTTTCAAATCAACTGCGACTAAACACTGCAAAGATCGATGGTAAAGTAATAAATCAATTTTATATTCTTTATCATTTACATTTAAGTTAAATTGACTTCCAACAAAAGTAAAATGATGTCCCATTTCAATCAGAAATTTTCTAACATTTTTTATTAATTCTAATTCCAACTCTCGTTCTGAATGAAAATCATTTAGCTCTAAAAAATCAAAATTATAATGATCTTTTACTGCTAAAATAGCTTGGTTCTTTATTTTCTCAGGAACAGCTTCATTAAAATTGGTTTGATTTAATAGGTATTTTTCATAGGTTTTATTTTCAATTTGATGCGTTAAAACATCTTTTGTCCAGCCAAATTTTTTGGTTGCAATGGTGTAAAATTGCCTTTGAGTGTTGTCTTTGCACTTTTTTAATATTACAATATGTTTAGACCAACTAATTTCTCGTACCAATGGTACGAGATTTTCTACTAAGTTATATTCGGCGTAAAACTGGGCCATAAGCCATAAATTACCAACAGAAAAACCACTAACGCCTGGGAACTCTTTTTGTAGTTCCTTAGATAAATTGGGAACTATAGATTTCCCCCAACTTTCAGTTTGCTTTTCTGAAATAGACTTTCCAATTTCCCAATATAAATTTATCAAATGAACATTTACAGCCTTTAAAGCTTCATATTGCGCCTGTCTTACCTTGCCGATTACATTGATAATGAAATCTTTTTGAATATCTTCCATATATATAATTTACAAATTCCTTAAAATATTTATCGCTTCATGTTCAAAGTTTTCTGTTTCTTTGCAACAATGATTTCAATTCCTCACAAAACTACACAATTCTTGGTTTTTTCAGTCAAACTTTTGATTGTTGTTGGCGCATTTTATTTTATTTACAATCAATTGGCAAGTAATGACAAACTAGATTGGGACAAGTTTCTAATCTTGTTTCATAAAAATCAATCCATTGCGGGAATTTCCTTTATATTATTTTTTAGTTTTTTGAATCGTTTTTTCGAAATTTTGAAATGGCAAAATCTAGCCCAAGTAGTAAAACCTATTTCTGTAAAAGAAGCAACGAAACAAGTTCTTGCCGCATTAACTTTGGGGGTTTTTACTCCGGTAGGCGTAGGAGAATATGCTGGAAAAGCATTGTATTTTGAGAAAAAAGAAGCAAAAAAAATCATTTTTCTGAATCTAATTTGCAACGGAATTCAGATTGTTGCCACAGGCATTTTCGGAATTATTGGAATGCTTATTTTAGGCTATTACCTTTGGAGCTTAGGAATAGTATTAATTACTATTGCCTTTATATTGTTTTCCTTTTTTACCAAAAAAATCAAAATTAAAGACTATTCCATTGAAAAATTAGTAGAACGAATCAATGAAATTCCGAAGAAAATTCATCAAAAAAACATGTTCTTGGGCTTCTGCCGTTATTTGGTTTTTTCGCACCAATATTATTTTTTGTTTGTGGCTTTTGATGTGAATTTACCCTACACTACTTTAATGGCATCCATTACCACCGTTTATTTTTTAGCCTCTGTTATTCCGAGTTTTCAGTTTTTAGATTTTGCTTTAAAAGGAAGTTTGGCCGTTTATTTCTTCGGATTGCTTGGCGTTAATGAATGGATTGTGATTTTTGTTACTACCTTGATGTGGTTTTTAAATATAGTTTTACCTGTAATTATTGGAAGTTATTATGTATTGATTTTCAAAATTCATAAACCTATAATTTCTAATAATTTACCTTAAATTTTTTAGTATGATTGAAGTCGTTTTATATTTGATAGCAGCAATTTATGTGGTTTTTATAGCCCAATTAATTTATGGTTTTAATAAAGTGAAAACCTTTGAAAGAACTGAAGTAAATCCTAAAACAACCTTCTCGATTATCGTTCCGTTTAGAAATGAAGCGAAGAATTTGCCAAAACTTTTAAAATCCATTTCAAAATTAAATTACCCTAAAGAATTGTTCGAAATTATTCTTGTGGATGATTTTTCTACCGATACTTCCGAAAGAATTTGCATCCAATGGCGCATGGCCAACGGACTAATTGAAAGCACTCTTTTAGAAAATTTACGCCTTTCTAATTCTCCAAAAAAAGATGCTATTTCACGAGCAGTTCCCATCTTAAAACACGAATGGATGGTCACTACCGATGCCGATTGTATTGTGTCAAAAAACTGGCTTTTAATATTAGATAATTTCATACAACAAAACAATCCCGAGATGGTGGTTGGAGCAGTAGTTTATAAAACCAAAAACAACTGGTTTCATCATTTTCAACAGTTGGATTTAATGAGTTTGCAAGGAACAACCATTGGCAGTTTTGGAATTGGAAAACCTTTTATGTGCAACGGGGCCAATTTTGCTTACACCAAAAAATTCTTCCAAGAACTTGGCGGTTTTGGTGGAATCAATAGCACTGCTAGTGGGGATGATGTTATGTTATTACAAAAAGCAGTAGCCTCCAATTCAGATACTGTTCACTATCTAAAAAACAAAGAGTTTATTGTAAAAACAAAGCCAGAAAACGATTTGTTCCTGCTTTTCATGCAACGAGTTCGTTGGGCAAGCAAAACTACAAGTTACAAGAACATCTATGCTAAATCACTTGCTGTAGTTGTTTTATTGATGAATTCTTCGTTGGTTCTAGGTTTTGGGTTATGGGTTATGGGTAAAATTGTAATTTGGAATTTGAGTAGTATTTTTTTAATTAAATATATCTTGGATTATGTTTTGCTTTACAAGTCAAATCAATATTTAAAGAATGGGAAGTTTATGCTTCCTTTAGCAAGTAGTTTGGTATATCCTGTTTTTTCAAGTGCTGTTGGATTGTATTCGTTGTTTGGAAGTTTCACTTGGAAAGGAAGATACTTTAATAAGTAAATTTATCCAATTAATATTATCACAAAAATTCCCTTTTTTATAAGAAAATACTTATAATTGATTATTTTTGGAAAAAAAATGATTAGATATTCCCCCTTATCTATCTTAATCTTTTTTCTACTTAGTATTTTACCTGTTTTTGGACAAGAAAGTATTCCCGAAAAAGATTTTACGGTACATTATTATCCAACCCGATTAGAGTTGGAATTTGATAATTCAAAATCTCCTATTTCGATTAAAGCCACTGATGTTTTTACTAATAATGAGGTATTAATTGAGAAAACTAACAATCCTTATTTATTTATTATTAATTCTGAAAAGCCTTCTCAGTTTTACAGAATTGATTATGCTCTAAATAGTGCTAAAACAACCGTTTCGTCTAGTATTACTATTGCTTCCAAATCGGCTTCAAGCGGAACAATAACAGTTTATTTCAATCATATTGTTGATACTACCTTCAGTCAAAATCAAAACTCAGTTAATCTTTCTAATACGTTAGACGATATGTTGATTACCTATATCAATAATTGTGTTGCTACCTTGGATATTGCTATTTATAATTCCTATTCCCCTTCGACAACAACCGGTATTGCTGCTGCAATTAATGCTGCTTATGCTAGAGGAGTTCAGGTTCGAGTTATTTATGACGGAAGTACTAGCAGTGTAATGATACCATTATTAAATAGTGCCATTCCAATATTAGCAAGTCCAAATAGTTCTTCTTATGGAATTATGCATAATAAATTTGTTGTTTTTGATGCTAACAATAACAATCCTAATATTCCTAACGTTTGGACTGGTTCAACCAATTGGACTGCAGCACAAATTGATGGCCCAGATAGAAATAGTGTTATTATTCTTCAAGACCAAACATTGGCCTTAGCCTATACCATAGAATTTGAAGAAATGTGGGGAGGAACTGCAGCAACTCCAAATACAACAGCTTCTAAATTTGGACCTTATAAAGCCAATAACACCCCTCATAATTTTATCATTGGAGGAAAAACTGTCGAGAGTTATTTTAGTCCATCCGATGGAACGACTTCTAAAATTATAACGGCACTAAATTCTGCAAATAGCGACATTGAAATTGCTGTAATGAATTTAACCAGGACCGATATTAGTAATGCTTTAATAAGCAGGTACAATAATGGCTTTACCAATATTAATGTTTTGTTGGATAGCAGTAATCCGAGTGGTAATCAAATAGCGCCCTTACAAGCAGGTTTACTTCCTAATCATGCGTTAGTGGATACTGCTTCGGGAATTATGCACCATAAATTTATGGTTGTTGATAATTTTAACAGTGCTTCAGATCCTTTAGTTTTAGTTGGATCTCATAATTGGAGTACTTCTGCAGAAACAAAAAATGACGAAAACACATTAATTGTTCACGATGCAAATGTTACAAATCAATATTTTCAGGCTTTTGCTTCTATGTATCAATTAGCAGGCGGTACACTAGTTGCACCTTTATCAAATATTGAAAGTACTAAGGAAAATAGCCTATTAAAAATTGTTCCAAATCCTAACAATGGAATTTTTGATGTTGTTTCTGCCAACATTATTGAACACTTAGAGTTAATTGTTTATGACATTTTAGGAAAAAAAATAGCCCTAAAAAACTACAATTCCTTTGGTACCACTACAATTGATTTAAGTACTGAATCGTCAGGATTTTATTTTATAGAAGCCAATGTAGATGGAACGATTTCCCATTATAAATTTATAAAAAAATAAAACTAATTTATTTCTCTGTTTTAATAATAACGGGTAATATAAATTGAGTTTTTACCGGAATGCCGCGTTTTATTGCTGGATTTACTTTTGGAAAATCTACTAATTTAATTTTTAGAATACTATCAATTTTGATAGTGTCGTAGGCAACCGTATCTTTAGGGAATTGTGGTTCAAATTGCATTGTAGCATCTGAATTAACAGTTACTTTTACTTCGATAGTATCTAACTTTGGAAATAAGATTTTTAGTGTATCTACGCTTAATTTTTGTTGGATTGTACTTGCAAGAAATTCAAAAAAACACTGTTTTTGTTGTACTGGGTCTGTTAATTTCTCACAATCCACAATAGAAGGATATTGGTCTACCTCTTTCCAATTGATTTCTTTAATTTGCTGGTCCAGCAACTCCTTTTCAGAAGGTACCTTCTTCTCAAAATATTGACAAGATTGTATTATTAAAACCAATAGTAGTAAACTAATCTTTTTCAAATAATTATTTTTTGGATTCTAAATAATCAGAATATTTTTTATCAAACCATTCTTTCTTGGTTTGTTGTGCCTCTGCTTTATGATCTTTATAAAGCATTCCGTATTTTTCAGAATAAATAGCAATCTTAATGGTATAGGTATAAAATTCTTCTTTGGTAAGTATTGTTTTTTGGTCATTTTGTTTTTCGAAAAATTCAAAAAACAATGCGTCAAAATCTTTTTTATCAAAAGCCCAAACTTCTTTTTTGTACTTGTGATAAATAGATTCTTTTATATCGACATCAATATCTAATGGTTTATTATCTTGTGCCAAAGTCGTGCTTATGCAACAGGATAAAAATGCAAAATAAAATACTATGGATATTATTTTTTTCATACTTCACATCAAAAATAGTAAAAAATTTCAAAGTTTCCAAAAAGCAAAAAAGCTATCCACAAAAGTGGAAAGCTTTTTACTGCTTTAAATACTAAACTGGGATAAAGTTATAAATTAATCAGAGCCAATGTCAGCAATACTTTGTTTTAATTGATAATAATTTTCTTAATTTCTTTCAGATTATTATCCGAAATAACTTCTATAAAGTAACTTCCTTTAGCAAATTCTTTTAAATTTATTACTTCTAAGGAATTAGAAGAAGTGAAATTTTCTATTTTAATTACTCTACCAAGCATGTCGCTTAACTTAATTTGTTTTACAAATATATTGGCAGACATTTGGATTGTAAGTTGCTCTTTGGTTGGATTTGGGTAAACAATTAAATTATTGCTTGAAAATTGTTGTGAATTTAATGAATTAACTATTATATCGAAGCTGGTAATGCTTGCGCATTGTCCTGCATTTGGTGTGTAAGTGTAAGTCTGTGTTCCTAATGTTGTCGTCGAAATTGTAGATGGAGACCATGTTCCTGAAATTGAATTGGTAGAAAAAGTTGGTAAAATATCCGGAACTGCATTTTGATAGTATGGGCCTATTGGATTAAATGTTGGTGTTATAGTAGTATTTACCAAATCTAAAATCAAATTAAATGACTTTGTTTCTTTGCATCCAGAAGAATTATTTACTATTCTAGCCCAAATTATTTCGTTACTTACTCCAGGATAATTAGTAATATTAGTAATTGGATTAGTAGAATTTTGTGCGTCTAATTGATTATGATAATAAGAAATAGTGTAGCTACTTGCATTTAAACCATTAAGAATAACACCATTATTTGAAGTTAAATTATAGGTAGAGTTTAAACAAGCAACCAAATTATTGGGTGTTGAAATTGGCATTGGAGGTGCAAACTCTACATTGATGCATTGGGTAGTTGGACATGCATTTCCCATAGGATAAACAGTAACACACAATTGCCCTGGAGAACTAATATTTACACAAGATCCTGAAACACCTGAAATTATATTTCCATTTAATGACCATTCATGCAGAATAGAATTTGATAAACCTGTACAAATCTGTTGTGTAGTTCCATTACAGGGGGCTAAACCATTAGAAACTAATAAATCAGTTGGTAAATTAATCGATTGATTTGCATTAAAACTATTAGCTTCAAGTAAAACCGCAGAATCATAGGAGTTATCACCTACATTAGCAACAGCCAATTTAATATGGTAGGTCTCACCACATTGAACATTAGATAATGCTGCAATAACTTTAGTAAATCCATCATATTGAATTGTTGTGTTTACTAATGGCGTAGAACCTGTTCCATTATTGATATAATAAGAAGAATTAACAAGATTGTTAATATTGTTAATTGTAATTGCTGTTGTTGTATTAGGTAATATCGCAATGTTTTTTGCATTTCCGCTATATGGTCCTGAAATACCTGGACCGCTAATAAAAAAACCAAAAACATCGTTATAATTTGAATTAACAAATTCTAAATATTCTTCAGAAGCAAAAACGAAATTGAAACTTAAATTTTGTCCAATAGGTACAAAATCAAATTCTATTATGGATGTGTTTTTTACAACTCCAGTAGTTAACATGGCCAAATCAGGATCTCCTAATGAGACCACTGCAGGCGCCATACTTGCTCCCGATTGATTATTTGGTCCAATAGCAACAGATGCATTTCCTGTGGCTAATATTATTCCATTTGTAATGCCAATATTAGTGGTATTTCCATTTGAAAATTTCCCAACTTGATCCATAATTGCATTTGCGGCTGCTGTTGTGCCATTGAATTTAATGTTAGACACAGAAATCCCATTTCCTAAAAGTGAATTTTGAACAAATTGAGCTGGAGTTTGAGAATTATTCCCAATAACCAATTGACCATGAACGATGTTAATGGATGCAAACAATAAAAAAAGTAAAATTTTTCTCATAATAAATTGATTTGATGTTTTAATTACAAATACAAAAAAAAGTTCTAATTGTAATATTAAGTTTGTTACAAATATATACTTTAAAACTATATGAGATAATTTAAAACCAAATGTTTTATTTATTTGGCAATCAAGAAGAAGCGCGAGCTCAGTTTAGGGATCAAGTCAAAAAGTTGTGGGGAAATATTAAATATGGATATTTGCATTTCAAAATTAAATAGAAATGCAAGATTCATTTGTAGAACTTCTCAAGTTATTATTACCAGAAATCATTGTTGAATATTTTGAACTAACTTCTTATGAAAA
>CANFZM010000018.1 GCA_947451525.1 Flavobacteriaceae bacterium
AGAAGCAACCAAAAAATGGTCAATGCCAATCCAAAATTGGGGATTAATCCTCAACCAGTTCTTAACTATATATGAAAAAAGGGTTCAACTTTAATTAAAAAGTCAAACCCCTATATTTTTTAACTTACACACTTTTTAGGATAGTGTCTTTAAATTATAATTTTCTAATTTTTAGTTGTTAAATGTTCCAATTGAATTTCGTTTTTAGAAATCCCTCCATTTAATTCGATTAAAAATTCTCTATTTTCATTTATAAAGTGAACCAAATTTCTATCAAGGTTACCAATATCTTCCAAAGATAACTTTCTCCCAAATTTCGTTATGTATATTTTTATATCATCAAAATGGTTGATGTAAACTTTTCTAATGCTATTGTATTTAGGATTAGATAAAAATTCATAAATAATAGTATTCATAATTTTTGTGTGTTGTGTGTTTTTAGATTTCTCTTAAATTGTACTTTGTAGTAAAAGCCTTACAATATTACAATAATATTAAATAACATTATCTTCTGTTTTCTGACTTTTTATAAAATTATAATAATTTTTAACTTTTTTACAAGTTCAATAATGTTCTTTTTTTAAAAGTTGACGTTGTAAATTAATTAAAGTAATTGTTAATCTATGAATTGAAAATAAAAAGAATATTTTTTATTTAAATTAATTATTTTTTATATAAATACAAGGTTTTTCTATATTAGTACAACATTTATTTATATCATTGCAGTATCATAAATCATAAAAAAATGAAGTGTTAATTTTATACCCAAATAAGTTAATTCTGTTGTTTATAATATTAAAATCCTGCTAATTACGATGCAATTGAGTTTGTTATATTTATTTACTTCTATTTTTGGATTTATTACTATCTATTTAATAGGCTTTCAATTCAAAAACAATAGAAATACAAATATTTTTCTTGCCTATTTGATATTGTTGAGTTCCTTAAGGTTTTTAAAACTAGGTATTCCTGATGTGTTTTCTAAAGAAAGTAATGGGTATTTTGAACTATTATTTGTGTTAAATGCTTGGTTGACTTTATATCTTTATTTTACCAAATTATCATCCAACACTAAAATACACTTAAAAGATTTACTTCATTATATAGTTCCTTACGCAATATTTGCAATATATTGTGTAAAAGATTCTATTACAAATTTGGAACTTATAGTGATAATTAAAAAATGTTCATTCGTATACATAGTTATAAGCAATTTAGTTTACTCTATAATGTCATATAAATTTCTTAGCAAAAATGTTTGGAATAGAAATAGTGATATTTTATTAATAACCCAACAAAATAAGTTTTTGAGTAAATGGACTAAATTTCTATTTGTTTTATTTTTTTTAATGTTTATTCGTGTTTGTATCGATTTGATATTGAATAACGATAATAAATATTTATGGGTTGCTTCTTTAATTTGGATAATAATGTATGCGAGAATAATCTGTTCTCCTGAATTTCTATATGGTTATGAAGTTTTTCAAAATAAAATTAAAGAATATCAAAAACACAAAATAATATTTGATAATGTATGGTTAAGTGATGTTTCTAAAGAAATTATTAATATTCAAGATAATATATTAAAAGAAAAGATAGATTCTTTGGTTATGTCTTATGTGGTCGAAATAGAACACGTTGCTCTTAATTCTGATTTTTTCTTTTCACATAATTTAACTATTGACGATTTGGCAATAAAATTAAATCTACCTAAGAGTCACTTGATTTATGTTTTTAAATACCATTCATCAATTAGTTTTCCTGAGTTTAAAAAAATCATTAGAATACAAAAAACGATTTCATTAATTGAAGATGGATTCCTGAAAAATAGTACTTTAGAGGCTTTAGCAAATAAAGTAGGGTTTTCTTCCTATAGTTCTTTTTTTAAAAGTTTCAAAAATATCACGGGCGATTCTCCTCATGAGTATTTGCAAAAAATAAAATAAGGATTTAACTTTTTTGTTTAAAACCTTTTTAAACAAAAAAAGTCCCAAGTGGGACTTTTCAAACCTATTTATTAAACCTTTTTTTGTTAAAATGTTTGGGGTATTGCAGTTCCGCCATCAATAGAAATGGTGTAAACATTATCACAAGTTCCAGTACCGTAATTGATGTCTGCAAAATGTGCATTTTTAGTAATGTGTAAACCTCCTGAAACTAATTTGTATATAGGACAAGAAGCTATATCAATTCGCAATGGTGTGCTAATAGTAACGGTATGAATGTTCCCGTCTGGTTTTGTTGTTGTCCAAGATCCAGTTACCACATAAACATTATCTGAAATAGACAAAGTGGTATATCCTTCAATTAACTCTCTTGTTCTAGTTCCAACTCTTGTGTAAGTTCCTAAATTAGGAAAAGTAACCGACATGTTAATATCCATAACATAAACAGGATGTGCATTGGTGTTAGCGGTAGTTGCTTGAACCGATCTAGTTACTGTTCTAGTTCCTTGAACTAAAGCATCGTTGTGATAAAAGTTATCGAAAGTATAAGTTATAACATACGATTGATTGTTAAATATAGTGCTTCCGCTCACAATGATTTTTCCTTTTAGGACATTTCCGTTTGGCATAGCACAACCTGTAGTTCCAAAATCAACAGTTCTTGTCCAAGTAGTACCAACAACTACAACTGTAGAAGTAGCACAAGAAGGTAACATAGCAGCAATATCTGAAGATTTACCAACAACCGATGGGTTTTGAGTGAAATATTGTGATTCTACAACATCTTCCACATCGTTAGATACTTGATCCATTTTAGCATGCGTACCAACATCTGCAGCACTTATTCCAGTGTCACTTTTGTCGTCCTTAGAGCAACTTGCAAAGAAAAAAACAGCACTTAAAGCGGCTGCTTTAATAAAAGATTTTGTTTTCATAGTTTATAAATTTAGGATGTTATTTGTTTAAGACTTTGTCAAATGTAAATGGTTTAATCTTAAGATAAAAATATTTTTCAAATACTTTGATTGTCGTATCTTTGAACCCCAATGAATATTACTTCACAAATAAAACAACCCATTATTCAAGAAATGGAACTTTTCGAGAAAAAGTTCTACGAATCAATGTCTTCCAAAGTGGCGTTACTTAATAGAATTACCTATTATATTGTTAACCGAAAAGGGAAACAAATGCGGCCAATGTTTGTTTTCTTGACCGCCAAAATGATTTCTGACGGAACTGTTAATGAACGAACTTACAGAGGCGCTTGTGTTATTGAACTTATTCACACCGCAACTTTGGTACACGATGATGTGGTAGACGATAGCAATAGAAGAAGAGGTTTTTTCTCTATCAATGCACTTTGGAAAAATAAAATTGCAGTTTTAGTTGGTGATTATTTGTTATCTAAAGGATTGTTGCTTTCTATAGATCATGGCGATTTTGATTTACTCCGAATTATCTCGGTTGCCGTTCGCGAGATGAGTGAAGGCGAATTGCTTCAAATAGAAAAAGCACGACGATTAGATATTACGGAGGATATTTACTACGAAATCATCCGTCAAAAAACAGCAACACTTATTGCTGCTTGTTGCGCCTTAGGAGCAAAATCAGTTTCTGAAGATGAAGTTCAAGTAGAAAGCATGCGAAAGTTTGGTGAACTCATCGGGATGGCTTTTCAAATAAAAGACGATTTATTCGATTATACCGATGAAGCTATCGGAAAACCAACAGGAATCGACATCAAAGAGCAAAAAATGACTTTGCCGTTAATTTATGCGTTGAATAATTGTACCGATAAAGAAAAAAGTTGGTGCATTAATTCTATTAAAAACCACAACAAAGACAAAAAACGAGTAAAAGAAGTAATCCAATTTGTTAAAGACAAAAACGGATTGCACTATGCCGAACAAAAAATGGCGCAGTTCCAGCAAGAAGCACTCGCTTTAATTCAAAACTTCCCAAATTCTATTTATAAAGATAGTTTGATCTTGATGGTGAACTACGTGATTGAAAGAAAAAAATAGCAATAACAATTGCAATGTCAAAATTCAATAACAATATCAAA
Source organism: Flavobacteriaceae bacterium (assembly GCA_947451525.1). Lineage (GTDB taxonomy): Bacteria > Bacteroidota > Bacteroidia > Flavobacteriales > Flavobacteriaceae > Flavobacterium. The sequence continues at coordinate 4,012 of CANFZM010000018.1, forward strand.
ATTCAAATTTTTTCTACACGAAGTTGACCTTCCGTAGGAATCTCATAATAAATTCAAAAAATATTATTTTTGTAAACGCATGTAATTCAAATAATTAAAAAAAATATAATTTATTTTAACACATTCATGCAACTATTTTACATCAACTCTCGTCTATGCCAATAGAGATCTAGTTCAATTGCATTTTTTAATTGAAGTTGACATTGATTTTTGCCATTGCCATTGAATTTGATTTTTTAAATGAAAGTAATTCACTTACATACCGAAGAAAAAGAATTAATCGAACAGGCTGTCGAGAGCAATCGGCATGCACAGCACCAGATTTATTCTAATTTTTCCCCTAAAATGTTAGGAGTTTGTAGGCAATACATTAAAGATTTGCATTTGGCAGAAGATGTAATGATTACCGCTTTCATGAAAGTCTTTACTAGTTTGAAATATTTTAAACACGAAGGCAGTTTTGAAGGTTGGATACGACGAATAATGGTAAACGAATGTATCTCTTTTCTTAGAGTTCAAAAGAAAGTAAAATTTCTAGAAGACGAGAATTATCAGGAAGAGAGTTCAAATAACATTGAAAGCCAGTTTTCTGTTGAGGACATTCAATTTTTAATTGATAGTTTGCCCGATGGCTATAAAATGGTGTTCAATCTTTATGCTATAGAAGGTTATAAACACCACGAAATTTCGGAACTACTAGGCATTAAAGAAGGAACTTCCAAATCACAACTATCACATGCCAGAAAAATGTTACAGAATAATATTAGCAAATTTAAAAATTACACTAATGGAACCGAATAAATTAGAAACCCAAATAAGAGAGCAACTTAATGCTCGCGAGATTCAACCTAGCCCAACGGCTTGGGATCGATTGGACGCGATGTTGGCTGTGGTCGAAGAGAAAAAAACCAAACGTTTTGCTTTTCTTTCTTATAGAAATATAGGGATTGCAGCAAGTATTTTGCTTTTAGTTTCCCTTGGTTTGTTTAATTTTTCTCCGAAAGAAATCGCTAGCAAACCAGAAAATACTGTTGTAAAAGGTAATGAAAATGTCAATGCCAATAATAATTTCAATCAAACGGTAAACATTAAACGAGAAGAACAACTTGTAGAAACCACAAACCACAAACCGCAAACTATAAACCATAAACCACAAACCATAAACAATAACCCACCAACAATTATTCAAAATAATGAAGTTATTGCGCAAAATCAACTTCCAAAAGTGGTGGAGCCTTCGCAAGAAATTAGGGTTTCCAATTCTATAAAAGTAAATGCTGTAGATTTATTAGCCGCTGTAGATAATCCAATAAAATCCAATACCAGCCCAAAAATTAAAGTAAACGCCAACAGTCTTTTATCTCAAGTCGACGGAGAATTAGACCAAACTTTTAGAGAAAAAGCATTAAATCAAATATCTAAAAATTACAAAGAAATTAAAGTTGCTGTACTAACACGAAACCAAGAATAAAAGCAATTACATTTCTAAAATCAATTTCAATCACAATTTTTAAAACCAAAAAAAATGAGAAATATTACCATTTACTTAGCATTATCCCTATGTCTTTTAGCAAGCAAATTAGTTGCTCAAGACCAGACCAATCCAACTTTTGAAAGCAAGGCCAAAGCCATTGCCGAAAAAATAACTAGTATTACTAATGAAGAAAAATCCAACTTAAAAACAGAAGTTGGTGAAGTGAATTTGCAACTAGAAAAAGGCACTATTACTAAAGAACAAGCCGAAGATAGAAAGAAAAAATTAGCCGAAGCAAGAGCAGCAATTATTGAAAATAGAATTGCAGTTGCTCAACTGGAATTAAAAGATTTGGTGCAAAAACAAGTGGATGGGAAAATAGTTGAAAATGACACATTGAAACAAGGAAAATATTCTCTTGAATTCCCATCATTAAAAGTCAAGGACAAATCTAAAGACCAAAATCAAGTAGGTGAATATAGAACTACTTCTCAACTGGTCTTAGCAACTGGATTTAATAATCTTGTAACTAATGGAGCCGTGGCCAATTCCGATTTCAAATACAATCGATCATCTTCCTTTATGGAATGGGGAATATCTTTCAATACACGAATTTTTAAAACCAACAATATTTATCACTTTAAATATGGCTTAACTGGGGTTTATAATTTATTGACGCCTACAGATAATCGTTACTTTGTAGATACTAATGGACAAACAACTTTAGCAACTTATCCAACAGAGTTAAGACAAAGAGATACTTATTTTAAAAATGTTTTTGTAACTGTTCCATTGTTTTTGGAGTTTGATTTCTCTAAAAAACAATTCGATAAAAATAATAATAGAATTTTCAAAATTGAAAAAGGATTTAGATTTGGAATAGGAGGTTTTGTTGGATATAACACTAATTCCAAACAATTTCTTTCTTATGAGGAAAATGGTTATAGAATAAATGAAAGACAAAAAGGAAATTGGAATGTTTCAAACTACAATTATGGTTTAAGCACCTATTTTGGTTACAAAGCAACTAGTTTGTATTTAAAATACGATTTAAATCCAATGTTTAAAAACAATATTGTGAAGCAAAACAACATTTCTTTAGGAATACGTTTTGACTTTAATTAAAAATAATTTGTTAGGTTAGTTATACTTCAACCTACAAGGTTTTTAAAACCTTGTAGGTTTTTTTATTTAAAAACGTGTAACTTTGAAACCTTAGAACCTTTAATCTTAGAACCTAAAATTGATTACCAAAGAAACCATAGATAAAGTTTATGATGCTGCTCAAGTAGAGGAAGTTATTGGCGATTTTGTGCAGTTAAAGCGCGCTGGTAGCAACTACAAAGGGTTAAGTCCATTTTCAGATGAGCGATCTCCTTCGTTCATGGTTTCTCCTGTGAAACAAATTTGGAAAGATTTTAGTTCCGGTAAAGGCGGAAATTCTGTGGCTTTCATCATGGAGCACGAACATTTTACCTATCCAGAAGCCATTCGATATTTGGCAAAAAAATACAACATCGAAATTGTAGAAACCGAACTTTCTAACGAAGAAAAGGAAGTTGCAAACGAAAAAGAAAGTTTGTATTTGGTTTCTGAATTTGCAAGCAAATATTTTCAAGACGTTTTGCTTAATACCGAAGAAGGAAAAGCAATTGCCTATTCCTATTTCAAGGAAAGAGGATTTACCAACGATACCATCAAAAAATTCAATTTAGGATATTCTCCTGCCACTTGGGATGCTTTTACTAAAGAGGCACTCGGCAAAGGATATAAATTAGAATTTCTAGAAAAAACAGGACTTACAATTGTTGGCGAAGACAAACAGTTTGACCGATTTAAAGGTCGTGTGATGTTTCCTATTCAATCCATGTCGGGAAGGGTTTTAGGTTTTGGAGGAAGAATTTTAACCAACGATAAAAAAGCGGCTAAATATTTAAACTCCCCCGAAAGTGATTTGTACCATAAAAGTAAGGTTTTGTATGGGATTTTTCATGCCAAACAAGCCATTGCAAAATTAGATAATTGCTTCTTGGTAGAAGGATATACCGATGTTATTCAGATGCACCAAGCAGGAATTGAAAATGTAGTTGCCTCCTCAGGAACTGCTTTAACTCCAGATCAAATCCGGTTAATCAATAGGCTAACCAAAAATATTACCGTTCTTTTTGATGGCGATGCTGCCGGATTAAGAGCTTCCATTCGAGGAATCGATTTGATTCTAGAAGAAGGAATGAACGTAAAAGTGTGTACTTTTCCCGATGGAGATGACCCAGATAGTTTTGCAAAGAAAACACCGCTACAGGACTTGACGAAGTATCTTGAAGACAATGCTATGGACTTTATTCAGTTCAAAGCCTCTCTTTTAATGAAGGATGCTAAGAACGATCCTATTAAAAAAGCCGATTTAATTCGGGATATGGTGGCTAGTATTTCTAAAATTCCAGATAGAATAAAACGCGAAGTTTATATTCAAGAAGTATCTCGAATTATGGAGATTTCCGAGGAAGTACTTTTTAATACCTTAGCACAACTCGTAAAAAAAGACATTAACGAATTAGGAAAAAAGCATAAAGAGGAGCAAAAAGCATTTGAAGTTGTAAAAAACGAAAATGTTATTCCTGCAGCAAATGTGGATATCCAATTTGAATTGGAACATAAAATTATTGAAATTTTATTAATCTATGGTAATGTAGAAGACGACTTCGAGGAAGTGCTGCTAAAAACTAACGAGAACGGCGAAATAGAAGAGGTTAAAGAAATGAATCGGTACAAAGTGCACCAACGCATTTTTTTAAGTCTTCAAGAGGATGAAATAGAACTTGCAAATCCTTTGTTTAAAAGTATCTATAACGATTTGATTCATTATTTTAATCAAAATGAATCCTTCGAATTAGACCAATATTTATCCCAATTGCCAAGCGAATTGTCACAAGAAGTTACAACTATCTTGATGAACGATGAACGTGAAACCCTTCACAATTGGGAAACTAAAAATATTTTCGTTAAAGGAAAAGACAAAACTATTAGCCAATACGTATCCGAAACGATAGTAACACTTCGTTGGTTTTTGGTTAACAAAATAATAGATGAATTAAAATCCTCTATCACTAAAGATTCAGAAATAGATAATACCGAAACACTTTCTATGGTGATGGATTATTTAGGCTTGACCAATGTATTTTCTAAAAAACTAGGGAGAGTAATCTCAAGGCACAATTAAAAAAAATCTAAATATCAATTGGTGTTTGGGTTACCCAATTGAAATTTTTTAAACTATCTCTAAGTTTTTGGCTTTATTTACCAAATCAACTAAGTTAGATACGTTTAGTTTTTGTAATAGACGAAGTTTGTAGGTGCTTATCGTCTTTTCGTTTAATCCTAAAATTCTGGAAATCTCATTATTCTTTTTACCTTCACTTAGGTAGCGCAGAACTTCAACTTCTCTATTAGATAACTTTCGGTAAATTTGATCAATATTGTTTTGCTTTTCCATTAGTGCTAAACTCTTTTTTACCGATTCGTTAAGGATGATTATTCCCTCAGCAATTTTTTCTATTGTAGTTCCTAATATTTCTAATTTTGAGGATTTGTGTAAATAACCCGATACACCTGCTTTAATAGCATTAGAGCCGTATATCTGCTCATTCAGGTTACTGAAAACTAAAATTTTAGTGTTAGGAAATTTGCTAATTATTGCTTTCAATTCATAAATGCTTTTCAATCCTTTTAACTCGAGATCGATTACCAAAACATCTATTTTTTTATTTTTTAAGGCCTCCGAAATCATTAAAAAACTTCCAATATTAGAAGTGATATTAATTTCCGGATGGTCCTTAAAATAAGATTTTACGCCATAATGTACCACAGGTAGATTATCAGCCAGACAAACACTTATCATAACTTTACTTTTATTATTTCTAAAAATTTAACATGTAATTACAAAGTAAATTTACAAAAAAGATTTTGAAAGCCCAAAGGATTTTGCTAATTATTCAAGCAACTCCTTTGGGATTAAGCAAATCGGTATTGGTTGCATCTTGTGTTTATTGGCGCTGTTCAGTTTTGTGTAAATTTTTAACACTTCTTTTTCTCTATCAGAATAACTAGTTTGGGTAATTTTTTTCTCGTTTTCAAGCATTGCCCATTCTAACTCTTCGTAACTTGCACCCAATTGGTCTTCGTCCGTTCGGTTGTCTCCAAATAACCCGTCGGTAGGTTGCGCTCTCTGAATTGAATCTGGTATTTGTAAATAATCACCAAGCGCAAAAACATCACTTTTCATTAAATCGGCTATCGGGCTAATGTCAACTCCACCATCGCCATATTTTGTGTAAAAACCTACACCAAAATCTTCTACTTTATTTCCTGTCCCGGCCACTAAAAAACCATGAATTCCAGCAAAATAATATAATGTAGTCATTCGCAATCTTGCACGAGTATTGGCTAACGCTAAATGGTATTTAGTTTCATCCATACTTTCTGGCATTTCTGCTTTGAAAGAATCGTAAATAGGAGTTAAATTTGCTTCAGCATTACTAACGTTCGGAAATCTTTTTTGCAATTGACTAATGTGTTCTTTTCCTCTGTTTACTTGATTTGCTGCTTGATGAATTGGCATTTCTACACATAAAGTTGGTAAACCCGTTTGAGCACAGAGGGTAGAGGTAACTGCAGAATCAATTCCGCCAGAAATTCCAACTACAAATCCGTTTACATTTGCTGTATTGGCATAGGTTTTTAACCAATTAACAATATGGTCGTTAACCTTTTCAACTGCGATTGTACTTTTTTTACCCATAGTTTAAGAATGAATTAAGATTTGGTAATGTATATTTGCAAAAATATTAAATTTAAGTATGCAAAAATATATTTATCTCTTCGCATTTGGACTATTATTTTTTTCTTGTGATAAGCAAAGTAAAATTGAAAGTGCTGTAGAAAAAATTCCAGTAACCATGAAGGTGCATCGATTTGAACAAGCTTTTTTTGATGCCAAACCAGAAGATTTAGCTAAAGTAAAAGCCGCTTATCCAGATTTTTTTCCCGTTGAAACTCCAGATAATATTTGGATTGACAAAATGCAAAATCCGCAATGGAGAGAATTGTATGCAGAAGTGGAGAAGAAATATAATAATTTTGGTACTGAACAAACCGAGATAGAAGATTTATTCAAACATATAAAGTATTATTTCCCAACTGTTATCACTCCTCAAATTTACACTGCTATTGGTGAAATGGATTATCTTAATAAATCCATTTATGCGAATGATAAATTGGTTATTGCATTGGAATTATATTTAGGTAAAGAACATAAGTTTTACTCGGAATTCCCAGCCTATTTAAGACAAAATTTTGATCAAAGACAAATGCTTACAGATATTGTTTCTAGTTTTTCCTATGGTATTTTACCTATTCCAAAAGACAAGGAATTGCTATCTTTAATGATAAATTCGGGAAAAGAATTGTATTTAAAAGACATCTTATTGCCTGATTATACCGATGCCGAGCGCATTGGTTATACCGATGAACAAATAAAATGGTGTATCGAAAATGAAGACTATATGTGGCAGTTTTTTGTTAGTAACAAATTGCTTTTCAGCACCGATTCTAGATTGCCAAATCGTTTTATAAATTTAGCACCTTTTTCTAAATTTTATTTAGAAATTGACAACGAAACTCCAGGTAGAGTAGGGCAATGGTTAGGGTGGCAAATAGTGCGCTCTTATATGCAAAACAATGAAGTTACGGTTACCCAATTGCTTAAAATGGATGCCAAAGAAATATTTGAAAAATCAAAATACAAACCAAAAAAATAATGAGTAAAAACGAAACCTCCGAAATAAAATTCACTATTGAATTAGACGAAAATAAAGTTCCCGAAAATCTAACTTGGTCGGCGCAAGATGTTGGAATTCATGATGAAGCAGCCAAAGCAATTATGTTGTCAATTTGGAATAGTGATAAGAAAGAATCGTTGCGAATTGATTTATGGACGAAAGATATGCCTGTAGATGAGATGAAAATCTTTATTTATCAATCGCTTTTAGCCATGGCCGATACTTATGAACGTGCTACAAACGATGAAAAAATGACGGAAACAATGCGTGATTTCACCGAATATTTTGCAGAAAAATTGGAATTAAAAAAATAAAGAAAGGTTCTCTAATGAGAACCTTTCTTTTTGATATTGTTTTTTTAATTCTTTATTGATTTTGCATTTATACTCTTAATTATTTTATTATAACAACCCATGATTACTTTATATTTTGGTTTAAAAGTAACGCTAGAGTCTTCATCAATAGAGCCATAAATGGTTTGGTTATATACCATTTCGCCTAAATTCAAATCATAAACCTGTAAGGTAAGCCTTGCGAAAGTCATTTGCTTTTTATAATAAGCATGTTCGATAAAGTTAAAATTTGATAGGTCATTTCTTTCGTCATCACATTTAATATTAATGAAATAATCAAATTTAGTTCCTTTTTTCAAATCTAAAATTGCATTTTTATTTGGGTTTAAAGGAATCTTTGACGGTAGTAATACTGTATTTTCCTCTGAAAAATTAATTAGCCTTTCATTCAAATGTTTTGAAAAATCGGTTAAGACTAATTGTGTTAAATCCTCTTTTATTTCATAATCAACTTCAATATCACCTAATAACCATCTACCTTTTGAAAAGTCTAATCCAGAAGTTTGTGTTGTATTTCCCGTTACATAATTAGTCATGTTGCAGGAACAAGTAATGAATAAAAGTGCTAAAATTATTATTTTCTTCATCGTAATTTGTTTTAGGATTTACAATAACTTTCAGTCAGTTTTTAAAAGGCTAATTAGTTTTGAAATTGAACAAAACTAAAACGTATTCATATCCTTAAAAATAGTTTCATTGATGCTTTCAATATAATCTAAAACTGCATCTTTTCCTGTTCCTTCGGTTGCTGAGGTTACAAAGTAAGGCGGAATCTCTTCCCAATTGTTGGCATGAAGTTGTTTTTTGTATGCTGCAATATGCGAGTCGATTTTGGTTTTACTAATTTTATCTGCTTTCGTAAAAATAATACTAAACGGAATTTCAGTTTCGCCAAGATATTCAATAAATTCTAAATCTATTTTTTGGGCTTCCAATCGAATGTCAATTAAAACAAAAGCGCAAACTAATTGTTCTCTGCTTTCAAAATAATCAGTAATAAATTCCTGAAATACTTGTTTCGTTTTTTTAGAAACACGAGCATATCCATATCCAGGTAAATCTACCAAAAACCAATTAGCATTAATTTTGAAGTGATTAATTAATTGTGTTTTTCCTGGTTTTCCAGAAGTTTTTGCCAAGTTTTTATGATTGGTAAGCATGTTTATTAGCGACGATTTTCCAACATTGGATCGTCCAATAAAAGCATATTCTGGCAAACGCTCTAAAGGACATTTAGTAACGTCGGAGTTGCTAATTATAAATTCGGCAGTGTTAATTTTCATCTAGTAGTTTTTTTGCTTCTTCCAATAAAACAGGAATGTCTTTCATTATTATTTTCCAAATTAAAATATCATCCACAGAATCGTAAGCATGGATGACTCTATTTCGTAAGTCAACAATTATTCTGGAATAAGAAATGGATATGTTTGGATTAGTTTTTAAGAGTTTGCCCATAGCTTCACCTATGATTTCAATTTCTCTTTCTACAGCTCTTCTTTTAGTTTTGTTAGATAGATATATATCAAGAATGCGCTGTTTGTCTAAATGGTCATCTATAGAATTAATAGCTTCAATAATATCTACCAAATATTTCTTTTCTTCACGGTTTATCATATTAACTGAATTTTTGTTTCGTTAATACTTTCAATAAGATACGGATTTTTTAATGTTTTTTCGGCTACTAAATCTACTTGTTTTTTTAATAATTGTTCTAAATCAGTAACTAAATTGAAGTAGTTTGTGCCGTAAATTTCATAATCTAAATCCTCTGAAAATGTATATAAAAAATCTACATCACTTTCTGAATTGAATTTATCAGTAGCAGCACTTCCAAATAGGAAAGCTCTTATTACACCATACTTGGTGAAAAGCTCTTTAATTTTTGGTAAGTTTTTTTCTACTGATTTTTCCATAAAAAATATTATTTAGATTCTTTCAAAGTTTCACTTTTTTCGTGCAACCACACTTCTAGTAATCTGTTGAATTCTTCTGGTTGTTCCATCATGGCTGCGTGCCCACATTTGTCTATCCAATAAAGGGTAGAATTAGGAAGTAATTTCTCAAATTCCAAAGCAACTTCTGGAGGAGTAACGCTATCGTTTCTTCCCCAAATAATGCAAGTAGGAATGTGCATTTTTGGCAAATCCTTAGCCATATTATGACGAATAGCACTTTTGGCAATGGTAAGTGTTTTTATGAGTTTAATTCGGTCGTTTGCCATAGCATAAACTTCATCCACTATTTCTTTAGTTGCGATTTTTGGGTCATAAAAAACCGCTTCGGCTTTTTTCTGAATATAGTCGTAATCCCCTCTTCTAGGGTAACTATCTCCCATGGCGCTTTCATAAAGTCCAGAGCTTCCGGTGATAACTAATCCAAGCATTTTTTCGGGATACATCTTGGCGTGGTACAATGCAATGTGACCGCCAAGAGAATTTCCTAATAAAATTACTCTTTCGTATCCTTTAAAAGTGATAAAGTCTTTAACGTATTTTGCAAATGCTTTTACGTTAGTTTTTAAGATGTTTTGGGTGTAAATAGGTAGTTCCGGAATAACAATTTTGTATCCTCTTTGCGAAAAATATTCTGCTACGCCATCAAAATTGCTAAGTCCTCCCATTAAGCCATGTAAAATCACAATTGGAGTTCCCTCTCCAATTTCTAAATAACTATAACGTCCTTCTTTTTTAATGATTTTATCCATTTTAAAAACCCATTTTTTCAATTGTTACAAATATAGGCTTTTATCTAAACAAACATAGTTTTTGCATAAATATTTAAGTGAAATCAGTAGTTTAAGAACGTTTGTTAATGTTAAAAACATCTTTTCTTAACCTGCAATATTTCAAGTAGTTATTAAGTTTCAGAGTCCAATCTTATTTCTTTTTTATTGAATAATCTTTAAATAAATGATTGGTATTTGTTGTTTAAATTTGAATTATGCATCAATTTTAAACATTTGTTAAATTATTTTTAAATTTCTCAAATATTGGAAAATAACTTTAACAGGCAAAGTGGTAAAACTTATTAACAAAGTGGTAGAATGTGGTAAAAGGTGGTAAAATATTTTATATTTTTGCTCAAATCATTTAATAAATACGTTTTTGAATTCAATAATAGGAACATACGAGTGTAAGGTAGATGCCAAAGGAAGATTGCTGTTGCCAGCGCCTTTTAAAAAGCAATTATCTGCTTCCCTTCAAGACGGATTTGTCTTGAAGCGCTCTGTTTTTCAACCTTGTTTGGAGTTATATCCTATGAAAGAATGGGAAGTGATGATGCAGAAGATTAGCAAGTTAAATCGATTTGTAAAAAAGAACAACGATTTTATTCGTCGTTTTACAGCAGGGGTAAAAGTGGTAGATATTGATACTTTAGGTCGATTATTAGTTCCTAAAGATTTAACCAGTTTTGCTCAAATAAATAAAGATGTGGTGCTGTCATCGGCAGTGAATATCATAGAAATCTGGGATAAAGATTTGTATGAAAAAGCAATTGATGATTCGGTAGTAGATTTTGCAGATTTAGCAGAGGAAGTAATGGGAAATGTAAATGACGATGACAATGGAATATCATAATCCTGTTTTGTTGCAAGAAACCGTAAATGGTTTAAATATAGATCCAAATGGCATTTATGTAGATGTCACTTTTGGGGGTGGAGGACATTCGAAAGAAATTTTGAGTCGTCTTGGGCCAAACGGAAAATTATTTGGTTTTGATCAAGATGAAGATGCTTGGGCAAATGCTTTGCCAGACGAACGATTTACATTAATTCAGGAGAATTTTAGATACATCAAACGTTTTTTGAGATTTCACGGAGTTAAACAAGTAGACGGAATTCTTGCCGATTTAGGCGTTTCTTCCCATCAATTTGATGTTCCCGAAAGAGGTTTTTCTACCCGTTTTGATGCCGATCTCGATATGCGAATGAGCAAAAGAAACGAATTGGATGCAAGCAAGGTGATTAACGAATACGATGAAGCCAATTTGAAACGTGTCTTTTTAGACTATGGCGAATTAAAAGCGGCTCCTGCATTTGCAAAGACCATTATTGAGGCAAGAGAAATAAAACCTATCCATACTACTGATGAATTGAAATTGGTTTTAGGTCGTTTTTTGCCAGATCAATTTAAAAATAAAGTGCTTGCACAAATTTACCAAGCAGTTCGAATTGAAGTAAATCAAGAAATGGAAGTTCTAAAAGAATTCTTAGATCAATCTCTTGAAGTACTAAAACCAAGAGGACGATTGAGTGTTATCTCTTATCATTCCTTAGAGGATCGATTGGTGAAACGATTTATGAAGAACGGTTTATTTGAAGGAGAACCTGAACGCGATTTCTTCGGAAATTTCTCGGTTCCGTTTAAAAGCATTGGAAAACTAATAGTTCCAAACGATGCTGAAATAAAACTTAATAATAGAGCACGAAGTGCTAAATTACGAATAGCAGAAAAGAAATAGTATGCAGTGATTAGTGCTCAGTATTCAGTTTTTTCTTACTGAGCACTGAACACTGAGCACTGAACACTGAACACTGAGCACTGAACACTTATAAAATGAAAGGCGGAATAATCAACATATTAAAAGCAAGATTTCTAGTAAATGAAGACGCTACTAAAACATGGCGGTTTCTTCTTTTTATTGTTGTTCTGGCGATAATAATGATTGCTAATTCGCATCGATTTGATCAAAAAATATTTCAAATTGCCGATTTGACTAATGAGGTAAAAGAATTGCGTTCCGAGTTTGTAGATAGACGTTCGGAGTTAATGAAATTACGAATGGAATCAACCGTTTCCGAAAAAATGAAGGAAAGAGGAGTGCTTTCATCACAAGTGCCTCCGCAAAAAATAAAAGTAAAAAAAACCGAGGAAAAAAGTTTCTTTAAAAGAATATGGCAGTAGAAGATAAATACATCTCTTACCGAATTTATTTGGTTGCATCCGTTGTCTTTTTGATGGCGATTGCAATTACTATTAAATTAACTAATATCCAATGGGTACATGGCAATCATTACAGAAAATTGGCCAAAGAAAGAACGGTTAAAACCTTTGTAATTCAAGCCAATAAAGGAAATATTTATTCGTCGGATGGTAGTCTTTTAGCAACTTCTATTCCTAATTATACCATCCGTTTTGATGCGGTGGTTCCTAAAGAAGAGGATTTTGAAAAAAATGTAAAACCACTTTCAGATGATTTATCCAAATTATTAGGGAAGCCAAGTTCGTATTTTCAGGCATTATTGCGCAAAGCCAGAAACCATAAAAATCGTTACACTTTAATTGCAGAAAAATTAAGTTATACCGAATATGCCAAAATAAAAACCTTTCCTTTATTTGAAAAAGGTGCAAATAAAGGCGGTATCATAATTGAACAAAAAACGGTTCGGGTACACCCAATTGGTCAAATTGCCGAAAGAACTGTTGGTTATGATAAAATTAATGAAGAAGGAATTCGTAAGCAAGTTGGAATTGAGGGTGCTTTCGGAAAATATTTGAATGGAAAGGACGGCAAAATTTTGAAACAAAAAATTGCCAAAGGACAATGGAAACCAATTAGGGATGTTAACGAAGTGGATCCCCAAGATGGCTATGATGTGATTTCTAGTATTGATGTTTTTATTCAAGATATTGCTCACCATGCGTTACTAAAACAATTGCAAGAATATAAAGCAGAACACGGTTGTGTGGTAGTAATGGAAACCAAAACAGGTCAAATTAAAGCCATTTCCAATTTAGGAAAAGACCCAATAAGTGGCAATTATTATGAAACTGAAAATTATGCAATAAAAGAAGCGCACGAACCGGGTTCTACTTTCAAATTGGTGGATTTGATAGCATTATTAGATGATAAAAAAGTAGATACCAGTAAAGTTTATGATAGTAAAGGAGGAGTAATTATTATCAGAGGAGATAAAGTTCGCGATTCGCATGAAGGAGGTTACGGAAAAATATCTTTAGCAAAAGGGTTCGAAGTTTCTTCCAATACCGTTATGGTTCAGGCGGTTTACGAAAATTACAGAAACAATCCAAAACAATTTGTAGACCGAATTGACCGCATGGGATTGAATAAGCCTTTAAGACTTCCAATTCAAGGAGAAGGAAAGCCTAAAATTCCGCAGCCAACAGATAAAACTTGGAGTGCTACCTCATTGCCTTGGATGGCTTTTGGATATGGAGTTGCAGTTACGCCTTTGCAAACTTTGACCTTGTACAATGCTATTGCAAATAATGGTGAAATGGTGAAACCACAATTTGTTTCCGAAATTAAAGAATGGAATAAAACGATAAAAAAATACGACAAGGAAGTTATCAATCCGAAGATATGTTCGGATGAAACTATTAAAAAAGTAAAAGCCGTAATGCAAAATGTTGTAAAACGAGGTACTGCTAAAGGCTTATATTCTAAAGATTTTTCAATGGCAGGGAAAACAGGTACTGCCGCTGCTGGTTATGGAAAAAATGGTGGAAGTGATAAATATTACATCTCCTCTTTTGTAGGTTATTTTCCAGCCGAAAATCCTAAATATTCTTGCATTGTAGTGGTTCATAAACCAGATGCTTCTAAAAATAATTACTACGGTGCCGATGTTGCAGGGCCTGTATTTAAAAGAATTGCACAAAAAATATTTACAGACGCTCCTTCCACTAATGAAATTAAAAACATAGATCAGAAGATTGCAATCCAAGAAAATAATTACAAAGAACACGACCCTAAAGCGCGAGAGGTTAAAAATACCATTCCAAATTTAAAAGGAATGTCGGGCATGGATGCCGTTGCAATTTTAGGAAATCTAGGAATTAAAGTGAAAGTTAAAGGGATCGGAAAAGTAAAAAATCAATCCATTCCCGCAGGAGGAGTAATAAACAAAAACACCACCATAGTATTAGAATTATCGTAGCATTTTATCTGTAATAGGAAAGAAGCAAAAAGTAAAAAAATGAATCTATTGTTAAAAGACATATTATACAAAGTTGGTATCGAAGCGGTAAAAGGTTCGACAGATATTTCTGTGAACAAAATCGAATTCGATTCTAGAAAAGTACAAGACAACGATATTTTTGTAGCAATAAGAGGTACGGTTTCTAACGGACATGATTTCATTGAAAAAGCAATAAGTCTAGGTGCGGTTGTGGTTGTGTGCGATACTTTTCCAGAGAATATTTCATTAGGAATTACCTACATTCAAGTGAAAGATACCAATTCTGCTTTAGCTTTTATGGCGTCTAATTATTTCGATAATCCTTCTGCTAAACTTCGTTTGGTTGGAGTTACAGGAACAAATGGAAAAACTACAATTGCTTCATTATTGTACCAATTATATAAAAAAGCAGGTTACAAAGTAGGCTTACTTTCTACCGTTAAAATAATGGTGGATACGTTAGAATATCCTGCAACCCATACCACCCCCGATTCATTGACTATCAATTATTATTTAAATGAAATGATTGAAGTGGGTTGCGAATATTGTTTTATGGAAGTAAGTTCCCATGGAATACACCAAAAGCGTACCGAAGGATTGCATTTTGAAGGTGGCGTTTTCACAAATTTATCGCACGATCATTTAGATTACCACCCAACATTTGCAGAATATAGAGACGTTAAAAAATCCTTTTTTGATCATTTGCCAAAAACTGCTTTTGCATTAACCAATGTAGATGATAAAAATGGTTCCGTGATGTTGCAAAATACGGATGCCAGAAAATTAACCTATGCTTTAAAATCGTATGCCGATTACAAAGCACAGATTTTAGAAAATCAATTGTCTGGATTGCTATTGAAGATCAATGATAATGAAGTTTGGGTAAAATTAATAGGAACTTTCAATGCTTATAATTTACTAGCAATCTACGGAACTGCTGTTGAATTAGGAATGGACAGTTTGGAAGCATTGCGATTATTATCCGAATTAGAAAGTGTTTCGGGACGTTTTCAATTCATCGTTTCCAAAGATAAAATCACTGCAATTGTTGATTATGCACATACACCAGATGCTTTAGAAAACGTATTGAAAACCATCAATGACATTCGCACGAATAACGAACAATTAATTGCCGTTGTAGGTTGTGGTGGAGATAGAGATAAAATCAAAAGACCTATTATGGCGAACATTGCTTCGCAAATGAGTGATAAAGTGATTTTCACTTCGGATAATCCTAGAACCGAAAATCCGGCAACGATTATTACTGAAATGGAAGCAGGGGTAGAACCTCAAAATTATAAAAAAACGCTTTCTATTGAAGATAGAAAACAAGCAATAAAAACCGCCTGTCAATTGGCAAATGCAAATGACATTATTCTAATTGCAGGAAAAGGGCATGAAACCTATCAGGAAGTAAATGGCGTCAAACACCATTTTGATGATATGGAAACCGTAAAAGAAATATTAGCACAATTAAACAAATAGTAAAAAAACGAATAAATAATATCCCAATTAGTTGAAAATAAAACTTAAGGTAACTCAAGTTTGGAATTTGGAATTTTTCAATTGGAATTTAAAAAATTAAAATATGCTATACTACTTATTTGAATATTTAGACAAAACTTTAGACGTTCCAGGAACTGGAGTGTTTCAATACATTACGTTTCGGTCGGCGCTAGCATTAATGTTATCGTTATTGATCTCTACAGTTTATGGAAAAAAAATCATTACGATTTTAAAAAACAAACAAGTAGGAGAAACCGTTCGCGAACTTGGTTTAACTGGTCAAAACCAAAAAGCAGGAACGCCAACTATGGGGGGATTGATTATTATTATTGCTACCCTAATTCCGGTTTTGTTGTTAACGAAATTGAATAATATTTATATCATTTTGTTGATTATTACCACCATTTGGATGGGAACTATAGGGTTTATTGATGATTATATTAAAATTTTCAAAAAAGATAAAGAAGGTTTAAAAGGTATCTTCAAAGTTATTGGTCAAGTAGGATTAGGACTTATTGTAGGCTCGGTATTGTATTTTCATCCTGGAGTAACAGTGCGTGAAAAATCTGGTAAACCAATTACGTTTAACCAAACAGAGAGTTCTATTAGTTCTCCTGCCAAAGAAATGAAATCTACCATTACAACCATTCCGTTCATGAAAAACAACGAATTGGATTATGCTAAAATATTGGAACCATTTACAGACGATTATCAAAAATGGGCTTGGTTAATTTTCATTCCTATTGTTATTTTTATCATCACAGCGGTATCCAATGGCGCAAATCTTACCGATGGCATCGATGGCTTAGCAGCAGGAACTTCGGCAATATCGGTGCTCGCTTTGGGGATATTTACCTTTATTTCTGGAAATATTATTTTGTCGGGTTACCTCAATGTGATGTACATTCCCAATTCGGGAGAAATGACTGTTTTTGTATCGGCATTTGCAGGAGCATTAGTTGGGTTTCTTTGGTATAATTCGTATCCAGCGTCGGTTTTTATGGGAGATACCGGTAGTTTAACTATTGGCGGAATCATTGCAGTATTAGCAATTTCTGTAAGAAAAGAAATGCTGTTACCTATTTTATGTGCGATTTTCTTTGCAGAAAGTGCTTCAGTAATTCTTCAGGTATTCTATTTTAAATATACTAAAAAACGATTTGGCGAAGGAAGACGAATATTCCTAATGGCGCCTTTACACCACCATTATCAGAAAAAAGGGTACCACGAAAGTAAAATTGTAACCCGTTTTTGGATTGTAACTATTTTACTAGCAATTGTTGCTATTGTAACTTTAAAATTGAGATAATGCCAAGGTTAGTAATTCTGGGAGGAGGAGAAAGTGGCGTTGGTACAGCCATTTTAGGAAAGAAAAAAGGATACGATGTTTTTGTATCCGATTTCGGAAAAATAAAAGATAATTATAAAGAAGTTCTTACAAATTACGGCATTAAATGGGAAGACGAACAGCATACAGAAGCAATAATTCTGAATGCCGATGTAGTAATGAAAAGCCCGGGAATTCCAGATAAAGCACCAATCGTGAAAAAATTGGTAGAAAAAGGAATTCCAGTAATTTCCGAAATTGAATTTGCAGCACCATTTACAACTGCAACCACTATTGGAATTACAGGCAGCAATGGAAAAACTACCACCACCATGCTCACCTATCATTTGCTAAAAGAAGCAGGATTGAATGTTGGGCTAGGAGGGAACATCGGAAAGAGTTTTGCATGGCAAGTTGCCGAAGCCGATTTTGATTATTATGTTTTAGAATTAAGTAGTTTTCAATTGGACGGCATTATCAATTACAAGCCACACATTGCAATAATTACCAACATAAGCCCAGATCATTTAGACCGTTACGATTATAAATATGAAAATTATATAGAATCCAAATTTAGAATAACCAAAAACCAAACCAACGAAGATTACCTCATTTATGATGCAGATGACGAGGCAATCTATAACTGGTTTCAAAACAATAATATAAACGCCCAATTAGTCCCATTTTCAATCACCAAAAACCTTGAAAAAGGTGCATTTTTAAAAAACAATACTATGGAAATCAACATCAACGAAGAAGAGTTCTTAATGGAAACCACTCAGATCGCTTTGGAAGGAAAACATAATTTAAAAAATGCAATGGCAGCGACATCCGTTGCTAATATTTTGCGTATTAGAAAACAAACCATTCGCGAAAGTTTATCCAATTTTCAAGGTGTAGAACATAGATTGGAAAAAGTGCTTAAAATTCAAAATGTACAATACATTAACGATAGTAAAGCAACCAATGTAAACGCCACTTTCTTTGCTTTAGACAGCATGACTTCACCAACCGTTTGGATACTTGGTGGCGTTGATAAAGGAAACGATTATAGCGAATTGATGGCGTTAGTGCATGAAAAAGTAAAAGCAATTATTTGCCTTGGTGTAGATAATAAAAAAATAATTGATGCTTTTGGTAACGTAGTAGATATGATGGTAGAGGTTGATAATATGCACGATGCAGTAAATACAGCCCGTCATATTGCCGAAAAAGGAGATGCTGTTTTGCTATCGCCAGCCTGCGCGAGTTTTGATTTGTTTGAAAACTATGAAGACCGTGGTAATCAATTTAAAAGAGAAGTTAGAAATTTGTAGAATAGTTTAGAAGTTTATGAGTTTAGTTGATACTCTAAACTCATAAACTTATAAACCCATAAACTCACAAACCCAAAAAATGAAAGAATTAATAAACAGTTTAAAAGGAGATAAAGTCATCTGGGCATTTGTAGCCCTATTGGCACTATTTTCTTTTATGCCTGTTTTTAGTGCGAGTAGTAATTTGGCCTATATGCGCCATGGATCCGGAAATGCAATAACGTATTTGCTAAAACACGCGGTTCATATTTTTATCGGATTTATAATTATTTATCAAATACACAAAATTCCCTACCATTATTTCAGAGGGATATCCATGTTTTTATTACCGGTTATTTGGGCACTTTTATTTTATACTTTAGTTAAAGGAACTGTAATTGACGGAGCCAATGCGAGCCGTTGGATGGTAATCCCTTTTATTGGGATTTCCTTTCAAACCTCTACTCTTGCGGCAATTGTATTATACGTTTACGTTGCTCGGTATTTGTCTAAAAAGAGAGAAATTCCAGTAAGTTTTCAGGCATCATTATTAGAATTATGGCTTCCAGTATTTATTACGTTGGCATTTATTCTTCCAGCGAATTTTTCTACCGCAGCGTTGATTTTTGCAATGGTAATTATGCTGGCGTTTATTGGTAGATATCCAATAAAATACATTGCTATTATAATTGGAACCGGAATTGCAGCATTTACTCTTTTTGTTTTGGTAGTTCTTGCATTTCCAGACGCCTTTAAAAATAGGGTAGATACTTGGAAAAACCGAATTGAAAATTTCACAAGCGATAAACCGGGTGAGGATGATTACCAAATAGAAAAAGCAAAAATTGCAATTGCAACTGGAGGAGTTTATGGACTAGGCCCAGGGAAAAGCGTTCAGAAAAATTTCCTTCCGCAATCTTCTTCTGATTTTATTTTCGCAATTATTGTAGAAGAATATGGCCTATTAGGAGCCTTAACTATTCTAGGATTGTATTTGCTTTTGTTGTTCCGATTTGTAATTGCGGCACACAAAGCCAATTCCATGTTTGGAAAATTAGTCGTCGTTGGACTCGGATTCCCAATAGTCTTTCAGGCAATAATTAATATGGCGGTTGCAGTAGAATTATTGCCAGTAACAGGACAAACATTACCGTTAATTAGTTCGGGAGGAAGTTCCATTTGGATGACTTGTATCGCTATCGGAATTATTCTTAGTGTAACCAAAAAAGACGAAGAAATCGCGGAAGAATTAGAAGAAAATCAATTGCGAAAGGATGCACTACAAAAACTCATCGACAAACAATTGCAAGATGATGAAGATACAGTACTAGATGAAAACCAAGAGAAAGTAAATCAGATGAAATCCTCCATTAAAAATAAAATTATGGAAGAAGATCAAGACGATTATTCAATTACTGAAAATCCGATGAAAGCAGTTTTAGGTAAAAAATAAACTTTGTGACTTAGCGCCTTAGTGGCAGAAAATAAAGATGAAAAAATATAAATTCATATTAAGTGGAGGCGGAACTGGAGGACATATTTATCCTGCAGTTGCAATTGCTAATGAATTGAAAACGCGTTTCCCAGATGCTGAAATCCTTTTTGTAGGAGCACAAGACAAAATGGAAATGCAAAAAGTACCTCAAGCAGGCTATAAAATTGAAGGTCTTTGGATTGCTGGTTTACAACGAAAACTAACCTTACAAAACCTAATGTTTCCATTCAAATTGCTAAGTAGTTTATGGAAATCTAGAAAAATAATAAAAAATTTTCAACCTGATGCCGTAATTGGAACAGGTGGTTTCGCAAGCGGACCTTTGTTGCAAGTTGCAAATAGTTGTAACATCCCAACGGTTATTCAAGAACAAAATTCCTACCCTGGAATTACAAATAAACTGTTGAGTAAAAAAGCCAATGCAATTTGTGTGGCTTATGAAAATTTAGAGCGATTTTTTCCAAAAGAAAAGATTGTTTTCACTGGAAATCCGGTTCGTCAAGATTTGTTGGATATCGATTCGAAAAGAGAGGAAGGCATTACTTATTTTAAATTAGATGCTACTAAAAAAACACTTTTGGTTCTTGGCGGAAGCCTTGGTGCCCGAAGAGTGAATCAATTAATTGAAAAAGAATTGGATTTTCTTTTAGCAAATGATATTCAGGTTCTTTGGCAATGTGGAAAGTTGTATTATGAAGATTATAAAAAATACGATGGCGGTTTTCAACAACCTAACACCTATAAAAACGTTCAAGTTGTAGCTTTTATTGATAGAATGGATTTGATTTATGCTGCTGCCGATTTCGTTATTTCGCGTGCTGGAGCATCCTCGGTTTCGGAGTTGTGTTTGGTAGGAAAACCGACAATTTTCATTCCGTCTCCTAATGTTGCAGAAGACCATCAAACCAAAAATGCAAAGGCAATTGTAGATAAGAACGGAGCAATTCTTCTTAAAGAAAACGAGTTAGAAGATAAGTTTGAAACAACATTTTCCGATTTAATTTCGAATGAAAATTTGCAAAACGAATTAAGTCAAAACATAAAGAAGTTAGCCAAACCAGATGCCACAAAAGATATCGTCGAGCAAATAATAAAATTGATAAAATAACTGCTAAATCCTTAGATCCATAGTTTCTCAGAACCTTAGTAACTTAAACAAAATGAACCTAAACCAAATACATAACGTCTATTTTATCGGAATTGGAGGCATCGGAATGAGTGCCCTAGCCCGCTATTTCCAAAACATAGGTAAGCAGGTTTCGGGTTACGACAAAACGCCAACCATGCTAACCGATGAATTGATTGCGGGCGGAATGAATATTCATTTTGAAGATTCTATAAGTGCAATTCCAACGGATTTTTATGTAGAAAATACTCTAGTAATTGTTACTCCTGCGGTGCCGGTTTCACATTCGGAATGGAATTATTTCATAGAACGAGATTATGTTATAAAAAAACGCGCCGAAGTACTTGGTTTGATAACTAAAGATACTTTTTGCTTTGCAGTTGCAGGTACTCATGGAAAAACAACAACGTCTAGTATTCTAGGACATATTTTATACGAAAGTGGTGCCGATGTTACTGCTTTCCTAGGCGGAATTGTAGAAAACTACCATTCTAATTTAATTGGAAGTGGTAAAACGGTTACTGTGGTTGAAGCCGATGAATTTGATCGATCCTTCTTGCATTTGTACCCAAATATTGCTTGTGTAACCTCTATGGATGCCGATCATTTGGATATTTATGGAGATAAAGAAGCAATAGAAGAATCCTTCAGAGAATTTGCCGATAAAGTAGAGGATAAAACTAAAATGTTCGTTCCGAAAGGATTGGATTTAGAAGGGTTGACTATTGCAATAAATGAGGAAGCAACCTTCAAAGTATTTAATATTCGAATAGAAAATAGTAGTTATGTTTTTGACGTGCAAACGCCATCGGAAACTATACAAAACATAGCCTTCGGTTTGCCGGGGCATCACAATTTGATGAACGCATTAATGGCATTGGCAATGGCCAAAACCTACGGCACTTCTTCGGATGCTATAGTAAAAGCATTGGCTTCTTTTAAAGGCGTACAACGACGGTTTTCTTATCAAATAAAATCGGATGAATTAGTTTATATTGATGATTATGCACACCATCCTACCGAAATAAATGCAGTGCATCAAGCGGTTAGTGAATTGTATCCAAATCAAAAAGTATTGGCAGTTTTTCAACCCCATTTATTTAGTAGAACCAAAGATTTCGCTGACGACTTTGCCAAAAGTTTGTCGCAATTTGACGAAGTGTTATTGTTAGATATTTATCCGGCACGAGAATTGCCAATGGAAGGAATTACCTCTTCTTGGTTGTTAGAAAAAATGACAAATCACAATAAAAAATTAGTTTCTAAAGCCGATTTAATTCCGTCCATTTTAGCATCCGATGCTACAGTGATTGTTACTATCGGGGCAGGGGATATAGGAGAATTAGTACCATCCATTAAAAAAGCATTATTATGAAATTTTTAAATTGGATAAACATACGATTGATACTGATGTTAGCCATTGTGGTATTCTTATATTCGTTTACTTCCAATAGGAATTCGCATCGAAAATTACTAAAATCGGAGGTGATTTTTATTGGAAATTCAGACAATTTTATTGACGCAAAAACGGTTAATAAATTGTTAATAGAAAATAACGAAGGTGTGCAAAGTATAGCAAAATCGGACTTAAATTTGGACAAATTGGAAATTTCTATCAACAAGAATCCTATGGTTGAAAAAGCACAGGTTTTTGTAAGTGTTGATGGTGTTCTAAAGGCGCTGGTAAAACAGAAGACACCAATTGCAAGGGTGTTTGATGATGGAGGTACCTATTATATAGATTATCAGGGTAATACAATGCCTTTATCGAATATAAATACGGCTAGAGTTCCTTTGGTTTTAGGAAATATTAATCCTAAAAACAAGAAGCAATTAACCGAGGTTTTGAAGTTAATTTACAACGATGAATTTTTGAAAAAAAACATAATCGGAGTGGAGTTAGATGCAAATGAAGACCTGCAAATGACCAACAGGAATTTTAATTACCAAATTGAGTTTGGAAAAATGGTTCACGTTGATAAGAAATTTAAAAATTATAAAGCGTTTTTTCAGAAAGCAGTTTTAGATAGTTCGCTTTATAAATACAAAAAAATAAATTTGAGATTCAACCATCAAGTTGTTTGTACCAAATAACAAATTATGGAAACTCAAGGAAGAAGAATTAGAATTGATATTGCATCAGGCAAATTAGGTCACGATATGGAGAACAGAGAAAACATTGCGGTAGGCTTAGATATTGGAACTACGAAAATCGTAGCGATGATTGGCAAGAAAAATGAATATGGAAAACTTGAAATTTTAGGCATTGGAAAGGCTAAAAGTTTGGGTGTTGCAAGAGGAGTTGTGAATAATATCACACAAACTATTCAATCCATCCAACAAGCGGTTAATGAAGCAGAAGAAAACTCAGGTTATAAAATTAACAATGTGATGGTGGGAATTGCAGGCCAACACATAAGAAGTATTCAACATACGGATTATATCAGCAGAAGCAATTCGGAAGAAGTAATTACGCAACATGATATACAGTCTTTAATTGATCAAGTCAATAAATTGGCTATGTTGCCAGGAGAAGAAATTATTCATGTTTTGCCCCAAGAATATAAAATCGATGGGCAATCAGAGATTAAAGAGCCAATTGGAATGTATGGTTCTAGATTAGAAGCGACTTTTCATGTTGTAGTTGGGCAGGCATCTTCTATAAAAAATATTGTAAAATGCGTTCAAAGTACCGGTATTGAATTATCGGATTTAACTTTAGAACCATTGGCTTCTGCGGATGCTGTTTTGAGTCAAGAAGAAAAAGAAGCAGGTGTAGCATTAATAGATATAGGTGGAGGAACTACCGATTTAGCCATTTTTAAAGATGGAATTATTCGCCATACAGCAGTAATTCCTTTTGGAGGAAATGTAATAACAGATGATATTAAACAAGGTTGTTCTATTATAGAAAAGCAAGCAGAATTACTGAAAGTTAAATTCGGTTCGGCTTGGCCAGGAGAAAATAAAGAAAATGAAATTGTCTCTATTCCAGGATTAAGAGGAAGGGAGCCAAAAGAAATTTCTTTAAAAAATCTATCCAAAATAATTCACGCACGTGTTATTGAAATTATTGAACAAGTTTTTGCAGAAATAAAAGTTTACGGTCACGATGATCCTAGAAAAAAATTAATTGCAGGTATTGTATTAACTGGTGGTGGAGCACAATTGCAACACATTAAGCAGTTAGTGGAGTATATTACTGGAATGGATACTAGAATAGGATATCCTAATGAACATTTAGCAGGAAATTCTAGCGAAGATATATCTAGTCCATTATTTGCAACAGCGGTCGGATTAGTAATGAACAGTCTTACTAATAATACACAAAGCGCAATTAAAAAACAAGTTGTAGTTGCAGAAACTCCTTCTAGACCTAGTGTTGCTAGAACTTCTCAGCCTATTGTAATGGAGGTAGAAGATGAAATTGAAGAAGTTGAAGAAACGCCAGAAGTGCCTAAAGAAGTTATTACTAAGCCAGGAAAACTAAAAATTAATGATTCCTTTATGGAAAAGATTTTGGGAAGAGTTAAGGACTTTTTAGACAGCGCAGAGTAAATTGATGATAGATTTTAAACATCAAATATTAAATTCAAGAACAACAAATTAGAATAAAAGCAAAGTTTAAATTTTGCAAATTGAATAAAAAATAAAACCCAAAATAGTATGATGAGCAACTCAGAATTTGGAAGCATCTCATTTGATTTACCAAAAAATCAATCAAATGTGATTAAAGTTATAGGTGTTGGTGGTGGCGGAAGTAACGCTATCAACCACATGTTTAAGCAAGGAATCAAAGGGGTAGACTTTATTGTTTGCAACACCGATTCGCAAGCATTGCAAAATAGTCCAGTGCCTAATAAAATTCAGTTAGGAGTTAACCTTACAGAAGGATTAGGTGCAGGAGCAAATCCAGATGTTGGACAACAATCTGCAATAGAGAGTGTTGGCGATATTGAAAAAATGCTAGACAGTAACACAAAAATGGTTTTTATCACCGCAGGAATGGGTGGAGGAACTGGAACTGGTGCTGCGCCTGTAATTGCTCAATTGGCAAAAGAAAGAGATATTCTTACTGTTGGAATTGTAACTTTACCATTCTCTTTTGAAGGAAAAGTGCGTCAAGATCAGGCACGATTAGGAATAGAAAAATTGCGCAAGCAAGTTGACTCTTTGATTGTGATCAACAACAATAAATTGAGAGAAGTTTACGGAAATCTTGGTTTTAAAGCTGGTTTTTCTAAAGCGGATGAAGTATTAGCTACAGCCTCAAGAGGAATTGCCGAAGTAATTACGCATCACTATACTCAAAATATCGATTTAAGAGACGTGAAAACCGTATTGTTTAATAGCGGAACTGCAATCATGGGGTCTTCAAATTCTTCTGGAGATAACAGAGCCAAAGAAGCTATTATTGCAGCGTTAGATTCTCCATTGTTGGATGATAATAAAATCACAGGTGCCAAAAACGTATTGTTGCTTATCGTTTCAGGTACTAATGAGATTACAATGGATGAAATTGCTGAGATTAATGAACACATTCAAGCAGAAGCTGGTCACAATGCCAATATTATTATGGGTGTTGGGGAAGACGAAAGTTTGGGTGATTCAATTGCAGTAACAATCATCGCTACGGGTTTTAATGTGGAGCAACAAGATGGAATCATTAATACAGAGCCTAGAAAAATCATTCTTCAATTAGAGGAAGATCAAAAAATGGTTCAAGATTTAACTCAAAAACCAGTTGCTACTTTTCAAACTATAACGGATTTACCTATAGAAAACAAAGAAGAAAAAATTGTTTTTGAATTAATGGAAGAGGAAGAAGTTGTTGCGCAGTCATTTGTTGCAAAAGTAGAAAATGACTTAATTGCTATGAACGAATTCATTCGCAATTTGGATGTGACTTTTGAAATAGTATCGCCAATTAAAGATATTGAATTTCAATTTACAAATCCGGTAGTTAATGAAATTAAAGTTAATGAGCCAAAAGTAATAGCAAGAGAAGAAGAACAAATTACTTTTTCGTTTGATTTGCCAATTGCTAAGCCATTAGAAAATAAATTAGAAGAAGAAAAAATAATTTTCGATTTATCTGCAGAAACAAAAAATATTAAGGTGAATGAGCCAATAGAATTTGTATCTGTAACAGAGTTAAATGAGAATGGAGTGATTAAATATTCTCTTGAAGAGTACATGGAAATAGAAAATGATCTATTAACTTCCAAGCCAGTTGCTAATCATGTTGAGCCAATAGAAGAGTCGTTAAATTTCACTATGAAAGTTGCCGATGTTACTAAGCCTACATATGCTACTCATTCAGAAGAAATTTCTCCAATGGAAATGACTATTGAAGAAACTTTAAAGCTTAGAGCAGACGAAAGAAGACGTAAACTGAAAGACTTTAATTATAAGTTTCATAACAACCCATCAAGAGTAGAAGAATTAGAGAAAGAGCCTGCTTACAAACGTTTGGGAGTTGATTTAACTGAAAATAATAGTTTCAATAACAATTCTAGAATGTCATTAGGGACCGATAGTAATGATGATATTCAGTTGCGATCTAATAATTCTTTTTTACATGACAATGTAGATTAAATAGTAGTTGAATTAATAATATAGCCCGAAAATTCTATTGAAATTTCGGGTTATTTTTTTTATATTTGCAAGACATTTTAAATTTAACTTGATTGAGATTTTAAGTCGAAATGAATCGTATTAGGACTTTTATCAACACAAATAAAATAGATTAAAAACAATCCTTAAAAAATAAAAATTATGAGTCTATCTGTAAAAATCATGGATGAAATGAAAACCGCCATGAGAGCTAAAGATACTATTGCACTAGAAGCATTGCGCGCTATTAAGTCGGAATTGCTATTAGCACAAACTGCAACAGGAACAAAAGAAGAGATTACAGAAGACGAAGAAATCAAAATATTGCAACGATTAGTAAAAATGCGTAAAGATAGTGCGTCTATTTTTGCTACTCAAAATCGTCCCGACTTAGCTGAGCCAGAATTGGCGCAGATTGCAGTAATTGAAAAATTCCTTCCAGCACAATTGTCAGAAGAAGAAGTTGAAGCAATTGTTGCTAAAATTATTGCTGAAACCGGTGCAGTTGGAATTGCATCTATGGGAAAAGTAATGGGATTGGCTAGTGCGCAAATTGGCGGACAAGCAGAAGGTAAAACTATTTCGGCTATTGTTAAAAAGTTATTGGTTTAAGTTCTAGGGTTTTCAAATCTTAGTACCAATAAATGGCTGCGTAGTTCAACTGGATAGAATATCAGATTTCGGCTCTGATGGTTGCAGGTTCGAACCCTGCCGCGGTCACAAAAAGACAAATTTTCTAATTGAAAGTTTGTCTTTTTTTATATAACAAAATGAAGAACAAATTCAATTGTTGGAAGTAAAAATAAATTCCCAAAACAGAAGGTAAACTCATATAAAAATCTTAGAAGTTAAATTATAATTAAACAAGTTGGTGAAATATTATATTTAGAATATATATATAATTGCCATGTTTGAGGATTTAACATTTTTTTTGTGGTTTTTTTATTATTAATATTTTTTTACAAAAATAATTTAGTAATTTTGCTTTTTATTAATTGTTCTTTCAAAAAATTGTGCTTAATTTATTGTATTAAAAGAAATATTTCTAAAGTTCGTAACCAAATATGGGTGTATTTCATGTTTTTCTAAATTATTAATACCATTAGATGCTTCTTTATATATCTCTATTACTAATTTTTTTTTCTTTAATACTAGTTTTTCATAATTGGTATATCAATAAAAATGCTATTTTTTTGGCAATCACTTTTATATTAATTGCCATTTATGGACTAACTCATTATTTTACTGTTTATGGTAAGTCAGCATTTTGGATGGCTTTGTTTTATAATAACATTTCGCCATTAATGTTACTACCAGGTCCCTTTTTGTATTTTTATATAAGAGGAACATTAAATGATAAACAAGGATTAAACTGGAAGGATAGTTTGCATTTTATACCCGCAATCATCCATTTTATTGGAGTTATACCGTACTACATAACCCCATTTAGTTATAAAGAAGCAATATGTAGATTATTGATTGCCGATTTAGAAAATATAAAAAAAATTGAATGGAATATTTTTTTTAATTCTGAATTCAATTTTTCCTTTAGGATAATTATGCTATTTATTTATGTATCATATTCTATGGTGCTTTTATGGAAATTTTCTAATAATAGTAAGAAACAACAAAACATTCCTTTTAAACAATATTCCATAACATTTAGATGGTTAGCATTTTTATTAGTTTTAATCTTTTTATTAGATATAAACTATGTTATTATGACTTTTTACTTTTTTAAAAATTATGAAATAGATATTAGGCAAAATTTTATTAATAGTATTGCATTAGCCAGTTTTGGTTTGCTAGTTATTAGTTTATTGTTCTTTCCAGAAGTATTGTATGGTTTACCTAGAAATAAAAATACAAAAAAGCAGAAGAAAAAAACGTTAACTTCTATTTCTAAATTAACTAAAGTAAATGAAAACCTAGAGGAAGATCCTTTTCTTGACCTATATGAAAAAATAAAAAATTATTTAGATAATGATAAACCTTATTTAGACCCAAATTTTAATATTGCCCAAATTGCAATAGACTTGCAAGTTCCACAAAACCACGTTGTTTATTGTATTAACACACTTTTTAAAACTAAATTTTCAAAGTTAAGAACTAAGTTGCGTGTAGAACAAACTAAAGTTTATCTTAACGATTCCAAGAATTCCAAGATAACCATTGACGGTGTTTCCCAAATGGTCGGTTTTACTTCTAGGTCTAGTTTTTATAATGCTTTTAAAGAAGAAACTGGATATACGCCAAGTGAATACTTAAAAATAATTGAAATGGAGGATTCCATAGAAGCAGAAAATAAAAGCAATTAAATTTAAGAACTCAAAAAATAAACTAGTTCATTTTGATAATAAAAAATCAAATTATTTAGTTGTATCTCTTTCTTTAATTTCAGTTTTTATTATTAAAGTTTGATTTTTTATATTTTTTTCTGACTGTAATCTTTCAATTAATAAAGTTGCTGCTGCCTCACCCATTTCGGCACCATGTTGGCTTACTGTTGTTAGACTTGGGTTCATTCTTCGAGACCAAATTCCGTCAGCAAATCCTATAATTAATAAATCTTCGGGTACTTTATAACCTTTGTCTAAAGCCGTTTTTAAAACTTTAAAAGAGGCATACTCATCAATAGAGAAAATAGCATCTACCTTATTTTTATTAAAAAAATCTGCAGTCTTTGTATCAAAATCTTCTTTATTGTTAGAGACTACTACTAAATTTGGATCTAAATCAATATTGTTTTTAGTTAAGGCTTCCAAATAGCCTTTCGTTCTTAGTTTGCCAACACTTAGATTATCTATTGATGAAAATAATGCGATTTTTTTTGCTTTAGAATCGATTAAAAATTGAGTGGCATTTATTGCGGATTCTGTATCATCAACAATTACTTTATCACATTCCACTTCGTTGGATACGCGGTCAATCATGACCATAGGGATTCCTTCTTTTATTACCTCGTTAAAATGATCGTTGCTATTTAATTTTTGTGCCTCTTCCGATATAGATAAAATAAATCCATCTACAATTCCGTTACTTAGCATATTAAGTATTTGTTTTTCTTTTTCTAAAGATTCTCTAGAAATACAAGTTATAACATTATATCCTTTTGCTTCTGCTACTTTTTCTATGCCACTGAAAACTTTTACAAAAAAAGAATTCGTTACATTTGGAATGATCAAAGCAATTGTTTTTGTTCTTTTTGTTCTCAAATTTAAACCAAAAAAATTAGGCTTATAATTTATTAATTTAGCATAATCGGTTACCTTTTTTTTTGTTGCTTCACTAATTTCCGGACTGTCATTTAGTGATTTTGAAACAGTAGCGACAGATACATTCAAATCTTTAGCAATTTGTTTTAACGTAAGGTTTGATTTCATTTTTTGTAAGATTAATCTTTAATTGTAGTTGTTGTTTAGTAGAATAATGGGTTAATAAGTAGTTAATTTTATTGAAATTTAAAATTTTAAACTCTAAAAAGCAACTAATAATTGTGTCAAATATAGTAAAAAATAGTTTACAGTTTTAGAAGATTTTGTCCCTGAAGTGTTGATTTTTAAGTAGAAATTATAAAAGATTAAAATAGAAATTATTTGCCATAAAACAGAAAAATAAAATTACCCATATTTAAAAATTTCTTTTACGGTCTCTTCATAATTTCGAAGACTCTTTGCTTTTTTGATGTTTTTTGCAACTTTATGCGGATTGGAAAAAGTAGTTGAAAAATATTCCCACAAATGGTGCATTTTTAATAAGATATGGGTGGCTCCCGATAAGGATTCACTATATCCTTGATAAAGAGTTTCATGAAATTCGCTAAACAATTCCATTTTATTTTTCGGATATTCTAAAGTATCCTCTTTTATCATACTTGGTAAAAAAGGATCCGAAATTAACCCTCTACCAATCATCCAATGGTTTATTGTAGGGAAACGTTGTTGCATTTCTCTAAATTTAGATACACTAGTAATGTCCCCATTGTAATACAATTTGTGTTTGGTAGTATCAACGCAACGTTGAAAGGCATCCAAATGCACTCCTCCTTTGTAAAGTTGTTTTCCAATTCGAGCATGAATGGCAATATTTTTTATTGGATAGGTATCTAAAATTGGCAGTACATTAAGAATTTCATCGGTAGTATCATATCCCAAACGCATTTTCATGGATACAATAATATCCGATTCGGAATGTACTTTGTTAAGAATGGCATTAATTTTTTCCGAATCACTAATCAATCCAGACCCCATTCCGCATTTGGTAACCATTGGATAGGGGCAACCTAAATTCCAATTCAATTCTTTATAGCCTAGATCTTGAACATACTTTGCTACAAATAAAAATTCCTCCGCATCATTGGTTATTATTTGAGGAATTACCTCCAAACTCGAATTGTTTTCCGGAAGCAAATCACGTTCATAAGAAGGTTTAATTAGCAACTTTCCATTCAGGCGGATATAAGGCGAATAGTAGGTGTCAATTCCGCCAAAATACTTGTTCAAAGCATTTCTAAAACGAAAGTCGGTAAATCCTTGTAAAGGTGAAGATAGTAGGGTATAACTCATGAAATTTGTTCTTGTACAAAAATAATACTCTTTTACTGAGTTATGGTCTATAGATGGATTTATTTTAGAATAAATACTTTTCAACTTGCTGATTTTTATCATATTTTTTATCTTAGATACCTTGTAATTTTAGAGTATAAAAATTAAAAGATATGAAACAGATAGTGCCAGTGTCAACCATAATGACCAAAAATGTAGTTAAGTTACATCTCAGTGATGATTTAACTAAAGCAGAAAACTTGTTTAAAAAACACCACATTCGGCATATTCCTGTAGTAAATGGGAATCTTATTGTTGGGATGTTAAGTTATACCGATTTACTCCGAATTTCGTTCGCCGATGCTATTGATGACGAAGAGCAAGAGATTGATGTTATGGTTTATAATATGTTTACGGTAGAACAAGTCATGGCTAAAAATCTAGTGAAAGTTTCCCCAGATTCTAGCATTAGAGAAGTAGCAGAAATTCTATCAAAAAGTGAATTTCATGCTTTGCCTGTAGTAGAAGGCGATTTGCTTGTGGGAATTGTCACCACCACCGATTTAATAAAATATTTATTAGAACAATACTAAAAAAAGAAATGCTCCATCAGGAGCATTTTTTATAGGGAAGTGATTTTCTTTAAATCGCTAATAGTAGCAATTGGATCTTCGGCTTTAAAAACATAATTTCCTGCTACCAATACATCGGCGCCAGCCTGAACTAAAGCAACGGCATTTTTGTTGGTAACTCCTCCGTCAATTTCAATAATTGTGGAAGCGTTATTGCGAACAATCATTTCTTTTAAATCTTTAATTTTCTTGTAGGTGTTTTCTATAAACGATTGACCTCCAAAACCTGGGTTTACACTCATGATGCAAACCATGTCGATGTCTTTAATTACATCTTCCAATAAACTAATATTAGTATGCGGATTTAATGCAACTCCTGCTTTCATTCCTTCGGCTTTGATGGCTTGCAAGGTTCGATGAAGGTGGGTACACGCTTCGTAATGCACCGTAAGGATATTTGATCCTAATGCAGCAAAGGTTTTGATGTATCTATCGGGATCTACAATCATTAAATGCACATCGATGGTTTTCTTGGCATGTTTGGAAATGGCTTCTAAAACTGGCATTCCAAAAGAGATATTCGGAACAAAAACGCCATCCATGATGTCAATATGAAACCAATCGGCTTCACTGGAATTAATCATCTCGATGTCGCGTTGTAAATTAGCAAAATCGGCTGCGAGAACAGAAGGTGCAATAAGGGTATTTTTACTCATTGTGTTGTTGTTTTGGCAAAGGTAAAATATTTAGTTCAATTGAATGAATAAAAAGCAAACACGAATTGCACTAATTTTCACTAATTGTTTTTGGAGTGAAATGGATTGCACAAATTTTTATCAACTTTTGGTAGATTTGAAATGAATTGTCTTTTTCAAGTTCTGGAGAATTGTAAACGTGTTGCGTGAAGGATAGGAGCGATATCCTTTTGTGGAACGTAGTGGAACAAAAGATAAAGCGGATAGCCTGACCCGAAGGGGCACGCCCAAAAAATAAAACTCCGGATACCCGAGCGCAGCGAACAGACTGGAGTTTTATTTGCCCCGCAAAAAATAAAACTCCGGTAATCAGCCGGAGTTTCAATCATCAATCAAAAAACGAACAGTTTTGAAACTGTTGTTACTTTTATTAAATTCTAAAGAAAAAATTCCAAATTCCAACCATTGGAATTTGGAATTTATGTATTGGAGTTTATCCTAAATAAGTTTTCAAGATTTTACTTCTTGAAGTATGTTTTAATCTGCGGATTGCTTTTTCTTTAATTTGGCGAACACGTTCGCGAGTTAGGTCGAAAGTTTCTCCGATTTCTTCTAATGTCATTGGGTGTTGGTCGCCTAAGCCAAAGTACAAACGCACTACATCGGCTTCTCTTGGAGTTAGGGTTTCTAGTGAACGTTCGATTTCCGTACGCAACGATTCATGGATTAATTCTCTGTCAGGATTTGGAGATTCGCCTGAACGTAAAACGTCGTAAAGGTTAGAATCTTCTCCTTCTACAAGAGGTGCATCCATGGATAAGTGACGACCAGAGTTTTTCATAGACTCTTTTACATCATTTACGGT
The DNA here is from genome assembly GCA_947451525.1 of Flavobacteriaceae bacterium. Classification (GTDB taxonomy): domain Bacteria; phylum Bacteroidota; class Bacteroidia; order Flavobacteriales; family Flavobacteriaceae; genus Flavobacterium. The sequence continues at coordinate 37,639 of CANFZM010000018.1, forward strand.
CATGTCTAGTTCTTTTGCAATTTCTTCAGCAGATGGTGGTCTTTCGTTAGATTGCTCTAATAAAGCGTACATTTTGTTGATTTTATTGATAGAACCAATTTTGTTTAATGGTAAACGAACGATACGAGATTGTTCAGCAAGCGCTTGAAGAATCGATTGACGAATCCACCAAACGGCATACGATATAAATTTAAATCCACGAGTTTCGTCAAAACGTTGGGCTGCTTTAATTAATCCTAAGTTTCCTTCGTTAATTAAATCGGGAAGTGTAAGTCCTTGATTTTGGTATTGTTTAGCAACAGAAACAACAAAACGCAAATTGGCTTTGGTTAATTTTTCTAATGCTTTTTGATCTCCGGCTTTAATTTTTTGAGCCAATTCTACCTCTTCGTCGGCAGTAATCAAATCAACCTTTCCAATTTCTTGTAGGTATTTATCTAAGGAAGCAGTTTCACGGTTGGTTACCTGCTTGGTGATTTTTAGCTGTCTCATGTTTTTTTTCCTTTACATTAAAGTGTTCGGGTAATTATACGTTGTAAGTTACAAAAAAGTTACAAAAAAGTACTTTTATTTGTCTTAGAATTTATTTTACCTCAAAAAAGTCTCTTAAAAACACGGGTTTACCCTCTGAAGTAAAACCTTCAAGTACAATTTGAAATTTTCCATTTTTATCGGAAGTATAAAACGAAATTTGATTTTTAGCCTCTAATTCAGGCATCCACAACAGTTGGTATCTGTAATCGGGAATTCTATATGAAGCGGTTGTATTGGAATAATCGGGTTTGAAATAATTCTTTTTGGCTAAAGGGGTTGTTATATTTGTTTTAAGAATATAATTTCCAGATAAATTAGTGTTGAATTCGTATTTTTTCGTTACAAAACTAATTACTCCATTAAATATTTTATTTCCATAAGAATATCCTTTATTAATAATAACTATTTTAGAAATGTTTACCGATTTATATTCTAAAAGTTCGTTAATATCCTGAACTAATAGTCCATCTATCAATACGAGCGGCGGCTCTTCAATTTCGGTATTTCCATCGTAATCACTTAAGTACAAGGAGTAAATGTTATTAGTATTGTAGTAATGCATTTCTTTTACCACTTCGGTTATTGTTTCTTTTATGGTTGGAAAACGAGTGTAATCGTCTAGGATGTATTCTTTTCCAATTGGTTCGTAAAACAACTTTTGATTTTTTATTTTAGATAAAGTGTCTGCTTTTTTTTCAAAATAGGTATTCTCAATTTGGCTTGCAACGGAATGTTCTTCGACAATTGATTTTAAATCGAAAGATAATTTAATATCATTAATTATTGAAGTATTGGAAATTTCAATACTAGTTGGTTTGTTTAATGTTATTGCATAATCTTCTTTACTATTATTAAAAACTTGTACAATACAGTTAGGTTCATAATAAGCCTTATCTAAATTAAATAGAAACTGTCCGTTTTTATTTGTTTTTACTAATTTGAATTCAAATGCTTTTCCAGGAATAGAAAGTGCAATAGCAACATTATTAAGTGTTGCATCGTTTTTGGAGGTAATAAATCCAGATATTATTTCACCCCGAATTTCTGGTAAAATAACATTGGAATTAGAAATATCGATTATTTCATTTGCTTCTTTATCTGTAAATTCTATTGCATTTAAACTTTTAATAGTTGGTAAATCTTGTATTTTTCTAACCGATAAAGAGTAGTTACCTTTGGGTAAGTTGTTGATTTTTAAATCTACTTTTTCTCTATTTGAAAAGATTTTTTTAGATAGTTCTAAATTATTGTTTGGATTGGATTTTTCTATATCCGATTCTAGTTTATTTTTGGAACTAATTTTATTATTGCCATCCGTTTGAAATGGATTAATGATGGTTATTTCTGTTTCAAACGATTGGGAGTTGGATTTATTTAGCATCCATTTGGTGTATCCAATTAGTTTGTAGGTTCCGGTTGGAATGCCTGCTGTAATAAAAAAGTCGCCTTGCCCAGTTGTGTTTTCTAAAAATAATTTGTGGTTAAAGAGTGTCTTTTTATCACTATTGATGAGTTCTACATAGGCTACTTTACTAATGTCACTTGCAAAAAATCCATTGGTGTTTAGGCAATATAATTTGTAGTAAATAGTTTCTCCCGTTACAAAAGAAGTTGCGTTTAAATGAATAAAAACGCTTTCGCTGTTGGGTATAGTATTGGTTTTTTGAGCCCAAAGGATAGGACTGCATAAAACTGAAAACACGAATATTATTTTTTTTAATTTATCCAAAATGAAGGTACTATATTAGATGAAAAGGATGTGCAATCGCCACATGGAGTGTTGTATATTTCATAAATATTGCCATTATTGCTGTAATAACAAATGCTATTATTTTGAAATCCACTAATTAACATTGCTCCAAGACAAGGTGGTTGGCCAAAACAAAATTTTAAAAAATGTTCTGGATCATCTGTTGGATGCAAGGGGTCTACTTCACAGTTGTAAGGGTATTTTGGGTAGGTCATCCCAGGAAATATTTCGTTAAAATTAAAAAATATTCTTTTGGATGAAACCGATGCCACTTCAAAATAACCAATAACTTTTTCATCCGGATTTTCTACTCGTTTGATATTTCCTGCGAAAAATCCGGGTTGGTTTTGAGATAAAATACTTCCAGAACCAGACAATTCTTTTAAAGTTTTATAGTAAGTATAAGCGGCTAAATTTTGAACATATTGCTTGACCAATATACTGTATCTGTTTGCAATAATGTAGTCGGAACTTTTTATAAATCGAACTGGAAAATTAACCCTGTCTTCCGACAAATCATTGGTGTTTGTAATTATTATTTGGTCTGATTTTTTGGTGTTATAACAAACTCTTGCTTCGGTTGTTCTGGGTACTAAATCGATAGATCCAGATAAGTGACCTGAAGAATCGTTAAAAAAAGTTCCAACTCCTTTTACAGGAACCCATCTTGGGGCTATTATCTTATTAGTTTCTTCGTATTCAAATCGATAGTATTTTGAATTATTGGTAGGGTCAAAACTATTTACAACCATTTCTACTCCTTTTACTCCGTCTTTTGTTACAACTGTAGGAACGATGTCTTGAATAGGCGATTCTTGGGTAAGAATTTGGTTAGTAGATAGGTATGTTTTTTCATCGTCAGTTATTATTTTTAGTTGGTACGAAACATTTGGAACTGCTTGGAATTCATTTACCGAAATATAGGTTCCGTTTACTTGTGTGAATTCATAAATATGCCCTAAGTTATCGCTAACTATTACAACGGCATCTGTTACAATGGTAGGTGAATTTTGTTCTAAACGATAAGTTTTAGTAACTTTTACTTCTTGATGTTTTAGTTCATTAGTAATAGTTGCTTCTACTACTATTGCTTCTTCATAGTTGTTGGTTTTCAATATGTAAGGGTCGGTACAACTAGTTAGTATTGAAATCAACACCAATAAAAAAACTGGGTATTTTATATTTTTCATAAAAACTAAAATTTAAAGTTATAGGTAATAGTTGGAATTGGAAGCGCAAAAATGGATGTTTTGTAGGCTTTTATTTGTTTGTTTTCGGTAACGAAATAAATAGAATAAGGATTATTTCTTCCGAGAACATTATAGATGGAAACATTCCAAAATCCGTGTGCTAATTTCTTGATTTTATGGGTGCCTTCAATGTTAAATCCGATGTCTAAACGATAGTAATCTGGAATTCTAAATTCATTTCGATCACTATACAAGGTATATTCCGCATTTCCATAAGTGTATTTTCCAATAGGATACGTAATTGGACGCCCAGTTTGGTAGATAAAGTTGCTCGAAAAACTATAGCGTTTGGTAAATCTGTAATTTAAAACAATACTTACATCATGAGGTTTGTCAAAATTTGCAGGAAAATATTGGCCATTATTTACGCGTTCATCACTAAACGGACTGTCTAATTTAATGAAGGTTCTAGAATAGGTGTAACCAATCCAACCATTTAATCGGCCGCTATTTTTCTTAATTAGAAATTCAATTCCGTATGCTTTCCCTTTTCCTTGAAGTAATTGTGTTTCAATGGTTTGATTTAATAGCAATTGTGCCGCTACTTTATAGTCTAGAAAATTGTCTGATTTTTTATAATATCCCTCAACACTCAATTCGATATCATTTTTAGGGATGTTTTTATACAATCCTAATGAAAATTGTTGTGCCGATTGTGGTTTTACATTTATATCGGATAGTTTCCAAGTATCGGTTGGCGATTGTGTAGTATTGCTAGAAAGCAAATGAATGTATTGGTAGGTTTTGTCATAACTACCCTTTATTGAAAGGTTATCTGCAAGGATATAACGTGCAGAAAAACGGGGTTCGAATCCGCCATACGTTTTAATTACTTCGTTGTTTCCAAAGGCTTTTACCTCGGTAACTGTTGCCGCACTTAAAGGCACATTTTCCATGTAAATCCTTTGATTTGAAGCGCCTAAAGCAGAAAAAGTGGAATAGCGTAAACCTAAATCAATTAATAATTTTTGATTTACTTTATAAGTATCTGAAAAATAGGCTGCCGATTCTAGTCCACGTTCTTTATCAACTTCAATAGGAATAATAGGAGATGCAGCACTTTTCGGATTTAAAAAACCTGGATTAATTCCGTACAATTTACTAGAAACACCATAATTAAATTTATGTTTTTCATTTAAAGTTTTACTCAATTTTAAGATTACCTGACTTTCGTTGATTTTATATCCAAAATCAAATGCTTTCAATTCACTACCATTGTAGTTAATGAAAAATTTATATTCACTATTTGTAACTATTAAAGAGGCTTTGTTTTTTTCGTTAAAAGTATGATCCCATTTTAAGGAGATTAGGCGATTGCTGTATTTGTACAGCGAATCGGATGAAATGCTAAAAGCATCACGACTGAAATACAAGGTAGATTCGAAATTATTTTTTTCATTAAACTTGTGGTTGTACCTTACTATTGCGTCATAAAAAGAGGCTTGACTATTTTTTAAGGATTCATTTTTTAAAGAACGTAAAATCCAACCAGAGTAGGTGCCTCTTGCGCCAACAAGCAAACTAGATTTGTCTTTTACTATTGGTGTACTTAAAACTAAATTGCTAGTAACGGGTCCAATTCCGCCTTCTCCGGAGAATTTTGTTGGATTTCCATTTTTTGAAGTAATATCAAATACCGAAGATAATCTACCGCCAAATTCTGCTGGAATACTGCCTTTGTAAATGTTTGCTTTTTTGGTTGTAAAAGGATTTACAGATGAGAAAAATCCAAAAAAGTGAGAAGGATTGTATATCACTGCGTGGTCTAATAAAATTAAATTTTGGTCTTCTTTTCCACCACGAACATTAAATCCTGCCGATCCTTCTCCAGTTTGTTTTACACCAGGTAGAATTGTTGCTACTTTAAAAATATCTCGCTCTCCAAGGACTAACGGGATGTTTTTCATGCCTTCAATATCTATAGAAGTAACTCCAGTAACTGCCGATTTTACATTCTCACTTTTCTTAGCATTAATCACAACTTCATCTAGAATGTTTAGGGTTTCTTCAAGTTTAATGTTTAAGGTTCCATCATTGTAGAGGATTACTTTTTTAACAACTCGGTTGTGGCTAATGTAATTTGTTTCAATGTAAATAACACCTACCGGGACTTCTATTTGGTAATGACCATTAACATCTGTAACAGTACTTATTTTTTTGTTTTGCACTTTAATAGAAACATTTGACAGGGGCTGTCCTGTTTTTGCATCTTTTAAATAGCCCGATAGCACACATGTTTTTTTATCCGATCTTTGATCCTCTTTGCCAATTACAGTTACCTTATCTAGTCTTTTCGAACTATTAATAAGGGAATCATTGTCTTTATAAAAAATTGGTTTGTTGGTAAACTTAGAATTGTTACCTTGATTTTCAAAGAAATTTTCCGATAATTTTTCTCTAATAATGTTATGCTTGGAGAGAATTATTTTGTTGTTATCTACAAAATAATTAAGATCCGTTTCTTCTAAAACCTTTTCTAATATGCTATTTAAGGTAGCGTTTTTTAAATGTAAATTGACAGTGGATTTATTTTCTACAAGCCATTCTTCTTGAAAATAAAATTTATAATCAGTAGTTTTTTCAATGGTTTCTATTACTGTTTTTATATCCGCATTTGTAAAATCGAAAGAATAGGTTTTTTTGGTTTCTTGTGCAAAAACCGAAAGGCTAAACAATAAAATTAAGGTATATATAATTTTCCTCATCTGAAATAAATTATTTGATTTTGTTATTTAAAAAGAGGAATAAATTGTTTAGAAATTGCGTTTTATTGGCTTTTTCTAAGTAATCATTATCCGAATAAAATTGGGATATGAACTTCTTGTAATCGGGAAAAATGACAATTACACTTTTCTTGGAACTTATCTCATAAAAAGTGGTGTTGTAAAAAAGAGCATAATAGGTTTTTTCTGTAAAATCATCATATATTTTATCGCCATTTATCCTTTCACTTTTATCTTTCTTGTGTTTGGAATAAAAAGTAAATTTATTTGCAATTAAATGTTCCTCATAAAAACCATTTATAAAATCTAGATTTTTTGTTGGTGAAGCATCTAAATTGATATAGTTTATACCATCTACAGAAAAAGAAGATACTTTTTCTTTGATTAAAATAATTGCATTTTTATCAAATTCACCAGAAGGTTTTATGATTAAATCATCGTTTAAGATGTCATAATTTAATAGGATGTTATTGTAAATTTGATTGTCATATACAACACTACCGTTTAAATAATTACTAAAGTAAAATCGGTCATTATTGTTTAGTACTCTATCGTAGTTGGTTAATATTACGCCATTGTTTATGGCCAAATTTTCCTTTCCTACTTTACTGTCAAACCAATCATAAATAGAATTCGGTGCTTTGTTTTGCGCCCGTAAATTCATTACTTGAAATAACAGCAACAGCATTAAACTATAACGAAAAACAATAGATTTATTAGTAGAGAGCATAGTAAATCGATTTGGCTTTAAATGAGAAATGTACTATTGCAAATGTATTTATTAATTTTAGTTTTTAAATTTTAATAATGTTAAAACCCATTGGTTGTAGTAGTTAAAAGTGAATTATTGAATTTAAAATTATTTAAAGCGCTGTAAATTAGTGCTTTAATTTTTATCAGTAACTGAATTTTTAGTTGCTATAATTGGCTTTTATTATTTTTAAATGCATTCAAAAGAAGTTGAAAATAGTATTATTAATTTTGGAAAATTACTATTTCTCAATAAAACCTTCCTTAATCATTTTTTTATGAATGGTGCAAGCAATTTCATTTGTCAATTTCTTAATCCCTTCAGGGTTATAAGTTTCGGTAATTCCAGACCATATTAATTTGTCTTCATCAATAGAATAAAGTAAGGTTTCCATAACAAACTTTTTAGTAACAACATAGTAGCCAGGAGTAGTATAATAAATCCAATTTCTATGGTAATACCTGCCAAAATTAGCATAATAGTCTGGATATAAATAACTTTGCCCAGGCACATAAACGTTTTCTTTATCTACATCAATTAGTCGCATTGTAATTGCTGCATTATAACCATCTGATTTCATTTTTTTTCTTAATTCTTCGTCATTAACATTGGTATTTGTTCCATCTAGATAGGAATAAGATGTCACCCCTTTTCCGTGAAGATAAGTTATCATTTCATCCTCGGCTTTTCGTCTATCAGTTTCGTTTTTAAGCATTGCAACTACTAGAACTTTATTCCATTGGTTGCTGTGTATTTGTGTGTTTGGATCTCTCCAACTGTTTACAATAGTTGTAGAAGAACAAGAAGTTAGTATTAAAGAGAAAAAGAATGCGATTTGGAATAGTATATTTTTCATTATTTCTATTATTAGGGTTTTAAAAATAAAAGAGGATGCTTTTTTTAACACCCTCTTAATACTCATAAGATCTAAAACTGCAATTAAGCAATTTTAATTTCTTTTTTAGGAAGTGTTTTGGTTGCTGCTTTTTTAGGCACACTTAATTTTAAGATACCATCATTGTAATTCGCGTTAATTTTTTCGCCAGAAACAGTATTTGGTAAGGTGAACGATCTTGAAAAAGAATTATAGGAAAACTCTTTTCGCGTAAAATTGTCATTTTCCTCTTGTTCTTCGTGTTCTTTTTCGGCACTAATAGTCAATACGTCTTGATCCAAATCAATTTTAAAATCTTTTTTTGTAAAACCAGGAGCAGCAAATTCAATACTGAATTCTTTTTTGTTTTCTTTAATATTTACCGCTGGCAAAGTATGGCTGTGTCCATTTTCAGGTAAATTTGGGTTAAAAAAACGATCCATGTCAAAGACATCATTGAAGCCAAAAGGCAAAATACCAGAATTTGTTTTAAGTAATGTCATAATAATTAATTAAAAAGTTACACAATGTTTTAATTTGTTTTGTAAAGTTCCTTCTAAATATATTATTTTATATTATATAATTTTAAAAAAAAATTACATAATACACTGATTTTCATCTGTAAGTGTAGATTTTAAGTAGTATGATTTGAAAATTAGTTCTGTACTTTAGACCACTAAATAGTTGTATAAGGAAAAGAAAGTGATTCTAATTTATTGGCCTACCACTCATTAACTTTATTGGCATCCATTTTTAAGAAAATGAATAGCAAAATAGTGAAACCCCAAAGTCCGGATCCACCATAAGAAAAGAAAGGCAACGGAATCCCTACAGTAGGGAAAACTCCCACTACCATTGCGATATTCACAAAGAAGTGAATAAATAAGATACCTGCAACACAATATCCATAAACCCTGCTGAATTTTGTTTTTTGCCTTTCGGCTAAATAAATGATTCGCAGCACAAGTGCTACAAACATTCCAATTACAATTACAGAGCCTAGAAAGCCCCATTCTTCTCCAACAGTAGTAAAGATATAATCAGTATGTTGTTCGGGAACGAAACCGCCCTTAGTTTGTGTGCCTTCTAGATACCCTTTTCCAATCCAACCTCCAGAGCCTAAAGCAATTTCCGATTGGTGGATGTTGTATCCAATCCCTTTCATGTCCACTTGTTTTCCAAGAAGAATATTGAAACGGTCTCTGTGGTGTTGTTTAAAAACATTATTAAAGACAAAACTTACCGAAAATGAAAATATTGCAACTAGTATTAATACAATACTGCTGCCAATAATATTCCGGTCAATTAAGCGGCTTCTGAAATAATTGATGATTAGCACCACCGCAGTAATTCCAATAACAATAAAAGGATTGTTGGTAATTAACATTAAAATGAATAATAAAATTGCAGCAAATCCGGTAAATAAGTACCAGCCAGGTAAGCCTTCTCTGTATAGAACAACAAAGAAAATCATATAAATTAAAGCACTACCAGGGTCATGAATTCCTATTAATAATACCGGAAAAAATACAATTGCCAAGGCAATAATTTGATCTTTTACAATTTTAAGATTTACTTGAACGTCCGACAGGTATTTTGCTAAGGCTAATGCCGTGGCCGCTTTAGCAAATTCAGAAGGTTGAATTCCGAAAGAGCCAAAGGAATACCAGTTAGTATTTCCTTTAATTGATTTCCCGAAAACAAATAATCCCGCAATAGATAAAACAGAAATGGTATAAATCACCGAGGCGTATTTTTCATAAAATTTCCCTTCTACAAATAGTATTATTAGAATTAGCGGAAAAGTTAATGCAATGTATAACATTTGCTTTCCATAAAATTGAGATAAATCAAAAATAGAGCCATCTCCAGTTACCGAAGATAATGAAGAGGAATATATGTTTAGCCAGCCCATTATTACTAAGGTAATAAAGAGGACGACACTTATCCAATCAATATGGCTAGTTATACTCTGATTTCTCATTACACTTTTTTCTTAATACTGTCTAATTTTACTTCTTTTTTTGGCTTGCCTAATATTGAATCGTTTTCACGTTTCGATTTGGCAATACTGTCTTTAACTTTAAAATTAAGAATTGCTATACTATCTTGGTGTTTTCTAGGATAGAGTTTGCTATATTGGTCTTTCAAACTACCTTCTAACATTCGTTTTTCAAAATCCACTTTTGTGATTTTTCTTCTCAGATATTTTTCAATCATTAATGTCGTAATTGGACCAGCCCAACGTTTTCCCCAATACCCATTTTCTACAAATACTGCGATAGCAATTTTCGGATTTTCTTTAGGTGCAAATGCTACAAAAATAGAGTGATCCTGAAGTTTTATTCTTTTTCCATTTACTTTCAAATAATTTTCTGCGGTACCTGTTTTACCACATATTTCTATTCCGGTTACTCCAAGTCCAGAAGCCGTTCCACCTGGCCCATAAACAGCATTCATGCCATTTATTACAGGTTCAAAATATTTCTGGTCAATAGTTGTTACATGCTTAGTTCGAAATTTTTTGTCCAATAGTTCTCCCTTTATTTTTTTAGCAATGTGAGGAGTATAATAATATCCTCTATTAGCAACAGTAGCCATTAAATTGGCCAATTGAATTGGAGTCATTAAAACTTCCCCTTGTCCAATAGCATTAGAAACAATAGTTTTACTATCCCAACGCCAACCTGGATATAATTTTTTATAGGTTTTAGAGCTTGGGATTTTCCCTCGTTTTCCAATTGGTAAATCACAGCCCATAAAATCACCTAATCCAAAACTTTTTAAGTGGTTGCTCCAAACATCTACAGCATAAGAAGGGCTGTTGTATTTGTTGATGGTTTTCATGTAAATATTCGAAAAATAAGTGTTACACGATTGGTATATGCCAGTGTATAATTGTCTTGCACCACCACTACAATGGCATCGCATAAATCTTCCGCGCGCATAACTAAAACCATGGTTGCAATAAAAGGTAGTATTTTCATCGATAACGCCTTCTTGAAGGGCTACCAAAGCCGTTAGAATTTTAAATGGAGATCCCGGCGGGTATTCTGCTAGAAGCCCTCTATCGTATAGTGGTTTTGCAATGGAATCATTATGTAATAAAGTGTAGTTTTTAGACCGTTGTCTTCCAACTAATAGGGCAGGATCAAAATTTGGTGCACTAACTAAAGCCAGTATTTCACCAGTTTTTGGCTCAATTGCAACAATTCCACCCCATTTATTTACCATTAATTCTTCTCCGTATTTTTGAAGTTCCCCATCAATGGTTAGAGTAATGTCATCTCCTTGCTTAGAGATAGTATCGTATTTTCCTTCTTTGTAAGAGCCAATCTCTCTATTAAATTTATCTTTAAGAAGGTATTTCACTCCTTTTTGTCCTCTAAGGTACGTTTCGTAACTTTCCTCTATACCTTGTTTACCAATTAAATCGCCACCTACATAATACGGATTTTTCTTTACGATATTTTCATTTACTTGGGTTATGAAACCAAATACATTGGCGCCATAATCAACTTGATAGTCTCTTAAAGAACGCTTTTGAATATAAAACCCGCTAAATCTTCTAATTTTTTCTTGGAAAGCAGCATATTCTAATTTATTTAATTGCGGCAGAAAAACGGAGGGCAACATTGGGCTGTAAACCCTTGCTTTCTTCATTTTTGTAATAAAATATTCTTTGGTTACATCTAATAACGAACAAAATTCTGTAGTGTCTATTTCCTTTACCTCTTTAGGGATAACCATGATGTCATACGACGGCTGGTTGGCTATTAAGAGTTTGCCATATCTATCGTAAACATAACCTCTTTCGGGGTAATCGTATTTGATTTTTATGGCGTTATTTTCTGATTTAAGTTTTAGGGATTCGTCAATAATTTGCAAATAGAAGAGGCGTACCATCAACAAACAAGCTGTGATAATTACTAAAGTTGGAAGCAAGGCTTTTCTCATCGTTTACTCGGCTTGATTAAGTAAATTATTAAGATGCAAATGATTGTTGTAAATACCGTACTAATTAAAGTTCTTAGAATAATATTCCAAATATAGTCAAAGGTAAAAACTTCTAAAACAAATAAAGTTAAATGGTGGATAACCACTGCCAAAAATATAAATGAAAAGCGCTCTGGGGTAAGTATGTCGTTTATTCTAACTGTTTGGTATTCATAACTTAATCCGAAAGAAAATCGAAATAAAGAAGGTCTGAAATACGCAAGCAATACACAAGCGGCAGTGTGAACACCACCAGAATTACAAAATAAATCCATAGTTATCCCAAGTAAAAAACTTGCAGCTAATAACCCATATTTATTACCGTTTACAGGATATAAAAGTATAAATAAGATGTAAGGATACGGATTAATATAACCCAAAAAGTTGAAATTATTGAATATAAGCACCTGTGCCACAAGTAGCAAAATAAAACGAGCAATATTAAATAATATGGCACTATTCATTTTTTTCTGACTTTTTTTCGAGGTTAATAATTTCTTCTCGGTCTTTATTTTTTATAATATAAACATGGCCTAAACTTGTCATATCATTAAATAGTTTAACATCTATAGTATAAAAATGCGTTTCGTTGTCAATGTAGTATTTTTCAATAGTTCCAATTCCAATGTTTTCTGGAAATATGGTTGATTGCGCACCAGTAACAATAGTATCGCCTTTTTTTACAGAAGCAAGTCTCGGCACGTCTACGAGTTGAACAAATCCTGTGTTTTTACCATTCCAAGTTAAAGAACCTATGTGATTGGATTTTTTAACTTTTGCGTTAATAGGAGATTCAGTATTCAAAATACTTAGTACGGTGCTGTACTTTGGTGAAACGTTTTCTATTACGCCAACAATTCCTAAACTGTTAATTACGCCCATTTCTGGACCAACTCCTTGGTTAGAGCCAGAATCTAATGTTAGGAAGTTAACCTGTGCGCTGTAAGAGTTTTTAATAACCTTAGCGATAACAATATCAATTTTCTTAACCCCTTTAATAGAATCTAAATTTTCAATTTTTGTGCTGTCTTTTATATTGAAAAGCAATCCTTTAAGGCGTGCATTTTCTTTTGCTAGTTCTTCGTTTTGTATTTTTAAATTAAAATAACCTTCAATATTGCTCGTCATTTTATAAGCTCCACCAGTAAAGAAATTGGCAGAACTAATGATTTTACTTCGGTGGTAGGAGTGGGATTGAACGGTTAGCGATAAGGCTATTACCATAAGCAGCAAAAACAGCATACGATAGCTGTTTTTAAATACAAAATTAAATATTTGCTGCATAGTTTTTAAAAATTTAAAATCTCAAATTCCAAATCCCAAACAATTAGTATCGTTCTAGTTTTGGAATTTGGATTTTTTAAATTTGGAATTTATTTTATAAGGATGCTTCTAAATTTTGGTATATTTTTCAACGCCATACCAGTTCCTCTTACTACTGCTTTCAACGGATCTTCAGCAATATAAACAGGTAGGTCTGTTTTTAATGAAATACGTTTATCTAATCCTCGAAGCATAGAACCACCACCGGCTAAATAAATACCAGTGTTGTAAATATCAGCGGCTAATTCAGGAGGAGTTTGCGATAATGTTTCCATTACTGCATCTTCAATACGTTGGATGGATTTGTCTAATGCTTTTGCAATTTCTCTAAAAGAAACTTCTACTTGTTTTGGTTTACCTGTAAGTAAATCTCTACCTTGAACCGACATATCATCCGGAGGAGAATCTAAAGTATCGGTAGCAGCACCAACTTGAATTTTAATTTTTTCTGCAGTTGTTTCTCCAACAAATAAATTGTGTTGGGTACGCATATAATAGATAATATCGTTGGTGAAAACATCTCCAGCAATTTTAACCGATTTATCACACACAATTCCTCCAAGAGCAATAACTGCAATTTCTGTAGTACCACCACCTATATCCACAATCATGTTTCCCTTAGGTTGCATAATGTCAATTCCAATACCAATTGCAGCAGCCATTGGCTCATGAATTAAGTATACTTCTTTTCCGTTTACACGCTCACAAGATTCTTTTACCGCACGCATTTCTACTTCGGTAATTCCAGAAGGAATACATACTACCATGCGCAATGCGGGAGTAAACATTCGTTTCTTTAATGCAGGAATACTTTTAATAAACATGCTAATCATCTTTTCCGAAGCATCAAAATCGGCAATAACACCGTCTTTTAATGGTCGTATGGTTTTGATGTTTTCATGGGTTTTACCTTGCATCATGTTGGCTTCTTTACCAACGGCGATGATTTTCCCAGAGACTCTATCTCTTGCAACAATAGAGGGACTATCAATTACAACTTTGTCGTTGTGAATGATTAGTGTGTTAGCGGTACCAAGGTCAATTGCTATATCCTCGGTCATGAAATCAAAAAATCCCATACGTTATAAAAGGGTATTAGTTTGTTATATATTTTTTAATCCTACAAAAATAATAAAATTAATGTTTAAAATGACGTGTTCCTGTAAATACCATTGCAACTTTATTTTCATTGCAATAATTAATGCTCAATTCATCTTTAATAGAGCCACCCGGCTGAATAACAGCGGTGATTCCTACATTATGTGCGATCTCTACACAATCCGGAAAAGGAAAGAAAGCATCGCTTGCCATAACTGCTCCGTGTAAATCAAATCCGAAAGTTTCTGCTTTTTCAATTGCTTGCTTCAAAGCATCTACTCTAGAAGTTTGCCCAGTTCCAGAAGCAATCAAGGTGTTGTTTTTTGCGAAAACAATAGTATTCGATTTGGTGTTTTTGCAAATTTTAGATGCAAACAATAAATCGGCTACTTCTTGACTAGTTGGTGCAGTAAGCGTAACCGTTTTTAGATCCTTTTCAGTATCTGTAATGTTATTTTTATCTTGAACCAAAACTCCATTTAAGCAAGTTCTCACTTGACGTTGAGGTAAAGGTACATCATTTATAGTCAAAATGATTCGGTTCTTTTTTTCTTGTAGAATATTTAACGCTTCGGCATCATAACTAGGTGCAATTACAACTTCACAAAAAAGCGAATTAATTTCGGTTGCAGTAGCAGCATCAATTTTTCCGTTGGCCATTAACACCCCGCCAAAAGCCGAAGTTGGGTCGCAAGCCAAAGCCGCAACATAAGCCTCTTTCATGGTTTTTCTAGTTGCCAATCCGCAAGCATTATTGTGTTTCAAAATAGCAAAAGTAGGCTCGCTATCTTTAAATTCTGCGGTTAAATTCACAGCAGCATCCACATCTAATAAATTGTTATACGATAATTCTTTTCCGTGTAATTTGGTAAACATCGCGTCAAAATCGCCAAAGAAAAATCCTTTTTGGTGCGGATTTTCGCCATAACGAAGCACCTGCCCGTGCGACATGCTTTCTTTGTAATAGGTATCTTCCGTATTGAAATAATTAAAAATTGCAGTGTCATAATTAGACGAAACATGAAACGCTCTTGTTGCCAAATATTTTCGTTGTTCCAAAGTAGTAGCGCCGTTTCCTTCGGTAATCATTCCTAAAAACAATTCATATTCTTCTACCGATGGCACAATTACGGTATCTTTAAAATTCTTAGCCGCAGCACGAATTAACGAAATGCCACCAATGTCAATTTTCTCAATCGCATCGGCTTCACTTGCTCCCGAAGCCACTGTTTTTTCAAACGGATATAAATCTACAATCACTAAATCAATTTGCGGAATAGCAAATTCCTTCATTTGTTCTACATCCGTAGGGTTGTCTTGACGGTTCAAAATACCACCAAAAACTTTCGGGTGTAATGTTTTTACACGTCCGCCCAAAATAGAAGGGTAGGAGGTAACATCCTCTACGGGAACCACAGGAATTCCTAAGTTTTTTATAAAATCTTCGGTTCCTCCGGTAGAATAAATAGTTGCATTTTGTTTGTGAAGTTGTCTCACAATTGGCTCTAAACCGGTTTTGTCAAATACCGAAATAAGAGCAGATTGAATCGTTTTTGTAGTGCTCATTGTGTTGTGTTGTTAAGCATGCAAAAGTAGTTCATTGCGAGGTACTAAGCAATCGCAATTTTAATTTTTTTTGAAATAATTTGAAGCGAAACTTTAGGCATTTTTGTATGCCACATTCCCGCCATCCGTTGCAATCTGTCATTGCGTGGTACTAAGCAAGCCAATTGCACCATATTATTAACGCAATGCCAGGATTTTCACTTCTGTCGGGGCTCATATCTTTGTAATGAAATAAAAATATGAAATATGTATCTTTGAAATAGTAACAATTGATAAACAAAACCAAGTTGCCAAATTGTGTCGGGGCGAAATACATCATAGATGATATTGTGAACATTAGGATAATCCACTTGG
>CANFZM010000019.1 GCA_947451525.1 Flavobacteriaceae bacterium
ACCTGTTTTGAATTGCTTCAAAAATTCATCGGATAATAAATCTTCTTTTTTCATAAAATGTGTAAATATTAAAATTAAGTAAAAAAAATATGAGGGTTTGCACAAACCCTCATATTTTTTTTACTTACACACTTTATGGTATAGTACCATAATATTCTACAGCATCTTCTATATTTTTAGAAGCAATTGGAGAAACAATAACCTTATAATTCATACTTTTTTTTTAAATCAACATATAGTGATTCGGCATTCGTATAAGTAGATTTGTCGGGGTTAAGTTGGCTATCTAAAATTTGTTGTTGCTCTTTAGTTAATGCAATTGTTTTTTCTTTAGAGATTTCAAATTTAATTTTCAAACTTTTCATAAAAGCCTTTACAGCATCTACTTGCGAATCGTCTTGCGAATGAAAAGAAATATTAATGGTTTCCATATCTATTGAAATTATTATTTATCAAATATACAAAAAAGATGAAATTAAAGTCTTAAATTTCTTCAAACAATAATTTGATATTCTCATACGAATTTTTCAGGGCTTGCTTAATCTCTTCTGGATTGAGCCAAGCAACTTTTTCAATGCCTTCGTTTTCTTGCGGAATAGGAGTTCCTTCAAATGTGGTAGTCATTTCAAACCAATGGGTAATCTTAAGCCTATAAACGCCATTTCTTTTAAAAACATGGTATGTTTTTTGAAGTTTATTAGTAATTACTAATCCATCAACACCCGTTTCTTCAATAACTTCTCTTATGGAACATTCTTCAATAATCTCCCCTTTTATTAATCCACCTTTGGGTAAATCCCATTTTCCGTTTCTAAAAATAAACAAAACTTCCCTATTTTGATTATAAACCAATCCACCTCCTGCTTTTTTAACAGGAATTTTTTCTTTTACTTTATTAAGAATTTCTTTCTCATCTGGATAATATAAATAGGCTTTCTTTATCTTATTGTTAAACATTTTAACAATAAGTTGTTCAATATCTACACTTTCAAGTAAGAACAATTGAAAGTCGGTTTCTTTGGCGACTTGATTTGTCAAAAAAAGTGGTTTGTCGTTCACAAAAACTTTATACATTTGCAGTATGATTATTAATAAAAAAACAGCCGAAAAAACAGCCGAATTGCTTTTACAAATAAATGCAATTAAATTGAATCCGTCAAATCCTTTTAAGTGGGCTTCTGGCTGGAACTCCCCTATTTACTGCGACAACCGCTTAACTCTTTCATTTCCAGCGATTAGAAATTACATCCGCGATGAATTTTCTAAACAAATAACTGAAATTTATGGTAAACCCGACGTAATTGCAGGGGTTGCAACAGGTGCTATAGGCATTGGAATACTCGTTGCAGAAGAATTAGGGCTCCCATTTGTGTATGTTAGACCAGAAGCAAAAAAGCACGGAAGACAAAATCAAGTGGAAGGTTTTTTACAAAAAGGACAAAATGTAGTCGTTGTAGAAGATTTAATTTCAACTGGAAATAGCAGTTTGATGGCTGTAGAAGCCTTGAAAGAAGTAGGTGCCAATGTAAAAGGTATGATTGCTATTTTCTCTTACGGATTTGCCGTTGCCGAAGAAAACTTTAAAAATGCCAATATAACTTTAAATACATTAAGTAATTACGAGCATTTATTAGAATTAGCAGTTGAAAAAAAATACATCACAGAAGAAGAACAAGTAACCTTGCAAGAATGGCGTAAAAGTCCATCTACTTGGGAGGTTTAATAATAGAAATAAGAGGATGAGATTGCTTCGTTCCTCGCAATGACATAAAAAAATGAACCTAGAAAGTCCAAAAGTTACTGTAGAAAAATCGGCAGAATATTTATATAATGCTTTGTCAGATGTTAAGAATTTTGAAAAATTAATGCCAGAAAATATTGCGAAATTTGAAGTTCTTGGAGAAGATATTTTTAATTTTGGATTAAAAGGTATGCCCGAAATTAAATTACGAATGAAGGAAGGAATTCCAAATTCGAAAGTAGTTTTGAATGCTGCTAGCGATAAATTACCTTTTTCTTTGATTGCTTCAATAGATGCTATTTCAGAAAATTCTAGCGAAGTAAAGTTAGATTTTGAAGGCGATTTCAATCCAATGATGGCCATGATGATTAAAGGTCCAATCTCTAAATTCATTGAAACTTTGGCGGAGAATATGCACAAATTGTAATTATAAATTCCTATGGAATTACAATTTCTGATGGAATTACAATCCAATATTAAATAGAAAAACCTCGTATCCTAAACTGATACGAGGTTTTTCTATTTAAAATAATATTTGAATTTCTTTGATGCCATAACTTTTTATAGAATCGTCTTCTATCATTACTTGCAATCTTCCTTCTGGAGAAACGCCTTGAATAATTCCCATAAACTTATTTTTATTAGCATCTTCAAATGCCATTGGAACATTTATTTTAAATAAATGTTTGTGGTATTCCTGCCATAATTTATCCGATTGGTTGGAAAGTATCCAACTGCAATTTTTCTTAATTTGAAAAATAATTTTATTTAAAAGGATATCCAAATCAAATTCGGTGTTGGTAATCACTGCCATTGAAGACGCTTTTGGAAGATTCTCAAACTGCTCTTGGTTGACATTTAATCCAATTCCTACTATCGATTCTATTTTCGTGTCCGATTTAAAACTGTTTTCAATCAATATGCCACCAATTTTTTTATGGTCTGACATAATGTCGTTAGGCCATTTCACATTTAAATTAGGTAGTTTACAATCTTGTAAAACTTGAAGAACGGATAAAGCAATGGCAACATTTAAATGAAATATTTCGTCAACATTTTGCAAAACATCTTTAACCAAAATACTCATAATTAAGTTTTTACCCTCTTCCGAATCCCAAGTGGCTCCCATTTGCCCCTTGCCTTTGGTTTGTTTTTGCGCAACAACAGTAGTAAAATTATCTACCAATTGGTTCCGCGTAAGGTCCTTCAAAAAATCGTTGGTAGAATCTATGGCATTGAGTTTGATAATTGACATGAAAGTATTTTATTAAATTAGGTACTTAAACTTATGTTAAGCATCAAAAATAAGCACAATTTTTGATACCTTTGCGAATTATATAAAATTTAGATGACAAAAAAGACAGTTAGTACTGATGTATTGTTAACAAACATCATTAAAGGAATAGAAGAAGTAAAAGGAAATGATATTGACATCCTTGATTTAAGAGCAATAAACAACGCCGTATGCGATTATTTTGTAATCTGCAGCGGTACTTCCAATACACAAGTAAACGCAATCGTTAACTCGATTCAAAAAACAGTTTCCAAAGAACTTAAAGACAAACCCTGGCATATTGAGGGTACTGGCAATGCCGAATGGGTATTGATGGATTATGTAAGTATTGTGGTACACGTGTTTCAAAAAGAAATTCGTGAATATTATAATATTGAAGGATTGTGGGGAGATGCTAAAATTACTTCGATAGAAAATAAAAACTAAAAGCAAAGCAAAATAATGTCAGACAACAAAAAACCTAGTGGTTTGAAATTTAGTCCATGGTGGATCTCTGGAGCTATTATTTTTATGTTTATTCTTTTAAACATATTTAATAGTAATAGTTTTCAAGACCCTACAAAAATTTCATCTTCCAAATTCGATGAACTTTTAAATAGTGGACAAATTGAGAAAGTAATAGTTTTTAATAAAGTACAAGCAGAAGCTTATCTTACTGCTGCTGCTCTAAAAGATAAATCGAATAGTAAAGTTGCCAAAGACCCTCTTTTTGGTGGACTTAATAAAGGTCCGCATTATACTTTTGAAATTGCTGATGCTCAAAATTTTGAAAATAAATTAATTAAAGCCAAAACAGAAAGCAAACTAAAAGATTACGATTTCAAATTAAAAAGTGATTGGTCAGAATACATTGTTGGTTTTCTACCAATGATTCTACTAATTGGAGTTTGGTTGTATTTCATGCGAAGAATGTCTGGTGGCGCTGGAGGTGGCGGAGGTCAAATCTTCAATATCGGAAAATCTAGAGCTAAACTATTTGATGAAAAAGCAGAAGTTAAAACTACGTTTAAAGATGTTGCTGGATTAGAAGGTGCAAAAGAAGAAGTACAAGAAATTGTAGAATTTCTTAAAAACCCCGAAAAATATACCGTTTTAGGAGGTAAAATTCCTAAAGGTGCTTTATTAGTTGGACCTCCTGGAACTGGAAAAACCCTATTAGCTAAAGCAGTTGCTGGTGAAGCTAAAGTGCCTTTCTTTTCTTTATCAGGTTCGGATTTTGTTGAAATGTTTGTTGGTGTTGGAGCTTCTCGTGTTAGAGATTTATTCAAGCAAGCCAAAGAAAAATCCCCATCAATAATTTTTATAGATGAGATTGATGCTGTAGGCCGTGCTAGAGGAAAAAATAGCATGTCAGGCGGTAATGACGAACGCGAAAACACTTTGAATCAATTACTTACTGAAATGGATGGTTTTGGAACCAACACTCATGTAATTGTAATTGCTGCAACCAATAGAGCCGATGTATTAGACAAAGCATTAATGCGTGCAGGTCGTTTTGATAGACAAATTTATGTAGATCTTCCAGATATTAGAGAACGTAAAGAAATTTTCGAAGTGCATTTAGCACCACTTAAAAAAGTAGAAGGTTTAGACACCGATTTCTTAGCAAAACAAACTCCAGGGTTCTCTGGTGCAGATATTGCAAATGTATGTAACGAAGCGGCTTTAATTGCTGCTCGTCACAACAAAACTGCAGTGGATAAACAAGATTTTCTAGATGCCGTTGACCGTATTGTTGGTGGATTAGAAAAGAAAAATAAAATTGTTACTCCTGCTGAGAAAAGAGCTATTGCGGTTCACGAAGCAGGTCATGCAACTGTAAGTTGGATGCTTGAACACGCAGCACCACTTATTAAAGTAACTATTGTTCCTAGAGGTCAAAGTTTAGGTGCAGCTTGGTATTTGCCCGAAGAACGCTTAATTGTTCGTCCAGATCAAATGCTAGATGAAATGTGTGCCACTATGGGTGGTCGTGCTGCCGAAAAAGTAGTATTTGACACAATTTCTACTGGAGCTTTATCCGATTTAGAAAAAGTAACCAAACAAGCTCGTGCTATGGTGACTATTTATGGATTGAATGAGAAATTAGGGAACATTACTTATTATGACTCGTCTGGTCAAGGAGAATACAATTTTAACAAACCTTATTCTGAAGATACAGCAATGACAATTGATAAAGAAATTTCTATATTAATTGAAGGGCAATATCAAAGAGCTATTGAACTTCTTAAGGAAAATAAAGATAAATTGCTACTTCTAGCCGATATCCTTATTGAAAAAGAAGTTATTTTCAAAGACGATTTAGAAACAATTTTCGGCAAAAGACCTTATCAAATTAGTGCTGAAGAAAATTCAGATACACCACTATAAATAAAATAAAATATAATTTATTAAAAATCTTAATTCAAAAAATGCTTTTGAATTAAGATTTTTTTATCTTTGAAAGTTTTCAAGTGAAAAATATAGAATTTTATATAACATTATGAGTCTTTTTAGAAAAATATTTGGTACTAGTAATGAACCTTCCGACGAGGAAAGTTTAAGTGAATACAACACTCCAAAGCCCTCCAATCTTGCCATAGATGACTTATTTACTTTTAACTTCAAGAAAAATGGAGGTAAATTTATATACTGTGAAAATCTAAGTGAAGTTAAAGAACAATTTGAAAACATTTTAGAAGAAAACGATTGGTTTGAGAGTGAAGTGCTCTGTTATGAATCCAAATTATTTAATCTTTTGGATGAAAATAAATTAGAATATACTTCTCCTGTTTCTCCAAAATTCTTTTTTGCAAGTTGCGAAAATCTAATTGCCGATGAAGGCTCAGTATTATTTTCGTCCAATCAAATTAAACAAAAAAAACCTAATGAGCTTCCTGATAGCATTGTGATTTTAGCAACTACTAGTCAAATTCTGGAAACTAAAAGCGATGGATTAAGAGTTATAAAAAAGAAATACGATAAAGATTATCCAACCAATATAACTGCTATAAAGTATTTTGAAAAGGTACAAGATGAAGATTTCTTGACCTATGGCAGTTCTGCTAAAAATCTTTATTTATTGTTGCTAGAAGATTTGTAACATGAATGAAACTTTAAAGCGAGCGATTTCTGGAGTTGTATACATAACTCTTCTTATCTCTTCCATCCTCTACTCTAATGAAAGTTTTTTTATTCTGTTTGGAGTTTTCCTTTTAATTGCGGTGTATGAATTTTGTGCTTTGGTGCATTTTAAAAAAATTGTACCAATGCTGTTTGCTTTACTTTTTTATGGAGGTATAACCTTAGTTTGCTTTTATAAAAAAGTAACAGAAGGTCTATTGTTTTCGATTACAAAAAAGCATTACACCATTACCTTAGACAGCAATTTTCTTTATCAAATACTACTGGTAATTACTCTGCTTATTTCTATAAAATGTATTCATTTTCTTTTTAGTGATAGCATACAAAAAATTTCTGGTCCATCTAAAATCATTTACCTTCTAGGCTATATCATTCTACCCTTTTTCTTCATTACCAAAATTTCTTTTGGAGTAAAAGAATACAATCCTAAAATTATTATTGGACTTTTTATTTTAATTTGGACCAACGACACCTTTGCTTACATCGTAGGAAAATCAATAGGAAAACACAAATTATTAGAACGAATTTCTCCTAAAAAAACAATAGAAGGTTTTGTAGGCGGAATACTTTTTGCAGTTTTAGCAGGATATTTAATCTCTAAATATTACATCCAAGCCAGTCCAGCACATCTAGATAAATCTATTCAAATATGGACTATTATTGCAGTAATTGCTGGGGTTGTAGGCACAATTGGTGATTTAATTGAATCTAAATTCAAGCGAGTTGCAGGTGTAAAAGACAGCGGAAAAATAATGCCTGGACACGGAGGTATTCTAGATCGATTGGATAGTGTAATATTTGTAGCACCTTTCGTCTATTTATTTTATCAAATTTTAAATTACTTGGGGTAAAACATAATTAAGAAAATTCTTTTTTATTTTATTTTTACTTGTACAAGAGAATAAATAGATTAAATAAGATTGAATTTTAAATTATCACAAAAACTATCCATTAGAGAAAATCAAAATCTTAGATATAGTTAGCATAAAGATATTTTACTATACAAAAGATTTCATATTATTTAATTACTTTTGTCATCGTGAAGTTTAATTTATTTGCAAAGTAATAATACTAGAAGAAATTAATTTAGAATAAAACATTCTTTTAACTAATTGCACTGCATTTAAATTATTAAATTCAAAACATTCCAAAAAAATAACCAAACTATGTTTCACAAAGAAGGCGCAAAGATTATCCTTATTTCCACGTTCGTTTTTACAGTTTTATTATTGGCAACTCCTTATATATCCGAAAATCAATGGGTATTAAAACCAATACAACTATTTTTATTGGCAATGCTGCTAATAATTTTACAATTTTTCAGAAATCCGGTTCGAACTTTAGAGCCAAACGATCAATTGGTATACGCTCCTGTAGATGGTAAAGTAGTTGTTATTGAAGAAGTTTACGAACCAGAATATTTCAAAGACAAACGTATTCAAGTATCCATTTTCATGTCGCCAATAAATGTACACGTTACTCGTTATGCAATTAGTGGTAAAATAAAATACAGTAAATACCATCCTGGGAAATATCTTGTTGCATGGCATCCGAAAGCAAGTACAGAAAACGAGAGAACTACTGTAGTGATTGAAAATCGAGTTTTTGGTGAAATTTTATACCGTCAAATTGCAGGTGCTTTAGCTAAAAGAATTGTGAATTATGCCGAAGAGGGAATGCATGTACGCCAAGGTGATGACGCCGGATTTATTAAATTTGGTTCAAGAGTAGATTTGTATTTCCCATTGGGAACCAACATAAATGTGACTTTAAATCAAAAAGCCGTAGGAAACAGAACCATTATCGCAAGCAAATAAATGCCAGTAAACGATTTAGAAACTCGCTTTGAAATAGCCGTAGAATTAGCAAATTCTATAACGCAAGAGTCTTTACCACAAGATGTTCAGTTACGACTGTATGCCTTGTATAAGCAATCCACACATGGCACAATTGACAATAGAATCTACCCAGTTTATGACCTAAGAAATGCTTTCAAAATGAATGCTTGGATGCAAATAAGTCATTTAACTCAAGAGGAATGTAAAGAATTATATATAGAAGCAATCCATTCATTAGTTAAAAAGAAATAGACCAATGAAAAAAATAGTAGTCCTTTTATTTAGTGCCCTTTTTATTGTTGCTATTAGTTCTTGCAAAAGAAAAAAATATACCGAGGTGGTTGAAGTTCCGCTTCCTTCCGTTTCTGAAAAACTGACACTTGGAGCCCCTGAAGATGCAAAAGCCGAACCAGGAGCATTTGAAATTACCAAATTATCCTTTGGTTATGATGCCCTTGCACCAAATATTGATGCACAAACAATGGAGATACATTATTCTAAACAGTATGTAACATTTACCAATAATCTTAATAAAGCATTAGCCGGAACAGAATCGGAAAATATTCCAATAGAAGATATCTTTAAAAAATTAGATATTTCCAATACCGATTTAAAAAATAATCTTGGAGGCTATTACAATCACACCTTATATTTTGATAATTTAACGCCAAAAGGCGACGGCAAACCTACTGATACTTTGGCAAATGCTATTGACAAAGATTTTGGTTCTTTTGATGGTTTTAAAAATCAGTTTAAAGAAGCTGCCAATAAACAATTTGGTTCTGGATGGACTTGGTTGGTAGTGGACAAAACTGGCAAACTTCAAATAACAAATACACAAAACCAAGATAATCCATTAATGCCAAGAGCAGAAATTGCTGGAAATCCTATTTTAGCATTAGACCTATGGGAGCATGCGTATTATTTAAACTATCTAAATAACCGAAAAAAATATATCGATAACTTCTTCTATTTAATCAACTGGAAAAAAGTAGGTGAAAAATATGAAGAAGCGATTAACAAATAAAAGACAGCCATAAAAGTTTATACAATTTGGGTGTTTTTTTTTACCGTTCTAATACCTTTGTAATTCAAAAAGCACCTTATTTAATCCCAAATATATGTATTCAAATACCATTAAAAGTAATTCCTTTTTTCAATTATTATTAGTATTCGTTTGCTTAAACGCAATCGGTCAAGAAAAAAATCTAAAAAATATTCAAAAACTTACTTTTGGAGGCGATAATGCGGAAGCCTATTTTAGTCCGGATGGTAAAAAACTTACCATGCAGGTAAACAACCCAAAAATGGGAATGTCTTGTGACCAAATTTATATGTTGGATTTGCAAAACCTACCCTATTCTACTGATAAATTAAAAGCAATTTCATCTGGAAAAGGTAGAACTACTTGTTCTTATTTTATGCCCGATGGAAAACATATAATTTATGCTTCCACTTTTGCGTCTAATGATGCTTGTCCTGCACCTCCAAAACCGCATGATGGTAAATATCTTTGGGCAGTTTATCCAGAATTTGAAATTTACATGGCCGATTTGGATGGTAAAATTGTAAAACAACTAACTAATTCTCCAGGATATGATGCCGAAGCAGTAGTTTCTCCTGATGGTAAAAAAATTGCCTTTACTTCTATTCGTTCTGGTGATTTAGAGCTTTGGACCATGGATATTGATGGAACTAATTTAAAACAAATTACTTTCGGATTGGGTTATGATGGCGGGAGTTTCTTTTCTCACGACAGTAAGAAATTAGTTTTCCGTTCTTCTCGACCAAAAACAGAAGCAGATATTGCCGATTATAAAGCTTTATTAAAAGATAATGTGGTTGCTCCAACCGAAATGGAAATCTATACTTGTAATGTAGACGGTTCTGATATTAAACAAATTACCCATTTAGGAAAAGCCAATTGGGCACCATTTTTTCATCCTTCAGACAAGAAAATTATTTTTTCATCCAACCATCATTCCACACATGGGTATGATTTTCAATTGTACATGATTGATTTGGATGGTAAAAATTTGAAACAAATTACTTGGGAAAGTGAATTTAACGCATTTCCTATGTTTTCTCCAGACGGAAAAAAATTAGTTTGGTCGAGTAATCGACAACAAAATGCAGCAAGAGAAACCAATGTTTATATTGCCGATTGGGTTGATACCGACAAAGCAGAAAATGCTAAACCAGAATTATTAAAAAAACATATTTCATATTTAGCATCGGATGAATTAAAAGGAAGATTAACTGGATCTGTTGGCGAACAAAAAGCAGCCGAATATTTATCTTCACAATTCAAATCTTTAGGATTAAAACCGTATGAAGGTAAAGATTATATTCAAAAATTTGATTACAAAGTCCGATTAAATCCACACGATTCTATAAACGATAGCAGCGTTGCTAATACCGGAATGAATGTTATTGGTTACTTAGACAATAAAGCATCTAAAACCATTGTTATAGGAGCGCATTACGACCATTTAGGGTTGAACGAGCACAATAATTCTACTAAGGTAAATTCGAAAGGCGAAATTCACAATGGTGCCGATGATAATGCTTCTGGAGTTTCGGGAGTTTTAGAATTGGCGCGTATGTTTACCAAAAATAAATCAACTGAAAAAGTGAATTATATTTTCGCTCTTTTCTCTGGCGAAGAAGATGGATTGATTGGTTCTAAACACATGGCAGAAACTATAAAAGCCAAATATCCAAATGTTGTGGCTATGATTAATATGGATATGATAGGCCGTTTGAATCCTAAAAAAGATCTTATTGTAGGCGGTATAGGTACTGCACCCGAATTTAAAGCACTAGTAGAAAAAAATAAACCCGCTGGATACAATATCACTTTAGAGGAAAGTGGCGTAGGTCCTACAGATCATACTTCTTTTTATTTAAAAGATATTTCGGTATTGAATTTCTTTACTGGCACACATAGTGACTACCACAAACCAAGTGACGATGAAGATAAAATAAATTATACTGGGGTTACCAATATTGTAGATTATGTTTTTAGAATTTGTAATGACGTTGCCGATTTGGATAAAGTTACTTTTACTAAAACCAAAAATAATGCTGGAAAAACTAGACCAAAATACAAAGTAACTATGGGTATCATGCCCGATTACACAGAACATGGAGATGGTTTACATGTGGATGGTGTAACCGAAAATAGACCTGCTCAACTAGCAGGAATAAAGGAAGGTGACATCATTACCAAAATTGGAACTACCGAAATTAAAGAAGTATACAGTTATATGGATGCTTTAGCAAAAATTACTCCTGGTGATGAATTGGAAGTATTTTTCATTAGAGATGGTGAAACTAGGATGGTGAAAGTTAAATTTGAATAAGAATTAACTAATTTGTATATAATCCTCAAGGTTTCCCTTGGGGATTTTTTTTGTGGTAACCCCATTAGTAATCCTACTTACTTGAATAAAAATTTGCTATTCTTCTTGAGATGTTTTTTCTGTATTATAATAAAACAACTCTATGTAATTTAAAGTTTCACAAAGAAATTAGGACTCAAAGGAATTGTTATACCTTATAACTAATAGTGCTAGAAATAAAATTATCTATTAATTTACCAAATTATACAAACCAAAAAAGTCCTGATTTCTCAGGACTTTTTTTATAATATAGTTGTAATAAAATTAGATTTTAAAACGTTTTCTATCCGTTTCTGTCAAATAGATTTTTCTCAAACGAATAGATTTTGGTGTAACCTCAACATATTCATCTTTCTGAATGTACTCTAATGCTTCTTCTAATGAGAAAATAATTGGTGGGATGATTCTTGCTTTTTCATCATTTCCAGACGAACGAACATTAGATTGTTTTTTCTCTTTAGTTACGTTAACACACATATCATCACCACGAGAGTTTTCTCCAATTACTTGACCTTCGTAAATTTCTGCATTAGGTTCAACGAAGAATTTACCACGATCTTGTAATTTATCGATAGAATAAGGAATCGCTTTTCCTTTTTCCATAGAAATCAATGAACCTTTGTTACGTCCAGAAATTTCTCCTTTGTAAGGTTCGTATCCTATAAAACGGTGTGCCATAATAGCCTCACCAGCAGTTGCTGTTAGTAATTGGTTACGCAATCCAATAATTCCACGTGATGGAATATTAAATTTTATAATCATACGCTCCCCTTTAGTTTCCATACTCAACATTTCACCTTTACGTAAAGTTACAAACTCTACCGCTCTTCCTGAAAGTGTTTCTGGTAAATCGATGGTTAATTCTTCAATTGGCTCACATTTTTTACCATCAATTTCTTTAATGATAACTTGTGGTTGACCAATTTGTAATTCATATCCTTCTCTTCTCATTGTTTCAATAAGAACTGACAAGTGAAGTACTCCACGACCAAAAACCATGAATTTATCAGCAGAATCAGTTTCACCTAACTTCATCGCAAGGTTTTTCTCTAACTCTTTAGTCAAACGATCTCTAATATGTCTAGAAGTAACAAATTTACCTTCTTTACCAAAGAAAGGGGAATCGTTAATAGTAAACAACATACTCATTGTTGGTTCGTCAATAGCAATAGTTTGTAAAGCTTCTGGGTTGTCAATATCGGCAATTGTATCTCCAATTTCAAAACCTTCTACCCCAACAATTGCGCAAATATCTCCTGCAATTACTTCTTGTACTTTTTTACGACCTAGTCCTTCAAAAGTATGAAGTTCTTTGATACGTGATTTCACTATTACACCATCTCTTTTGCAAAGAGAAATTGCCATACCTTCTTTTAAAACTCCTCTTTCTAAACGACCGATAGCGATACGTCCTGTAAATGCTGAGAAATCTAAAGATGTAATTAACATTTGTGGTGTTCCTTCAGAAACTTTAGGTGCAGGAACATGTTCTACAACCATATCCAACAATGCTTCAACATTATCCGTTACATTTTCCCAATGATCTGACATCCAGTTATTTTTAGCAGAACCATAAACAGTTGGAAAGTCTAACTGCCACTCTTCTGCTCCTAATTCGAACATTAAATCGAAAACTTTTTCATGAACTTCTTCAGGAGTACAGTTTTCTTTATCAACTTTATTAATAACTACACAAGGCTTTAACCCTAAATCGATTGCTTTTTGCAAAACAAAACGAGTTTGAGGCATTGGACCTTCAAAAGCATCTACTAAAAGACAAACACCGTCTGCCATGTTTAATACACGTTCTACTTCACCTCCAAAATCCGCGTGACCTGGGGTATCAATAATATTGATTTTGGTACCTTTATAAACAACAGATACGTTTTTAGAAGTAATGGTAATACCTCTTTCACGCTCTAAGTCGTTGTTGTCAAGGATTAAGTCTCCTGTATTTTCGTTATCACGAAATAATTGACAGTGATACATAATTTTATCCACCAAAGTAGTTTTACCGTGATCGACGTGGGCAATAATTGCAATGTTTCTGATAGCTTCCATCTGATTTTTTTAGGAGGTGCAAAGGTACACTTTATTTTGACAAAAAAAACGTTAGTTACAATAGTTTACATTTTAATAACTAATATTAACCTAAAACAGGATAAACGAACCAATTAAATAGCATTTAGATATGCTATAAACAAAAAAAAACTTCCATCACTGGAAGTTTTTAATTAGTATCTAAATTAGATTACTATTATAATTTTGCAACGTGCTTCGTTAATTTAGATTTTAAATTAGAAGCTTTATTATCATGAATGATATTTTTCTTAGCTAAACGGTCAATCATAGAGATTACACTAGCCAATTTAGAAGCTGCATCTGTTTTATCAGTAGCAATTCTTATTGCTTTGATAGCATTACGAGTAGTTTTGTGTTGGTATCTGTTTAATACTCTTTTCTTATCGTTACTTCTGATTCTTTTTAAAGCTGACTTGTGATTTGCCATTTTTTTTTAATATTTTTTTTTAAATAATTTTTTTTGTGGCCCGTAGGGGAATCGAACCCCTCTTACATGGATGAAAACCATGCGTCCTAACCGATAGACGAACGGGCCATTGTCATCCTTGGTTAATTAATAATCTCAATAATATAATTGAACTTGTAGCCCGTAGGGGAATCGAACCCCTCTTACATGGATGAAAACCATGCGTCCTAACCGATAGACGAACGGGCCTACTGCTTAAATGCGGATGCAAAAATACAACTATTTTTTATTCGTACAATAGCAGTTGTAACTTTTTTTCATTTTTTTTAATATGCCTTTGCAAATAGCACTCTACCAGCAGATTTAGCACCGGTTAAAACACAATTTCCGTCCTCTTCTACCCTATTTAAGGGTATACATCGGATGGTTGCCTTGGTTAAATCCTTAATTTTTTCCTCCGTTTCGGCTGTTCCGTCCCAATGTGCAGAAATAAATCCGCCTTTGTTTTCTAAAATAGTTTTAAATTCTTCAAAAGAATTTACTTCCGTAATATGATTGGTTCTGTAATCTAATGCGTTTTGGTATAAATCGGTTTGAATCGTTTCTAACAAATCATTAATATAATTTACAATTCCATCTTTCACCACCACTTCTTTGGTTAAAGTATCTCTTCTCGCTACTTCAAAAGTACCATTTTCCAAATCTTTAGGTCCAACTGCTATTCGAACTGGAACTCCTTTTAATTCCCATTCAGCAAATTTAAATCCTGGTTTTTGAGTTGTTCTATCGTCGTATTTAACGGATATATTTAATTTTTTGAATTGTGCTACTAGTTCTTTTACGACTGCTGAAATTTTATCAAATTCTTCGTCAGTTTTAAAAATCGGAACAATAACTACTTGAATTGGCGCTAAATTAGGAGGTAAAACCAATCCGTTATCATCGGAATGTGTCATAACTAAAGCCCCCATTAATCGGGTAGAAACACCCCATGAGGTTCCCCAAACGTGTTCTTGCTTTCCTTCTGCGTTAGCAAATTTTACATCAAATGCTTTTGCAAAATTTTGTCCTAAGAAATGTGAAGTTCCTGCTTGCAATGCTTTTCCGTCTTGCATTAAGGCTTCAATACAATAGGTTTCTTCAGCACCCGCAAAACGTTCGGTTTCGGTTTTTAATCCTTTTATCACTGGAATTGCCATGAAATTTTGAGCAAAATCAGCATAAACGTTCATCATTTTTTCCGATTCTTCAATTGCTTCTGCCTTAGTGGCATGAGCAGTATGTCCTTCTTGCCATAAAAATTCGGCAGTTCTTAAGAATAAACGGGTACGCATTTCCCATCGAACCACATTGGCCCATTGGTTAATAAGCAAAGGTAAATCGCGATACGATTGCACCCAACCTTTGTAAGTAGACCAAATAATTGCTTCACTAGTTGGACGAACAATAAGTTCTTCTTCTAACTTAGCATTGGGATCTACCATTAATTTTCCAGGTCTATCTGGATCGTTTTTTAATCTATAATGGGTTACAATAGCACACTCTTTAGCGAAGCCTTCCGCATTTTTTTCTTCGGCTTCAAACATGCTTTTTGGAACAAATAAAGGAAAATAGGCATTGCTATGTCCTGTTTCTTTAAACATTCGGTCTAGTTCGGCTTGCATTTTTTCCCAAATAGCATAGCCGTAAGGCTTAATTACCATACATCCTCTAACCCCAGAATTTTCGGCTAAATCGGCTTTAACCACCAGTTCATTATACCATTTGGAATAGTCTTCTGATCGCTTTGTTAAGTTCTTACTCATGAGAAATAGTTTGGCATAAAAATTGTTTAACTTATTTTAACTAAATAGTTATGCAAAACTAACTATTTTTGTAATGTCCAACAATAAAATCGTTATAGATATGAAAACAATTTATTTTTTAACCAAAAAAATTTCCAATTATTCGATACTTGGATTTTTTGCATTGCTTGTAACTTCTTGTGGTTCTTACCAAAACTCCTCTTATTATGATAACGATGGTGTTTATGGATCTAATGACAAACCAAGGCCTAGAGAAAATCAAAATAACAATAATAACAATGGTGGATACTATAAAGAATACTTTAGTAATCTTAATAAAGATAACCAACAAGTTTTTACCGATGTAGACGGCTACACTTCCGTTTCAGACTCCTTAAAAAAACAACCACAACAACAAGTTGGTACAGAAACAAATTATGCAGGTTGGGGATCTAACAATGCAGATAATGTTACCGTAAACGTATATGGCAACAATATGGGATGGAACAACTGGGGTTATTACAACAGTTGGGCTGGAAACAATTGGGGTTGGAATAATGGCTGGTATGGAAATTCATGGGGATACAACGGTTATTATGGATCCGGTTGGGGTATGGGATGGAATTCCTGGTACGGCCCAAGTTGGTATGGTTACTATGGTGGAGGATACTATGGCGGATATTATGGTGGTGGTTATTACGGCAACAACTGGGGTTGGAATAACAATCATTACGGACATAACTATGCCTATTCAGGCGGCAGAAGAAATACTAATTTTGTAGGTGGGGGTTCTGGAAACATAATGGGTGGAAGAAATTCTTCAATTAGTGGTGGAAGAAGTTCTTCTATTAATGGCGGAAGAAATTCAGGTGTTTTTGGTTCTAGAAACTATGACAATCCTTCTCCTAGAACTAATTATAATAACAACAATAACAGTTCTCCAAGATCGAACTACAACAACTATAGTTCTCCAAGAAGTTTTACTCCAAGTAATTCTTCTAGTAGTCCGAGAACCTATACACCATCTTCCACTTATACAAGTCCAAGGTCGTATTCAACTCCTACACCTAGTTATTCTAGCCCAAGATCCTATTCAAGTCCTACACCATCTTATTCTTCACCAAGATCTTCTGGCGGTGGTAGTTATGGTGGCGGTGGCGGAAGTGGCGGCGGCGGCGGCGGTGGTGGAAGATCATCTGGCGGCGGTGGCGGTGGAAGACGTTAATTTTTTTATTTAATTCTAAATTTAGTACTATGAAAAAGATATTTGCAATAGCAATAGCAAGTTTGGCTATTACCTCAATACAGGCCCAAGACATTAATGACGCTATGCGTTTTTCACAAACCGACCTTAATGGTACTGCTCGTTTTAGAGCAATGGGTGGCGCTTTTGGAGCAGTTGGTGGTGATTTTTCTTCTTTGAATGTAAATCCTGCTGGTTCGTTAATTTTTGCAAACAACCAAGTTGGTTTTACTTTAGCAAATTACAACAACAGTAATGATTCTAATTATTTTGGAAAAAACACTTCTGCTAGCAATAACTCCTTTGCTTTGAACCAAGCAGGTGCTGTATTTGTTTTTAATAATGATGACGATAGAAGTGAATGGAGAAAATTTTCATTTTCCTTGAATTATGAAAATGCAAGAAACCTAGATAATTCTATATTTTCGGCAGGAACTAACGCTAATAATTCGGTTGATAAATACTTTTTGAGTTATGCAAATGGAGTTACCCTTGGAACGTTAAATAACTATTATTTTGATGAATTGTATTATAATGAGCAACAGGCTTATTTAGGATATAATTCTTATATTATTGACCCTACAGCCAATATAAATACCAATACTAGTTATTATACTAATGTAGCACCAGGTGGAAATTACTACCAAGAAAATAGAATTCATTCTACTGGATATAATAGTAAAGTTGCTTTTAACTTTGCTGCTCAATATACTGACAAATGGTTATTTGGAATGAACTTAAACTCACATTTTTTAGATTACCGACAATCGAGTGGTTTTTATGAATCCAATTCTAATGCAAAATATACTACTGGTTCTACTGTAGATGTAATTCGTTTCAGTAACGATTTATATACTTATGGAAGCGGATTTTCTTTTCAATTGGGAACTATTTTCAAACCAGCGAAAGAGGTTCGTCTTGGTTTAGCCTATGAATCTCCTACTTGGTACCGATTAACAGATGAACTTAGCCAAAGAGTTACTACCTCAGGGTATGGATTGAATTCTACTCAAAACAATGCTTTGTATTCAACTGTTACAACAGACCCCAACACTACCATGATTTTTGTTCCTTACAAATTACAATCTCCAGGAAAATGGACTGGAAGTTTTGCCTATATCTTTGGAAAACGTGGGTTATTAAGTTTGGATCTTACGTCGAAAAATTATGGCACTACTACCTATAGACCAAAAGGAGATTTTTC
The DNA here is from genome assembly GCA_947451525.1 of Flavobacteriaceae bacterium. Lineage (GTDB taxonomy): Bacteria > Bacteroidota > Bacteroidia > Flavobacteriales > Flavobacteriaceae > Flavobacterium. The sequence goes on from CANFZM010000019.1 coordinate 18,120, forward strand.
TACTACTAATACTACAATGGCTAACAACCTAACAACTGCCACAGAGGTACGAATTGGTGGGGAATATAAAATTAAAAAAATAAGTCTTCGTGGTGGCTACCGATACGAACAAAGTCCTTATAAAAATGGTACTACTATTGGTGCCTTAACTGGTTATTCTGGTGGTTTAGGCTACAACTTTGGAAATACCAAATTAGATTTAGCGTATGCTTATGCCAAACGCGATTACGATCAACAATTTTTCTCTCAAGGGCTAACCGATGCCGCACGAATTAAATCGGTAAACAATACAGTAAGCCTGACTTTATTGTTTGAATTGTAAAAAACTTCCTACTATTTTTTATTTTTTTTTGTTTTCCATATATTTCTAAACCGATTGATTAATCAATTAATGTTTAGAAATATATGGAAAGTGAAATTCTATTGAATAAAAATGATTACTAACATAAAATTAAAAACAATGAAAAAATTATTTATTACATTTTTGATGGGAACAGCAATTATTAGTGCGCAATCGGAAAAAGGGACAAAATTTATTGGAGGAACGTTTAATTTATCGGGATCAACGACAAACCAAACTAACAATTTATTAGGAACACCCTATCAAAATAGTAGCACAGGTTATGGAATAAGTCCTGAAATTGGTTATTTTTTGAAAAAGAATTTAGCAATTGGAGCAAGTATTAATTTATATCAAAGTAAAACAAATAACGATGGTAACGGAAATAGCCCTCTAGATTATAGCACTGCTAAATACAACAATATTGGAGCCAGTATTTTTATGAAATACTACCATCCAATTTATGAAAAACTATATTTTTTACTAAATCCTAGTATTGGATACGGCCATGCAAAAAATGATTTCACTTATTACAATTATTCTAACAATAGTTTATCAGGCAATACTACGAAAACCAATTCATTTGGTGTAAGCATTATCCCTGGAATTAGTTATTTTGCTTCTTCTAGATTGAGTTTTCAAACTACTTTTGGAAATTTATTTTACAATAATAGTAGAAACACTAACAGTGGAGATAATTATGATAACACTAGTAAAAGTGATAATTATGGTTTGAATTTGAGTTCTGCTACCTTAACTTTTGGAATGAGTTATTATTTCAAATAAAATAGTTGAAAAGTTCTTACTAAAACCATTCGTTCTTTCGGATGGTTTTTTTTGTGTACTTCGTTCAAGGTTTAGCCCCGATAGAATCGGAAATCCTCGCCATTTTTTTGGCGAGATTGAAGTGAATAGCGGGAATAGGGAAACCAAAAATGCCCTAAAGTTTCGCTTCTTAAAATAAATAACGTAATTTTGCATCCCAATTAAATAAAGGTATGAGAACCAAATCGGTAAAGAAAAATAAAATCAATGTAATTACGCTTGGCTGTTCTAAAAATACTTACGATAGTGAAGTGTTGATGGGGCAATTGAAAGCTAGCGGTAAGGATGTTGTGCACGAACAGGAAGGGAATATTGTTGTAATTAATACTTGTGGTTTTATTGATAATGCGAAAGCAGAATCGGTGAATACTATTTTGGAATATGCCGATAAAAAGGCCCGCGGAATTGTAGATAAAGTATTTGTAACTGGTTGTTTATCGGAACGATATCGCCCGGATTTAGAAAAGGAAATTCCGAATGTGGACCAGTATTTTGGAACTACCGAATTGCCTCTTTTATTGAAAGCCCTTGGTGCCGATTACAAACACGAATTGCTTGGAGAACGATTGACTACAACTCCGAAAAATTATGCTTATTTAAAAATTGCCGAAGGTTGTGATAGACCTTGTAGTTTTTGTGCTATCCCTTTAATGCGTGGAAAGCACGTTTCGCAAACTATTGAAAAATTGGTAAAAGAAGCCGAAGGTTTGTCCAAAAATGGCGTGAAAGAATTGATTCTTATTGCTCAGGATTTGACTTACTATGGTTTGGATATTTATAAAAAACGTAATCTTGCCGAATTACTAGAAAACTTAGTTAAAGTTGAAGGTATTGAGTGGATTCGTTTGCATTACGCCTTCCCTACTGGGTTTCCGATGGATGTATTGGAATTGATGCAAAACGAACCTAAGATTTGTAATTATATTGATATTCCGTTGCAACACATTTCAGATAAAATTTTGAAATCGATGAAACGTGGAACTACGAAAGAGAAAACCACTAAATTATTGAAAGATTTTAGGGCAGCAGTTCCTGGAATGACCATTAGAACAACATTAATTGTTGGTTATCCTGGTGAAACGCAAGAAGATTTTGAAATTATGCGCGACTGGGTGCAAGAAATGAAATTTGAACGTTTGGGTTGTTTTACCTATTCGCATGAAGAAAATACGGGTGCTTTTGCATTAGTAGATGATGTTCCTGAGGATGTAAAAAAAGCGCGCGCTGCAGAAATAATGGATTTACAATCGCAAATCTCTTGGGATTTGAATCAAGAGAAAATAGGACATACTTTTAAATGTGTTATTGACCGAAAAGAAGGCGAACATTTTATTGGAAGAACCGAATTTGATAGCCCAGATGTGGATAATGAAGTGTTAATTGATGCATCCAAATTTTATGTGAAAACTGGAGATTTTGTGAATGTTAAAATTATTGATGCCACAGAATATGATTTATATGGGGAACCTGTATAATTAAAACATTTTTTTATTATTTTTATATCTTTAAAAAAACTGAAAATGAAAACAATACAATTTTATTTATTTATTGGCCTTTTTATTTTTGCAGGCAACACCTGTATTGCTCAATATGGAAATGGCGGAATGTACGGTGGCAGCGGAATGAATGGTGGCATGGGCGGTGGTATGAACCGAATGGGAAACCAACAAAGTATGCAAAATACTAATAATTATGGTAGGACCAAAAGTGCAGAGGACATTGAAAAAGAAAGAACCGAAAACCTAAATAAAAGCATTGCTAAAATCACCAAAGATTTGGATCTTGATGATTTACAGGTTATTGTTATTAGTAAAGAAATTGAATCTAATTCTAAAAGTATTTATGCTGTTACAAAATCAGAAAGTTCTAATGAGGATAAGATAAAAGAATTAGACGCTATTAATGAAAAAACGGATAGAATTATTAATACTTATCTTAATCCAGAGCAAAAAATTAAGTATAAAAAATATATAGACGACAGAAAAGAACGCATGGAAAAATACAGAATGTCTAATAGAATTTAGTAATTCTGTATCTTTTCTTTATCTATTCAATCTAAAAATTTCACTTTTTTATTATAAACTGTCTGGGAATATTTTTCCGGGATTTAGAATATTATTAGGGTCGAAAACATATTTTATGCGTTCCATTAGTTCTAAATGGACTTTGGAAAAAGCAATATCCATAAAGTTTTTCTGCACAAAACCAATTCCGTGCTCTCCAGAAAGAGTTCCTCTTAGAGATACCGTTAATTCAAATATTTCACGAATACCTTTGGGCACTTCCATTAGCCAATTAGCATCGGTCATATCGCCTTTAATGATATTTACGTGTAAGTTTCCGTCTCCTGCATGCCCATAACAAACCGATTTGAAACCATATTTTGATCCAACCTCTTTTATTCTGTTTAATAATTCGGGTAAAACATATCTAGGCACTACGGTGTCTTCTTCTTTATAAATGGAGTTGGATTTTACTGCTTCGGCAACTGAACGACGCATTTTCCATAAAGCATTTTTTTGGTCTTCGGTATCGGCAAAAAGAACTTCGTCTATTTCAAATTGTTCTACAACATCCATTATTTTTTCGGCTTCAAGCATTAAAATTTCGGGATAATTTCCGTCTACTTCAATCAGTAAATGCGCTTGAACAGTATCACTGACATTGATATTAATTGTGTCATTGTATTTCAAAGTCCAATCGATAGCATCGCGTTCCATAAACTCTAAAGCACTTGGAATAATTCCGGCTCTAAAAATAGCAGAAACGGCTTCACAAGCCTGACTAGCATTGTAAAACGGCACTAACATTAATATGTTGTGGGTATTTTGTGGTAATAATTTCAATACGACTTTGGTGATAACTCCTAATGTTCCTTCACTACCAACCATTAATTGGGTTAAATTATATCCTGTGGAATTTTTTAAGGTATTGGCACCAGTCCAAATGATTTCACCATTGGGCAAAACAACTTCTAAATTCAAGACATAATCTTTAGTAACACCATATTTTACGGCTCGTGCACCACCAGAATTTTCGGCTACGTTCCCTCCTATCCAACAACTACCCTGACTGCTTGGATCTACTGGATAAAACAACCCTTTTTCGGCAACAGCCTCTCGTAAAACCTGAGTGATAACAGCGGGTTCTACAACAACTTGAAGGTTTTGTTCGTCAATATTTAGAATTTTATTGAGACGTTCCATGGAAAGTCCGATGCCTTCATAAATACTTAAGGCACCTCCGCTCAATCCTGTTCGAGCACCAATTGGCGTGGTTGGAATTTTATACTCGTTTGCTATTCTTAAAATGGCAGAAATTTCTTGTGCATTAGCAGGTTTCACTACCACACTTGGTGGAAAAACATAGTTTTCGGTTTCATCGTGACCATAGTGGTTTCGAGTTTCTTGGTCGGTGAAAATATAGGCAGCACCAACTATGTCGGTGAGTTTTTGAAGTACTTCGGGTTGAATTTGCATTGTAAATAAAATTGAGAAGTAAAAGTAGAAAAAAGAATTTAGATTAGAGAAGAAAGAATGCAGATAATGGAAGTTGGAAGTTGGGAGATGGAAGTTGGGAGTTGGGAGTTGGAAGATGGAAGTTGGAAGTTGGAAGATGGGAGATGGGAGTTGGGAGTTGGAAGATGGAAGTTGGAAGATGGGAGATGGGAGTTGGGAGAGGGAGAATTGAAGATTGGAAGGTTATTCTTACTATCTTATGAAAATGAAAATTCACAAAAGACGATTGCTGATTAGCCCTGATTGGAGCAAACCGCCGTGCGGTGCGGAAAGCAGGAATAGGGCCTACAAAAATGCCCAAACCTTTCGCTCCTAAAGATTTTAATATATTGCATTTTTTTTGTGTAAATTTGTAATTAGAAAATTAATTAATTGGAACCAACTTCTAGAAAATCGGCTTTGACAGAGAAAGACGGGATTAATCAACCTCCTAGTTTGAGTACTTCTTCGGTGGAGGTGATTCAAGAAATGCGCCGTAAACAACCTTCGGCTCAGGAGTTGATTGACCGAATTTTAGCGCACGATAAAGTTGCTTTAAGCCGAGCGATAACTTTGGTGGAAAGCACCAATCCAGAACATTTAGAGAAAGCCAACGCTATTATTCAGGCGTGTTTGCCTTATGCTAATAAGTCGGTTCGGATTGGAATTACTGGGGTTCCTGGCGTTGGAAAAAGTACGTTTATTGAAGCATTTGGAAAACATTTAACTGCTTTAGGAAAGAAAGTTGCCGTTTTGGCGGTGGACCCGAGTAGCACGATTTCCCATGGCAGTATTCTGGGTGATAAAACCAGAATGGAGGAATTGGTTAAGGATGAAAATGCGTACATACGGCCTAGTGCTTCGGGGGAAACCCTTGGTGGAGTTGCTAGAAAAACCCGTGAAACGATAATTCTTTGCGAGGCCGCTGGTTTTGATACCATTATTATTGAAACTGTGGGTGTTGGGCAAAGCGAAACTGCGGTGCATAGCATGGTGGATTTCTTTTTGCTGCTTAAAATTTCGGGCGCTGGCGATGAATTGCAGGGCATTAAACGTGGTATTATGGAAATGGCCGATGCTATTGTTATTAATAAAGCCGATGGCGATAATATTAACAAAGCAAAATTGGCTAAAGCCGAATTTAACCGAGCCTTACATTTATTTCCTGCAAAAAAATCGGGTTGGATTCCTACGGCTTCTACTTGCAGTTCCTATACAAAAGATGGAATTCCTGAGGTTTGGCAAACGATTTCCGAGTATTTTGAACTGGTGAAAGGAAACCATTATTTTGAACAAAAACGAAAAGATCAGAATCAGTTTTGGATGATGGAAACCATTAATGAGCAGTTGAAATCTAACTTTTACAACCATCCAGAAATTATAAAACTATTGGAAGAAAACAAAAAAGCAGTGCAAAATGATGCAATATCACCTTTTGCAGCTGCTATGATTTTGTTGAATGCTTATTCTAAATAATTTTATTCTTCAAAAAGTTTCATTTCTTTATCGTAAAACTCTCCTGCAAGGGTAATTAAATGCTCCATTTCGGCTTCTAATTCGGTTTCGTCCTCTCCTTCTAAATCCTCTAGAAATTCTACTTCATCGTCTTTTAAATTGATTAAAAAACGAGGAAAATCAAGGTGTATGATAAAAATATCTTCTGGAAAATCGGAATTATCTGCTATAACAAATTTTGGTAATATCATAATTAGTTTAGGGTTTATTAGTTTCTAAAGTAACAAATTTACTTTTATTTATCGGATAAAATAACCGAGCCATTGTTTTTCCCCATGAAAATAATTTTGGTATTAGGGGAAGCCGCTAACTCTTTTTGGGCTTTTATCTGTTCGTATTGTAATTGTTTATCGGTAAGATTAGTCGAAATAATTCTTTGGTAATCGGCAATACCTTGCGCTTCTACGCGTTTACGTTCGGCTTCTTGTTTTTCTTTTTGTAAAACAAATTGCATTTTTTGTGCGTCTTGTTCGGCATTAATTTTGCTTTCAATAGATGCTTTTACCGAAGTTGGCAAATTGATATTTCGAATCAACAATTGTTCTAAAACCAATCCTCTTTTCTTAAAATCGTCTTCAATAGATTTGAAAATTCGTTGTTGGAATTCGTTTCTTTTGGTAGAATACAAAGCCACAGCATCGTAATAAACAGCGTTGTCCCGAATACGAGTTCTTGTTATTGGACGTACAATTTTATCGGTATAATTTTCTCCAATTCCTTTAAGGATTTTTGGTGCATCTCCAGGTAAAACTCGATATAAAACGGTTAGGTCAATTACAACCTCTAGCCCATCGTTGGACAATACTCGAATGGCATCATCTCCTTCTTGAGCGCCTTCTGAGTGCACTGCCGACATGGTGTAGTTTTGAGTTTGGGTATCAAAAATGGTAATATCCAATAAAGGATTTATCACATGCAAACCACTTTCTAATACATCGGGTTGTACATTTCCGTACAACGATTTTACTCCCACTTTTCCAGCATCTATTTGTTTGAACATGGACGAAAATACGCCCAAAGCAATAACCAAAAACCCAACAATTCGGATCGTTCCCGAAAACTTAGATAATGGATTAGCATTGTCCTTTAAAGTTATACCCGCTACAACCAAAATAATTCCAAGAATAATTAATAGTATCATTTTTTAAATGTTTTAATTTATAGGTTATACGTAGGTTTTGATTAATTGTTACAAAATAGGAAGTTCCGGATTTTCTAAAATCAATTTTTTAGTTAAATAATGGAATCGGATAAATAAGAAAACTGCTGCTGCGGTTAATCCTGCAAGTAATCCTATCCAAACTCCTACGGCTTTTAGTTCGGTATATTCGCCAAGATAATAGGATATTGGAAAACCTATAACCCAATAGGCCACAAACGTAATGTACATAGGGATTTTAACATCTTGCAATCCGCGTAAAGCGCCTAAAACTACAACTTGAATACCATCCGAAATTTGAAAAACGGCTGCTACCAAAAGTAATTTTGCAGCAATAGTAACCACTTCTTGGTTGTCTAAAAGTTGTGTGGTATCGCTCATGTCTAAAAACAACGGCGGTACTATTTGATGTAAAAGAATAAACAATAAAGCAAAAACAATTTCAATAAGAATTGCTAATAAAAAAATGGAACGAGCCACCACCACAAGGTTTTTATAATCTTGCAATCCCTTTTGATTACTCACTCGAATCATTGAAACTACGCTTAATCCCATGGCAAACATGAAGGTCATCGAAGCCAAACTTAGCGCAATTTGATTGGCTGCCTGACTGGTTTTACCGATATTTCCACAAAGCCAAATTCCTGCTGTAAATAGCACTACTTCAAATAGCATTTGCATAGCAGAAGGAATTCCTAAACTTACAATTTTGCGAATAGTTTCCTTTTTAATTTCAGAAAAACTAAAGTTCTGAAAATAAGGCTGTAATCGTTCTTGTCTGGATAAAATTACATGCATAAAAACCACCATTGCAATTCTGGAAATAACTGTTCCTAATCCGGCACCAAGAATTCCCATTTTGGGAAAAATCCAAACGCCATAAATCAAACAATAATTCACAATTACGTGGAGAATATTTGCCATAACAATAGCATACATCGAGTATTTAGTCATCGATAAGCCATCGGCAAACTGCTTGTATCCTTGGTAAATTATTAGCGGTACTAAAGAAAATCCCACCCAGTCCAAATACGGTTTTGCCAAGGCAATTACCTCTTTAGGTTGGTGCAGCATTTCCATAATTGGTTTACCCAAAACAATTAAGCCAAAAAGTGCAAATCCCAAAATGACACACAAAAACAATCCATTATGAAAAACCGAACGTATTTTATCGGTATTTTTTTCGGCATCGGCTTCTCCAACAATTGGCGTAATAGCCGTAGAGAAACCTATTCCAAGAGAAAGTGCCACAAAAACCATACTGTTTCCAAGAGAAACCGCAGCCAACTCTGTAGAACCTAATTTTCCAACCATGATATTATCTACAATCATGATTAAGGTATGCCCTAACATACCCAAAATTACGGGGTATGCCAACTGCATATTGTATCGAAACTCTTTAGTATACTGGGATAAATTCACGTTGCGTTTTTTGAATTGGCAAAAATAGCCTTTTCAAATTCAAAAATCAATGCCAATGTTAAAAATCATTAACGCAACTGTTTTTTATAAAAATCAATATTTGCCTTTACTTCTGGATCCAATTCGGGTTCTTTAATGTCGGTTAGTTTTTGCATTTCTTCCCAAATTATTTTGGCAACAATATAACGTGCCATTTCTTTATCATCGGCAGGAATAATATACCACGGAGCATTATCTTTTGCAGTTTTTTCAATTGCTTCCTTATAATATTTCATGTATTCCTCCCAATGCTCCCGCTCTTTTAAATCTCCTACAGAAAACTTCCAATTATCTTCTGCATTTTCTAATCGATTCAATAAACGTTTGCGCTGCTCCTCTTTACTCATGTGAAAATAAAATTTCAAAATCGTAGTACCATTTTGCGAAATATGCTTCTCAAAATTGTTAATTTGCTCCAATCTATCGTCCCAAAATTCTGGAGTAACATCCTCCACTTTCTCAATTCCAGGTAAGTTTTCCAATAATAAATATTCTGGATGCACTCTGGTAACCAACACGTTTTCATAATGCGTTCTATTAAAAACCGAAAATTTTCCCTTTTCGGGCAAAGCCAAATAATGACGCCATAAATAATCGTGCTCCAATTCCGATGCGTTTGGGGTCTTAAAACTATGAACATCCACCCCACGTGGGTTGAATTCCTTAAAAACCTCCCGAATCAAACTATCCTTCCCACTCGTGTCCATTCCCTGCAAACAAATCAAAAAAGCATGCCTATTATGAGCGTACATTGCATCTTGTTTTTTACTCAATTTTTGTTGCACTTTCAATAATTTTTCTTCCTTTTTCTCACTATCGGCAGCAATATCCAATCGAGTTGGAATTTGCTCTAAATCTATTTTGCCAAAAACTTTAAAATCATCCGGATCAATTGATTTCATATCTTATATCATTTAATTAATGTAAAAATACTATTTTTGAGGAGCAATTCCCGCTTTACACTGCAATCTTTTCTTTTTTTAAAGAAAAAAAAGAAAAGGATTTCCGTTGCAATCGGGGCTAAACTTATCGGCAAACTTATGGAAAAACTCCAACTTTCTTTTTTATTTAAAATCATTGGGCTTGGTTCAGCCTCCGGATTAATCTACCACAACAATACCATATTGGCCATTGGCGACAACAGTACTTATTTGTATGAATACCATATTGATTCAGCCAAACTAGACCGCCATCCATTGACAGACAATGCTAAAGAAAACATCCCAAAAAATCAAAAACTAGATTTTGAAGCCATTACCCAATACCAAGACAGCATCTATATTTTTGGTTCGGGTTCTACCGAAAACAGAACTAAAATGTTGCACTTGGATGCCAAATCCAAAAAGGTTCTTGCCACCAACGATGTTTCCGATTTGTACCTTGCCTTACAATCTTTTGGAGAAATAAGGCCCGAAGATTTTAATTTGGAAGGAGCCATCTACAATGGCGAAAATTGGTTTCTTTTCAATCGTGGCAACGGAAAGTCCAATAAAAACTTTGTTTTCACCATAACTGGCAAAAATCTCACCACCGATTTTCGAATTTTATCCAATCCCTACAAACTCCCAAAAATCAAGGGAGTGCGAACTAGTTTCACCGATGCTATTTTAGTAGAAGACAAAATCTATTTCTTAGCCACTGCCGAAAACACCGAATCTACTTATGACGATGGGGAGATTCTTGGAAGTATTATAGGCCGCATCGATATTAAAACTATGCAATTAGATTTCACAAAAAAAATTGAAGGCAATTATAAATTAGAAGGCATAACCCTTTTCCGAAAAACCAATGATTCTATTGCGTTTTTGGTATGCGAAGACAAAGACAATGCTATTTTGGAATCGAGTATTTATAAATTAGTGATTAGTGATTAGTGAATAGTAATTAGTGATTAGTGATTAGTGAATAGTAATTAGTGATTAGTAATTAGTGATTAGTAATTAGTCTAGAACACTGAACACTGAACACTGACCACTGACCACTGAATACTGAAAACTTTTCAACCCCTTCCCAACCTTTTAATAAAAAAAGTACTCTTTATCTTAAAAGAACCTAATTGTAATGAACGAAACACTATTAATAGCGTGTAGAAAAATGCAACGCGATGCACAAAGGCAAGTGTATGAATATATGTCGCCTAAGTTGTACCGCACCTGCAAACGCTACCTAAAAAAAGAAGAAGAAATAGAAGAAGTGTTGGCCGACGCCTTCTATACTATTTTCACTAAAATGGAGCAACTGAAAGAACTTGGTGCCTTTGAGGCTTGGGCTCGAAAAATTACAGTAAACCAATGCCTTCACCAACTAAAACGCAAGGTAAATTTTAATATCTATCTAGAAGACACGAGTATTTCTTTGCAACCCGAGAGTCTGCCCGAAACCAATTTGGAAGAAGAAGATTTACTCAACCTGCTCAATTTTATTCCGCAAGGATGCAAAACTATTTTTAACCTCTTTGTGATTGAAGGTTACGGTCATAAAGAAATAGCAAGCATGCTTAGTATCTCGGAAGGAACCTCTAAATCGCAATTGAATGTTGCTAAAACCAAATTGAAAGAATTAGTCAACAATCATTATTATCAAAACGTAAAATAGTCATGAACAATCAAGATAAATTATTCGATCAGATAAAATCTGCTGCCGAAAATGCCGAAACCAAGGACTTTGCCTCAATGGAAAAAGTTTGGTCAAGAATTGATGCTAAACTCGACACCAAAGTAGAGCAAAAGAACACCAATAATTGGAAAAAACTACTAGTTGCAGCATCTATTTTGCTTGTAACTTTTATAGGCTATCAATTTTTGAAAGTCGATAAAACAACTGTAGTTTTAGAAAATACTATGGTAAAATCGGATACAAATAAAACTAGCACACCACTAATTAAACCCGATTCTACTGCTGTAGCATCTGCAAATCCTATAATAAAAAAAGACGCCGACAAAATTTTAGAAAAACAAATTTCTAAACCAAATTCAGTTGCGGTATTAGAAGAACCTGCTTCCAATTTAGCAGACAAAGAGACTGGTAGTGCAGAAAAAGATAAAAATTTGGCTACTCCCCAAAAAGAAGTAATGAAATTAAAAATGAGCAGTAAATCCAATACTTGGAAAGTTGAAAACAATAACGCAGCTAGAAGTGTTGTCTACGCTGAAACAACAATGGATCAAGTTGCAAAAAGTGAAGAACCAACACCTCTAAAAAAGCAAAAACCATTAGTACTAATTGATGACAAATTACTAAAAGGAGGTTATTCTAGTTTGAATGATGACGAAATTGAATCGCTGGTTGAATTGCCTGAACCTGTGTATTATATAAATGGCGTTGAATATTCGGAAGAGGAACTTTTTGGAGACCATCCTACAAGTCCGTATGCACCATTAAGCAAGCAAAACATTGTAACGATATCTGTTTTACAACCCGAAAAAGCAATTCCTATTTATGGCAAAAAAGGAGAAAAAGGAATTGTAATTATTACTACCAAAGACGGAAAACCAAAAGCAAAGAAGTAAAATTAAATTCAAAATAATTTATTAAATCAATTACAATGAAAAACACAAAACTGTTTTTTACCTACCTATTCCTGCTTGTATTTTTAGTAAGTTTTGGTCAAGAAAGAAAGATTACAGGAATCGTTTTAGATAAAAACGACCCTATTCCTGGAGCAACAGTAGTTATTAAAGGAACAAGAAGAGGAACCCAAACCGATTTTGATGGAAAGTTTTCTATAACAGCAAAAAATGGAGATACCTTAGTTTTCAAATTTATAGAATATTTTGATTATGAATTAGAAATTGGTGAGAAAATTTCGAATTATACAATAATTCTTAAACCAAACAACATCCAATTGGAAGAAACCTATGGAGATCCAATTCAGCTGAAAAGAAGAATGGATATTGCTATTAATCCCATCTCTAAAGAAGACATTGAAAGGGAAAGTCCAAAACCTGAAAAAACTCCATTAATTGTTCATTGCGAACGAACTATAAATAATAATGAAAAGCCATTATGGGTTGTAGATGGATTTATTTCTACAGAAAAAAACATTATAGATTTAAATCCAAACAATATAAAATCTATAGAAGTTTTAAAAGATAACGGTGCAACGGCAATTTATGGAAGTAAAGGAGTGAATGGTGTAATCCTTATTACTACTCAAAATCTCACGAAAAAAGAACTTCGAAAACTCCAAAGAAAATCAGAACGAGATTATGAAATGGAAGAAAAAGAAAAGGTAATAACTCCATTACAAAATAGAATATAATAAGTAGATTAAGTAAATTGGTTAATTGAAAAACCCGACAAGTTCTAGGAATTTGTCGGGTTTAGTTTAGTTATTTCAGTCTTAATACTTATTACTAAAATCTTAATACTACTTTTCTATTTCCTTCAACGAATCCATTTTTTTGTGCGCTAAGAAACCTTTTATGTCTTCAAAATGTTCTTTAACACGTTTGTGTCCGAATTCGAATACTTTAGTTGCTAATCCGTCAAGGAAATCTCTATCGTGCGAAACCAAAATTAAGGTTCCGTCAAAGTCACGTAAAGCATCCTTAATGATGTCTTTAGTCTTCATATCCAAGTGGTTGGAAGGCTCATCTAGAATCAATAAATTTACTGGTTCCAACAATAATTTTATCATAGCCAACCGCGTTTTTTCACCACCCGAAAGCACTTTTACTTTCTTAGTAACATCGTCACCATGGAACATAAAAGCACCAAGAATATCTTTAATTTTTGTACGAACATCCCCTACCGCAACATCATCAATGGTAGAAAATATAGTTCCGTTTTCATCTAATAAAGAAGCTTGATTTTGGGCAAAATAACCAATTTGTGCATTATGACCAATTTCAACCGAACCACTGTTGATTTCAATTTCTTTCATAATTGCTTTTATCATGGTAGATTTTCCTTCTCCATTTTTCCCTACAAAAGCTACTTTATCACCACGTTCGATAACAATATTGGCATCTTTAAAAATAAGATGATTACCATACGACTTCTCTAAATCCTTAACAATTACTGGATAATTTCCAGATCGAACTGCTGTTGGAAATTTTAATTTTAATGCCGAAGTATCTACTTCGTCCACTTCAACAATAACCAATTTTTCTAGCATTTTAACCCTCGATTGCACCGCATCGGTTTTTGAGAAAGTACCTTTAAATCGATCAATAAACGTTTGATTATCAGCAATCATTCTTTGTTGCTCGTCGTAGGCTTTTTGTTGGTGAATTCTTCGGTCTTTACGCAATTCTAAATAGTGTGAATATTTGGCTTTGTAGTCGTAAATTCTTCCCATAGTAACTTCAATCGTTCTATTGGTAATGTTGTCTACAAACGCTCTATCGTGCGAAATTACTACTACGGCTTTAGCCGAATTGATTAAAAAATCTTCCAGCCATTGGATACTTTCAATATCCATGTGGTTGGTTGGCTCATCGAGCAAAATCAAATCGGGTTTTTGCAAAAGAATTTTGGCCAATTCAATACGCATTCTCCAACCACCAGAAAACTCAGAGGTTTGACGTGTGAAATCCTCTCTTTCAAATCCAAGTCCAATTAATATTTTCTCAACTTCTGCTTCGTAATTAATTTCATCAATGGCATAAAACTTCTCGCTTAAATCGGAAACGCGCTCAATAAGTTTCATGTACGCATCACTTTCATAATCGGTACGGATGGTTAGCTGCTCGTTGATTTCGTCAATTTCGGCTTTCATTTTGAAGATTTCTCCAAATGCTTTCGATGCTTCTTCCATAACGGTTGCGCCATCGGTAGTCAATAAATGCTGTGGTAAATAGGCAACAACGGCATCTTTAGGAGTAGAAACGTTTCCTGTAGAAGGTTTAGATTCGCCCGCAATTATTTTTAATAACGTGGATTTCCCAGCACCATTTTTACCCATTAAGGCAATTTTATCATTTTCATTGATAGCAAAAGTAACGTCGCTAAATAAAGTGGTTCCGCCGAAATGAACGGAGATATCGTTAACTGTAATCATTTTAGATTGTTAGATTTTTAGATAATTAGATTATCCGATTTTTTTTAAAGGTGCAAAGATAACTTAATAAAGGAATTAGACAATTTGGAATGTTGAAAAAATATAGGGTTTTACAATTGATTTTATAAAATGCTTGCTAATTCTTTAAAGTTTACATAAAAAGAGAACTTTAGTCGTTTAAAAATTAAAATCAACAAGATTATTCCATTAATTTCGCACCTCAAATTGTAGAGATATGCCCCTAATTGACTACCGTTTTTTAGATAAAATTGTACCGAAAACTAAGATTAAAAAATCCTACCGAAAACTAAAAAGTTCTTATTTAACCAGAGTACGATTTGCAACAGCATTATTTTATTTCGGGATGGGATTTTGTTTTGCTACTTGGGCAAGTCGGATTCCAGATTTAAAATTGAGTTTAAAATTAAGTGAAGCTAATTTAGGAACAATATTATTTGCTTTGCCAATTGGACAATTGCTTGCAATGCCTTTATCTGGTAAGGTTGTAGCCAAATATGGAAGTCGGAAAATTGCAATTATAGGATTATTTGTTTACGTCTTATTTCTTTCTTTTCTGGGATTAGCAACCCAAAGTTGGCACTTAGGATTGGGTTTATTTCTCTTCGGATTTTTTGGAAATTTCTGTAATATAGCCGTCAATTCGCAAGGGGTTTTTACCCAACAATTGTTTGACAAACCCATCATGGGATCGTTTCATGGTTCTTGGAGCTTGGCTGGATTTTCGGGTGCCCTATTGGCTTTGCTTATGTTATTTTTAAAACTAACTCCTTTTCAGCACTTTTTAGTAGTAGTGGTTTTAATCAGTTTACTAATACTATTCAACTATAAATTCCTAGTAAAATTCAAGCCTCAAAAAATAGAAGTAAAAGAAAAAACTTCCTTTTTTAAAATTCAAGACACCTCCTTAATTTGGTTCGGAATCCTAAGTTTTTGTTGTATGGGTAGCGAAGGAATTATGTTTGATTGGAGTGGTGTTTATTTTAAAGAAATCGTGAAAGCGCCCGGAGCCTTGGTGATTTTGGGCTATACTTCTTTTATGATAACTATGGCAATAGGGCGATTTTTGAGTGATATTTTGGTTCGAAAATTTGGCTCAAGAAACGTATTAATCACTAGTGGAATTATGATTTCAACAGGACTATATAGCGCCGTTTTATTCCCTTATTTGATAAGTTGCACCATTGCTTTTATGCTAGTTGGTTTTGGAGTTTCTAATGTGATTCCGATAGTTTTTAATGCTGCAGGAAATAGCAAAAAAGTACCCACAAGTATTGCGTTAACAATAGTTTCTAGTATTAGTTTTATGGGATTTTTAATTGGTCCACCCATAATAGGATACATTGCTCAAATGACTAGTTTGAGATATTCTTTTGCTTTTATTGGAATTTTCGGAATCTTAATTTCCTCCTTAACCTATAAATTGAAATTGTTTAGATAGATTTTCTGAAGAATTATTTACTACGAAATTTAATTCTATATTTGTATTACTTTATTATGCAAATGAATTTACTAACGACATCCCTTTTATCGGAATTTCTTGAAACTTTTCCATCAAAAGCAAAAAAGCAATTTGAAAGTCTAGAAGATGCTGAAATTTCTTCGGATACTTTTAGTTTTTACACTTCGGTTGCCAGCGTTTATTCTAGCAAGATTGAAGGTGAAATTATTGAATTGGATTCGTATATTAAACATAAAAAATTTGGTATTGAATTCCAACCCGATTATACTAAAAAAATTGACGATTTATATAATGCCTACACCTTTGCAAAAGAAAATTCGTTAACTGAAAACAATGTTGCTATAGTGCACCAACTTTTGAGTAAACATCTGGTAATCCAAAATTTTCAAGGAAAATATAGAAATCAAAACATGTTTGTTACTACCGAAGATGGTAAAATAGAATATGTTGCTGCCTTACCTGAAACGGTTGCCAAGGAAATGAAATTGTTTTTTGAAGATATAAACGAATTATTACATGCCAATTTAAGTTTTGAAGAAACCTTTTATTACGCAAGTTTAATTCATTTGGTTTTTGTAAAAATCCATCCTTGGAATGATGGCAATGGCAGGACTGCCAGATTGCTAGAAAAATGGTTTATCTCCGAAAAACTAGGGAAACAAGCATGGTTTATTCAAAGTGAAAAACATTATTATAACCAACATCAAACGTATTACCACAACCTAAGAATTTTAGGTTTAGAATATAATTTTTTAGATTATCTCAAAGCAATACCGTTTTTAAAAATGTTAGTTAACAGTTTAGGGTAATTCTTTTGAATATGTTCATAATGTAAAATTTGAATTACAAATATACAAAAATTACATACTCATTCTAAACTCCTCAATAACAGGGTTTGCTTTTGAGAAATAGGTTTCTTGTATGAATAATTCAACCGCTTTTGCAGAAGAAATACTTGGTAAAACGTTCGCTTGATTGTTGTTTCTAACCACAACCGTAATGTCCGATTCTTCTAGTCTTTCTTTTAAAGTAACTGCTAGAATTTCTTCTCCCGAAAATATTTTTATTAAGCCCATTTTATGTTTGTTGTTTGTTGTTTATTGTTTATTGTTTGTAGTTTGTAGTTTATTGTTTATAGTTTATTGTTTGACACTACACTGAACACTGAAAAAAACTGAGCACTGAGCACTACTCCTCCTCTTCCATTTCAAAGAAAACAGGTTCAATCATTATGTTATTGGCTAATGACTCTACTCTTTCGGTAATTTCAGAACAAAAGAAAATGCGTTGGGTTTTATCGATACTTGCCGATAATCTCAAGATAACCGCATCTACACGATTTCTGAAAAGCACTTCGGAATCATCAACTACAAACATCTTAATGGTGTTGATATTAAATCCTGCAGAAGAAAACAAAGCGTTAATTCTGTTTGGAGTCCCGATAAGTACGTCTAAACCTAAAGAAATTATGTTTTTGTCGTAGTCAATATCGCCTTTATCGTGAACCCCTAAAATACTTAAATCGGTGTAGGTTCCTAGTTTTAAGAAAAGTTCTTCCATTTCGAGTACTTTTTCTTTATTCTCAACAATAATCAAAGCACGGGTGCTTTCTCCCATTGTTTTTTGCAAACGTTGAATGACATTCAAAACAATAGTAGTTGTTTTTCCGGTTCCTATTGGAGATTGAATTACAGCATCAGCACCACTTTTTATGGCAGAGAACGTTTCTTGTTGCATTTCGTTAGCCTCAATTAAATCAAATTCAATTAGTGCTTGTTGAAGATCGGGGTTTATTTTTTTTAATTGCATTTTTATGGTTCTAGGTTCTAGGTTTTGGGTTCTAGGTTTTGGAAACCTTTCAACTTACAACCCACAACTTGTATTATTTACTCGCAAACAACTTTACATCTAGTTCGGAAATTTCGCTTCCACCTAGAATTATCAAGCGTTCTACTACGTTTCTTAATTCGCGGATGTTACCCGTCCAGTCGTATTCTTGAAGTAATTTAATGGCTTCTTTAGAGAATATTTTGGTGGCATTTCCTTGTTCTTCTGCTATTTTTACGGCAAAATGTTCAAGCAGCAAAGGTATGTCATCCCGACGGTCATTCAATGCAGGAACTTTAATTAATATTACTGCCAATCGGTGGTATAAATCTTCACGGAAACGTCCTTCTTCAATTTCTTTTTTAAGGTCTTTATTGGTTGCCGCTACAACCCGAACGTTAACTTTAATGTCTTTATCGGCACCAACGCGCTGTATCAAACTTTCTTGTAAAGCACGCAAAACTTTGGCTTGTGCCGCCAAACTCATATCGCCAATTTCATCCAAAAAAATGGTTCCGCCATCGGCTGCTTCAAATTTTCCTGCGCGGTCTTTTACTGCCGATGTAAAGGCTCCTTTCACGTGACCAAACAATTCACTTTCAATTAATTCGGAAGGAATTGCAGCACAATTCACCTCGATTAAAGGATAGGCAGCACGTTCGCTTTTTTCATGTAATTGGTGGGCAACGAGTTCTTTTCCGGTTCCGTTTGGGCCGGTGATTAATACACGAGCATCTGTTTGCGCTACTTTTTCAATCATCTGCTTGATATGATTGATAGGTTCTGAATTGCCTATCATTTCATAGTTTTTGCTGACTTTTTTCTTTAGAATTTTATTTTCAACTACAAGTTGTTTTTTGTCTAATGCGTTGCGAACGGTATTTAATAATCTATTTAAATCGGGTGGTTTTGAAATATAATCAAAGGCTCCCAAACGCATGGTTTGGATTGCGGTTTCCATGTCGCCATGCCCAGAAATCATCACCATTGGAATTTCGGGTTTGATTTTTTTTACTGCTTCTAACAATTCTACACCATCCATTTTTGGCATTTTGATGTCGCACAAAACCAAATCGTAATCGGTGTTTTTTATTTTTTCAAGACCTTGAATTCCATCTTCGGCTTCCTCTACTTGATAGGTGTCGCTTTCTTCGGAAAGTATTTTAGTCAATACTCTTCGGATGGATGCTTCGTCTTCTATGATTAGTATTTTGGACATTTATTTTTTATTTAGCCACTAAGGCACTAAGGCGCTAAGTTTTTTTTGAGTTTACAATTCTTATTTTACAAAAATACAAAGGGTTTTTTAATTAAGCCTCTATATAATGAAAATTGTATAAATAGTTTTGTTCTTAGTATTGGGAATAAAGAAAGGCCTATTAGAAACTGGAGATAACTAAAAAAACCACATTGTTTAGATGTGGCTTTAGTTTTATTTTCTTTGTGGGCACGAAGTCAGGAGACTTCGCGCAGCGGGGCAATCATGCTCAAGATAAATCTTGATCTATAGGTATATATTTTTCTTTACAATATTTTTCAACTTCTGAATCATTCAAGAAATAATTGTCGCAAAATTCGTCCAATTCTTTTTCTGTTGATTTATAATATCTTTCTTCAGCAGTCATCAGTTTTTCGGTTTGTTCTATAAACTTTTCAAATTCTTTATTTATTTTGCAAAGTTTATCGATTGTTTTGAAATCTAAATCTCTATATTTTGCAGTAAATAATACTTTACTTTGATAAGGATTTGCATTCAATTCAATTATTCCAATTCCGAATGATTGATTAAGTCTAGACATTTCTTCAAATAAACTGTCACTATATTCAAAAGCAACTAAATAACCATAATTTGCCCAACTTGAATTAGAAACAGCTTGAAAATATGCTTTTTTCAATTCGCTATCATTATTGATTTCTCTTTTTAATTCATATGAACTCAATTTAAAAGTATCAACTCTATTAATTGATTTTAAGAAATTTTGACTTGCTTTAGTTTGTAAATTTAGAAATTTTATCCCAACCATATCTGGATGTGTCCAAATTTGATTGTTGTCTTTTCCATTAGACTGTTCATGAAATATAGTTTTAGAATAATTATCTGTGTTTTTTAAGTAACTACTCAATATTTTGTGCAAATCTCTTTCTTCGTAATTTTTACTTTTTTCAGTTTTCGAAATTTTAGTTTTAGTTACTTCAATTTCTCCGGTTAAAATATCAAGTCCAATATTTTCTTCATTTTTTGTTAAATAATAAAAATAAGCTCCTGATTCTTTTATTCTTTTTACTCGGCTGTCACCTACTCTAACAAAATCTCCAAGTAATGCTGAAATTGTTGCTGGTGGAGTTTTTGCCTCTTTAAAATCATAATAATTTTTAACTATAATATGGTTAGTTACCTCGTTGTAATTTGTAAGTTTTCCAATTTCTTCTAAACTCTTTAAAATTGCTTCTTTTAATGTCATTATTTATTTTTTTTGTTGTTTTTACAACCATTAACTATAACTTATTAATACACTAAATAAATTGTACGTATATTAACAAATTCTGAGAATTTTACTGCAAAAGTGTAGCATAATTTTATCAAATATAAACATTATCTATTATTTGAAGGAAAAAGATTCATTATTATTCAATTGTAGTTTATTTTTAAAATACTATTTTCACAAAAGGCATAACCTATATAGCCCCGATTGCAGTGGAAATCCTGGCATTGCGATAACGAAAAGTGCAATTGGATTGCTTCGTGCCTCGCAATGACAGATTGCAACGAAAAGCGGGAAAGACGCTTACTAAAATGCCCAAGCCATTCGCTACAAATTATTAATATTTAAGCCATTTATATAGTTCTTTCCAAGATGGTTTTTTGCCATACATTAATATTCCGACACGGTAAATTTTGGAGGCAAACCACACTACTCCTAGGAAGGTGCCAAATAATAGGGTTACGGATATTGCAATTTGCCACCATGGCACTCCAAACGGAATTCGCATCATCATGACGATTGGGGAGGTTAACGGTATCATGGAAAATACGGTTGCGATGGTGCCATGAGGATCGTTCATGACGGTAAAAAAACCGATGTAAACTCCTAAAATTAAAGGCATAATAATAGGTAGAAGAAATTGTTGGGAGTCGGTTTCGTTATCGACTGCTGCTCCGATGGAGGCATAAAAGGAACTGTACAAAAAGTAACCTCCGATGAAATAAATGATAAAACAAATTAGGATGGTGGCTATTGGCAGGTTCCATATTTCATTTAAATACATTTGCAATTCGCCACCCATTTGGTGTTGGGCTGCCTGTATTGCTTGGGTTTGTGCTCCAGAAGTGGCACCCATTTGTACTCCGAAAACGGAAGATAAAACGAACATTGCGGTCAAGCCTAGAAGGGCCCAAATGAGAAATTGTAGGATTCCTGCTAAGGAGGTTCCGATGATTTTTCCCATCATTAATTGGAATGGTTTTACGGAGGAAATAATGACCTCGATAATTCGGGAGGTTTTTTCTTCAATGACGCTGCGCATTACCATATTTCCGTATAAAATGATGAACATCATAATGAGGTAACCAAAGGCACCGCCTATGATAATTTTGATTTCGTTAAGCCCTTTTAGAGCCGCTTCGCCAGAGGCTTTGGTAAGACTGATGGAAACATTGGCTTTGGCTTTATTGATTTTTAGGGTGTCGAGACCTTCTCTTTGGAAGTTTTCGGAAGTGATTTTCTTGGCGATAACGTCTTCTAAATCGTTGATGTAGGTTACGCTAGGGCTGTCGCTAGAAATGTATTGCACCTTGTTTTGTAAGGTAGTATTGTTGGTGTTATTGGGAATTACCAATAGTCCTTGGTAACTTTCTTTGACGATGCTGTCTTTTAGAATCTTTAAATCTACGCTGGATAAATTGAGGTATTTGTATTCTTTATCGCTTTTGAATTCGTTTACAAATCGTCCGGTGGCATCGTGAATTACGATGGTTTTCATTTCGGATTTCATGGTGCTTAAATAGCCCACAAAAACACCAATTCCTACAAACAATAACGGACTTAAAAACGTCATTACGATAAATGATTTATTGCGGACTTTGGCAATAAATTCTCTTCTTATTATTAGTGCTAATTTGCTCATTTAAAAAGTTTAGAAGGTTTATGAGTTTAGTAGTTTAGGTTTGCTACTCGGTTACTGTTTTAATAAAAATATCGTTTACACTCGGGATTTTTTCCATAAAATGGGTTACTTGCCCACGTTGCAGTAAAAGTTGTAGTAGTTCATTAGGAGCCATGGATCCGAGTTGAATTTCTAGTTTTAATTCGTCATTTAGGGATTTGAAATCGGTGGTGGAAAGGGTGAATTTTTCCGATAATTCTTTTACTAAACCTTCGCTGTTTTCGCTAAGAATTCCTACTTCGTAACTGTTGGTTCGGAACTGTTTTTTAACATCGGTTAGTTTGCCTTCAATCAATTTATTCGATTTGTGAATTAAAGCAATGTGGTCGCACATTTCTTCTACGCTTTCCATACGGTGGGTAGAAAAAATAACCGAAGTACCTTGTTTGTTTAATTCGATAATTTCGTCTTTAATTAAATTGGCATTTACAGGGTCAAAACCAGAGAAAGGTTCGTCTAGAATAAGCAATTTAGGTTTGTGCAAAACCGTAACCACAAATTGGATTTTCTGTGCCATTCCTTTAGAAAGTTCTTCAATTTTCTTGTTCCACCAACCTTGAATTTCCAATCGTTCAAACCAATATTCGAGTTGGGTTTTAGCATCGTGCTTGGACAAACCTTTTAGTTGTGCCAAATACAAACATTGCTCGCCAACTTTCATTGATTTGTACAAACCGCGTTCTTCGGGCATGTAGCCAATGTATTGAACGTCTTCGGGTTTTAGTAATTTTCCATCCAAAATAATCTCGCCACTATCGGGCATGGTAATTTGGTTGATAATACGAATTAAGGAGGTTTTTCCGGCACCATTAGGACCTAATAATCCGTAAATGCTTCCGTTTGGGATGGATAAAGAGACTTCATTAAGCGCAGTAAAATTGCCGTATTGCTTTACTACTTTGTGTACTTCGAGTATGTTGCTCATAAATTGTATTAAATTTCAAAATTTAATGGTGTGTTCTTTTTTTATAAAATAATATATCTATCTAAAAATGTTTTCTGTTTTTCTCGCAAAGACGCTAAGGCGCAATTTATAAATAAATCCTAAGTTTTTTTGTGAGAACATTTTAAATAAAATATATTAATTATTTTTCCTCTCCCCGACCCTCTAGATTGCTTCATCCTTCGCAATGACAGGAGAGGGAGAAAAGATTGGAATATATTATATTTATTATTGCAATTGCATTCTGTAAATATAAAGAATTAGTATTTAATTCGAATGTTTTGTTACAAAAAAAACCCACCCTTATTAAGAAACAAGGATGGGAAAAATTGCAAAATTATTTGCAAAAAAAATTATGAGAACATGTCTTTTACTTTATCAAAGAAAGATTTATCTCCCTTTTCAGGATGTGGTATGAAATTTTCGTCGGTAAGTGAATTTTCAAAGAAAATACGTTGTTCTTTGTTCAAGGTTTTAGGAGTCCATACATTTACATGTACTAATAAATCGCCGCTTCCGTAACTGTTAAGGCTAGGGATTCCTTTTCCTTTTAAACGCAATATTTTACCCGATTGGATTCCTTCTTCTAGTTTGATTCTAACTTTTCCGTTTACGGCTTCAATTTCTTTAGAAACCCCTAAGGCTGCTTCTGGAAAACTAATGTATAAATCGAAGTGCAGATTTTCACCTTCGCGTTTTAAAAATTCGTGTTCTAATTCTTCAATAGCAACAATTAAATCACCAGGAATACCGTTTCCTGGAGCATCGTTACCTTTGCTTGAAACTTTAAGTTGCATGCCGTCTACTACTCCTGCAGGGATTTTTATGGATACGGTTTCGTCTTCCATTATCATTCCGTATGCATCGGCGTTGGTTGGCTTGCTTTCGATAGTTTGTCCAGAGCCACCACAAACAGTACAGGTTGCAGCAGTTTGCATTCTACCCAAAATGGTGTTGGTTACTCTTAGTACTTGCCCTTGCCCATTACAAGTAGAACAAGTTTTATATTTTACGCCAGGTGCTTGTATTTTACGTTTAACTTTTACCTTTTTCTCAACGCCATCGGCAATTTCTTCAAGGGTAAGTTTCACTTTAATACGAAGGTTGCTACCTTTTACACGACGTTGTCCTCCAGAGTTTCCTCCGAATCCACCGCCACCAAAAGAACCACCGAAACCACCTCCACCAAAAATATCTCCAAACTGACTGAAAATATCGTCCATGTTCATGTGGTGACCGCCGCCTCCACCACCTCCGCCATCAAAGGCTTGGTGACCGTATTGATCGTATTTGGCTTTTTTATTTGGGTCACTTAATATTTCATAGGCTTCAGCACACATTTTGAAATTTTCTTCGGCTGCAGCATCTCCCGGATTTTTATCAGGGTGAAATTCTAACGCTTTTTTGCGGTAGGCCTTTTTTATTTCTTCGGGTGTGGCGCTTTTTGAGATGCCTAATATTTCGTAAAAATCTTTTTTCATTTTAAATATTGAATTAAAGTCCCGCTACTGCGCTCGGGGTGACAGTAAAGGAATTAATTTCCTAAAACTACTTTTGGGAAACGAATGATTTTGTCTCCTAATTTGTATCCTTTTTCAAGTACATCCACAATTTTTCCTTTTAAGTCTGGGGTTGGAGCAGGAATTTGGGTGATTGCTTCGGCATAATCGGCATTGAAAGCATCTCCTTTTCTAACTTCTACTTCTTCTAATCCTTTAGAAAAAAGGGTAGATTTAAATTTTTCATGAATTAGTTCTACTCCAAGTAACATGGCTTTGTCTTCGGATTTAGAAATTTCGACAAGGGCTCTGTCAAAATCGTCCAAAACTGGCAACATGGCTTGTAAAACTTCTTGGTTGGCAGTTTTAAAGGATTCGATACGTTCTTTGGTTGTACGTCTTTTATAGTTTTCGAATTCGGCAAAAAGACGTAAATGTTTGTCTTTTTCATTTGTTAAATCTGCTTCTAATTGTTGTTCTAAAGTTAATTCTACTTCAGGTTCAACTCCTGTAGCGCCATTAACTGAAGGATTTTCTTCGGTTGGGTTTTCTTCTGTTGGAAGGTTAATTTCGTTTTCAACAATTTCTTTATCCGTTTTGTCCGTACTCATCGTGCTTTTGTTTTTAAATATATCTTTGAAGTTCATGGCTTATTTTATTCCGATTTATCGGATTGCAAAAGTACTGCCATTATTTTAAAAATGTCAAATTGTCACTAATTTATTATTAACCTCACCCCCGGCCCCTCTCCAAAGGAGAGGGGTGACAGGATGCAAGTATTTTGCGGGAAGGTTTTGTACTTATCGTATTGTGAAATATCCTCACCCCCGGCCCCTCTCCAAAGGAGAGGGGTGACGGAATGCGAGTGTTTTGTGGGAGTGTTTTGTGGTGTTTTTTAACTATTCTTTGTGGGGAAATTTTAATTTGGCAACCCCAAGATTGAATTTAGCCCCGAATGAAGTGGAAATCCTGGCATTGCGATAACTGAAAAAGTTATACTGATTGCTTGGTTCCTCGCAATGCCAGATTGGAACGGAATGCGGGAATAGGGCTTGAAAAAATGCCTAATGTGGTGCTCCTAAAAAACTTTAATATAATTTTAAGACTATTGCGTTGTAGTTATCTCTATATTTGAATTATAAAAGGTTTACAATTAGCCGAAAGGCGAAATATAGTATTGATTCATTTCTGAAAAAAGTTCCAGCGATAACTGGAACTTTTTTTATTTTAGGAGATTTTGCAATGCTTTTTCTGCGGTTGGAAATTGAAACTGGAAGCCGAGATCTAGGGCTCTCTTAGGCAGTATATTTTTATTATTGAAGAGCAAAATATGCATTTCACCCAAAATTAATTTCATTACCCACTGTGGAATGTTGGGCAGAAATAATGGGCGATGTAAGCATTGTGCGATTTCTTTAGTCAGTGCCTGGTTGGTAATTGTATTGGGCGCCACGGCATTAATAACGCCTTCAGTCTGGTTTTGGATAGCAAAATAATATAGGGAAGCAATATCGTTTAAATGGATCCAGGTTTGGAGTTGTTTTCCGCTTCCGAAGCCAGATCCTACAAACATTTTTATTGGTTTTACCATTTCTGGAAGTGCTCCTCCTTTATTGGAAAAGACTACTCCTGTTCGCATTTTAGCGACTTTTATATTCAACAATTGGAATTGATCGGCACTTTCTTCCCACTTCACGACTAGTTTTCCTAGAAAAGAATTGTCTATTGCTGTGGAAGTTTCATCGTAAACGGCAGTATCGCTGTCGGGATAGATGGCTGTTCCGGAAGCGGAAATGTAATGTTTGACTTGATTGGGGCTTTTCTTTAGCAAATGGAATAACAAATTGGCGGATAAGAGACGGCTTTCTATTAATTCTTGCTTGTAGGAATTGGTCCATCTATTGGATATTGATGCCCCTGCCAAGTGAACTATTACATCTATTCCATCCATACAATTTTCGTCTATTTTTCCTTCTTTGGGATTCCAATAAAAGCCGAAATAATTGTCTCTGTTTTGAATTTTTAATGTGGATGTGGTTAAATAATGAACGGTATGGTTATTTTGCAAAAGCAATTTGGTTAACTCTTGTCCGATTAATCCTGTGGCACCTGTTATTAAAACTTTCATCTTATTTTTTATTCAAAATTACGAAGAAATAGTATAAAACATTCGTTAATTGTCATTGGTTTAACTTTTGTTGAAGCGGATGTTTATTAACCTCACCCCCGGCCCCTCTCCAAAGGAGAGGGGTGACGGAATGCGAGTGTTTTGCGTGAGAGTTTTGTACTATATCCTCACCCCCGGCCTCCCGAAAATAGGGACAAGCACTCTCCAAAGGAGAGGGGTGAAGGAACGCGAGTGTTTTGCGTGAGAGTTTTGTACTATATCCTCACCCTCGGCCTCCCGAAAATCGGGAAAAGAACTCTCCAAAGGAGAGGGGTGACGGAATGCGAGTGTTTACTTTTTGTATATGGTATAAAAATTTGATGAAAATTATATCCTTTTCGCAAAAAAAATCCCAACTTTCATTGGGATTTTACAACTAAAAAAAATAAAAATTCTAATTACTAGAAACGCTTCCACCGGAGGTTTCTTCCTTAGAAATATTTTTGGGTTTTCCTTCGTAATCTATGGATGCACCGCTGGATGCTTTTGCATTTAAACTAACTAAAGGATGTACGTCTAATGAACTTCCACTGGTTGCTTCGGCAATTACTTGATTAGCCAAAAGATTTTTGGCATTTAATTCGGATCCGCTTGAAGAAGCAGCGCTAAACTTTAAAGTTTTACCAGACAATGTAATGGTGCTTCCGCTAGTAGATTCGGCATCAATAGCGTCCATTTCAAGAGTGGCGTCTATTTCGCTTCCGCTAGATGTTTTTGCTTTAAATGTGGTTGCATTACTAGTGCTTTTTATAGTTCCATTAGATTTAATATTAGAACCGCTTGTTGCTTCAAGAGCCTCAATTACTGGCATTTTGACACGAATAGTTTCGGCATCGGCACTGTATATATTCACATCGGAAGTTATTACCAAAATTCCATTTTCAACTTTGGTTGTAATGTGACTTAGTAAATTTTGGTCGGCTTCCACTTCAACAGAAACGGTATTGGCTTGTTCTACTATCACTTCTAAACCTCTACTTACTGAAATTTTAGTAAATTTTTCGGTGATGGTTCTTTTTTCGGTTTGAACTTTTCCGTTGCCTTTAATTCCAGTAAAGTTATTTTCATTACAAGAAGCAAACAATAGTGCAACAGTGGTTGCAATCAATAACTTAGTACAAAAAATAATTAATTTTACCATGACTATTTAGTTTTAATTAATACTCCGTCTTTATTTAATTCCAAGCTTCCTGGTTCACTTTGGTATGTTTTGGTTTTGGTTTCAGTTCTAATAATTTCTTTACCATTAACTTTAACCGTAACTGTTTTTACCGAATCACCTTGTACTTCATTTATATCTTCCGTTTGAATATCCATATCTTCATAGTCATTTTCATTGGCAGGACAATTTAGGCATTTTATTTTAGAATCTCCTACTTTATATACATAATCTCCTGAGCTATAATGCATATTGAAATAATTATTATCCGAATCATCAAAATGTTCAACACTTGAAGCTGTTTTAAATAACATTCCTTCTGGTAAGTACAAAAATAATTCTACTTTTTGATTTCTGAATTTAGAAGCAACTTCACTCAATAAGTAATTATCTAAAATCAATTGATTTCCCTCAATTTTATAACTGTATTTGATTTTTTCAGCACGTTTTTTGGCTTCTTCCGCTGATTTACCAAAGGCAAGTTTTTCTACTTGAATATAAGGAAGTTTTTCTGTGGTATGCATTATTTTTAAATGCACATCATTGGAATAAATTACTTCATGATTGGATTCGTCTTGTGTTAGTCTAAAATCGGTTCGATCGTTTACATCTTTATCATAAAAATCGTTGTTTTTAAAACTAACATAAAGCGTATCTCTTGGTGCCATATTAATTATTTCCTTTTTAACATCTTTGGCTTCTGAAGAAATTTGTGTAAACTCATTAATTCCTAAGGAAATCAATATCCCAACAGCAATAATCCAAACGGCTAGTAAGGTATATTTTGCAATATTTCCAATAGATTTATAATTGGTTACCAATAATTTTAATCCTAAAATAAGTAAGAAGAAAAATGGAATTCCTAAAGTCAATAGAAATAAAACTCCCTGTATCCAAAGCGGTGTTTCTAATCCTAATGGAGTTCTGAAGTGATTAATTAAGGTGTTTTGCGGTAATGAACTAGAAAATATCGCAACAACAGACATAATGAAAACTCCAAAAAGGGTTAGCGATGAAAAAATTATAATTAATACTCCTATTGCTTTTGCAAATGCTTCAAAAACAGAAGTAAAAACCCCTCCTAATTTATTTCCTACTGTTTCTGCTCCATTTTTTACGCGGTTTCCTAACTCATCGTAATTTGCGTTTTTTATTTTATCAGAAACGTTATCAAATTCTGCTCTTACTTTTTTTTCTATATTAGAAATAGTAACTGGTTCACCGGTCATTTCTAATTTTTCGGAAGTGGTAACTGCTTTCGGCATGGCAATCCATAAGACTAAATAAGCAATAAGCCCAGTACCAAAACCAAAGAAAAGTATTAAAAATAAAAGTCTAATCCACACCAAATCTATTCCAAAATAATGTCCAAGACCAGTACAAACCCCTCCTATCATGCCGTGATCTTCATCGCGGTATAATTTTTTTATTCCTGTATAAGCATCATTAATTGGTCTTGCTTGTTCCGTATCATCGTCAATTCTATAGTCTTCTGGTTGACCCATAACGGTAACTACTTCATCTACATCATTATTATTGATTACATGCTTGTCACTTTTTTGTCTATCGGTAAAAAGTTCGGCAACACGCATTTCAATGTCTTTCATTATTTCCTCTTTTCCAGAAGAATTAGAAAGAGAACGTTTTATCGCATCAAAATATCTAGATAACTTTTGGTATGCATCTTCATCGATGTGAAAAAATAAACCACCTATATTAATATTTACTGTTTTGTTCATGATTGTTATTTTTGATTGGTTATGATGTTTACGGCGTCAGACAATTCGGTCCAAGTACCATTTAATTCGTTTAAAAATGTTTTTCCTAATTCGGTTAACTCGTAATACTTTCTTGGTGGTCCTGAAGTGGATTCTTCCCAGCGGTAATTAAGTAAACCATCGTTTTTCAATCTTGTTAATAGCGGATAAATTGTTCCTTCTACTACAAGAAGTTTGGCGTTTTTTAAGGTATCTAATATTTCTGAGGTGTAGGCTTCTTTCTCTTTTAACACCGATAAGATACAAAATTCTAAAACACCTTTTCGCATTTGAGCCTTCGTGTTTTCAATGTTCATGATTCCATTTGATTTTTTTTGATTAAACTATTCTTTTTTTGATTGATTTACTTGTTTGCACAAGTTACTTGATGATTAAAACTCCAAAACTAACAATACTATAGATAGACCATTAATTTCTTATGCAAAGATACAACCTAAAAAAGGTAATATGCATTACAAAGTACTATTATTTAACATTTAATTAACAAATTGGATTTTATAGTTACGCCTACTATTTTTTGTATATTTACAACAAAATCAATACTTCATGGAATTTTCACCGGCTAAATTGAATACTTTTTTATTTTTCAAACTTCCCTCTGCTTTTTGGTGTGGGGTAAGAGTAAAATCCATCTCCCCTACTATTTGTGTTGCAACAGTTAAACACCGCTGGTTAAATCAAAATCCGTTTAACTCTATTTATTTTGCGGTACAAGCCATGGCTGCCGAACTAACTACTGGTGCTTTGGTGATGTATCAAATAAAGAAAAGTAAAAAAAACATATCGATGTTGGTTGCCAACAATAAAGGAAATTTTACCAAAAAGGCAAAAGGAAGAATTACTTTTACCTGTTCGGATGGTGCAATCATCGAAGAGGCGATACAGAAAACCATCGCTACTGGCGAAGGGCAAACCCTTTGGTTAAAATCGATTGGGGTAGATGCGCAGGGCGATGTAGTTTCGGAAATGGATTTTGAATGGAGCGTTCGTTTAAAACAATAAGCCACAATTTACACCAAACCAATAATTTTTATAAATTTGCCGCACTAAAACTATTAGAAATGAAAAACATAGTACTTATAATTGCACTAGTATTTACAACCTCGTTCGCGTATTCTCAAAAGAAAGAAAAAGTTAAAGGATCTAAAATTGTAACTACAGAGATTAAAAAAATTGAAAATTTCTCCTCTCTAGAAGTTGCTGATAATTTAGAAATCTTTTTAGTTAAAGGAACTGAATGTGGTTTAGAAATTGAAGCCGATGATAACCTTCACGATGCAATTGATGCTACCATCAGCGGATCTACCTTGCGTTTATCCACACTTAAAAGTATTTCAGGATATAAAAAATTAAGCATCCGAGTAACCTATACCGATGATTTCAAACAAGTAGTTTCTCGAAATGAGGCTACCGTTAGCGCTATTGCCGACATTGAATTGGATAACATAACTTTTAAAAGTTACGATTATTCAAATTTAATATTGAGTTCTAAATCGAAGAATTTTTCTTTGTTTATGGATGATAAATCTAAAGTAGAATTGAATACTAAAGGCGAAAACACCATTATTAATTTAAGTAAAAATGCTTCCTTGAAAGCACAAGTTACTACTACTAATTTGACTTTGGATTTGTATCAAAAAAGCGATGCAATAATTACTGGCGATGCAGAGCAAATGAAAGTACGTTTGGATAATAACGCTTCTCTTGAAGCAAAAGCATTGGCAGTAAAAAATGCAGAACTTACTTGCGAGGCTTATTCTTCGGTAAATCTTTTAGTGAAAGGAACTCTTTCTATTGATGCTTCTGGAAAATCGGAAATACAATTGTATGGCGATCAAAAAATTGATATGAAACGTTTTGTAGATAGTGCAGTGCTTACTAAAAAGCCTACTAAATAAGAGATTGAATGCAATTTTTTGGATTGCATTCTTTATTTAAACCATTAAAAAATTAAGACAATTAAGTTAGAACTTAATGTAACTTAATTTCTTAATGGTTTTTTCTTTATTAAAAAAATTGAAAGATTTTTAATGGAGGTTTTTAACCACCCCGCCCTTTGGGCACCCCTCCAGAGGAGGGGAATGTTGGTAAAAAGAAAAAGTCTTTTCAAATAAATGAAAAGACTTTTGTCGGGGTGGCAGGATTCGAACCTGCGGCCTCCTGCTCCCAAAGCAGGCGCGATAACCGGGCTACGCTACACCCCGAAAGCGAGTGCAAATATAAAACCAATTAATCGGTTTTCAAAATGTTTTTAAGTAATTATTTTATTTATTTTAACATAACTATTTCTGTTAGCATTTTTAGGAATTTATTTTAATAAAAACTTACCTTTGTCTTTCTTAAACAAACAAGTTATGTCTGAAACAATTGAAAAAATAAAATGTCTTATTATAGGTTCTGGTCCAGCGGGTTATACTGCTGCAATATATGCTTCTAGAGCCAATATGAATCCGGTTTTGTACCAAGGAACACAACCTGGTGGGCAATTAACTACTACCAATGAGGTTGAAAACTGGCCTGGTAACCCTGAAGGAATTACTGGACCTGAAATGATGATTAACTTACAACTACAAGCACAACGCTTTGGTACAGATGTTCGTGATGGATGGGCTACTAAGGTAGATTTCTCAGGACCTATACATAAAGTATGGATTAACGACACCAAAGAATTGCATTGCGAAACAGTTATTATTTCTACCGGTGCCTCTGCTAAGTATTTAGGATTAGACTCAGAACAACATTATTTAAAAACAGGCGGTGGTGTTTCGGCATGTGCTGTTTGTGATGGTTTTTTCTATAGAAATCAAGAAGTAGTAATTGTTGGTGCTGGAGATTCGGCTTGTGAGGAAGCGCATTATCTTTCTAAACTTTGTAAAAAAGTTACTATGTTAGTTAGAAGTGAGCAATTTAGAGCTTCTAAAATCATGGCAGAACGCGTTAGAAAAACTGAAAATATTGAAATTTTATTGAATACCGAAACGGATGAAGTTTTGGGAGACGGACAAGTAGTAACTGCTGTTCGTGTTAAAAACAGAACTTCTGGGGAGACTAAAGAAATCCCTGCAACTGGGTTTTTCGTAGCAATTGGCCATAAACCAAATACCGATATTTTTAAAGATTTTATTACCCTTGACGAAACCGGATATATTGTAAGCATTCCAGGGACTTCTAAAACGAATGTTGCTGGAGTTTTTGTTGGTGGTGATGCTGCCGACCATGTGTACCGTCAAGCAATTACTGCTGCCGGAACAGGTTGTATGGCCGCTTTAGATGCCGAACGTTATTTGGCTAGTAAAGAGTAAACTTTATACTATTTTATATTAAAAGGAGCTGAAAATAATTATTTTTAGCTCCTTTTTTGTTGCTTTCTCTATTCGGTAATTATTCAAGTTTTAATTTCTTTGTGGGCACGAAGTCGGGAGACTTCGCACAGCGGGATAATATAAGGGTTATAGGTTGAGTGTTTCATGAAAAAACCACATTTTTTGGATGTGGTTTTAGTTTTAATTTCTTTGTGGGCAAAAAATCGGGGACTTCGCACAGCGTGGTGGAATTCCTTAGAGGGTATTTATATTTAATTCATTGCTTGCTTTTAAAGTGACATAATAGGAATTTCTAGAATTAAATCCTGCCTGTTTAATTAATTCTGAAATATTAATTTTTTTCTTATTAAATACTTCTTGAAATATTAATTTTTCCATGTAAGCAAGTCTATACAAATTAACTATTTGATTAAAGTTTTTTCCATATATTTTTTTAAGTAATTTAGAAATATTTTCAGGTGGATAATCTATTAAATAAGCAAGATGAATAATACGGAAATCAGATTTTATTGGCGCTAACTCTATAAGAATTTTATCTATTTTAAATAAAACTAAAGTTTCCTCTTTATTAATTCTTAAAATGTTTTTGTTTATAATATTACTAGTTATGGTTTTCATTTACATATTATTAAAATCATTGTATTTATTCAATCTAAAAATAAATTCCATTTTTAGGGCATTAATTTTGTAAAATTATTTTGATTTTTTTTATCAACAATGTAAGAACTTTTAATTTACAATAAATAATTAGTTATTTTTAAGATTTAACAACAATGTTGGATTTTTTTAAAGTCAAAAAGTTGTTTTTATTATTTTTAACGACTTCTTTTGGCTTTTTAATAATACTATATTTTATAAAACATATTAAAACCTTTCCTAAAAAGTTCGTTTAGCATAAATTTGCATTATACATTTAAGCCCCAACCCCATGTTTAAAATACTTTTTTTATTTACAAGTAGCATTGGTTTTGTAACCCTAATATTGTTGATGTCAAGAGCAAAAAACAATGGTTTTTTAAATAAGTACCTCATAATGTCTTTTTTCTTGATAACCGTTAAATTTTTTTTATTAGGCATCCGAGATATTTTCTTTTCTGAGTATTGTAGCAACTTTGATATAATTACAAATCTACCTGGGTTATTAATAATTATTCTGCTTTATCTTTATTTTGAAGATTTAGTTAAGAAAAAGAAAAGGTCAATATTTAAGGACCTTTTACATTTCTTCGCATTTTTTTTATTGTATGTTTTAACTTTATTAGTATACCAAGGACTATTAAATATTTCAATTACATTGTGTGTTGGATTATTTATAATTTATTTTTTTTATTATTTAGTAGTGAGTTATTTAATATTAAAAAATAAATTTTGCAGAGAAACTAACAATATAACTATTACAAATAAACAGCATACTATATTAAAACATTGGATGTTGTTTTTATTTATTTGTATGGTTTTTGTTTTTATTCGCACATTAACTGAATTTGTAATTTATCGATTAAATGTCAATTTTAATCACTCAGATATATTTTCAATAATATCTTGTATTATTGCTTCCATGATATTTATAAAAGTCTTAATGACTCCTGAAATATTATATGGATATACCTTTTTAACAAATAGATTAACGGATGTAAATAAGAAAAATATAGTGATTACGAATATTTGGAATAAGAAATTGGCTTTAAATCTTGCAAATGTTCAAGAAAATAATTTGAGTGAAATTGTTTTTCAAAATTTAGACAACTATATTTCAGAGATTGAATCTATAGATTTTTCTTATAAAAATTACAAAAATCCTGATTTCAGTTTAATAGATTTGTCAAATTTTCTGTCCATTCCAAAAAGCCATTTAGCATTTTTATTTAAACACCATTGTACTCTTTCTTTTACCAATTATAAAAAAGCAGTTCGCATTAATGAGGCAGTTAAGTTAATAGAAGAAGGATATTTAAAATCTAACACCATTGAATCTTTAGCAAAGGATATTGGTTTTTCATCCTATAGCCCATTTTATACAAGTTTCAAAATAAATACTGGATTAACTCCACAAGAATACTTTTTGAATAAAGAAAAAATTGCTGTTTTATAGTTAGTTCAAAATTAATTATACTCTAATCTATTATGGATTTGGCTTTATTTTTAATTTCTTTGTGGGCACGGATTGCAACCTTAAATCCGCATGTGTATTTTAAAAATAACCGCAAAGATTTGACTACAAATGCTTTGCGGTTTGGGTATTTTCACCTAAATTGGTGTTGCAACAAATACCAATTATGAAAGTAATAAATTCTTCTCA
>CANFZM010000020.1 GCA_947451525.1 Flavobacteriaceae bacterium
CTGTTTTGAATTGCTTCAAAAATTCATCGGATAATAAATCTTCTTTTTTCATAAAATGTGTAAATATTAAAATTAAGTAAAAAAAATATGAGGGTTTGCACAAACCCTCATATTTTTTTTACTTACACACTTTATGGTATAGTACCAATTTAAATAACAACAACCCCATTTAGCATATGTTAAATGGGGTTGTTAGTTTTTATTTCAAATTTAAACAAATAGTCTATGCTTCTTTATTAGCCAATTGACCGCATGCGGCATCAATATCTTTACCTCTACTTCTTCGTACTTTGGCTACGATATTGTTTTTAGTTAATTCTTGGATATACAAATTAATTGCTTCATCGGATGCTTGTTGGAATTCACCATCATCAATTGGGTTGTATTCAATTAAATTCACCTTACATGGCACATATTTGCAAAATTTCACTAAGGCATCAACCGCTTCTTTAGTGTCGTTAATCCCACCCCAAACTACATATTCATAGGTGATTTTGCTTTTTGTTTTTCGATACCAATATTCTAATGATTCTCTCAAATCTGCTAGAGGGAAATTTTTACTAAAAGGCATAATTCTAGCTCTTACTTCGTCAATACCCGAGTGTAAAGAAACTGCTAGATTGAATTTCACCTCATCATCCGCCATTTTCTTAATCATCTTTGGAATTCCAGAGGTAGAAACAGTAATTCGTTTAGGCGACATTCCAAGTCCTTCATCGGATGTAATTCTATCAATAGCCTTAATAACATTATTGTAATTCATCAACGGCTCTCCCATTCCCATAAAAACAATATTAGAAAGCGGGCGATTGTGGTATAATTTACTTTCGTTATCTATAGCAAGAACTTGGTCGTAAATTTCGCCAGGTTCTAGATTTCGCATTCGTTTTAATCGAGCAGTAGCACAAAAATTACAGTCCAAACTACAACCCACTTGCGAAGATACGCAAGCCGTAGTTCTTGTTTTTGTTGGAATTAAGACACTTTCTACCACCAAACCATCGTGTAGACGAACTGCATTTTTAACCGTTCCATCCGCACTGCGTTGCATGGTATCAACTTTGATGTGGTTGATTACAAAATTAGTTTCTAGCATAGCCCGAGTTTCCTTTGAAACATTGGTCATATCTTCAAAACTATGAGCACCTTTGCTCCACAACCATTCATAAACTTGATTGCCACGAAAAGGCTTATCGCCATTGGCAACAAAAAAATCTCGTAGTTCTTCTTTAGAAATAGCCCGAATGTCTTTTTTATCCATCATGGTGCAAAGGTAAAACAATTAGTTGAAATGGATATTTGTGTTTTGTAATTTGTAGTTTTGCAAAAAAAACAATCTCGATGAAATATTATCACATACTTATCTTTTTACTTTTATCGTTTAATAGTTTTGGACAATACGATTCTATAAAAAAAACAACTCGAAAAATTGATTCAGGGTTAAATGAATTAATCATTCCGGGGAAATGGGAAGATTTAGACAAAACAAATAAAAATGAAAATCTAATTTCACATTGTCCTATCTTTAAAAATGAAAATAATACAATTCTTGAATTTGCAAAATGGGATTCTACCAAATTGCCCCTTAAAAATGGCAATGATATTGTAAAAACAAACAATAATTTTTCGCAAAGTTTAAAAAGTAGAAAATTAGAAATTATATCTACAGAAGTTATTCCAAAAAAAAATTATTATTTGTATAAACTTAAAAAAAAATCAAGCAGAACTTCTGATGAATTAATAATATACTATATAATTGGAGTAAAGAAGAAAATTGTATTAACTGCAGCATCCTATAAATACGAAAAAGAATCTGAGTGCTCTTTTAATTATTTAATTGAATTATTTAACAATAACTAACCATGCATTTCATATCCGAAGAATTAGAAGCCTACGTTGAACAACATTCGCAAAACGAACCCGAATTGTTGGTGCAATTATTTAAAGAAACCCATCAGAAAATTCTTCAACCTAGAATGTTAAGCGGACATTTTCAAGGAAGAGTTTTAAGTATGTTATCTAAAATAATACATCCTAAAAGTATTTTGGAAATTGGAACTTATACTGGTTATGCTGCTTTGTGCTTAGCAGAAGGATTGCAAAAAGACGGAACTCTAGATACTATTGATATTAAAGAAGAATTGGTTTCCATCCAACAAAAATATTTCGATTTATCGCCATGGAAAAACCAAATCACCGCACATTTAGGGAATGCTTTAGAAATCATTCCAACATTAAACAAAAAATACGACTTGGTTTTTATTGATGCTGATAAAGAAAATTACATTCATTATTTTAATATGATTGTTCCTATAATGAATCCAGGTGGTATCATTTTATCGGACAATGTGTTGTGGAGCGGAAAAGTTTTGGAAGAATTGAATCCAAAAGATATGAGCACAAAAGTATTATTAGAATACAATCAAATCGTAAATAACGACCCTAGAGTGGAAACGGTTTTATTGCCTATTCGGGATGGATTAACTGTGAGTAGGGTTATTTAATTTTTTTTACCAATTCGCAAAAGATATCCCTAAGCCCACTGTGGTTTGATAATGGTTGTAATCAATCATCGTTTCACCAAAACCATGAAATACTTGCAAATGCCCGCGAATATGTCCTTCTATTGGAAAAACATAATTAAGCTGAAAACTTCCATGTTTTACAGTGTTAAAAGAGTGCGTTGCTATCGCATAAAACTCATGTCGTTCATAAGTATAGCCAACATTTAGTTCACCATCACCAATATATTTTGTGATTTCAGGATTTTCATCTTCTTGGTCTTTAATTCGTATCCAGGGTTTAAAAACCACTTGCCAATTACCAACTTCGTATCCAAGATTAAAAACCAAACGATTCCAACTTCTAGACAAAGGCAATTTACCGCCATTAGATTGATGATTAAAGGCAACACCAATAGTTCTAAATCTACCTTGAAAAAATTTAAAATTAAGAGGGAAATTTAAAATTAATTCGGGCTCGTAATTTAATTCTCTAAAGGATCTTGAAATATTTTTATTATAAATTTGCCAATGTGCTTTTTGAGTATATCCAAGCCATAAATCACCTGTTCCCCAAAAAACAGACTGCATCACTTTGGTTTTAAAACTTAACTGAAACTTGGCTTCATAATTATTATATTCTTCTGGAACAATTGCAGAATTATTCGGATTTTCGCTTGTTGGCAAATAATTGGGACTACTAGACCATCTTCCTGCTGTAATGTAAATTGGTTTATAAGAAACTAATCTAAAAGTACCTTCCTTGTAAATACTATCCAATTCCCATTGTTGCGAGAAATTTTTCTTAATAATTTCATGTTTTACTGGAGTTCCTTCTTGCGAAAAAGAAAGAAATGTGAAGAAAAAGAAACAAAATTCAAATATAAACCTCGGATTATTAGAGCATAAAATCATAACATAAAATTTATTTTATTAGTGCTCTGGAGTCTATTGATAATCCTATGTTTTTGAAATCTTTTTTTAGATTATCGAGACAAATAATATTGATATCCTTTATAGAATAGAAAGCCAAATATTGCCCCAAAGATATAGCCCGTTAAAATATCGGTTGGAAAATGAACTCCAAGATAAATTCTGCTATATGCAAAAATTAACGGATATAGGAATATTAAGAAGGCATATTTGTAATATTTTTTAAAAATCAAATACAAGAATAGCATCGTTGCCATTGAATTGGAAGCATGTCCAGAGAAAAAACTAAACGAATCGGACTGATGCACAATTCGAATAATCCCTTTAATTTCTGGATCGTTACAAGGCCGTAAACGATGAAAAGTTGTTTTGAAAAATTCTACCGAAGTATTGCAACAAAATAAAATAATGGCAATAAAAATAACTACTACACCAAGATTTTTAGCACCTATCTTCTTGTATAATAAATAAGCTAAAAGCAAGAAAAAAGGCGTCCAATAGGCTTGTTTAGTTATTAGCAACCAAAGGCTATCAAAGGTTGGCGAACCCAATCCGTTCAAGAAAATAAACACCTTTTTATCTAAAGCAATAATTTTTTCGAGCATTACATTTGGCGTTTTATTGGTCCGGTTACTTCTTCTACATCCTCTGTAATTTGAGCGATATTAGTTTGGTGTTCTTCTAAAATATTTTTTCCAAAATCGGCAGAGGAAGAGGCTACAGTACTTTTTACTTTATCTACTTCTTGAGTAAAATTACCCGTGATGTTTTTTATAGAAGCATCAATATCCTTGACATCGACACTTTTTTGTATTTCGTTTTTAATTTCATTAGTAGCATTTTTTAGGGTTGCCAAAATTTTAGCATAACCTCGCACTACGTCTGGTAAATTTTTAGAACCAAACAATAAAAAAGCGACAATTATTATGAAAAAGAACTCACCTCCAAACATGATTATTTAATTTTATATAGCACTGCAAAGGTACAAAGTTCTTAATCAAATTTTGATTTTACTTCTTCTTTTGGCCAAGTATTATTGGTTACATCAATATCGGCAGTTTCCAACTTCGGATCCAATTGAATTTTCACAATCGCCTTTTGCGATGCAAAAGTTCTATTTACTTCCTTATCGTTCATTCGCCAGATTTGTGCTGGAAATTTTTGTGTTTCCGTCGTGCCATCTTCGTAAGTTAATTCTACAATAATTGGCATTACTAGTGCGCCCGGTTTATTAAAAGTAACTTGATAAAAATACTTAGGTTCGTTTAATTTAGCACGCTCTTCAGCATTGAAATGCGAAGTAACATAATCGTTCAAAGCGGTATAATCGGTAATTTTA
Organism: Flavobacteriaceae bacterium; assembly: GCA_947451525.1. Lineage (GTDB taxonomy): Bacteria > Bacteroidota > Bacteroidia > Flavobacteriales > Flavobacteriaceae > Flavobacterium. The sequence continues at coordinate 4,774 of CANFZM010000020.1, forward strand.
AAAGGTTTATTCATTTCCGATTTATAGTCTTCACTACCCTCTTCAATCATATAAACCATTGGTCCAGGATTAGTATCGCGACGTCTTTGCTTCTTCATAAATTCCGTAACTTCTTTAGAAGGCTCGTTGCTTACATAGTATTTTTTTACTTCTTTTATTCCGATATCATTGGCATCGGTAGTATAAAACCAACCTCTCCAAAACCAGTCTAAATCTACTGCCGAAGCATCTTCCATAGTTCTAAAGAAATCTTCTGGTGTTGGATGTTTAAATTTCCAACGATTGGCATAGGTTTTAAAAGCATAATCAAACAACTCATGCCCCATAACCGTTTCCCGAAGAATGTTTAAAGCCGCTGCTGGTTTTCCGTAAGCGTTATTTCCAAACTGGCGAATACTTTCAGAATTTGTCATGATAGGTTCCAATCCTTTTTGATCGCCACTCATGTAAGGCACAATGTTTTTAGCAGGCCCACGACGAAGTGGAAAATTAGGATCGAATGATTTTTCGGCTAAAAATTCCATGAAAGAGTTCAAACCTTCGTCCATCCAAGTCCATTGGCGCTCATCCGAATTGATAATCATTGGAAAGAAATTGTGTCCAACTTCATGACAAATTACACCTAACATTCCGTATTTGGTTTGGTCATTGTACTTTCCCTGCGCATCTGGACGACCATAATTCCAACAAATCATTGGATATTCCATCCCCTGATCTCTTGCATTGATTGAAATTGCTTTTGGGTAAGGATAATCAAATGTATAACTAGAATAACTTTTTAAAGTATGTGCGATAATTCTAGTAGAATATTGCTCCCAAAGCGGGTTTCCTTCTTTAGGATACAACGAAATTGCCATTGCCGTGGTGCTTCCGGTTTTAACCGCCATGGCATCATAAATGAATTTTCTAGAAGTGGAAATTCCAAAATCTCGAACATTATCTGCTTTGAATTTCCAAGTTTTTTTCTTGTCAGAAAATCCTTTTTCAGATGCTTCTGCCTCGGCTTGCGTTACCACAATTACAGGATTGTCAAATGATTTTTCTGCTTGTGCATAACGCGCTAATTGTGCAGGAGTGAAAACTTCTGCTCTATTCAATAAGGTTCCAGTGGCTTCCAAAATATGATCTGCTGGAACGGTAATGTTTACTTCAAAATTTCCGAAAGGCAAAGCAAATTCTCCCGAACCCCAAAATTGCATATTTTGCCATCCTTCCACATCATTATATACCGCCATTCTTGGATAAAATTGTGCAATAATGTATAAGTTATTTCCATCGGCATCGAAATGTTCGTAGCCCGAACGACCGCCATCCAAAGTATAATTGTTGATATTATACCACCATTTAATAGAGAACGAAATTTTCTCTCCGTGTTTTAAAACTTTAGGCAATTCGATACGCATCATCGTTTGGTTGATGGTGTATTGCATTGGTTTCCCTAAGGCATCTTTCACGAATTCTATATTGAAACCACCGTCAAAATCGGCTTCTAAATATTTTCTAGAAAACCCTTGAGCGCTAATTGCAGGATCGGTTTTATTGCTTTCCACTAATGGTGTAAGCGACTTACGCGATTGTTGGTTTTGATCTAATTGAACCCAAAGATAATCTAGCGATTCTTTGGCGTTATTAGTATAAGTAATAGTTTCTTGCCCGTAAAGTTTAGTGTTTTTATCGTCCAACTCTACATCCATTTTATAATCGGCTTGTTGCTGATAATATTCTGGTCCTGGCGCTCCAGAGGCGGTACGGTACATATTGGGAGTTGCCAATAAATCGTACATCTGTTGGAATTTGTCTGGATTTTTTTCGCTTGGAGTAGCAGGTTTTGGAGTTTCTTGTGCAGAAATTCCGATAGAAAAAATTAGAAAAAATAATTTACTGATTGAGGAACAATACTTCATATTTAATTTTTAAGAGCATAAAAGTAATTGTTTTTAATGACAAATAATATTTTGCAATTATTTTAACACTCGTTTAAAATTTTCAGATGTCAGCATTACACTTTGCTTTTCTCCCGTAATATTGGCTTGGATGATATTTTGCTGTTCGGAATTCCATTCGGTTAACGCACTGTTTTCAATTTCTAAACTGGATATTTTCGAAACATCTGGGATTCTGAAATAACAAATCAGCACATTTGCTTCTACTTCTTTGCTTAAAAAAGTCATTGGTTTTACCACTCCGTTTACTTTCAAGAAGAATTTTTCAGCAAGATATTTCTTCATGTTTACTTCGTCTTGAGCCGTTTCTTGACCTGTTCCTAAATTGGTTTTTACATGATATTTTTTCTCAATAGCAGCGTTTAAATCGTCTACAAAAATTCGGAAAGTAATTTGAATTCGTTTTTTTTGGGGCACATAATCTATTTGATAAATAGCCATGTAAAATTTATGAATTCCCATAGAAGACAAACTCACAAACAACATTAAAAATAAAAGGAAACGGAAATATTTTGACATTCTAATGGGACTTTACTGCTTTAAATTCTTTGTTTTTATTAATCATGAAATCCATTAATTCAAAATCGGATTTAGTTTTTAAAACTGTTTTTGACTTGGAATCGTTCTCACAAAAGACCAAAAATAGTTTAATTTCATCATCTTTCAAAAGTAAAGTGTTGGTATAAAAACTGTATTTTATTCGTTTCATGGCTGCTTCGGTAAAATTTACTTCAGTTGTGAAATCGGATTTTTTTGGATTTTTCTTTTTCAATAACTTGATAACGTCTTTATACAATCGCACAAAATTGACACCATTGGTTATACTTCCATCGTAAACAAAGTCATTTTTTAGGTGTGATTTTTCATCTGCAACATACGGTTTGTCTACAATTTTTTGGGTGTTGCCAAATTTTGGTGTTTTATTATTATCAACGACAACTTCATTTAGTTGGTGGTAAAAGACGTCTAACTTAACAATTAACGGAGATTCGTTCATCTGTTTATCGGTTAGCACCATTTTTAAAGATCGAAAAGACAAACTAGAAAAAATCAAAGTATCTCTCACTCGTGCAGCAATTTCAAAAGAACCATCCGAATTAACCACTTTTCCTGTTTTGGAATTTACATTAAAAACAATAACATTTTCTACCTTAACAGAATCGTTTACTACCTGACCATGAAGGGTTTTTCGGGGGTTGTTTTGCGAAAAACAAAATTGGGTACAAAAAACTAAAACTAGTATTCTTAAATTTGTTTTCATCGGATTTCTATTTATTTAAACTAACCTAAATTTACGCTTTTTAAACGATGCAAACACAAAAAGTATTTTAAAATTAAAAAATAGACACGAATTGCACGAATTTTAACAAATTGTTGTGCAAAATGAATTACACTAATTTAATCTGCTAAAGCAGATTTGAAAATAAATTTTGCAAATAACCTTTTATTTCTCATGCAAAAGACCTTTATACCGCAACGCTAATTCATTCATAATAAAAGTTGCCATCGTTTTATTTTTAGATTTTATCGCTTCCGCAAATTGTGTATCTTCTACTATATAATATTCAAATCCTTTCACGTATTCTTCTGGAATTTTTAAAGTCTGGGTAAAGTATTTAGTTTCATACCAATCCTCAATTTTATCCATTAAGGTTTCTTTTTTCTCCACTTCTACTTCTTTTTTTAGCATTGCGGTTCTACCAGACATCCAATTTAATACTGGATCTAATCCAGCAGACCCTCCAATAAAATTTCCAACGCCTAAAGTAGGATAAGCATTCGATGCCGAATTTAACTTTCTTTCTGCAGGGGTGTAATGTTTGGTAAATGGCGATATAATTCCCAAAGAAACGCCAGATAATTTAGTAACTTTTACCTCTTCAAGTTGATTCAACTTAACTTTGATAGAAATTATAAAAATATTTTCTCCAAAATCTTCAGCCTTCAAAACAACAAGTTTGGTTTGAAAAGCAACTCCCGATATTTTAATTAAATCACCCTCTTTCGCATAAATTGAAAATTGTCCTATATCATCTGTAATTAAAGAAGTCCCATCCATAATATTGGTAATTGTTGCCCTTTCAACCGGAATCGAATTGGCAATAACTTTAGCATGAAGAATTTTAATATTTTTAATTTGGGAGAAAATTAAAAATGGAAGAAAAATGAGGAAAAGTAGAAATAGTTTTTTCATAAAATATTATTTCTCTTGCAAAAGACCTTTGTACCGCACCGCTAAATCATTCATAATAAAAGTTGCCATCGTTTTGTTTTTAGATTTTACTGCTTCAGCAAATTTTGCATCTTCTACTATATAATATTCAAATCCCTTTACATATTCATCTGGAATTTTTAGGGTTTGAATAAAGTATTTAGTTTCATACCAACCTTCTACTTTATCCATTAAGGTTTCTTTTTTCTCAACTTCTTTTTCTTTTTTAAGCATTGCAGTCCGTCCAGACATCCAGTTTAATATTGGGTCAATTCCACCTCCAGAAGTTGCTGTATATAATTTTCGTTCTGCAGGGGTGTAATGTTTTGTAAAAGGAGAAATAATTCCCAAAGAAACCGCATTAATGTTTTTGAATTCGTTAATTTTTACCTCATCCAGAAACCTAACTATAGGCTCTAATTTAACAAAGAAAAGGTTACTACTAAAATCACTTTCTTTTAATGCTATTTTTAATCCTTTAAATTGTACCGAAGAGAATAGTAAGGTATCGCCAACACTAGCAGTTATAGAAAAATATCCTCCTTGTTCCGTTAAAGTAGATTTTTCTGTTTTAAGATTTATCAAATAAATTGCTTCCAAATCATTGTAACTTGACGTGACTTTTCCATTTATTATTTTAGAAATAGAAGCCGTTTGCCCTTGAGCAAAAGTTACTAAAAAAAGTAAAAGAAAGTTAAATTTAATGGTTTTCAAAACAAAAGGTATTGTTAATTGCTTGGACAAAAGTATCCTAAAGTTTTCCAAAAAAAAGGCCAACACAATTGTAAATCTATGTTAATTATTAATTTGTAAATTTGCCTTAAATTTAAATAACGAATGAAAAACCTAATTATAGCAAGTACCTCAACCCTTCATGGAGGTGACTATTTAGAATATTTATTGCCAGTCTTAGAAAATCATTTTGCTAATTGCGAAACAATTATTTTCGTTCCGTATGCACGTCCTGGCGGAATTACCCATGATGAATATACTCAAACGGTCCAAAAGGCATTTTCTAAAATCAATAAAAAAGTGGTTGGCTTGCATACTTTTAATAATCCTGCAGAAGCTCTTGCAGCCGCAGAAGGCATTTTCACTGGTGGCGGCAATACCTTTTTATTGGTAACGCAATTGTATCAAAACAAGATCATGGAGGTTTTGTCGAATGTGATTACTAATGGAACTCCTTATTTAGGAACTAGTGCCGGCAGTAACATTACAGGTGTTTCTATGCAAACTACTAACGATATGCCTATAATTTACCCTCCAAGTTTTACCACTTTGGGCGCCATTCCTTTTAATTTGAATCCGCATTATTTGGATGCCGATACCCAAAGTAAGCACATGGGAGAAACTCGAGAAACGCGTATTAAAGAATTTCATGCCTTTAACGATATTCCGGTTTTAGGATTGCGCGAAGGAAGTTGGCTAGATGTAAAAGGGGACAAAATAATTTTGAAGGGGACTTTAACCGCAAGATGGTTCACTCAAAACCAAGAACCAATTGAATTACTACCCGAGTCTAATTTAGGAAAATAAAGGCAATAAAAAACCCGAATCATCTGATTCGGGTTTTTTGCAGAGCGGAAGACGAGGCTCGAACTCGCGACAACCAGCTTGGAAGGCTGGAGCTCTACCAACTGAGCTACTTCCGCATTGTGAGTGCAAATATAAAGGATTTGTTTCTTTGGATGCAAATTTTTTTTGAAATTTTTTAGTATCTTTTTTATTTCGTAATTTTCCTGCTCCTAAAAGTTTTATTATTAAATTGTTACCAATTTTTAAAGTTTAAAAAAAATATGGAAATCATCAAAAATATCAGTGCAAATGAAACTTTTTTGGTTCGTCATCCAGTTTTAAGAGCGGAAAAACCAATAGAAAGTTGCCAGTTTGATGGCGATGCTTTAAAAACGACCCAACATTTCGGCTTATTTATAGATGAAAAATTAATTGGCGTTGTTTCGCTTTTTAATAATAAAAATACTACTTTTATATCCCCAAATCAATTTCAGATAAGAGGAATGGCAATTTTACCCAAATTTCAAAAACAAGGATTTGGTAAAAAATTAGTGAACCACTGCGAGGAATACATCCAAAACCAAAAAGACACTTTAATTTGGTTTAACGCACGCGAAAATGCCGTTTCTTTTTACGAAAAATTACATTATAAAAAAATTGGAGATCCTTTTTCTATTACAGATATCGGACTTCATTATCTAATGAAAAAAGAAATTGATTACCCTTATGAATAAAATTTACTTATTATCCTTTATGGTTGTTTTATCCGGTTGTAACAAAACTGGAACTACTAGAACATCGTCTGAGGCTTCTATAATTGACTTTTCTTTTTTTGCAAAAAGCAAAATCACCATAGATTCGGTTTCGATTATTAACACTAAAAATGAACACCTCATTGAATTTTACCGCAAGCATCAATTTGAAACAGTTTGGAATTCTGAATTCAATCGAAATTGGTTTTTAGACGAAATTTCTAATGCCGAAAATGAAGGCTTGGAACCAGAAGACTACAATTACAAAGAGTTACATTCTTTGGAGGAGAATCGAGAAAATTTGCCGGATTCTTCTTTAACAAAATACGACATTCTGCTTACACGAAGTGCACAACGGTACATCAACCACCTCAGCAAAGGAAAATTAAACCCTAAATTATTATATGCCAATTGGGATTTGGAAGAAAAAGTAGTTCCAATTAATGCCATTTTAAGCGATGGCTTGGATAATGACAATTTAAAAACTGCAATAGAAAATTGCAAGCCCAAACATTGGATGTACCAAAGATTGAAAGCAAGTTTGAAAATTTTAAAGCAATTTCCAGAAGATAGCCTTACAGAACTGGTAGATTTAAAAGAACGGATAGTCCCAAACAAGAAGAATAAATACCTGCCTTTAATTAAAAAAAGACTGCTCTATTGGGGAGATTTTACCGAAAAAGACACGCTTTTAACTACACTTTATGACAAACAAACGCAAGAAGCGATTAAGATTTTTCAAGCAAGACACGGGCTTAAACCCGATGCTGTTATTGGAAGAAGTACTATTGATGCTCTTAACTTTAGCAGAAACCAACGTATAGAACAAGTTATTGCCAACTTGGAACGTTGGAGATGGTTTGCCAATGATTTTGGGAGTCATTATTTATTAATTAACATTCCAGATTATTCTATTGTTGCCGTAAAAAACAACGACACTTTGCAATCACAACGTGTTGTGGTAGGAAAAGAATCTCGAAAAACCCCGGTATTAGAATCTAAAATATCTAACATAAATCTAAACCCTAATTGGACTGTTCCACCTACCATTTTAAAGGAAGATATCTATCCAGATGCTATGCAAGACCGGGGCGTTTTCAAGAAAAAAGGATTAGTTATTTTAGACCAAAAAAATGAAGAAATCAATCCATGGTCTTGGAAAATGGAAGACGCAAATAAATACAAATACGTGCAAAAACCAAGCAGAAACAATTCATTAGGGTCGATGAAAATTAATTTTCCAAACCACTATTCGGTGTATTTGCACGATACCAACCACCGCGATTTTTTTGCCTATTCGTTTCGCTCCTTAAGTTCGGGTTGTGTACGTTTAGAAAAACCACTTGAAATGGCTGCCTATATAATAAACGACTCCATAAATTGGTCACTTAAAAGAATTAAAGACACAACAGATATTGCTTATTATCGCAAACTACAGAGAAAAAAACAACAAGAAATTGACTTAAAAAACACCAAATTAATAGCGAAAAACCCTGCTTTAATTATTGAAAATAAACCGTTGCCAAAACCAGAACTAAAAACTATTGTGATTAAAGTTAATGAAAATATTAAACTCCATCAACTGTATTGGACCGCTTGGAAAACCAATGGCGTTCTCAATTTTAGAGAGGACATTTACTGTTTAGATGCCGATTTGTATAATAAATTAAGATATTAGCTTAGTAGTTCCTTTAATGTTTTTAGAAGGATGATAGATAAAAAGACATGATTTGTTTTTTATAGTTTCAATAATTTTTTTGCTTAATTCCACAGGAACGGCAGGACAACCATGACTTTTACCTAATCGGCTGTGGTTTTTCAAGAAATTGTCCGATACATAATCGGCTCCGTGAATCACAATGGCTCTTTGTCGAGCGTTATCGTTAATGCCCTTTTCTAATCCATCTAGTTTTAATGAAGTCCCATGTTTACCTTGGTACACTTCCCCAGTTGCATAAAATCCTAGACTACTTTTATTAGATTCATTAGTATTAGAAAATTGATTGGCATAATCTTCCCCTGAATTTTTTCCGTGTGCAACTAAAGTATTCAGTACAATTTTATTTTGAACCATATCAATAATCCACAATCGCTTTACTCTGGAACTCAAACTGAAGTCTATAATGGTAAGGAAATCCTTTTTAAAGAAGCCTTTTTCTTTAAAAGAATAAAAACCTTTTAATGCTTCTGAGAAACTTTCCAGATTTGGAATTTGAAAATGATTCGCATTTAAATTATTATAGGCAGAAACCACCCTCTTAGAAGAAGAGATCATTGCACTATTTTTGGGATGAATTTCTTTTTTGAAATTTGGAACAATAAAAAAGAGACCTATTAAGGTGAGACCTAAAAATGTAATTAATTTCATAATATTAAGTAGGTTAAGATTATTTTTTGCTTTTTACAAAGATACCATCTCAAAAAAGCAATGTCAAGTTAATTGTGCAATATTTAACGATCAAACACATTATTATTCGACGAAGTGTAATTTTACAGAGGACGTATTTACATTTTTATAACTTAAAAGAAACACTTTATTTACCTAGAATAGCAATGACAGAAAGGAATTTCTTTGAAAAATATTTTAAAAACTGTAACATTTAACTATTTTCATAGTCTATTGTATGCAAAGGCAATTTAACTTTGCCGATTGAAAATTAAATTATGCAGAAATCACTTTCCAATCTTTATGTTTTATTTTTATTTATAGGCTTCCTAGGGTTTTCTCAAACTCCTAAGAAAAGTTTGCATACCAAATTTTGTGCCGAAAAAATTACAGTCGATGGAAAACTAAATGAAGAAATTTGGGCAAATGCAGAGATTGCAACCAACTTCACTATGACTTCACCTGATAATGGTAAACCAGAATCGAAGGACCATAAAACCGAAGTTAAAGTTGTTTATGATAATGATGCTATTTATATTGGAGCCGTTTTATACGACAACGAACCTACTAAAATTCAAAAAGAATTAACCTCCAGAGACAATTGGGCTACAGCCGATATGTTTGCGGTTTTTCTTAATGGATATAACGATAGCCAACAAGAATCGCGATTTATTGTCAGTGCTTCTGGAGTACAACTCGATTGCATTTACACCAACACTAATGGAGAAGATTATTCTTGGAATGCAATCTGGGATAGCCATGTAGAAATAACTAGTTACGGCTGGGTGGTGGAAATGAAAATTCCTTATGCTGCGGTACGTTTTTCTTCGGATAAAAAGCAAACTTGGGGTTTAAATTTCTTTAGAGATGTGAGCCGTGACCGCCAGCAATTCAGTTGGAATTTAATTGATAATAAAATTAATAATGAAAGTGTTCAAGCCGGAATTTTGGATGGCATTGAAAACATAGAAACCCCTACCCGATTATTTTTAATTCCTTATTCTTCCTATTATGTAAACAGCAACAAGCAACAAACTACTGGAAAAATAAAAGGTGGATTGGACATAAAATATGGCATCAACGATGCTTTTACATTAGACGCTATTATGATTCCCGATTTTGGACAAACTGCCTTCGACAACGTAGTGCTTAATTTAAGTCCGTTCGAGCAACAATTTGGAGAAAACCGTCCTTTCTTTACCGAAGGAACCGACCTTTTTAATAAAGGTGGTATTTTTTATTCCCGACGAATTGGTGGTGGGCCTTCAACTTCTGCTAATTTAGGAACCGATGAAATTTTCACTAAAAACCCAGCAACCGTAAACCTTTTAAATGCTCTAAAAATTTCTGGAAGAACCAAAAACGGCTTAGGAATTGGAGTATTAAATGCAGTTACCGATAAAACCTATGCTGAAATAACAAATACCGCTACAGGAGTGCAACGAAAAGAATTGGTAGAGCCTTTGGCCAATTACAACGTTATGGTTTTGAACCAACGTTTTAGAAAAAATTCCTCCGTTTCTCTTGTAAATACTAACGTTACTCGAAATGGCGAATTTAGGGATGCTAATGTTTCTGCTTTGGTTTTCGATTTGAATACTAAGAAAAATACCTACAATGTTTCTGGAGATTATAAATACAGTTATGTAAATGATTTTGGCACTTCCGAAAACAAAAAAGGGCATGAAATGTCTATTAATTTAGCAGAAACTAGTGGAAAATTTAGATATTCTTTAGGATCCGAATACTATTCTAAAGATTATGATCCGAACGATTTAGGTATCAATTACCAAACCCATTACCACGATTTGTACTCGAACCAAAGTTACCGCATATTAAAACCAACCAAACAATTTAATAGTTTTTACTTTAATTTAAATGAATATTTAGAATTTGATAATCGAACCGATAGACTACAAAACGCTAATTTTTCTTTAAACATAAATACTACCAATAAGAAAAACGATTATTACGGATACGGATTTAATTTTAGACCTATGAAAATATCCGATTTTTACGAGCCAAGATCCGATTTTGAAATGAAATATGTTCTGCAGCCGGAATTCGTAAATCCGTGGTTTTATCTTTCTACCAATTACAACCGAAAATTTGCAATTGATTTCAATCCGTCTTTTGCAATTATCAATGAGAAAGAACGATACAACCTTAATGCTTCGGTCACACCAAGATACCGTTTTAGCGATAAATTCTCTTTGAGTTATTCGTTTTCCTATAATTATCAAAACAACAATGTAGGTTGGGTAGCATTTGATGATAACAGTAACACTATTTTTGCTAGAAGAAATAGAACCACTTACAGCAACACTTTACAAGGGAAATATTCTATAAATAATGTTATGAACTTCAATTTGTCGGTGCGCCATTATTGGAGTTACGCCTTGAATAATAAATTCATGACCCTACAAGATAATGGTACCTTAACTGATAATACGGTCTACACTACCAACCAAGACCGATATTATAATTCATGGAATCTCGATTTATCCTATTCTTGGTGGTTTGCTCCTGGAAGTCAAATTTCTGTTTTGTACCGAAATAGTTCTTCTTATTATCCTGAGGCAGATTTTAGTCAAAATTATGTACAAAATTTTAAGAATGTATTTCGTCCTGAAAGTTTAAACAATGTGCTTTCCATTAGTGTTCGTTATTTTATTGATTACAACAGAGCAAAACACTGGTTTTAAAACTACTATATTCGTAAAGACTAAAACGATTTCGTTATTTTTAGTTAAAATTACCTACTACTTTCTAAATGCGATTTTGCAAATGATTATCTTTGTAAAAATTTAAATCTCATGAACAAGAAAGTAATTTTAATGATTCTAGACGGATGGGGTAAATCGCCCGATCCAAAAGTATCTGCTATAGATAATGCCAATATTCCTTTTATAAATAGTTTATATACCAAATATCCTAGCGCCCAACTTAGAACCGACGGTTTAAATGTTGGTTTGCCAGAAGGACAAATGGGAAATTCGGAAGTGGGCCACATGAACTTGGGTGCCGGACGAATTGTGTACCAAGATTTGGCTAAAATAAATTTGGCGGTTCAAAACAAAACCATGAACCAAGAAAAGCCTCTTTTGGATGCTTTTCAATATGCCAAAGACCACAATAAAAAAGTACATTTTTTGGGATTAGTTTCCAATGGTGGTGTGCACTCGCATACTTCCCATTTATACGGATTGTTGGATGCTGCCAAAGACTTTGGTTTGCAAAAAGTATTCGTACATGCCTTTACCGACGGTCGCGATGTAGACCCAAAATCGGCTGCTTTGGATATTGCCAATTTAGAAAATCACATGAAAGATTCTAATGCAAAAATTGCAACCATTATTGGTCGTTATTACGCTATGGATCGAGATAAACGTTGGGAAAGAGTAAAACTTGCTTACGATTTATTGGTAGAAAATGAAGGAACTCCTTCTACCAATGCGGTAGAAAGCATCCTAAATAGTTATGCCGAAAATATAACCGATGAATTCTTGCAACCTATTGTTATGGTGGATGCCAATGGCGTTCCATTAGCAAAAATAGAAGAAGACGATGTAGTTATTTTCTTCAATTTCCGAACCGATAGAGGTCGTGAGTTGACCGAAGTGCTTTCGCAAAAAGATATGCACGAGTTCAACATGCACAAAATGAATTTGTATTATGTTACCATGACCAATTATGATGACACGTACCAAAACGTGCATGTAATTTACGATAAAGACAACCTTACCGAAACGCTAGGGGAAATTTTAGAAAAGGCTGGGAAAACTCAAATTCGTATTGCCGAAACCGAAAAATACCCACACGTAACGTTTTTCTTTTCTGGCGGAAGAGAGATTCCGTTTGTGGGAGAAACCCGAATTTTAAGAAATTCTCCAAAAGTTGCCACCTACGATTTACAACCCGAAATGAGTGCTTTTGAATTGAAAGATGCTTTGGTTCCCGAACTTAAAAAAGGGGAAGTAGATTTTGTATGTCTTAATTTTGCCAATGGTGATATGGTTGGACATACTGGCGTAATGGCTGCTGCAATAAAAGCCTGCGAAGCGGTAGATGCTTGTGTAAAAGAAGTTATTGAGGCGGCTCTTGAAAACAATTACACTACAATAATCATTGCCGACCATGGAAATTGTGAAACGATGATTAACCCAGATGGCTCACCAAATACGGCACATACTACCAACCCTGTGCCAATTATTTTGGTAGATAAAGAATTGAAAACCATTCATGATGGCGTTCTTGGTGATATTGCTCCTACTATTTTAGAATTAATGGGAGTTGCTAAACCAGAAGTAATGACAAGACATTCGTTGTTGTAGACTAGTGATTTCACAAAAGACAAAACCTATCTAGCCCCGATAGAAATGAAAATAAAATAGGTCCCGATTGTTTCGGGACCTATTTTATTGTAATGGATAGCGGGAATTGCCTTTACTAAAATGCGCAAGCCATTCGCTTCTGATAAAAAAAATACCTAACAGGTTAAAAAAAACCTGTTAGGATATATAAAAGATAGAAAACTATTCTATTTAAAACCTACATTTTATTGAATAATTCGTAGTATTCTTTTTCGATGCTTTCTCGGTGGTTGGGATGGGAAATTCGAACCAACTCGGTGGCACGTTGGCGTAAGGTTTTTCCGTATAAATCGGCAATTCCGTACTCTGTGATAACGTAATGAATATGGGCTCTAGTGGTAACGACTCCGGCACCTTGTTTCAAGAAAGGAACGATACGACTGATGCCTTTTTTGGTAGTGGATGGCAATGCAATAATGGCTTTTCCGCCAGGACTTAAAGACGCACCGCGAATAAAATCCATTTGACCACCAACGCCTGAATACATTTGTGGCCCGATAGAATCGGCACAAACTTGACCCGTAAGATCGACTTCTATAGCCGAATTTATAGCAACCATTTTCGGGTTTTTACGAATTCGAGCGGTGTCGTTTACCATAGATGATTCTTTCATTTCTATAAATGGATTGTCGCTAACAAAATCGTATAATCGTTTGGATCCCATTAAAAAAGTGGCTAAAACTCTCCCTCTTAAAGTGCCTTTATAATTGCAATTGATAACGTCTTTTTCGATTAAATCAATCACACCATCGGAAAACATTTCGGTGTGCAAGCCTAAATCTTTGTGGTTGGTTAATTTACTTAAAGCAGCATTTGGAATAGATCCAATTCCCATTTGAAGGGTGCTTTTATCTTCAATTAAGGAAGCAATATAGGCTCCTATTTTTTCTTCTTCGGCCGTAAATGGTTCTGGTTCGTGGCCGTAAATTGGCATGTTAACATCTACCAAATAATCAATTTCATCTACGTGTAAAATTCCGTCGCCAAAGGTTCTTGGCATTTGTGGATTTACTTGTGCCACTACAATTTTAGCATTTTCTATAGCTGCAACGGTAGCTTCTACAGAAACTCCTAGAGAACAATATCCATGACGATCGGGTGGCGAAACATGAATGAAAGCCACATCAATTGGCAATACATTTTTACGAAACAAATGCGGTAATTCACTCAAGAAAACTGGAGTGTAAGAACCGTTTCCTGCTTTTAATGTATGACGCACATTGGCTCCTATGAAAAAGGAATTCACATGAAAACTTTCGACCAAAGCGGGATTGGCGTATCGTGCTTCTCCTTCAACATGGAGGTGGCAAATTTCCACATTACGCAATTCGGAGGCTCTTTCGGTTAATGCATTGGCTAATATAGTGGGTGCTGCTGCAGCAGCTTGAAGATAGACCCTATCTCCAGATTTTACAACTTTTACAGCATCTGCTGCGGTTACATATTTACTCATACCTAATAAATTTTCTACAAAGTTAAAATTTAAAGCAACTATATAATATGACAAAACTCATACTTGGATAAAATTCCAAAATTTAAAACTCCAAATTCCAATAACACTGCTGGAATACAATTACTAGAGTTGTAAATTTTCTATAAAGTAAAGTCATATACTGAACACTTTTCACTATTTTTGCACTCACAAATTAAGATAATGATTATTCCAAAAACAAGAGAAGAAATAGAATTAATGCGTGAAAGTGCACTAATTGTTTCTAAAACATTAGGAGAAATAGCAAAAGTTATTAAGCCTGGTGTGACTACTTTATATTTAGATAAATTAGCCGAAGAATGTATTAGAGATCACGGAGCAGTTCCTGGATTTTTAGGTCTTTATGGCTTTCCGAATACGTTATGTGTGAGTCCGAATACGCAGGTAGTTCATGGGATTCCGAATAGCAAACCGCTAGAAGAAGGCGATGTTATTTCGGTAGATTGTGGTGCTTTGAAAAACGGATTTTATGGCGACCATGCTTATAGTTTTGAAATTGGAGAAGTGGCCCCAGAGGTAAAAAAACTGCTTCAGGTTACTAAAGAAAGTCTTTATGTGGGTATACGAGAATTCCGAATTGGGAATCGCGTGGAAGATGTAGGAAGTGCCATTCAGAAATATTGTGAAAGTCATGGTTACGGAGTTGTTCGCGAACTTGTGGGCCACGGATTAGGAAAAAAAATGCACGAAGATCCCGAAATGCCAAATTATGGAAAACGTGGTCGTGGTAAAATGTTTATTGAAGGAATGGTGGTTGCAATTGAGCCGATGATTAACATGGGGACTAAGAATGTAAAACAACTAAAAGATGGTTGGACAATTCTTACTGCCGATGGTAAACCAAGTGCGCATTTTGAGCACGACGTAGCCTTAATTGATGGTAAACCAGAAATTTTATCTACTTTTAAATATGTTTATGATGCTTTGGGCATTGTGAGTAATGAAGAAGATGAGTTTAGAAGACAACCGTTGCGTTAGACACGAATTTCACTAATTAGTTTGCTGTATAAATTTCACAAATTTTAAAACTTCGTTTTTAGTTTAAAACAATAAGAAAATTTAAAAGACACGAATTGCACAAATTTTCACTAATTATTTACGTGTTTATTACACTAATGAAAACTTCGTTTTATTTTTTGAATTGTTTTGCTTTTATAATTTCACTATCTTAATGAAAAATACTTTAAAATGGTGGATTTATATTTAAAAGAAGAAGTCTATAAAATAATTGGTTTATGCATGGAAGTTCATAATATTCTTGGCAAAGGACATACTGAAATTGTCTATAAAGATGCATTAGAATATGAATTCAAAATAAACTCTATTCCGTTTGAAAGAGAAAAAGAATATAAAATACATTATAAAGACATCATACTACCAAGAAAATATAATGCCGATTTTGTAGTATTTGAAGAAATAATTTTTGAAGTTAAAGCAATATCACAATTAACCATAAGCGACACTAAACAGACTTTAAATTATTTGGCCTCTTCTAAAAACAAATTAGGTTTATTAGTGAATTTTGGAGAAGATAGTGTGAAATACAAAAGAATAATTTTGTAATTAAAAAAAACGAAGTTTTTAAATTTGTGCAAATAATGAAGAAATAAAATTTGTGCAAATTCGTGAAATTCGTGTAAAAAAAACATCATGAAAAAAATATTCAAGTTTATTTTAAATACCATTCCGAGGCCGATACTAATTCGGTTGAGTATTGTGGTGCGACCAATATTAGCATTTTTATTAAAAGGAAGTCGTTTTACCGACCCAATTGACGGGAAAAGTTTTAGTATGTTTTTGCCTTATGGCTACGGAAACCAGCGCAACAACGTGCTTTCACCAAGTACACTTTCGTTAGAAAGACACCGTTTATTATGGTTGTATTTGCAAAATGAAACTGATTTTTTTACTTCAAAAGAAAAGAAAAAAGTATTGCATTTTGCTCCCGAACAAGAATTTTACAAACGCTTTAAAAAGCAAACTAATATCGAATATACTACAACCGATTTGTTATCCCCTTTGGCAGATGTAAAAGCAGATATTTGTAATTTGCCTTTTGAAGACAATGCCTACGACATTATTTTTTGTAACCACGTTTTAGAACATATTCCAGACGACACCAAAGCAATGCAAGAATTGTATCGGGTATTGAAACCTGGTGGTATGGGAATATTTCAAATTCCGCAAGAGTTATCAAGAGCAACTACTTTTTCAGACGATTCTATAGTAGATCAAAAAGAACGTGCCAAAATTTTTGGGCAATACGATCACGTTCGAGTTTATGGAAGTGACTATTTTGACAAACTAAGAAGTATCGGTTTCAAAGTTATTGAAGAAGATTATACAGCAAAACTTTCTCCAGAATTGGTAGAAAAATATTGCTTGGCAAAAGGAGAAATAATTCCGGTTTGTTTTAAGTAAAATTTAAACCAAGCAATAATTGTAGATAATAATATTTACTATCTTTACATTTGATAATAAAATGTTTATGTTTAAAAAATATCTACTGCTTGCCGTTTTAGCTTTTACAGCAACTACTGCCTTCGCTCAAGAAAAAGTAGTTCAACCCCCGTATTTCATTAAAACCATTTCGTTTGTTCAAAATGGGCAAAATGCCGTGCCGTTATTTTTATTAGGAGACGCCTTCCAATTACAATTTGACGACCTTCATGGATCGGAAGATAATTACTACTATAAAATCACCCATTGCGACTATGATTGGAAGCAATCCCAATTATCCGTTAACGAATATTTAGGTGGTTTTGACGAGCAAAGAATTCAAGAATACACCAACTCGTTTAATGCACTTCAAATTTACTCCCATTACAAACTAACGTTCCCTAATAAATTAACGCAGTTAAAAGTTAGTGGAAACTATATCATTAGCATCCTAAACGATAGTAAAGAAGTAGTTTTTTCTAGAAAATTCATTATTTACGAAGACTTAGTTTCAGTGCCTATGCAAGTCAAAAGAGCAAGAACCAATCCAGATTTACCGTTCAAACACAATTTAGATTTTGCCATACGGTCTGGCGCAATTACCTTCCAAAGTCCGTTAACCAACATCA
The DNA here is from genome assembly GCA_947451525.1 of Flavobacteriaceae bacterium. GTDB lineage: Bacteria > Bacteroidota > Bacteroidia > Flavobacteriales > Flavobacteriaceae > Flavobacterium. Next base: position 22,518 of record CANFZM010000020.1, read on the forward strand.
AAGTCATGTTATTACAAAACGGAAGATTGGACAACGCTATTACCAACATCAAACCAATGTACACTATTGGGAACGATTTAATTTACAAATACGATTCCGAGACCCAATTTTGGGCAGGCAACGAGTACCTTTTCTTTGAAAATAAAAACATTCGACTCGCCACCAACAGCATTGCCCATGTAGATTCCAATAGTGGCTTGTACAGTTGCTATCTCTACACCAATAACGCCCGAGCATCCCAACAATATACCTATTGGCCGGATATAAATGGCAATTTTTTAGTAAATAATTTAAATGCCGATAACAGCGAAATAGAAGCCGATTATGCTTGGATATACTTCACCCTTTCGGCACCTGCATTTTATCAAAATAAAAATATTTATGTCACCGGAATGTTCAATAACTACGCCCTTACCGATGAAAATAAATTAGATTACAACGAAAAAAAGGGCATCTACGAAAAAGCAATGATGGTCAAACAAGGCTTTACCAATTATTGCTACACGGTTGCTGATAGTAAAGGAAAAATTGATAATGAAGATGCCATTGACGGTAATTTTTGGCAAACCGAAAACAACTACCATGCAATTATTTACTACCGCGAAAACAACCAACGTTACGATAGAGTTATCGGAAAAGGAATTGCAACCTCAACAGACATTATCAATTAATACTTTTTTAACACATAAAATAATTGACTATTCAATAATTTTGTAACTTTACAAAAAGTTAGTTTATGGTTACCCAAATAACAAGAGGCATAAAAATATCTGTAAATACTAGTTTTGAAGGCACTTACTTCAAAAACTACAAGATACATTTTGCCTTTTCTTACGAAATAACTATCGAAAATTACAGCAAAGATTCCGTGCAATTAATTTCACGTCATTGGGAAATTTTCGACTCCCTAAACGAAATAGAAATGGTCGATGGCGAAGGCGTGATTGGCAAAAAACCAGTTTTAAAACCTGGCGAAACCCACACTTACAGTTCCGGCTGCCTGCTTTCTTCCCCCTACGGAGCCATGAAAGGGTTCTTCAACATGATCAATTTCACCACCACCAAAAATTTCCGAGTAATCGTTCCCGCCTTTCGCTTGAGCGCACCCTATGCTTTAAATTAGAAGCTACTCCAGCTATCCATTCCAAGTTTGCTAGTAAAAACCTTTTTTTCTAAGCCTAAAAACGAGCTCCTAGGGTCGCTGTTTTTAGTCAAGAAAAAATAGTTTTTCCCTTCACAAAGCTTTCCATTACTATCTGGGCTAAGCCTATCCCAAACAAAAGGGCCAACTCCAAAGTTTAATACTATTTGTTATCAAAAATTCAAAAAAACCTTTGTACTTTTGTTACATATTGAATACTTTAAAAATACAATCTAAAAGTCTAACATACTAACAATCTATACTATGTCCAAAGGATTCTATCACGTACCCAAAGCGGTCAACGAACCCGTAAAATCTTACGCACCAAATTCGCCAGAAAAAGCAGCAGTTTTAGCCGCTTACAAAAAAATGTGGAACGAAACTATCGATGTGCCAATGTACATTGGCTCGGAACAAGTTCGTACAGGAAATACCCAAACCATGTCGGCACCACACGACCACCAGCACATCGTTGGGACTTATCATGTAGCCGAAAAAAAACATATAGAAAGCGCTATTGCAGCAGCATTGGAAGCAAGAAAAACTTGGTCCCAAATGCCTTGGGAACATCGCGCAGCAATCTTCTTAAAAGCAGCCGAACTAATTGCAGGACCTTACAGAGCCCGCATTAATGCTGCAACTATGATTGCGCAATCGAAAACTATTTTTCAAGCCGAAATAGATGCTTCTTGCGAGTTAATTGACTTCCTTCGTTACAACGTGGAATTCATGACGCAAATTTATAACGACCAACCAAAATCCATTTCGGATGTTTGGAACAAAGTAGAATACCGCCCTTTAGAAGGATTTATTTACGCAATTACACCATTTAACTTTACTGCAATTGCTGCTAATTTACCGGCAAGTGCTGCCTTAATGGGAAATACTGTAGTTTGGAAACCAAGCGATAGCCAAGTTTTCTCCGCTAAAATAATTATCGATATTTTCAAAGAAGCCGGAGTTCCAGATGGCGTTATCAACGTAGTTTTTGGAGACCCAGTTATGATTACCGATACGGTTTTGGCAAGTCCAGATTTTGCTGGAGTGCATTATACCGGTTCCACATTTGTATTCAAAGAAATTTGGAAAAAAATTGGAAACAACATCCACACTTATAAAACCTATCCAAAAATTGTTGGAGAAACCGGAGGAAAAGATTTTATCATAGCCCACCCATCTGCCAATGTAAAACAAGTCGTTACCGGAATTACCCGTGGAGCATTTGAATTTCAAGGACAAAAATGTTCCGCAGCATCAAGAGCTTATATCCCGCAAAGTTTATGGTCGGCTGTAAAAGAACAATTAATTACCGATGTGAATTCTATGAAAATGGGTTCGCCAGAAGATTTTGGCAATTTTATCACAGCCGTTATTCACGAAGGTTCTTTTAATAAATTGGCAGGTTTTATTGACCAAGCTAAAAAAGATTCCGATGCCGAAATTATTCTAGGCGGAAATTACGACAAATCGAAAGGATATTTCATTGAACCTACCGTTATCGTTACTACCAATCCTAAATATGCTACTATGGAAACCGAACTTTTCGGTCCTGTAATGACTATTTATGTTTATGAAGATGCTAAATGGCACGAGACTCTAAAATTGGTAGACGAAACTTCAGAATATGCTTTAACTGGAGCAGTTTTCAGTCAAGATAGATATGCTATTGTAGAAGCTGCGAATGCGTTACAAAATGCTGCTGGTAATTTCTATATTAATGATAAACCAACAGGAGCCGTAGTAGGAATGCAACCATTTGGTGGCGCAAGAGCTTCAGGAACCAATGATAAAGCGGGTTCTATGCAAAACTTATTGCGTTGGGTTTCTCCAAGAACTATCAAAGAAACAATGATTACTCCAGAGGATTATAGATACCCATTTTTGGGAGAATAATTCGAGGTACGAAATACGAGGTACGAAGTACGAAATACGAGGTACGAAGTTTTTACTATTTCAAAAAGCTCATTCAGAAATGTTTGAGCTTTTTTATTTTGCAAATTGCTGAATTTTTGTATATTCGTTTCTTAAATGAAGTTTACTTATGAAGTCAAAAATTACCTTACTTGTATTTTCGTTGTTTTCAGTTTTAGGTTTTAGCCAAGATAAAACTTATGATTTATTGAAAAATAAAACTCAAACTAACATACTTTACGATAGAGTTTATAGCGTTTCCAATGCTACTAATTTAAAACTAGAAGGAGTTACCACCAACAACTTTCTGCAAGTTTACCATGAAATACAACGTGCCGATTTCGACCAAAGATTGCCGAAACTAGATGTTCTAAAAGAAGCAGGAAATAGTGGTTTTACACAAAAACAAATTCCGTTATCTATATTAATTTCCGATTTTGAAACCATTAAAAAATCAGAAATTGAAAATAAAAATGTGTTTTTAAATTCCAATAATCAAATGGAATTGAAGGCTGGAATTGCTTCTCCATTTGAAAAACACAGCATTGCCGTTATTGGTGCTTTGCTGCCAAAATCTAAAAACAATTCGGTTGATTTTATTCTTAAAAGTAATCTAATTTTCAATACCACTAGCAAAACAATTACTTCCGTTTTGGTTAGTAATAACGACTCTAAAACTTGGCAAACAGTAGTTGCAGACCAAGCATTCCAATTGAATTTTACTAAAAATGGGAATCAAATTATTCATTTTAAAATTACTCTTTCTACAGGAGAAATCATCAAACAATCCATTGCTTTAGAGGTAGATTGTCCAACTATTTCGGATACAAAAAAAAACTCCCAAACCCTAAATCCAAACCTCATAAATACCATTACCGCCACCATACCTTACCAAGGATACGGTGAAACACAAGGGTTTTTAGGTCAGGCAGAATATCAAATTTTCCCCGATACGGTGGATGGAGTTTTAGACAAACCTATTTTTCTTTTAGATGGTTTTGACCCAGGAGACGCAAGAAATATTCCGGGTATTTATTCATTACTTAACTACGGAACCACGGGTCAAAATCTTGGCGACATTGTTCGCGCACAAGGTTATGATGTTGTTATTTTGAATTTTCCAACCTACACTAGAACCGGAACAACTACAGTTGTAGATGGCGGGGTAGATTACATTCAAAGAAACGCTATGGTTTTGGTCGAATTAATCAACCAAATTAACGCACAAAAAGTTGGAAATGCTCAAAATGTGGTGATCGGGCCAAGCATGGGTGGGTTAGTTTCTAGATATGCTTTGCGTTATATGGAACAACACAGTTTACCCCACCAAACAAGATTGTATATTTCATTTGATTCTCCGCATCTTGGTGCCAATGTACCAATTGGATTCCAACATTTATTCAATTACATGGGCTTTGGTCCTGTAGCAGATGTAACTATGCAAGCCTTAGTAAACGGCATGTTAAAAAGTCCTGCTGCTAGAGAAATGTTGATTGATCAGTTTGAAGGACATTTAAATACTTCCCTAACTGCTCCATCCAATACTTATGAATTTTTAACTACACCAACTTTGGCATTACTGCCTGTAGGTTGCCCAAATTATAGAACTGCTTTCCAAACCGAGTTAAACACAATGGGATTTCCTACCACAACTAGAAATGTTGCTATTGCTAATGGCGCGGGAAACAGCACCATGACAGGAACTCCAGGAATGGTTGTTATGAACCATACTTTTAATATTTCTAGTACGCAACGTGCCATTATTAATTTGAATTTCACCCCAACTATCGCTCAAAATGCAATTGAAGTTAGCCACTTTAAAGGACAGCAATGGGTACTCTTTTGGATTACAGGATATGAAAGTTTTGCAAAATCTAAAGCACCAACTTATACTGACGGACTGGATTCGGCACCAGGCGGAAGGTTTGACATGAATTCTTTGGCTTCTATAGGAACTGGAAACGCAATATTAACTGAGTTTATGAACAATTTAAACATCATGTACTTCGATTTTATTCCAGTATGGAGTTCGATGGCAATTTCCAATACTACTAATTTATATTCGCCAGTTACAACTGCTTCGGTAACGCCGTTCCTAGCATCGTCTATTCCAACTACCAACGAGAACCACGTAACTTTAACAGATACCAATGTAGCATTTGCCTTGAGCGAAATTTTTCAACCGTTATCCACCCAACAAAATACAGCGTTAAATAGTTTGTGGATAACTAATCCGGTGGCAAATTCGGTTCAAATAAATACTTCGTATACGATTGAAAATGCAACTATCACGATAACTGATATTTTAGGAAAAACAGTTTTTAATACTGCTAACCAAAGCATCAACGGAAGTATTGAAATTCCAATTGCATTATCGAATGGGGTTTATTTGATTACTATCCAAAACGAAAATGGAAGTGTTACTAAGAAAATTGTGAAAGGGTAAAAAAGGAGATAGTTAGAGAAAAGAAAAGTTAAACAATAACAATAGATAAAAATGAAAAGGATACATTTCAATTCATTAAAATTCAAAAATTGGACATCCGTTTTATTAATTATTTCGCTGCTTTTTATTGTTTTTGGCAGTTTTGAAATTATAGAATTTGGCTATAAAAAAACCAATCGAATTTTAATTATACTTGGCTTTTTATTTCAAGCATTATTTTACAGCAAAATGTTTTGGTATAAAAACTATGTTGAATGGAACAAAATTGGAATGAACATTAAATTAAACAAATTTATTGGAAAATCCATCGAATTTGATTTTGTCAAAAAAGTAGAGTTAGAAAATGAAAATTTAATAATAACTGAAAAATCGGGTCGTGAAATACTATTCAACATAAATAATGTAGAAATCAAGGATGTTGAAAAACTAGTAGAACTAATAAAACTAAATAGTGCTATTAAATCTTAATTCATTTTTTAACCTTTCAAAGGCACGTGCACCACTTTTTTAGTTTCGAAAAACTCATCTTTAAAAAAATCGGATAAATTATATTCGGTTGCTTTTGGGAAATCTGCTAATTCTTCGGTTAAATCTCCGCCTTTCAAATATAGAATTCCATTTTGCAACTCGTGTTTCGATTTTGATTTAACCGTTCCTCGAACCCAAGAAACAAAATCAGGCATATTGGTAACGGCTCTACTAACAATGAAATCAAATTCATGCTTAACGTTTTCAGCACGCATTTGTTCGGCTTTTATGTTTTTCAATTCCAAAGCTTTTATAACTTCGGTAACCACTTTTATTTTTTTGGCAATAATATCAATTGCATAAAAATGAACTTCGGGAAATAAAATTGCCAAAGGAATAGCTGGAAATCCACCACCGGTTCCAACATCCATTATTTTAGAACCTGATTGAAATTCGATTACTTTAGCAATTCCTAACGAATGTAATACGTGACGGGAATATAATTCGTCAATATCCTTACGGGAAATTACGTTTATTTTAGAATTCCAATCTTCGTATAAAGATTGAAGTTTTTCAAATTGTTGTATCTGAATTTCAGTTAGATCCGGAAATTGCTGTAGAATTTCTTCCATAATATCGATTTTGTGCAAAAATAGTATAATTAGTTAATAATTATGATTTGTTTTGAACTATAAAAAAATTATAATAATTACATTTGTACAAACTTTAGAATTTCAAAATCATGAATACCACATCCCCTGTCTTTTCTAAAAGCGACAATCTTAAATTTTTTAGAACCCTAAACAAAAGAGTGAACGACTATTTTAAAGAAAATAACATCGATAAAACTGGAAACTGGAAACTGCATTTAAAAACAGCAGTAATGTTTACCATATTTTTAACCCCTTACTTCTTCCTTGTAGCAATGGAGATGCCTTTTTGGACCTATCTTTTATTGAGTGTGGTAATCGGAATTGGGATGGCTGGAGTTGGAATGAACGTGATGCACGATGGTAATCACGGCGCTTATTCCAACAAATCTTGGGTAAACAAATTTATGGGCGGAAGCATCTATATTCTTGCCGGAAATGTTTACAATTGGCAAGTTCAACACAATGTTTTGCACCATACTTACACCAATATTCTTGGTCACGATGAGGACTTAGAAGCAGGTAGAATTTTACGTTTTACTAAAGAAGCACAATGGTACAAACACCATAAATTTCAACAATATTATTCGGTTTTCCTTTATGGATTATTGACTTTCAATTGGGCGATTACTACTGATTTCCTTCAAATGAAACGCTATTTGAAAAGAAATTTATCGTACGGAGAATTTAAAAAACCAGTTGTTCGTTGGACCACATTAATCATAACTAAAGTTATTTATTTTTCCATTTGGTTAGTAATCCCAATGGTTATGGGGATAACTTGGTGGAAAGTAGTTTTAGGCTTTTTAGTAATGCACTATACTGCCGGAGTTATCTTAAGCGTAGTATTTCAATTAGCCCATGTGGTGAATGAAACTGTTAATCCAATTCCGGATGAAAATGGTGAAATAGAAAACACTTGGGCAGTACATCAATTGTACACTACTGCTAATTTTGCGCCTAAAAATTGGCTAGTAAACTACTATACAGGCGGATTAAACCACCAAATTGAACACCATATTTTTCCTAATATTAGCCACGTTCATTATAATAAAATAGCAGAATTTGTAAAGGAAACTGCCAAAGAATGTAATTTACCATACAATGAATTCAAAACTACAAGGGCTGCAATTTATTCGCACTTTACTCATTTAAGAGATTTAGGAAGACAGCCTCAATTATCATAACAAATTTCGAATGAAGATTTTTATACCATTAAGAAATCAAGGTCCATTAAGTTTAACTTAATTTTCTTAATTTCTTGATGGTTTAAATTTATATAAATGTTTTAATCTACAACCAACACACAATGGACAACAACCCTTTATCCGATAGAATTAACAAACTATCTACCTCACAAACCCTTGCAATGGCAGCATTAGCAAGAGAATTAAAATCACAAGGAAAAGACATTATCAGTTTAAGTTTGGGCGAACCCGATTTTAATACGCCCGATTTCATTAAAGAAGCCGCTAAAAAAGCAATCGATGAAAACTACAGTACTTATTCGCCTGTAGATGGTTATATGGATTTGAAAGAAGCCATTTGCAGAAAATTCAAACGCGACAATAATTTAGAATACAAACCTGCGAATGTTGTAGTTTCTACAGGAGCAAAACAATCGTTATATAACATTGCCCAAGTAATGCTTAACAATGGTGATGAAGTTATTTTACCAGCACCTTATTGGGTTTCTTATTTTGAAATCATCAAAATGTCGGGCGGAATTCCGGTAGAAGTTCCTACTTCAGTAGAAACGGATTTCAAGATTACCCCAGAACAATTAGAAGCGGCTATTACTCCAAAAACTAAAATGATTTGGTACAGTTCTCCTTGTAACCCAAGTGGTTCGGTTTACAACAGAGAAGAACTAACCGCTTTAGCCAGAGTTTTAGAGAAATACCCAAACATATATGTGGTTGCAGACGAAATCTATGAACACATCAACTTTTCGGGTACTTTTTGCAGCATCGCTTCTATTCCAGGGATGTTTGAAAGAACCATAACTGTAAATGGAGTTGCCAAAGCATTTGCAATGACTGGATGGAGAATTGGATATATTGGAGCACCAGAATTTATAGCCAAAGCATGTACTAAAATGCAAGGGCAAGTAACCTCCGGAGCAAATTCAATAGCGCAAAGAGCCACCATTACTGCTGTAGATGCTGACCCAAGTGTATTAAACGAAATGGTTGCTGCCTTTAAAAGCAGAAGAAATTTAGTTGTAGGTTTAATTAATGCTATTCCAGGATTAAAACTGAATGTTCCAGAAGGAGCATTTTATGTTTTTCCAGATGTTTCTTCTTATTTTGGAAAAACCTTACGTGGTAAACTAATCAACAATGCCGATGATTTTTCGATGTATTTATTAGCAGAAGCTAATGTTGCAACAGTAACAGGTGATGCTTTTGGAAATCCAAATTGTATTCGTTTTTCATATGCTACTAGCGAAGAATTATTAACCGAGGCTTTAAGACGAATTAAAGAAGCATTGGCGTAAAATTCGAAAAAATAAAACACAAATTCCAATTTTTATATACAACCTCAAAATTCAAACTTTGAGGTTTTTTTATTCAATTTTCAAAAAATCATCTATATTATTTGGCGTGACCACTAAGGTTTCTTTAACTTCATAAAGATCTAAAAAAGTTTTCGGAAATTTTACATTTTTTTTCTTATCATTCCATTTGAACTCAAAGGCTGAAAAGGCTCCATCTCGTTCTTCTATCCAATCAATTTCTTGTTGCTGATAAGTTCTCCAAAAATAAGACCTCCCGTGCAAATTATTGTAATTCATTACCTTAATCCTTTCAGAAATAATAAAATTTTCCCATAAAGCACCAACGTCTTGTCGGAAATCTAATAAATTAAAGTTTCCGATAATTGCATTTCGAATGCCATTATCATAAAAATAAATTTTTCTGGAAGTGTTAATTTCATTTCTACTATTTCTACTTAATGGCTTAATTCTGAAAATTATATATGCTTTTTCCAATAACGAAATGTATTGTTCAACCGTTGCTCTATCTATCCCAACTGTTCTGGAAAGCTCATTGTAATTCACCTCCGAACCAATTTGCAAGGCTAGTGCAAGCAATAATTTGTCTAATACTTCTGGCTTTCGAATGCCTTGGTATTGCAATAAATCTTTATATAAATAACTCCCTGCAATTTGTTTTAATATATTTTCAGCATCATTTGGATTTGTAATTACTTCTGGATAGGTTCCGTAAATTAAGTAATTCGGTAAATTTTTAATCGTATTAAAATACCCAAAATGATTTTTTAACTCATTCCAAGAAAATGGAAATAATTGATATTCCCACTTTCTGCCCGTAAGTGGTTCATTCATATTATTAGAAATATCAAGAGCCGACGAACCGCTAACTATTAAACGTACTGTTTTAATTTGGTCGTGAATTATTTTTAAAGTGATTCCAATATTAGGAATTCGTTGCGCTTCATCAACAAAAACAGTAGTGGATTTCCCTATAATAGATCGAAGTTTAACTTCCCCCGCATTTTCAAATAACAGTCTGTCTTGGCCATCATCACCATTAATAAAAAGAAAATTTCCTTCTTTCTCACAAAGGGACCGGATTAGAGTTGTTTTCCCAACTTGCCTAGGGCCAATAACTATCAAAACTTTTCCTGAATTCCATTTATCTAGTAAATTTATCTTTAAATCTCTTTCTAAATCAATCATAATTTCTTCATTTACATAGCAAATATATAAATTTTATGATTACAATCTATTATTTATATATAAATATGCGATTACAATCTTATAATTATATATAATTAGTAGATTAAAGAATTAATTTCCGAATTACTTTAGCGGGATTTCCAACTGCTAATGAATTATCTGGGATATCTTTAGTCACTACAGATCCTGCTCCAATAGTGCAGCCGTTTCCAATGGTCACTCCAGAACAAATTACCACGTTCCCTCCTATCCAACAATCGTCTCCAATAGAAACAGGTTTTGAAAACTCCACAGATAGTCTTTCCATTGCGTCAAGCGGATGGGTTGCCGTGTAAACATGAACTCCTGGACCAAAGAAAACATTGTTGCCAATGGTTATTTTCATTGTGTCCAAAACCACACAATTCACGTTGAAATAAACATTTTCACCAGAATTAATATTATATCCATAATCACAATGAAATGGTGGTTCTATGTACATTCGTTTATGGGCATTTGGCAGTAATTGCTGTAAAATATTCCGCGAAGTTCCATTCATTACATATTCGGTAACATTCAATTTATGGAGCAGCTTTTTGGCTTTGGTTCTTTCGGCAACTAATTCTTTATCATTTCCAAAATAAACTTCGCCAGCCAGCATTTTTTCTTTTTCGGTTTTCATAATCAAATAAAATCTTGAATCCCTCAAATATAGTATTTCTGCTATTTCTAAACTGAAATTATTATTGTATTTTTGAAGTAATGAAATCTATACTCGAAAACATTTCCAAATACGTTTCTTTAACTCCAGAAGAAGAAGCATTATTTATTTCTAAAACAGCAACCAAAACATTTAAAGCCAAGAGTATTTTATTAAGTTCTGGCGAAATTGCCAATAGCACTTATTTTGTAAACTCAGGTATTTTGAGAAGTTTCAATATCAATGATAATATTATCGAACATGTTTTGCATTTTGCTTGCGAAGGCTGGTGGATTGGTGATATGTACAGTTATATTTCTGGCAAACCAGGAAATTTATTTTTAGAAGTTTTAGAAGATGCAGAAGTAGTAGAAATTACCAAAGAAAACCAAGAAATTTTATATCAAGAAATTCCAAAACTAGAAAGATTTTTCAGAATATTAGCAGAATATTCGTTGGTTTCCCATCAAGAACGTTTAATGGACAATTTAAGTTTATCTGCCGAAGAACGTTTTGAAAAAATGTGCAAGAAATATCCTGATTTAATTCAGAAAGTACCTCAAAAACACTTGGCTTCCTATATTGGTGTTACTCCTGAATTTTTTAGTAAGATGAAATCTCGTTTATTAAAAAAATAATTTCTTAATCTACATTAAGTACAAAAAGAATATAGCCATTGTAAATTTGCACTATAATTTAATACTAATAAAAATGAAAAATACCGTTTTACATAAAGCCAATACAAGAGGACATGCTGATCACGGCTGGTTAAATGCTTACCATAGTTTTAGTTTTGCCAGTTGGTACAATCCAGATCGTGTGCAATTCGGGATGTTGCGCGTTTTAAATGATGATACCGTTGCTGCAGGAATGGGTTTTGGAACCCATCCGCACGACAATATGGAAATTATTACTATTCCTTTAGAAGGTGATTTGGCGCACAAAGATAGCATGGGCAATACCGAAGTTATCAAAACTGGCGATGTTCAAGTGATGAGTGCTGGAACCGGAATTCAACACAGTGAGTTCAACCCTAATACTGACCAACACACTAAATTATTCCAAATCTGGGTATTTCCTAAATATCGAAATGTTACGCCTCGATACCAACAAATCACTCTAGACGTTTCCGAACAAAAAAACAATTTTGCCCAAATACTTTCTCCGAAAGCAGACGATGCCGGAGTTTGGATTTATCAAGATGCTTGGTTTTATTTGGCTGATTTTGACAAAGGTTTTTCAAAAACCTATTCCATTAATAAAGAAGGAAATGGAATGTATGTTTTTATAATTTCAGGAACGATAACTGTTGACGGACAAGAATTAGAAACTCGCGATGGTTATGGGATTTGGAATTTTAATGAATTGGAATTTGTTGCAACAAGTGATGCCAAGTTTTTATTGATGGAAATTCCGATGGAACAGTAATTATTGTGCTCAGTATTTGAAAATAGAAATTAATCCTTAATGGTTATATCTAATCCTCACAAATAAAAAAGTAAAATGGTTCAGTATACAACAATAGTAAATGCTCCTTTAGAAAAAGTTTGGGAACAATTACTTTATAAAATTGAAAAACCAGAGAATTTTGTTCCCGGAGTAAGTGATGTTATTATTTTTGATAAAAATGCTGATTTCGTTTCTAGACAAATGAAAGTTACAACAGCAGAAAACACTACTATTTTAAAAGAAAAAATTACATTTATTCCCTACAAAGTTCGCTTTCTATTGTTGGAGCATCCTAGTATAGAAGGCTATGTAGATAATGACATAAAAGCAATTTCGGAAAATGAAACGGAAATGACTTTTATCATTAATTGGATAGATAAAACGACTAAAACTGAAATTAATAATTTTGAAATGGCAAAAAATGCGGTTTTAAAAACAAAAACTTTTATAGAAAATAACTAATGAAAAAAATTATAGCATTTGGAGCTTCTTCCAGCAAAACATCTATTAATAAAAAACTAGCAACTTATGCTGCGCATCAATTTGAAAATGCTTCAGTAGAAGTTTTGGATTTGAATGATTATGAGATGCCAATATTTTCATCGGATAAAGAGGCCGAAACTGGAATTCCTCAGTTGGCGCAAGATTTCTATGAAAAATTAGGTACAGCCGATTTAATTATTATTTCTTTTGCCGAACATAATGGTGCTTATACAGCAGCATTCAAAAATATTTTTGATTGGGCTTCTAGAATTAACGCCAAGACATTTCAAGACAAACCAACTCTATTATTATCAACTTCTCCTGGGCCTCGTGGCGGAAGTACCGTTTTGGAAATTGCTAAAGGCAGATTCCCATTTCAAGGTGCTGTGGTAAAAGGAAGTTTTTCGCTCCCTAGTTTTTATGAAAATTTTGATGTTTCTAATGGAATTATTAATGATGACTTGAAAAATCAATTAATTTCAATTATCCACTCTTTCTAAAAGAAGTAATTATTTTTCAAAGAATGTTTCGGGATAAATAATAATTTTAGCAATATAAATCGGTGCGTCAAAAGTTGTGTTGAGCACCGATTTTTTATTTAATAAATTTCGATAACCAATACCCGCACCTAAACCAATCCAGTTAGTAAGTTTATAATTAACTTGTCCTGAAACTTCATTGATATACAAGTTGACATCCACATTACTCACTACGTCATTATTGATTTCTTTAGTAAAATTAGGTCTTCCAAATCCTATTTGTTCTGTTGCAAAACACTCCCACTTTTTATTTTTAAAAAAAATCCAATCATTAAAAATACTAAAGTACCAAAAACTAATTTTATTGGTTTCTTCTGCTTTTACTTTTTTATTATAATAATCAATATAAACTGGATTTACAATAAAGGAACTTCCTATACCAAATCGTGTTAGTTTTTTATATTGCAAACCCACCTTTGCACCAAAAACAGTAACTTCTTTTCCTCGAATGCTAGAAAATCTATTATCCAATTGAAAAGAAAATTTCCATTTTTTCGGAACCTCTTGACCATAAAAAGTGAAAGTTGAAAACAAGAGTAAACAAAACAGAAGGGCTTGAAGTTTTATCATTAACATAGTGGTTGTGCATAGGACAAAATTAACCACAAATGGTTTAATATAAAGGTTAATGAATTGCTAAAATTTTATCCAGGAAAGACAACAAAATTATCTAATGATTTTCACTATTTTTGCAAAGATTTAAGTTTTTATTTAAATCCTAAATTTTAAAATAAAAAAATGAAAGCATACATATTTCCTGGTCAAGGAGCACAATTTACCGGAATGGGTAAAGACTTATACGAAAATTCGGAATTAGCAAAATCATTATTTGAAAGAGCAAACGAAATTTTAGGTTTCCGAATTACAGACATCATGTTTGAAGGTACTGCCGAAGAATTAAAAGAAACCAAAGTAACGCAACCCGCAGTGTTTTTACATTCGGTTATTTTGGCAAAAACGCTAGAAGATTTTCATCCAGAAATGGTTGCAGGACATTCACTTGGTGAGTTTTCGGCATTGGTTGCCAATGGCGCTTTAAGTTTTGAAGACGGATTAAAATTAGTTTCCCAACGAGCCCTAGCAATGCAAAAAGCCTGCGAAATTACACCTTCTACCATGGCTGCAGTTTTAAGCCTTGACGATACAATTGTAGAAGACATTTGCGCTTCTATAGATGGCGTTGTGGTTGCTGCCAATTACAACTGTCCTGGTCAATTAGTGATTTCTGGAGAATATAAAGCAGTAGAATTGGCTTGCCAGAAAATGAAAGAAGCTGGAGCAAAAAGAGCCTTGATTTTACCTGTTGGAGGAGCATTTCACTCGCCAATGATGGAGCCTGCAAGAGAAGAATTAGCGGCAGCTATTGAAGCTACAACGTTCTCTACACCTATTTGCCCAGTATATCAAAATGTAACTGCAGGTGCCGTTTCGGATGCTACTGAAATTAAGAAAAACCTAATCATACAGTTGACAGCTCCTGTAAGATGGACGCAATCGGTACAACAAATGATTGCGGAGGGTGCAACAAGCTTTACTGAAGTTGGCCCTGGAAAGGTATTAGTTGGATTGGTAAATAAAATCAATAAAGAAGTCGAAACGATTTCAGCATAATCTATTTTGAAAGGAGTTAAAGAAGCGTATTATATTGATTTGTGGGATGTAATTCATGCCACGTTCTCTGAATTTGGGGAGCACAAAATCATGAAAAAAAGTGCTTCATTAGCTTATACCACTGTTTTTTCTATAGCGCCACTACTAATGGTTTTACTCTATGTAGTAGGATTTTTTTGGGGAGCTAATGCCATTGAAGGGGAGATTTTTTACCAAGCCAAAGATTTTTTAGGTGAAAAATCGGCCATTCAATTACAAGAAATGATTAAAAATATTGCCATTTCAAACAAAAACGGATTCCCAGCATTAATTGGAATTATTACTTTATTGATAGGTGCTACTTCTGTGTTTGCTGAAATACAAGATTCTATAAATTCTATTTGGGGAATTCGCCTTAAAAAACGTTCTGGATTTTTATTGTATCTAAAATCGAGACTACTTTCTTTTGGCGTAATTGGAAGTTTAGGATTTATATTATTAGTTTCTTTAGGCTTATCCGCAATTTTAGAATCGCTAAACGAAAAATTATTTGCCCATTTTTCTGAAACTGCGGTTTATGCTGTTTACATCGGACAAACTTTTGTAACATTAACCATCATTACTTTATTATTTGCGGTAATTTTCAAAATATTACCCGATGCCAATATTACTTGGAAACAAGTTCGCGTTTCGTCACTAACAACGGCTATCCTTTTCATGGGTGGAAAATTTTTAATTTCATTTTACATTTCTCACTCCTCTTTAGGAACCGTATATGGCGCAGCAGGATCCCTAGTAATCATAATGGTTTGGGTGTACTATTCTTCTGTGACTTTATATCTGGGAGCACTTTTCGCTAAATGTTATGCAGTAGAATTTGGAGGTTCTATAAAACCATCCAAATATGCCGAAATAGTACATGTTGTTGAAGTAAAACTAGAAGCGAAAACGTTGCAAGAAGCGAAAGAAGAAGTTGAAAAATACAAAAAAAATCACAATGAATAATTGAAATTCATTTCAATTCATTAAAACTTCGATATTCCTATCGGAGTTTTTTTTATGCTATCTTTGTTAAAAGAATTCCAAGTTTATGAATTTAAATTTACGAACCGTTAACGTAACCAGATATATTACGCCACTTCGCGAAGGCGGCTCACTTCCTGCTTTGGCCGAAGCCGATGACGATTTTAAATATGTTTTAAAATTTCGCGGTGCTGGTCATGGTGTAAAAGCTTTGATTGCCGAATTTCTTGGCGGACAAATTGCGCGTTATTTGGGTTTACCTGTTCCCGAATTGGTGTTTTCCAATTTGGATGAAGCTTTTGGAAGAACCGAAGCCGATGAAGAAATACAAGATTTACTCAAGTCAAGCCAAGGATTGAATTTAGGATTGCATTATCTATCTGGAGCCCTAACCTACGATGCTGCAACTAACGATTGTGAATCCATGTTAGCTTCTAAAATTGTTTGGCTGGATGCTTTTATCACAAATGTAGATCGGACTTTTAAAAACACCAATCTTTTAATTTGGAAAAAAGAACTTTGGCTCATAGATCATGGTGCTGCTTTTTATTTTCACCATTCATGGGATAATTGGAAATCCAATGCCGTTACTCCATTTGCCTTAATAAAAGACCATGTTTTGTTGCCAAAAGCTAGTCTTCTTAATGAAGTCAACACTGAATTTACATCCAAATTAAACGATACTATTTTAAAAGAAATTGTAAATCAAATTCCAGAAGATTGGTTGCATTGGGATGAAACAGATCTTTCACCAGATGCAATTAAAGACGTTTATTTTCAATTTTTATCCATTAGATTAGCCAATGCTGATCTGTTTTTAAAACAAGCGCAAGATGCAAGAACAACACTTATATGATTACGCTGTAATTCGAGTTGTGCCTAAAGTAGAACGCGAAGAGTTTATTAATATTGGATTAATGGTGCTTTGCAAACGTCAAAAGTATTTACGGATTCAATATCAAATTCCGACAGAAAAAATTCAATTATTTAATGCCGAATTTGATGTTGAACAATTAAAAACCAATTTAGATTCGTTTACTAAAATATGTTCTGGCAAATTTGATGGTGGGCCTATCGCAACCTTCGAAATTGCAGAACGTTTTAGATGGTTAACTGCTGTTAAAAGTTCAAGTATTCAAACCTCTAGACCCCATTCGGGATTTAGCGGAAATTTGGATGCTACCTTTGAAAGACTGTATGCAGAATTAGTTTTATAAATCTAAAAAAATAAATTTTATGAAAAAGATAATCCTATCCTTAGCAATTACAACGCTAATGTTTTCATGTAAAGAGGAAACTAAAGAAAAAGTAAAAGAAGCCACTAATGCAGTTGGTTCAGAAGTAAAACAATCCTTAGATTCGGTTAAAGAAAAAGCTGAAAAAGTTATTGACTCCTCTAAAATAAAAGCAAAAGGTCTTATTGTAAAAGGTGCCGAAAAAGTAGAAGAAGGTGCTAAAAAAGTAAAAGAAGCCGCTAAAAAATAATTAATTATATTTTAAAAAAACTTTGGCACTCGTTTTGCATTAGAGTAATTGTTATTAATCTTAATATTTTTAAAAAAATGAAAAAAACAATTTTAGCAGTTGCCTTTATGGCTGTTGCAATGGTATCTTGCCAAGACAAAACAAAAGACAAAGTAGAAGATGCAACTCAAGCAGTTGGCACAGAAATGGAACAAAAAATGGATACTGTTGCTGAAAAGACTGAAACAGCAGTTGATACTACAAAAGCCAAAGCTGGTGAAGCTCTTGAAAAAGCTGGTGAAGAGACTAAAGAAGCTGGAGAAAAATTAAAAGAAGCAGCTAAGAAGTAATTTCAAAAGAAAATCCTCATAATCTAATAAATTATGAGGATTTTTTTATTATGCTACAACTCCATCGCTTCTTTGCAATGATTATTTAAAATTCCTGTGATCAAAAAATTGTTTTCCCTTTTTTCAAAGAAAATATACCAAGTCGTTCGTGGATTAGATTTGTAAAAAATGTAGTTACTACCAAGATATTGTAAAGTTTTTGGAGTTTTCTTGTGTGAGCTTAATTGTATATTTTCTGAAACTTCACCATATATTTTTAAGACATATTCTTCGGCAGTTTCAATAAAACCGAAATATTCTTTTTTGTACAAAATACGCACTAAATCATCTAGATAATAAATTACGTGTAGAGTAAAATAATTTCTATTTTCCCCACCATTGACTTATTAATCTAATAGATTCTGCTTTGGCTTCTTCCGGTGTTAAGCCTTTTCTAAATTCTGCATCAAAATCAAAAGTCTCTCTATCAATTCCTTTAAATTTAGGAATAGAGGATTCATAAGCCACGGAAGGCTCTTCCACTTTGATGATTTTCGGAGTTTCTTTATTGGTATTCATAACTTCTAGGTGTTAAACAAATTTACAAATAATTTTTTAATAAATTTCTATAACTCCTTTGCTTCATTGCAATGATTATTAATAACTCCGGTAATCAAAAAATTATTTTCCCTTTTTTCAAAGAAAATATACCAAGTCGTTCGTGGATTGGATTTGTAAAAAATGTAGTTACTACCTAGATATTGTAAAGATTTAGGAGTTTTCTTGTGTGGAAAAGTGAAAATTTCAGCAGTAACAAAACCAACAATTTTATCAACATATTCTTTTGCATTCTCAGGAAAACTAAAATATTCCTTTTTAAAAAGGGTGAAAACCAATTCGTCAAAATAATTTAATACTTCCCCGTCAAAGATTACTTTTTCCACGGATAATTATCAATTTGTTTGTGCATTGCTTCTTTAAATTCTTCTGGAGTTAAGCCTTTTTTAAATTCTGCATCAAAATCAAAAGTCTCTCTATCAATTCCTTTAAATTTAGGAATGGAGGATTCATAAGCCACGGAAGGCTCTTCTACTTTGAGAATTTTCGGAGTTTCTTTATTTGTATTCATAAATTCTAGGTGTTAAACAAATTTACAAATAATTCTTTAAAGTAAAAAATCCCAAATTATCTAGTGAATAATTTGGGATTTATTGATTCTGAAATCTGCTTTCTGAAATCTAACTTCTAATTTTTTTCTCCCATTTCCAAGCACTCGCTAAAGCCTCTTCCAAACTCAGTTGCGATTTCCAGCCCAAAACAGTATTGGCTTTATCGGTATTGGCATAAGCCGATGTAATATCACCTTCTCTTCTGCCAACAATTTGATAATTTAATTTTTGTCCAGAAACTTTTTCAAAAGCATGGATTACTTCCAAAACAGAACTTCCGGTTCCGGTTCCTAAATTGAAAGTTTCTACTTTGGCTAAATTTTGTTTGTTGATTAACCGTTGCAATGCAATTACGTGGGCTTTCGCCAAATCTACTACGTGAATATAATCGCGAATCGCAGTGCCATCAGGCGTAGGATAATCGCTACCGAAAACAGATAGTTTTTCACGCAATCCATAAGCCGTTTGGGTAATAAAAGGCACTAAATTTTGCGGAACACCAAGAGGTAATTCCCCAATTTCAGCACTTGAATGCGAACCAATCGGGTTAAAATAACGCAACAAAATCGAATTGATATTGGTCACTTTAGCAGTATCGGTGATTATTTCTTCCCCTATTTGCTTAGTATTTCCGTAAGGAGACATAGCCGTTTGAATTGAAGCGTCTTCGGTAATTGGCATCTTTTCGGCTTGACCGTAAACAGTACAAGAAGAACTAAAAATGAAATTGGCATTTGGCAATTCCTTCAATTCTTGCAATACATAAACTAATGCATTAATATTATTTTCATAATACAACAAAGGATCTTCCACACTTTCACCAACTGCTTTAGAGGCAGCAAAATGAATTACTCCAGCCACATCTTGGTGTTTTTTAAAGAAATTTTGAACCGACGCTTTATTGCGTAAATCCATCTTTTCAAAAATTGGTTTTTTGCCAGTTATATTGAAAATCCCATCCAAAACACTTTCTGAGGAATTGGAAAGATTGTCAATAGCAATTACTTCAAAACCCTCATTTTGCAATTCTACAACGGTGTGGGAACCAATAAAACCTAAACCTCCGGTAACTACTACTAGCCCCCTAGCCCCCGAAGGGGGAACTCCTCTATTGTCCATATTTTTTTTATTTAAATTCTATTCTCCTTTTTTATTCCCTCAGAAAATTCCCCCTTTGGGGGTTAGGGGGCTAAAAATTCTAAAATACTATCTGTAATAAATTTTATTTGCTCGTCTTCCAATTCGGTGTGCATTGGCAAAGCAATTACTTCTTCACATAATTGATTGGTAACCGGAAAATCTTCTTCTTTATATCTTGCATCGGCATACGCCTTTTGACTGTGCAACGGAATTGGGTAATAAATCGCACAAGGAATTCCTTTTTCTTGCAAATGAGCTAGTAAACCATCGCGTTTACCATTCATAATTCGGATTACATATTGATGAAAAACGTGGCAATCACAAGTGTCACAAATAAATGGCGCCCAAATATTTGGATTCACACTCAACGCAATAGAATATTTTCTAGCAGCATCTTGACGTGCTTTATTATAGGTGTCTAAATGTGTTAATTTGGCTTTCAAAACTCCCGCTTGAATACTATCCAAACGCGAATTCACCCCAACTACATCGTGGTGGTAACGCTCGTACATTCCGTGATTTACAATTCCTCTTAACTTGTGCGCCAAGGCATCATCGTTGGTGAAAATTGCTCCACCATCGCCATAACATCCTAAATTTTTTGATGGAAAAAAAGAGGTTGCACCAACATGTCCAATAGTCCCCACTTTCGTTTTAGAACCGTCTTTCGAAGTATAATCAGCACCAATTGCTTGGGCATTATCTTCAATTACATATAGATTATGCTCGGCTGCAATTTCCATAATCGCATCCATATTGGCAGCACGACCAAACAAATGCACCGGAACAATCGCTTTTGTTTTTGGGGTAATCGCTCTGCGAATTCCCTCCAACGAAATGTTCATATTATTCCTATCCACATCCACCAAAACTGGAGTCAATTGCAATATCGCAATCACTTCTACAGTGGCAGCAAACGTAAAATCGGCAGTAATAACCTCATCCCCAGGCTTCAAATCCAATCCCATCATGGCAATTTGCAACGCATCGGTTCCGTTTGCACAAGGAATTACGTGTTTTACGCCCAAATATTTTTCTAAATCGGCTTGAAACTGGTGAACCAAAGGTCCGTTTATATAAGTATTGGTATCTAAAACTTCCTGAATAGACGCATTTACTTCGTCTTTTATTTTTTCGTATTGACTTTTCAAGTCAACCATTTGTAGTTTTTTCATGGTATAAAAAATTGGAATCACAAAAGTATACTATTTCTTTTATTTGTAGCGAATGGTTCGGGCATTTTTGTATACCCTTTTCCTGTTTTTCGTTCCAATCTTTTTTTATATAGCCCATGGTTTAAACCATGGGCTATATAAAAAAAGGATTTCCACTGCAACCAGGGCTAGACAGCAAAGGTCTTTTGTGAAATTACATTTTCAAAAAACACTCAAATTAAAATCTGCAAAAATCCGTAAAATCTGTGGCAAAAAAAACTTAATTTAGCGCTACCAATAAATAAGAAATATATTTTAGAGACATATTTCTTATATTTGTATTAAATAACAACAAAATGGAAACAGTAGTATTTAAAAGCAATTCTAAAAAGGACATGAATCTATTAGTCAGCCTTGCAAAAAAAATTGGCATTGAAGTGCAAAAAATACCTTCTATAGAAACTGACATTGATGAAAATTCACCTGAATACGAATTGAAAGTAGAAAGAAATTTGGGAATGATTATGGATGAATGTAAAAATTCAACAAGTGTAAGCTATGACGAAGTTTTAAAAGTACTAAATAAATGGAAGTAGATTTTGCTAGTACATTTCTAAAAACATTAAAAAAAACTAAAAATTCTGATTTATTGCAAAAATTTCACGAAGCAATAGAAGATGTTATTTGTGCCAATAAATTAGAAGAAATAAAAAACATAAAAAAACTTGTCGGATTTAAATATCATTACCGAATAAAAGTACAAGAATATAGAATAGGAATTGAAGTTATTGATAATATTGTACGTTTTTTAGTAGTTCTACATCGAAAAGATATCTATAAAAAATTCCCATAAATGCTTTTTCTATATAATTTAATCGTCGTTTTTACATCACAAGTTGTAAAACTATTGGCTATTTTCAGTCCGAAAATGAAACTTTTTGTAGATGGCAGAAAAGAAGTTTTCACCATTTTACAAAATAAAATAGCAGCAACCGACAAAACCATTTGGTTCCATGCTGCCTCTTTGGGCGAATACGAACAAGGCTTACCTGTGATTGAAAAAATCAAAATTAAATATCCAAATCATAAAATCGTAGTGACCTTCTTCTCTCCATCGGGTTATGAAGTTCGAAAAAACAATACCGTTGCCGATGCTACAGTCTATCTTCCGTTAGACACCAAATCGAATGCAAAAAAATTCATCCAAGCAATACATCCAGAACTCGTTTTCTTTATCAAATACGAATATTGGCCCAATTATTTAAATGAACTCCAAAAACTAAATATCAAAACCTATTTAATTTCTGGAATTTTCAGAGAGAATCAAGCCTTTTTTAAAGGATACGGAGGTTTTTATAGAAATGCTTTAAAAACGTTTGATTACTTTTTTGTGCAAAACGAAAGTTCTAAAAAACTATTACAAAGTATTGGTTTCAACAACGTGAAAATTTCTGGCGATACCCGCTTTGATCGAGTAGTTTCCATTTTAGAAAGAGATAATTCTTTAGATTTTATAGAACAATTCAGAGATTCCTCGACTGCGCTCGGAAAGACAATTACGGTTGTAATTGGAAGTTCGTGGCCCAAAGACGAAAATTTATTGGTGAATTATATTAATAATGCACCAGACAATGTGAAATTTATCCTAGCACCACACAATATCAAATCGGAACAAATTCAGGAATTGAAAAATTCCATCACCAAAAAAACAATTTTATTTTCGGAAAAAGAAAATCAAAATTTGAGTGAATTTCAAATTTTCATCATCGACACCATCGGGATTTTAACCAAAATTTATTCTTATGCCGATATTGCCTATGTTGGTGGTGGCTTTGGAACTGCAGGACTTCATAATATTTTAGAACCAGCAACTTTTGGCGTTCCTATTATTATTGGTCCAAATTATTCCAACTTTGCTGAGGCAATTGCCTTGGTCCATCAAGAAGGTTGTGTTTCGGTTTCCAATTCAAATGAGTTATACGAAACATTTGATAATTTAATTTCAAACGAAGACATCCGTCACGAAAAAGGACATATTTGTGCCACATTTGTTCAAATGAATAAAGGCGCAACAGAGGTTGTTTTGAAACACATCACATCCTAACAGGTTTTTTTCTAACCTGTTAGGTTTGATAAAATAATCTTAACCTTTTTAGTTTTAATAAATTATCAGATTCCTAACAGGTTGTAAAAACCTGTTAGGAAAGTAGAAAAATGACAACATTCCAACCCTTAACTTTTTCTCAAATCGAAACCATCACCTCCATGATGCAAGATTTTTATGCCATTGATAATTATCCCATTGACATAGATGTTTCTAAGAAATTGTTTCAAGAATTTATTGCCGATGAAAAACTCGGGAAAGCCTACTTAATTTGTCATTCTACCGAAAAAAGTACTGCAGAAGTCGTCGGATATCTAATTCTAACCTATGTTTTTAGTTTTGAATACCAAGGTCGAATTGCTTTTTTAGATGAATTATACATTAAAGAATCTTCTCGTGGCAAAGGAATCGGTAAGCAAGCACTTGATTTTATTAAAGAGCAGGCCTCCCTTACCAATGTTAAATTGATTTATCTTGAATTGGAAAATCACAATGAAAGCGCACAAAAATTGTATCTTGCCAATAATTTTGAAATTCATAATCGCAAATTACTGAAGTTGAAATTATAATAATTTTGATTATTTTTGTAAATAAAATTAAATGCTATGGAATATATAGAAATTAATCCGAAAATTATGGTTGGAAAACCAGTAATAAAAGGCACTAGAATAACAGTTGAAACTATTATTTCTATGCTTGGACAAGGACTATCAATTGATGCTATTTTATTGGAATACAAAGGATTAAAAAAAGAAGAAATTTTGGCTTGTTTAAAATATGCGGAAACTATTTTAGAAAAAACTACTATTTTCGATTTAGATAAAATTGCTTCTTAATGCGTTTTATTGTTGACGAATGCACTGGCACAAGTGTTGCAGAATTTTTAAAACAAAATAATCATGAAGTTATTTCTGTTTTTGATGATTTTAGAGGTGCAACAGACGATTTCATTCTTGAAAAATGTTTTTCTGAAAACTATATTTTAATTACTTCGGATAAAGATTTTGGCGAAATGGTTTTTAGGTTAAATCAAAATCATAACGGAATTATTCTCATTAGATGTACACCTAATAATTTCCAAACCAGAATAGAAGTTTTATCTAAGTTACTTGATAATTACAGTCAAAAAATTGACAACAATTTTATTGTTGTCACCAATACAAAAGTTAGAATTATTTCCTAAATTTATTATAATCACCTCAAATAGAACTATTCAAACATGAAATTTTTAAAATTACTACTCCTATTATTCGTAATTCAAACCCAAGCCCAACAAGGTGGCATGTGGATTCCTTCGTTATTGAAAGGGATGAACGAAACCGAAATGAAATCGATGGGGATGAAAATCACCGCCAAAGATATTTACGATGCAAATCAATCGAGTTTAAAGGATGCCGTTCCTCAATTTGATGGTGGCTGTACTGCCGAAGTTATTTCGGACAAAGGGTTACTTTTAACCAACCATCATTGTGGATTTGCTGCAATTCAAGATCATTCTTCGGTAGAACACGATTATTTACGAGATGGTTTTTGGGCTTACAAAATGGAAGATGAATTGACCAATCCTAACATGACGGTTATGTTTGTGGTGCGTATTGAAGATGTTACCACCAAAGTTTTAGAAGGTGTTGCCACACTTGCATCTGAAGCTGAAAAACAAAAGAAAATCCAAGAAAACATTACTGCTTTAACCAATTCGTTACCCAAAGAAACGTGGCAAGAAAACAAAATAAAAACGTTTTACGACGGAAATCAATACCTATTATTTGTAACCGAAACCTTTAAAGACATTCGTTTTGTGGGTGCGCCACCAAGTTCAATTGGAAAATTTGGTTCGGATACCGACAACTGGGTTTGGCCGCGTCATACAGGGGATTTTTCTTTGTTTCGAATATACGCCGATAAAAACAATCACCCTGCTGCATTTTCTGCAGATAATGTACCCTATAAACCAAAAAAATTCTTTCCAATTTCGATTGCAGGTTTAAAAGAAAACGACTTTACTATGGTAATGGGTTATCCTGGAAAAACTACAGAATACTTGCCTTCAGTAGCCGTAAACCAAATTGTGGAAACGTTAAATCCTGCTAAAATTGAAGTGCGCGATGACGCTTTAAAAGTGCAAGATCGATTCATGCGAAAAGACCAAGCCATCAAAATTCAATATGCTGCTAAATATGCAGGAGTTGCCAATTATTGGAAAAAATGGATGGGAGAAACCAAAGGTTTGAAAAAAGCCAATGCTGTTGCTGCGAAACAAAAATTTGAAAAAGAATTTCAAGAAAAAGTTATCAAAGCTGGTAAGCAAGCCGAATACGGAACTTTACTTTCGGATTTTGAAAAAAATTATACCGACATTAAAGATTATGCTTTAGCAAAAGATTATTTTTCTGAAGTGGCACTACGAAATACTGAAATTCTTTCGGTTGGTTATAAATTATACCAATTAGAACAAATTTTAAATACAAAAGGAGAGCAATCGTTTACCGATAGGAAAAATACTCTTTCTAAAGGGATTGATGATTTTTATAAAGATTACAATGTTGAAGTTGATAAAAATGTGTTTGAACAATTGATTAATTTGTATGCTACAAAATCTCCAAAACAATTCTTGCCAGAAACGTTAGTAAACATAGATGCAACAAAACTTACTTCGGATATTTTTTCCAATTCCAAATTAACTTCTTTAACCAGTTTTAGAGAATTATTAGAAGGCGATTCGAAAACGATTATTGAAAAATTGAATGCCGATAAAGGTTACCAACTCATTAAATCGATGGCGGATGCCTATTCTACTAAGGTGGCTCCAACTTATGATGCTATTAATTTGAAAAACACGGCTACGCAACGCACTTATATGAAAGCCATCTTGGAATTATTCCCAAACAAAAGAATTTTCCCAGATGCAAATAGCACTTTACGGATTACCTACGGAAAAGTTAAAGGCTACCAACCAAACGATGGCGTTTATTACGAACCTTTCACAACATTGGATGGTGTAATGGAAAAATATATTCCTGGAGATTATGAATTTGATGTACCCAAAAAGTTAATCGATTTATACAATACTAAAGATTATGGAAAATATGGTGTTAAAGGTAAAATGCCGGTTTGTTTCATCGCAACCAACCATACTACGGGTGGAAATTCTGGAAGTCCGGCTTTGGATGCAAACGGAAACTTAATTGGCCTGAATTTTGATAGAGTATGGGAAGGAACAATGAGTGATATTTTCTACTCTCCAGACATTTGCAGAAACATTATGGTAGATGTTAGATATGTTTTATTTATAATCGATAAATTTGCGGGAGCACAAAACATCATTAATGAGTTGAAAATCATAACTTCTACGAATAAAAAATAAATTTTTATTACAATTAGAGTTTGGCACGAAATTTGTAAGCATATAAATGGAATCCAGAGAGAAAATTTTAAAAAAAAATTAACTAAAAGTTTTTTCGATTAAAAAAATTTATATCTTTGCTCCGAATTAATAATTAACCTTTTATATTAAATTAAGATGAAAAAAGTATTTTTAAGTTTAGCTGTTATCGCTGCATTAACTGTAGTATCTTGTAAACAATCAGAAAACGCTGAAGCTCC
>CANFZM010000021.1 GCA_947451525.1 Flavobacteriaceae bacterium
AGAAGCAACCAAAAAATGGTCAATGCCAATCCAAAATTGGGGATTAATCCTCAACCAGTTCTTAACTATATATGAAAAAAGGGTTCAACTTTAATTAAAAAGTCAAACCCCTATATTTTTTAACTTACACACTTTTTAGGATAGTGTCGGGAAGAATAAATTTTATAAGAAAAATCATTTATTGAGCATTTTTTTGTAAATTTATTTTCATTAATTATCCTAATTCGTATGAGTTTTAAATTTGAAAAATTAATTATTTGGCAGAAATCTATGGATTTTGGTGAAGAAATCAATCTTATTTGTAAAAACTTTCCTAAGCATGAAATGTATAACCTTTCCTCCCAAATGTTAAGAGCTTCCGATTCTATCGCTTTAAATATTTCTGAGGGAAGTATTGAACAATCTAATGCAGAGTTTAATAGGTTTCTTGGTTATTCTGTTCGTTCTATAGCTGAAGTTGTTACTTGTTTGTATAAAGCTAAAAGACGAAATTATATTGATCCTACACTTTTTGATAAGTTGTATAAAGATTGCTTTGACTTGATGAATATGACAATTGCTTTTAAATCTCGCTTAAAATAAACTTCTATCCTCTTTCTCCCAACTTCCAACTCCCCACTTCCATCTCAATATATTAAATCTTGATTAACAACAAAGAAAAATACTCTCAACTAATTAAAGCCGAATCCAAAAGACTCGGCTTTCTTTCTTGTGGAATATCCAAAGCGGGTTTTCTAGAGGAGGAAGCACCTCGATTGGAATCTTGGTTAAATAAAAACCAACATGGGCAGATGGCCTATATGGAAAACCATTTTGATAAACGATTAAATCCCACTTTGCTTGTTGAAGATTCTAAAAGTGTTATTTCCTTATTATTGAATTATTATCCTTCGGAAGAACAGAATAAAGAAAGTTATAAGATTTCTAAATATGCTTATGGGCAAGATTACCATTTTGTAATAAAAGAAAAGTTAACTGAATTACTTCATACAATTCAATCGGAAATTGGAGCAGTTTCGGGTCGTGCATTTGTAGATTCTGCACCGGTTTTAGATAAGGCTTGGGCAGCAAAATCAGGATTGGGTTGGATAGGAAAAAACAGTAATTTAATCACCCAAAAAACAGGTTCTTTTTATTTTATTGCCGAATTAATTGTAGACCTCGAATTAGATTACGATTACGCAACCACAGACCATTGCGGAACTTGCACCGCTTGTATAGACGCTTGTCCTACTGAGGCTATTGTTTCCCCTTATGTTGTAGATGGTAGTAAATGTATTTCGTATTATACGATAGAACTAAAAGACAATTTACCTCAAGAAATGAAAGGTAAATTTAATGATTGGATTTTTGGTTGTGATATTTGTCAGGATGTATGTCCGTGGAATCGTTTTTCTAAACCGCATAAGGAGCCTTTGTTTCAACCGAATTCAGATATGTTGTCTTTTACCAAAAAAGACTGGGAAGAAATCACCGAAGATACTTTTAAGAAAGTGTTTGCTAATTCAGCGGTGAAACGAACTAAGTTAACTGGATTGCAGCGGAATATTGATTTTTTAAAAGAATAATAGAGTAGTTGGATTTATCCTTATTATTACTAGTTTTTTTTCTTTATTGTAAGTAGCCTTTTTTAAAAGTATTGGTGATTATAGCAGAATTTAATTGCTCTGAAGAATTCTATGAGAAGGTTGTTTTGGAAAACACGAATTGCACGAATTTACACAAATTGTTTTGTAATACTTATTACACGAATTTTATCTTCCGATGGTAGATTTTACAATAAGTTAGTTTTAGGTTGTAGGTTATGAAATTCCATCTGTTTCAGAATGACAAGACAAGATGGTCTTTAATTGATGGCATTATGACTTGATTCGAAACTTATTTTGAGTTTACACAATCTAATGACTACTCCTTTAAGCATTTTAATTTTAGAGTTTACACAAAATTCTGTCCATTCTTGGGGGAATTAATGCTGTTGTGGCTTCCGCATGTGGAGATAGAGTTTCGGTAGGACATTATTTGTCTTCGGTAAGTCATTATTAACCTTCCGCATATGTGTATAGAGTTTCGGTAAGACATTATTTATCTCCGTTAGGTCACTAAAGAGTTTCGGTAAGTCACTATAGAGTTTCTGCAGTTTACTATATACCCTCGGGAAGTCATTATTTATCTTCGGTAAGACACAATTCAGTTTCAGAAGGAATCGTAATTTTTAATCACATAATTTCAATATTAGCAAGGAATCCTCGAAGAGCATCATGAGTTGCAGTATAGCTCCCCTCCCCAACCCTCCCCAAAGGGGAGGGAGCCGAAACTGCATAAAGAGTTCTAGTAATAATTAGTTTCTGAATAATACATAAAAACCCTCTAATAAGTTGAGGGTTTTGCTTTGTCTTTGTTTGTGGCTACGAGGTCAGGAGACCTCGCAGAGCATCACGGTTCTATAGAACACTTCGTAGAGCGGGGCTACGAGGTCAGGAGACCTCGCAGAGCATCACGGTTCTATAGAACACTTCGTAGAGCGGGGAATTTCCATACAAACTCATCTTCTTGTGCTTGGTATTTAACAATATCAATAATTGCCATTTTATTAAAATTAAAACTCAAAACTAAATCAAATAAAACAAACCAAATCCTTGAATTAGTAAGCGAAGTCCTTTGGTGATTAAGCGTAAAAAAACCCACAAATTAACTTGTGGGTTTTGGTAACTAAACTGAAATTATTTTTTAGAACTTAAGTCCAATTTTAATTGAACGTCGTCATTATCTTTATATTCTTTTTGGTAGAATTTTTTGAAATATCCAGCATACCCAGTTACTTTTACTTTGATTTGTTTGAAAAGTAAATAGTCATGAATTTCTACAATATAATTTGGATGAACGATAATATCTGCTCCCGAATTTTGAATAGCATTATAAGCTGCTGCTGATTTTGTTTTGTTTTCTCTAGCTCGGAATAAAAAACTTAAGTTAGTATCGGAAGAATAACTCATGCCATCGGCAAATTTATTACCACCACCAACTTGAAAAATTAAGAAATAGGAAGACGTAGACTCTCCCATTAATTTTTTACTCATGTCAATTTCTACGTTAGCTCTAATTGGGTTAATTTCAGCTCTTGGCGCATAGGCAGGTGTAGAAAGAGCTCCTGTTCTGGTAGTAGAACAACTTGTTAAGGCTAATGCAATAGCCAAAGAAAATAATAATTTTTTCATTTTTTTTGATTTTAATAGGTTAATATATTTCAAAACTAAATCAAATAAAACAATTCAAATACATGAATTAGTAAGTGTAGCACTTTGGCAAGTAAGCGTTATTAATTATCTAATTCTAACTTTAAGATAATGGTGGTTCCTTGTTTTGGAATGGAACTAATAGTAATAGGTTCTATAGCATTGTGTTGCAATAAACCCAAACGTTCTTTTACTAATGTTATCCCTTTGGAAGCATGGAGACGGTTTAGGTTTTCTTTGGAGATTCCTTTTCCGTTGTCTTTAATTTCACATAGTAATAGGGTGTCTTTTAATTGAAAAGTGACTTCTAAAGTTGGGTTTTTCGAATTGGAATCGAAAGCATGTACAAATACATTTTCTATAAAGGGCTGTAATAGCATTGGGGGAATTTCTATAGCATAAGTATCCAATTCTTCGGGTATGTTAAGTTGGAATGCAATTGCCTCCTTAAATCGCATGTTTTCTAATTGGATGTAAGTTTTTAAATAGTGTATTTCATTTTCGAGGGAAATTAGGGGTTGCGAGGAATTGTCTAGCGTTTGTCGGATTAATTTTGAAAATTCCGACATATACCTCAAGGCTTCATCTACATTGTTTTTAATGATAAAATTCTGAATAGAATTCATGGCGTTGAATATAAAATGCGGATTCATCTGACTTTGCAGGGCTTCCATTTTAGTTTCAGACAAACGTCTTTGAACTTCGCTTTTAGCCTGTTCTTGTATAGCAATGTATTGAATTCTTTTTTTATAACTTATAAAACCAAGGGCTAGCGTTATAAGGATGCAACTAATGCTGAACCACCACGTTTTCCAGAAGGGAGGTGTGATGATTATAGTAAGTGTTTTGGTTTGAAATACTGTTCCTGTTCCTGTGTTTTTACCGGCAATAAGTAGTTGGAATTTTCCATTTGGAATCCCTCTTAATTGAATTTTGGTAGAACTATCGTACTCACTCCAAGAATTAGACAATCCAATAATTTTATAGCGGTATACATTTTTACTGGCATTTCGTAGATTGTAATTGTTGAAAATTAGTTCTACATCATTTTGATCGTACTCTAGTTTTAGTTTACTGGGAATGTAACTTCCCCAAATATAATCGGAAGTATTGTTGCGGTAATTTGTACCGTTTACTTTGATGTTGGTTATAGTAATAGAGGTTGAAGCAGTTTCTTTTGCTAGTAATTGTTTTACATTTAAAAAAAGCAAACCATTGTTGGTTGCAATATATAAATTGCCATTTTTATCTTTGCTGCAATCGTTAAATTGTAAGTCGTTAACACCTTCTGATTGATTAATGAGTTTTATGAATTTATGGTCTTTCATCACATTGATACCCTTGTTGGTTCCAATAAAATAGCATCCATTAGATTGTTCTATAAATGAAATAGAGGTTCCGTAGAGGTCTTTTATTGGTTTATAAATATGTAGAATTTGCAATTTGTGATTTCCCCATTTGCAGATATAAACTCTTCCGCTGTTGGTGCCAATAACAACTTCTCCTTTGTCATTAATAATAATGTCTTTAATACATTTTTCATCGAATTGCTTGTGGAGGTTTAACGAGTAGAACGTACTATTTTCATAAACAAATACACCGCTGGAGTAGGAGGCATACCAAATTTTATTGGCATCTTTAATTGTTTTAGTGATATCGGTTGGTGTGTTCTTGTCTTTTATAGATAGTATTTTGCTATTTAATTTATCAAATTTATTTGGATTTACATACATACTCGAATACATAGCACCAAAGAGAAGTTGGTCTTTTATGTCAAATGTAATAGTTCCTCCATCGGTAAAATTAAAGTATCGAAGGGTGTAATTTTTATCAAAACAAAATATTCCAAAAGTTGTAGTTGCCCATATATATCCTTGTTTATCAGAAACGATATTGAAGCAAGTAAAACTATTTCTGTTTCTATAGCGGTTAATAAAATCGTTGTTAAACGGGGATTTTCCGTAATACTGGAAATAGGTATCTATTTTCTTCCAAAGTTGTGTCGAGTTGAATTTAATATAACTTAAATCGTTATGGAGGATGATAATATTATCTCTTGCACCAATCCATTTATTATCATTGGAATCGTTAAATAGACATTGAATTTCTAGATTTTTTAGTCCAAAATAGGCAGGACCGAAAGTCTTTTTTTGTTGGCTTAAATCTACTATATAAATTCCTTTGTCAATAGAGCCAACCCAAAGTTGCTTGGTTTGTTTATCATAATACAAACTCCACAAACCAGTGGATGTAATATTGGCTCGTTGCGTAATATCGGTTAACTGATTATTAGAAAACTGAAACAACCCCCCGTTTGGGTCGGTTACATTCCAAGCAGCACTATAGATGGTATTCGTGTCGTCTATTGCATAATCCCATAGGACAGGGCAAGGATAACTTTTTTCTTTATTGCTTTTTAAATCTCTTATATTGAATTCTCCAGCGCCACTATAATAATTGCCATTAAAAATAAAAGTTGAATAGGTTGGCGGGGGTTTAAACTCAAACTTTAAACTTGCTTTTTGGATTTTTGTGTCGAAATGGATGCTATATACATTGTCAAAGGACGCAGTAACTAGTGTTTTATTTTCTATTTCTGTTATTCCTACTATTTGAAAATGATTGAGACTAGTTTTTTGAATAAAAGATTTGAAGTGTTTTCCATCAAACAGACTTAAACCATTTTCAGTTCCTATAATTAAACAATTGTGTTTTTTAGAGTAGACTATTTTTCGGATGCCATTATTAATTAATCCGTCCTTTTTATCGTAATAGGTGAATTTTTTGCCGTCAAATTTTGCGAGTCCATTTCCATATAATGACAGCCAAAGGTTGTGGTCATTGTCTTCTGCAATTGCCCAAACCTCACTATATTTCAAGCCGTTGGTTTCATTGTATATTTTGTAGGTAGAGCCGTCAAAACAGCATAATCCGGCCTCAGTGCCAATCCACATCAGTCCACGACTATCTTTAAAAAAACATTTTATACCATTGCTTGGCAGTCCATCATTTAAAGTAATGTTTCTACTTGGTATGTTTTGGGCAAATGCAGTATTAATAAGTAGTACTACAACTAAAAGAAAACTATTTTTTTTGAATAATATCATGGATGAAATCCTCTTTTTTTCGGACTGAAACAGGTAGCGTTTCCCCATTGGTTAATTCTACAAAATAATCATTAGTTTTATTAAAACGATTGATATAGTTTTTGTTCACTAGATAACTTCTATGAATTCGTATAAAAATATCTGTAGGTAATAGTTCTTCTACTGATTTTAAAGTTTTGGATAGTGTAATTTTCTTTCCTTCTAAAAACACTACTTTGGTATAATTACTTTCTGCTTCGCAATATAGTATGGAGTTTACTTTTACAAATTCAAAACCATTTTCTGTAGGGAAAGCAATTTTACGGTATTCTGAACTTCCAAAATCCATGTTCTCAATAAGCAGTAACAATCGATCTTGTTGGGAGGCTTTATTTTGCTTGCTTTCGTATTTTTTTACTGATTCTAATAAATCAATGTATCCGATTGGTTTTAAAAGATAATCTAAAGCGCTTGCTTTTACAGCCTGAATTCCAAATTCGGAATGTGCTGTTGTGAAAATCACTTCAAAATTTATACTTTTTAAGGATTTTAATAACTCAAATCCATTTTTATTGGGCATTTGAATGTCTAAGAAAACCAACTCGGGATTGAAATTTTCAATTGCTATTTGTGCTGCATCCACACTTTCACATTTTGCAAGCACCAAAAATTTATCTGGAAAATAACGCTGCAAAAGTTGTTCTAAAAACTCTCGGGCATTATACTCATCGTCAACTATAACGGTTTTTATCATAGGATAAAAGTAGACAATTGAAATTAATTAAATACTAATGAATTAGTAAACGTATATAAAATGCGAGTAAACGTTTTATTTTTTCAAGTAATTCTTGAATTTCCATTATAGACTATCCTAGTTTTATTTGTAGAAATTATATTTGAACGTTTAATTTGTGAAAGTAATTTTAACAATGAATATTTACCAATAAAAAAAGCGACTTAAATTTACTTTAAGTCGCTTTTAGTTTAGAAAAAACTATGTTCTAGTTTTTCATTATTTTTTGGGTGAAGTTTAAAGAATCTCCACTTACTTTAAGAATATACATTCCAGATTGAAGGTTGTTTAAGTTCAACGATTTTTCAGTATTGAAATTTTCGTTTTTAATCTCGTTAACAATTCTTCCGTTGATGTCTATTACTTGAATGTTTACTTTTCCAACGTAGTTGTTAATTCTTACATTAAGCAATCCGTTAGTAGGGTTAGGGTATACTCTAAATAATTCTTCATTTTCAAAGTAATTTACGCTAAGAGTACAGTTAGATCCTGTAGCAGGAGTTGTTCCTATAGTTGGTTCTGTAAAGTCTTCTACTTGATCAATTGAGGAATTATTACTTCCAGAATCTGCGTTAACTCCTAAACCTCTTCTTGCGAATACTCCCCATATCATGCAATAATCTTGTCCACCAGTAGTTGCTTGGTCAGCAGCTATGATAGCATCTCTTGCTTGAACGAAAGAAGGGCTACATGGTTGTAATTTTATAGCATCTATAACTAAACGCATTACTTTATTATTTCCACCTGTTCCAGTATATTTATTGTCGTCATAACCATATTTGTTGATGTATGCCCAAGTTAAATCCCAAAGCATTGTTGCCCAAACTTCTCCAACATTATGTGTTTCTGTAACCATATTTCCAGTTCCGTCATCTACTTGATTTAAGTTTACGGTATTGAATGTTTCTGGATTAACAGTCATGTCTGTAGTATAAGGATGATTTCTTAATCCTGCCCCTGTAACATCTTCGTTGATTACAAAAGTTGCCATTCCTCTTGGAGTTGTTCCTACATCTCCAGGTTTAATAGATAACATTAATGCGAACCAATCTGACCATCCTTCACCCATTTGTTCAGCATTTTGCAAACAACTTGAGTTTGCTCTACCTCCAGCTAAACGAGTAGAAATACCGTGTCCATATTCGTGAGCAATAACTCCATTGTCTAAATCTCCATCGGTATTAACAAATAAGTCTAGTGCACTAGGCGATTGAATTTTAGCATTTACAGGTATTCCTGCAACTAATTTTGCAATAATTGCTTCTCCATTAGTTAAAGAAAGACTTATAACTGGGATTGTAATTGTTGCATCTGCACCTGACATTCCAATACTTGAATTAGGAGCAGTAGCATCATTATTAACAATGATTACAGCAGTAGCTCCAGCAGCAGTAGCAAAAGCAGCTTTAGCAGCAAAAGTACAAGGTGCGCCTCCATTGGCTACCGAAGTAGATCTTCTTATAATGGTAATATGTCCGTTAATTGCAGCAGCATTTACAGCAGCAGCACAACCATCAGCATTATCACTTTGACCCACATCTGGAGTTCCATCATCATATAAAACAATATCCGATTGAATCATTGCTGGTGCAACAGGAACATTTACGTGTCCTGGGCTGAATCCGTTATCACTTGCATATTTTCCGCCGGCAATATCAGATGGTGTATTAACAGTCAATAATTGTAATAGTTTTCTATAACTCCATAAATACATTTGCATTCTTGGTTTTGAACCATCTACAGGTGTAGAAAAATTTGCATTATTTAATGTAGGTGTAGCAGCAGTAGAGCCATCTTGTGCATCAGCATAAACAAAATCTCCTGCAGCAGGAGCAGTTACTGATGTGTAATTGCTATTTTGAAAATTTCCATTTGCTTCATTAAATCCGTATTGGTACCAAACATCATGAAGAATATTATTCATATAGAATAAATTAGTACAAGCAGCATCAATGTAGGTGTTAGCAGCAACTGAAGTTCCTGGGTAAGTATAATCAAATATTAAACCTGCATTAGTTGGTCCGTATCCTGTTGCAGTAGATGTAGTAGATGCAGATGTTGGATTTGTGTTTCCGTAATCGGCTCTAGCCCAAGCATTGTTTCCTCTAGTGTAGGTATAATTTAAAGATGCTGTAGTACCTGTTAAAGTATTAGCATTGTGCCACCCTCTTGGAGATGCCGCTGCATTTTCTGGATTTGCAACTAAATCTCTAGTGTGATGGTTTGGGCTTTCATAGTTAAAAGGAACAACTCTGTAAGAGCCTCCTTGAACTTGAGCCATAATCGTAGATTTTTCTTCTTTAAAAGCATTTTTGAAAAAAGAAAAATTAGATTTAGAAGCGCCATGTTTGCTATCGAAATTACAAGAAATAACCATGTCGTTTTTTTCTAATAAACTTCCGTTAGTTGCATCCAATCTAATACTCCATAAATGACTGTGGTCTTGTGTGTAAAAAGTAAAGTCCCAAGCTAATTTTAAAGTGTTATTCATTGGTTGAAAAACCAATTTAGCAGTAATAGGGTCTTCCGTTAAGTTTCCGTTAGAAATTTTAAATTCAGTAGAACTTATAGTTTCTGTAATATTACATGCAACAGCAGTAGCATTTACCGCTAAAAACCCTTTTTGAAGAGCTGTTAGTACTGATAAACTAGGTGTTGTAGTATTGACTTTTTGATTAATATTTGGAATAAATCCATTTACAATATTAATAATTTCGTCATTTTTAACCCATACATTAGACAATGCATTGTGGATTTCAATTCCTTGGAAACGCTGTACAATATAGTAATTGTCAATTTTTGTAGATTCAGAATTACCTGTACTCTGAATAAACCAATCGCTAATGTCTTGACTGGTTAGGTTAAATTTTGTTTTGTTTTGGTCTAAATAGGTTTGAATTTTCCCTGTATTATCTTGAGAAAAACCTAAAACGGTGAACAAAACCATCAATAGTGATGTAATTTTTTTATTCATAATTTGATTTTTTTTAAGAAATTCATATTGCAGTGAACCCCTTATTTTTTAATTGAAGTTTATAATAGTTGTACAAACATAAATTATTTTTTGTCGGATTGCAATTATTCCTATTGAAAATCAAAATTTTAACATTTTTAGGTGGTAATAATTTTGTTGTAGAGTACTGCTTTTCCATCAGTTAACATCGATACAAAATGACAAATATGCAATAGTCTTTCGTAAGTGCTTTCTTTTTTAATTAAATGTTTTTCGGGTAAGATTTTAAGTAATAAGTTGTCGTAGTTTGTTGCTTTATTTTCAAAATCATTGTTGTATGCCGTACTAAATTTATCCAATAAGTTATTGATTATTTGATAACCAGAAAGCTCTTTTTCAATCACTTCTCGACTTTGATAGATTTTATTTACACTAAGTTGGATAATATCATCTATTTGGGCTTTGTATTTACTTTTGTCCATTAATGCATACGGGAATTCTCCTTTTAATATGGCTTCTTCATTCTCAATAAACACTCGAACGGCATCATTAATTAAATTTCCAATAGCCAATGCTCGCAGATAACTTATTCTATCTTCTTTGGTTGTAAGTGTTTGGTATTTTGAAGTGTCAATAGTGTCTTTTACAAGTTTTATCAAATACTCTAGTGCATAATCTTCTGAAACTAGTCCTAGATTAATGCCGTCTTCAAAATCGATTATTGTGTAACAAATATCATCGGCAGCCTCCACTAAATATGCAAGCGGGTGTCGCTCATATCCAATATCTTTGCCTGTTTTATTGGGTATTAATCCCAATTCTTCAGCAACTTCTTGAAAGAATTCTTTGTCTGTTTGAAAGAATCCATATTTTTTATCAGCAATATTACGAGTTGGTTTTTTTGGCAAACTCTCTTTAGGATATTTCATATATGCCCCTAAAACAGCATACGTCAAACGGATGCTTCCTTCAATTCCTGGTCGGGAACTAGTTAATACCGAAAAACCATTGGCATTTCCTTCAAAATCAATTAAATCTTGCCATTCTTTAGCCGTTAATTGGTCTTTGTATTGTTGCCCTTTTCCGATAGAAAAATATTCGCCAATTGCTTTTTCTCCCGAATGCCCAAATGGCGGATTTCCAATATCGTGCGATAATGCTGCTGCTGCTACAATAGCTCCAAAATCATTAGCCTGAAAGCCATGAATTTCTTTGAGATGGGGGTATTTTTCAATTATTTTTTTACCTACTAATCTCCCTATAGAACGGCCAACAACTGAAACCTCTAAACTATGAGTTAATCTTGTATGTACAAAATCGGTTTTAGAAAGTGGAATAACCTGTGTTTTATCTTGCAAACTCCTGAAAGCAGCAGAGAAAATAATACGATCGTAATCTACTTCAAATCCCAAACGGGTGTCGTCTTGTTCTATTCTTAGACGTTTGCCTTTGTCGCCTTGGCGTTTTAAGGATAAAAGTTGTTCCCAGTGCATCATTAAATATTAGATT
The DNA here is from genome assembly GCA_947451525.1 of Flavobacteriaceae bacterium. Taxonomy (GTDB): domain Bacteria; phylum Bacteroidota; class Bacteroidia; order Flavobacteriales; family Flavobacteriaceae; genus Flavobacterium. The sequence goes on from CANFZM010000021.1 coordinate 11,575, forward strand.
TTAAATTTCAAATATTAGATATTTTTTAGCAAATAAATATTAAAATCTTTTTATTGCTTGTCGTTTGCCAAAAAGAAATTTTTAGATTTCTTTGGGTATTTGTTGTAGCTTTTATCACTTGGGTTTGCAATCACCGTCTTAAGATTGATTTCATCTCCTAGTTTAAAACTTGCTACTGTGTATTGGTAATCCAATAAATATTCGCCACAAAAATAATTTCCGTTTTCGTCTATTTCGATAATTCCAGTGTAAACCCCTTTTTCTTTTGCCATTGTGTTTTAATTTGATTTCAAATGTACGAATTGAAATATAATTTTGCTAAAATAAAAACAGCCATCGCATTGATGACTGTTATATTTTATGTGCTCCCTTTCTTACATCATAAAATGCGAGTAACATTATATTGTTTTCAGCAATTTTATAATAGAGAATTGTTTTTTTATTGATAACAGCCTTTCTTGTTTCTGTTTGGTTTTGGTAAATTGGAAATAATTCTGGATTGATTTCAATTGCTTCAACAGTTTCTAATACCACCTGATAATATTTCTCAGCAACTAAAATCCCAAAATCAACTTCAATGTAATCAACAATTTCTAATAATGAAATCTCAGAAAATTTTGTCCATATAATTCTCATTGTTTAGCAAACTTGGTTTCAAATCTTTTTTTAACGTCTTCGTGAGAACTAGTATTTCCTTGAAAAACATCATCTAATCCTTTTTGAATTAATTCGTTTTCAAATTCAGCCGTTTCGTTTTTCTCTTTTAAATCCAGAAGCTTCTCAATAATTTTCTTGTCCTTCAAATTCTGAACCCATTGAAGGATATTTTGTTTTTCTAAAGCAATATCCATAGGAAAATAATTCATGTGAATTACAAATTTATAAAAAAACAGCCATCAATTGACAGCTGTTTCTAAATTTAAAATCAAATATTTAATATTTAAAATTACGACCCACACATTTCACAATCATCCGGACCAGCATTTCTTGCTAATTCTACCATTGCTCTAAAATCTTCTGCAGTCATTTCTCCTGTTTCATTAGGAGCAACAACTTCAACTGCTACTGGCTCTGCTTGTGGAGTAGGTTCTGCTTTTTTATCATTATTTAAAGTGAACTTAATAGCATCTACTGCCGCTTTTGTTCTTAAATAATACATTCCAGTTTTCAAGCCACTTTTCCAAGCATAGAAGTGCATCGAAGTCAATTTCGCATAATTGGCATCTTGCATAAACAAGTTCAACGATTGCGATTGATCTATAAAATACCCTCTTTGACGACTCATGTCGATGATGTCTTTCATAGACATTTCCCAAACGGTTTTGTATAATTCTTTTAAATCTTGAGGGATATCCAAATCTTGAACTGATCCGTTATTACGCATCAATTCTTGTTTCAACGTTTCATTCCACAAGCCACGTTCTACTAAATCGTTTAGTAAATGTTTATTTACCACAATAAATTCACCAGATAAAACTCTTCTTGTGTAAATATTAGAAGTATAAGGCTCAAATGCTTCGTTGTTTCCAAGTATTTGAGAAGTAGAAGCCGTTGGCATTGGAGCAACTAATAATGAGTTTCTTACACCATGTTGCATTACTTCTTTTCTCAAACTAGCCCAATCCCATCTTCCAGAAAGTTCTTCGTCTTTAATATTCCAAAGGTTGTGTTGGAATTCTCCTTTAGAAATTGGCGAACCTTCGTAACTAGAATAGGGTCCTTCTTCTTTTGCCATTTCCATGGATGCCGTTACAGCAGCAAAATATAAAGTTTCAAAAATTTCTTGATTCACTTCTTTCGCTTCATCGCTGGTAAAAGGCAAACGCATCATGATAAAAGCATCCGCTAATCCTTGAACACCTAATCCAACTGGACGGTGGCGCATGTTAGAGTTTTCGGCTTCTATTACAGGATAGTAATTTCGGTCGATAACTTTATTTAAATTTCTAGTAACTCGTTTGGTTACATTGAACAATAATTCGTGGTTGAATTTTCCGTTTTCTACAAACATTGGCAACGAAATGGAAGCCAAATTACAAACTGCCACTTCATCTTCTGAAGTGTACTCCATAATTTCGGTACACAAGTTAGACGAACGAATAGTTCCCAAATTCTTTTGGTTCGATTTTCTATTTGCGGCATCTTTATACAACATATAAGGGGTTCCAGTTTCAATTTGCGATTCTAGGATTTTTTCCCAAAGTTCACGCGCTTTAACTGTTTTTCTACCTTTACCTTGTGATTCGTACGAATGGTATAAATTCTCAAATTCTTCTCCGTAAACGTTGTCCAAACCAGGGCATTCGTTAGGGCACATTAAAGTCCAAGTGGTGTCTTCTTCCACTCGTTTCATGAATAAATCGGAAGTCCACATGGCAAAGAATAAATCTCTAGCACGCATTTCTTCTTTCCCTGTATTCTTTTTTAGATCCAAAAAGTCAAAAATATCGGCATGCCAAGTTTCCAAATAAATTGCAAAACTTCCTTTACGTTTACCGCCACCTTGATCTACATAACGAGCAGTGTCGTTAAAAACACGCAACATTGGTACAATTCCGTTGGAAGTTCCGTTAGTTCCACGAATGTACGAACCAGTAGCACGTACATTGTGAATTGCCAAACCAATTCCTCCAGCCGATTGCGAAATTTTTGCAGTTTGTTTCAACGTATCGTAAATTCCATCAATACTGTCGTCTTTCATTGTTAATAAGAAACAAGAAGACATTTGTGGTTTTGGAGTTCCTGCATTGAAAAGTGTAGGAGTTGCATGGGTGAAGAATTTCTTCGACATTAAATCGTAAGTTTCAATTACCGATTCTAAATCGTTCATGTGAATTCCTACCGAAACACGCATCAACATGTGTTGTGGTCTTTCTACAATCTTACCGTTGATTTTTAGCAAATACGAACGCTCTAAAGTTTTAAAACCAAAGTAGTCGTAGTTAAAATCACGGTTGTATATAATATGAGAATTTAAAAATTCTGCATTTTCTTGGATTACGTTATGTACTTCTTCCGAAAGCAAAGGGGCTTTTTGGTTTGTTCTAGGGTTTACATAAAAGTACATTTCATTCATCGTTTCCGAGAACGATTTGTTAGTGTTTTTGTGTAAATTAGAGATTGCAATTCTCGCAGCCAATTGCGCATAATCTGGATGCGAAATGGTCATAGAGGCAGCGGTTTCTGCGGCTAAATTATCTAATTCTGAAGTGGTTACTCCATCATAAAGTCCTTCAATTACTCGCATTGCTACTTTAACAGCATCTACCAAATCATTTAAACCATAGCATAGTTTTTTAATTCTATCGGTGATTTTGTCAAACATTACTGGCTCTTTGTGGCCGTCTCTTTTTACTACGTACATAAGTTTTGTTTTTGTGAAATAGAAAATCCCTTCGCTATTTCGGGTTATTTGTAATCGTTTTTTTTGCCACAAAGACACTAGGGCACAAAGAATTCTTTGATTGATAGCGCTCGAGGTAATCTTATTGACTTTGTGAATTCTTAATTTTTCTTAGTGACTTTGCGTCTTCGTGTTGAAAAATTAAAAATCAGCGTCGAAACTAATTTTACTAGATTCCGAATCCGAATTCATTACGCCTGCTTTTTGGTATTCAGCAACACGTTTTTCAAAGAAATTGGTTTTCCCTTGAAGCGAAATCATGTCCATAAAATCAAATGGATTAGAAGAGTTGTAGACTCTATCGCAACCTAATTCTACCAATAATCTATCGGTAACAAATTCTAAATATTGGGTCATCAATACGGCATTCATTCCAATCAAACTCGCTGGAAGCGATTCGGTGATGAATTTTCTTTCAATATCTAAAGCATTGGTAATAATTTCGGTAATTCTTGCTTTTGGCACTTTGTTTACCAAATGGTGGTTGTGTAAATGCACCGCAAAATCACAATGCAAACCTTCGTCACGAGAAATAAGCTCGTTAGAAAATGTCAGTCCTGGCATTAATCCACGTTTTTTAAGCCAAAAGATAGAGCAAAAAGAACCAGAGAAGAAAATACCTTCTACGGCTGCAAATGCAATTAGTCTTTCTGCAAAAGAATCGGATTCAATCCATTTCAAAGCCCAATCCGCTTTTTCTTTAATTGCTGGAAAATTATCTAAAGCATGGAATAATTCGTCTTTTTCTGCTTCGTCTTTTACGTAAGTATCAATTAATAACGAATAGGTTTCGCTATGAATGTTCTCCATCATCAATTGAAATCCGTAGAAAAATTTTGCTTCTGGATATTGTACTTCGCTTACAAAATTCTCAGCAAGATTTTCATTTACAATTCCATCGGAAGCTGCAAAAAAAGCAAGAATATGTTTGATAAAATACTTTTCGTCTTCATTCAATTTGTTATTCCAATCGTTTAAATCGGTGTGCAAATCAATTTCTTCCGCAGTCCATATACATGCTTCTTGTTTTTTGTACCATTCCCAAATATCTTGATGCTTAATAGGGAAAATTACAAAGCGATCTTTATTTTCTTTAAGAATTGGTTCAATGAAAGACATAATCTAGGGTTTTTTTAAGGATTCTTTAACTTATTTCAACTGTTACAAAGGTTGTCATTTGTATCCAAAAAAGAAAGCCAAACTTATTCACAATCGGCTATAGTTTTTAACAATGCTTATATATCAAGGCATTGCGACAGGTTTATTTTAAAATGTTGTTTAACAGTCGTTTATGTCATAATATAAAAGCCAATACCCATAAAAATAAGGGGTTAAAGATTTTATATCAGCATTTTTTTTAAAAATATTTTCGTAAAAAATTAAACAAAAAAAATCACGGAATAACCGTGATTTTTCATTAAAATAGTGTAAGACTTATTTTGCGGCGTCTCTATCAATATAGGTTTTGTTACCATTTTTATTGATGTAATATTTCCCGCCTTTTGGCCCCGTAAATACTTTGTGCCCATTGTATTCTCCAGTTACTTTATCGGCAACTTTTGGTGCTTTTTCATTGGTTTCTTTTTCTGTGGCAGTCGTCTTTGTTTTTACTACTTTGGTTGCTGAAGAAGTTTTAGCAGATGCCTCTTTTGCAGTTTTAGTTGCTTTAGATTTAGCCTCTTTCACAGGGGCATTTGTATTTTCAGCAGCAGCCTTTTTTGCGGCTATAGTTGCTTTTCTTTTTTCATTAGCCGCTTGTTTTTTAGCTTCTTTTTCGGCGTCGGTATTCGCCGTAGATTTTGCATCTTTAACTTCTTTTTTAGCCTTTGTTTTAGCCTTTGTTTTAGACTCTTTTTCGGCTTTTTTTGCTTCCTTATCTGCTTGCTTCTTAGTTTTAGTAGCCTCGCCTTTAACTTTTGCTACTTTTTCTTTTTTCTCTTTCACTACTTTTTCAGTAGATGACTTCGCTTTTTTAGTTTTTGTTTTAGCGTCTTGTGCATAAAATGTGTTAGAAAAAGCAAAAACTAAACACAATAAAATTAATTTTTTCATAAGGTTTTTTGTTAAAAATTATACCTAAAATTAGTAAATATATTTTTACAAAATTCATTTTGAAGGTTATTTTTATTTTGGGACAATGGCATTATTATTTGTTAATAATAGGAAATATTCAATATTTATTTTTGGTTATCTAAAAAGAGGGAAGCGCTATTTTTATTATTTAAACACATGATTATTAATTAAATATAAATATTTTCTTAATAAAATTGTTATTAAAAAAAGGCTCTTAATTGTATATTTCCGGTATGAATTGTCTGGCTAGTATCGGATTTTCGCCCTTGATAATTTATATTAATGTCCAAATATTGTGTAAGGTTTTTCTGTAAAAGTAAACGCCAAGTGGTGTTTTTTCCTGCTTGCAATCCTTCCAACATTTGAAATGCAACCGGAGAAAGTTGGTTTCCAATAAAGGCATTATTGTATAATGAGAATTCTCCGTTAAACGTAATTTTCTTTTCTCCCGAATAAGTAAAAGAGATCCCCAACCGTTGTTGTTTTAAAGTTTCCTGATCATTTATGGTGTTTGCTTTATTTTTGAATTCATATATAAAAGACAAACTTTTATTACTCGAAAATAAATAAGATATTTTTGGCGCCACCGAATAATTATTCAATTCAAAGTTTCTAGTAGCATAATTATCCGAAATACTTGTCGATTTAGAAAGAGAGGTGTCTACATTAAATAGCCAACTTTTTTTATATAAATGAGCATATTGTAATTGGTTCGACTGGGACGAATTTTCTTGCGACCCTATAGAAAGCAAACTTTTAACATGGCTATTTAAAAAAGTATACGTAACCGAATGGTCTTGTTTTCCGCGGTTGTAGAACAAACTATTTCTGAAATTGGTATTCAATCCCAATAAATTCTCTACACTAGTCGAGAACGGATTGAGGTTGAAATTATCCGAATTTCGCAATATTTTCCGATCCATCGAAAAGGAGGTTTGATTATAAAAATGAGAAAGCATTTTTTGTATTCCTTCTTTGTTCATCCACTGGGATGGAGATAATGTTATGGATTGCGAAAATTTATTTTGATGCGTTTTTACAAATATTTGGTTGGGTAAAAACACCCGAATGTATTTGGCTTGATCCAGAAATGGCGCCACTTCAAACTCCTGTAATTCCTGAATTCCGTTGCCGTTATAGTCATTCCACATATAAACTCCCTGCCCAGGATTGACTTGCAAATAGGTAAATTCTTGTTGCGCAATGGTGCCCGAAACCGTTTCGTAAGCCGAAGTTATTTGAATAATTTGATTGTAAAAAGTATCGTTGTATAAAATTCTAGAATTCAACGAAGGCTCAGTTTGTTTAGTCGGATCGGTAAACGTTAATCGTCTATAATTTACAAATGCCGACAGATTGGTTTTTTGATTTTGTATTAATTTCGACTTTATATAATAGGAGTTCGAAGTGTTTACCCGTTTTAAGAAACCGTTTTGCAAACTGTCGTTATTGCGGTGCAAATAGCCCACTTCGGTATAAACTTTCAGACTATCTCCACGACCTATAAAACTCCCAATCTCGGTATACTTTTGACTTAATGTACTGAAATTATTGGTTGCAACCAATTTCTCTTGGTTGTCTTCTGCACGAAAACTCGTACCAATCCATTTTTTTTGGAAATGATATTTGGCCAAGGTCTGATTTCGAATAAAAGTAGAATTGGAAATTTCGCCTGAACTTTTTAGGTAACTTCCTTTTTCTGTTAGTACAAAATCTTTCTGTTTAATATTCGCCTGAATTACATGGCGCGTTCCTGAAAAACTATTGGTGAAATCTAGTTTTTCCAATTGGTATTTAATAGCTCCCTTTTCTTTAAAATCAAAATTCAATCCCGAAACTAACAAACTTTGGTTTCCCGACGGGTTGCTAATGTTCCAATCTCGATTGAATTCTATAGTAAACAACCGTTCAATTGTTTTAAAATTGCTTTGAATTAACTGGTAATTTGCAAAAGCATCCAACAGAAATTTTCCCGAATACAATCGTTGTTTTCCGTTTAAATTGGCGGCAATTCCTTTATTATTGGAATCGTCAATGTTGGAAAATAAATTCAAATCATTATTGCTTACGCCCAATTCAAAATCGAAACTGGATTTTTCAGACGGATTAAATTTCCCCAAAAAAGTGGCAATTTGCAATTTGGTGGGTGCTACTAATTTGGTTATGGGTTCGTAGTTTCCTTGCGGAATTCCACCAATTGGCGCTATGTATTCGTAGATTTTTCCTACGGCAGCACTATTGGATAAAATATAATTTCCTAAATTATTACCTACCAAAGTGAATTTCACATTGTATAAAACATCGGTTGAAACATTGGAATATTGAAAAACCTCTACACTTCCAAGAGAGACCTTTTTATACAAGATTTTATTTTCCGAATAACTATCTAAATAGGCAGAAGGCGCTACCATTAAGGAGGCATCGTCTCCAGCATTCTTTAAAATAGCCACTTGATCGGTGGAAAGGTTTTGTTGCAAAGGTTGGTTTTTCACATCGTTTTCCGAATATAAAAAACCGCCAATGCTCCATTTTCCTTCGTCGTGGGTTGCTCCAGTATAAGTTACAAAACGGGTATAATTTCTTTCGGAATATTGGTATTCTATTACAATTCGCATTTCGGAAGTAATTGGAAACAAGGAGGTAAATTTGATTTCGCCAGCATTATAATCGATTACATAGTCGTTGTTTTCGCCTCGTTTTAGAAGTATTCCATTTACATACACACGTTCTGAACCTGAAATCACTAACACATACAACTCGCCATTGTTGCCTTTTAATTTGTAAGGACCTTGGTTTCCTTCTTTACCCGTGAAACTACTTTTAGCATATTGACCCCTTACCAATGCAGCCGATGCGAAGATTTCGGTTTTATTTTCAGGAGTTCCAAAAGTGAAATGAGTAGATAATCCTTGTACTTTTTTATTAAAATTTAAAAATTTCGATTGTCTGTTTTCTAAAAATAAATCTCCTGCGCGAATGTTCCATTTGTCTGAATATAATTCGATAAAAATTTGATCAAATTCATCTATTTTCTGCGAATATCCGCCACTTTGCAAAGGGATATTAGTGTCTTGAATGGAGGCCCGAAGCGAAACTTTATTGGATATTCTACCGGTTATTTGTAAATCGAGATTGGAGTTTAGCGTAGAATTTTGATTGTTTCCAACGGTAATCCCACGAGTGATACTTCCAGAAGTATTCAATCCATCAAAAGGCTTGAAGGGTTTTATATCCTCTCTCTTTAAAGCATACAAATTACCTGCTTCGTTAGAAATTACTCGAGCATCATCATAAATAGAGTAAGTTTTTGTGAGGAATTCCGGGAATTTTAAATACCGAATTGTTAGCGAATCTTTAGTGACATAATTGTTTTTGAAAACCAATTTTGCCTTTTGAAAGTCCATTTTATAAAAAGAAGTATCTACTGGATTTCCCTGTTTGTCGAGGATTTTGAAAAAGGAGTGGTTGATGCTTACATTATCAATGGAAATAGTGTCTTTGGAATAGGCAATTTTTTTGTTTTTATAGGGCGTTTCTATTTCCTGAGCAAAAACGCCCGAAAAACAGAATAACAACACACCTAAAAAACTATTTTTCAACATAATTAAGATAACTCGTAAATGTCAAAAGTAGTATTTATAATTGGGAATTTATGTTTGATAAAATTAAAGGTTTTTTCTTTTTGTCCAATTTTTAGGAGAACGAGAAGTATGAAAAACTCCTAAAATTGTAATTAGATTTTCTTCAAATGACTTTTTACTTCATTCCAAGTGTAATATTCTGTTTTCCCTTCCTCTACTAATTGAAGTCTAATTTCTAATTCTTCAGAAATAGCAATATCTTTTTTAGATACACTATCCCATAATTCCTTAACGAGTGCTATCTTCTAAGCATTAGAAAATTTGTTAATATCCTTAATTTTCAAATTAATTTTTCTTTATAAAATTAATCTACTAGTTAGTAACCACTATAATCTTGAGTTGTTTTTAGGAATTTATTTTTAAGAAACCAAATTGGAAAAAGTGTAATTATTCTAAATTTCGCAAAACTAATTCAATACTTTTTGGATTTCTTCTATCGTCAGAAAGTGCTTTCACAAAAATAGTGTTTTCTTGAAATGAAAAAAATACAGAAACATGTTTATATGTAAAATAAAAAATATTTGGCTTACTTGTTTTCTGTGGTAAAACAATAGAAAAATCTAATTTCCTTAACTTTTGTTGAATTTCTTTATAGAGTTTTGTGCTATAAATCCTACTTTTATTTCTGTTTGTATAATAATCTAATGTTTCATACAATTCAGAATGAGCTCTTTTTGTCCAAATTATTTTCTTTTTGACCATTGTTCAAATTTTTCATCCATTTGTTCTTGGTCAAAATATTCACCCATTAAAATCTGTTTTTCTGAAATTTCTATGCTCTTTAATTGTTCCTCAGAAAGTTCATAAACTTTTTCTTTTTTTTCAATAATTTTTTTGATTTTTTCTAAAATCAAATCATCTTCTAAAAGATTAATTTTTGAAACTAAATATTTTCGTAAAGCAATGGTTGTCATGGCGCTAAAAATTTAATACACAAATTTACTAATTTTTTTCATTTGATTTTTATTTTAACATGGATTGTTCCAACACGCTAAAAATATCCTACTCCTTAGTAACCACTTGCATGGTTTCTCTAGATATTTGTTTCAATAAAACTACTTTGTCTTTCTCTACCATTTCGGCTGCTTCTTTATTGAAATGTCGGATGGTGTAGAGCGATACATTTTCATTATAAGCCACTTTGAATTTTTTAGAAAGAATACCTTTCAAATCATTAAAATTTCCAAATTTATCTTCCATGCAAACGGAGAAACTGATAGCCGAATTTTGAATCAAACTTACTTTCATTTTGAATTGGTGGAACAAAGCGAAAATCTCGCTGATGTTTTCTTCCATAATAAAAGAGAAATCAATAGAAGACAAAGAAAGCAATAACTGGTTTTTCTTTACGATAAAACAAGAAGTTTTTGGTTCTAAATCTTCTCCTTTAGAAACGCTAGTTCCCGGAAGTAAAGGATTTATAAAGGATTTTACGTAAAGCGGAATTTCTTTTTTTTGTAAAGGTTGCAAGGTTTTTGGGTGAATTACCGACGCACCATAAAAAGCCAACTCAATTGCTTCACGATAGGAAATTTGGTTTAACAAAACTGCATTTTCAAAATACCTTGGGTCAGCATTCATTACTCCGGGAACGTCTTTCCAAATTGTTACGCTTTCGGCACTGAGGCAATAAGCAAAAATTGCAGCGGTATAATCGGATCCTTCTCGACTTAAAGTGGTGGTAAAATTATTCTCATCCGAACCCAAGAAACCTTGGGTAATGTTTAGGGCTTTTTTCTTAATTCCTTTGGAAATTAATTTTTGGGTTTGCTCCCAATTCACTTCGGCATCCCGATAGTTTGTATCGGTTTTGATGAAATTTCTAACGTCAATCCAATTATTTTTTAATCCTTTTTCATTAAAATAATGACTTACAATAGCCGTTGAAACAATTTCTCCGTAACTAATTACTTGGTCGTAAACGAAATTATAGTTGGGCGATTTGTTGCTTCGCAGAAAATATTCTAAATCGGCAAAATGACTGTTTACCGTAAAAAACACGTCATGTTCTTCGTCTTCAAATAAATCTAATAAAATTTGGTTGTGGTATTTTCTAACTTCTTGTAACGAGGCATGAAAAGCACTTGATTTTTCGAAGTAGTTTTTAATAACAATTTCCAAAGCATTGGTGGTTTTTCCCATTGCAGAGATTACTACTAGCACATCTTCATGACCTACTTTTTGCAATACATCCAACACATTTTTTATTCCATCGGCATCTTTTACAGAAGCCCCTCCAAATTTAAAAATTCTCATACTCTTAAAAATTCCAATAATTAAAAAATAAATTCCAAATAATTCCCAAAGCTATAAAAACAAATTTAAATGTTAAGTATTTGAGTTTAAAAACGCGTCAATACCTTGCTCATCCATTTGTACTACATGCCAATCGGTTAAAACGTTAGCGCCGGTTTTCTTGTAAAAATTTATAGCAGGAGTGTTCCAATCGAGAACTGCCCATTCTATTCTTCTCACATTATCTCGTTTTCCTTGGCGGATGACTTCACTGTAAAGTGCCATGCCTGCTCCGGTTCCGCGTTTATCTTCTCTTACAATTAAATCTTCTAAATGGATGGTTTTTCCTTTCCAGGTAGAATAGCGGTAATAATATAAGGCAATTCCAATTATTTGTTTTGATAGATTTCCTTCGCTTGATTCTAGATCCTCTTCTGCAACAAAACAATAAAATAACGGATTATCAGAAAATCCATCTCGAATTAAATCGTTTACAGTTACCACAACGGCATCGGGTTCTTTTTCAAATGTCGCCAACTCTTTTATTAATTCTAAAACAGAAGGCATATCGCTAGAAATTCCTTTTCTTATTTTCATGTGTTTGTTTGGCTGTATTAAATTAGTGGTAAATGTAAAAAACAAATCCCAAACCCCAATAGTTAGCATTGGAATTTGGGATTTTACAGTATTGAAAAACTATTTATTTTTTCTTTGTCGCTTTTTTAGCAGGAACTTTAGTTGATGTGGTTTTGTTATTTATCGCTTTGGCAACATACGGTTTGTAAATACCATCTGCTTGCGCTCTTCCTCTGGCAATGTCTGCTCTTTCTTTAGAGTCGGGGTGGTTGCTCATCATTTTGGTTAAAATGTTAGCAGTTTCTCCTTGGCTTAAATTTACTAAAAGATTAAAAGCCGCTTCTTCGGCATTCACATCGTATTTGTTTCTTTTTAAAAAATCATAGGCAAAAGCATCCGCTTGTGATTCTTGTTTTCTACTGAAATGGTTATCAATTATTGCGCTTCCTATTTGGCCTAATTGCCCATCCGTTAATTTAGCAATTTTATCCGATTGTGAAGCGGCGGCATCAATTAGAGCTGCTTTTCTATAAGCTGCTTTCATTGCGTCTTTAGAATCGTGATTAGCAACGTGACCAATTTCGTGCCCAATAACCGCTAGTAATTCGTTGTCATCCATTATATCCATTAACCCAGAAAAAACTCGAACGCTACCATCGGCAGTGGCAAATGCATTTACATCTTTAGTTAAATAAACCTTATAGTTTAATTTCAAACCATTTTCAGCGCTATGTTTCCCAAAAACCCTATTCAATCTTAGGGTATAGCCATCTTTTGGCCCAGCAACTACATTCGTTGAGTCTAATTTTCTAACAGCATCTTTAGATAATTTTGCGGCATCTTCGTCACTAAAGGTAAATGCAGCCATGCCATTTTGTAAGGCTCCTAAGGCTCTTTCTCCTAAGTTTATTTGTGCTGCTGCTTTTGAGAATACTAAAAAGGATAATAGTAATAAAGTAAATGTAGTTTTTGATTTCATTTTGAATTAAATTTTATTAACTCAAAGATAAAAAAAATATTTTGTAACACAGTTTCAAAACCTCTAATTTTCTTTTATTTTAACAAGATAAATGGGTACATTTGCGCACTAACTACAACGATTGCGTAAAAAATGGAAACTAAAAACACTACTTTAGGAGAATACATTATTGAGAATCAGAATGCATTTCAGTATTCTTCAGGGGAATTATCCCGAATTATCAACTCCATTAGGTTAGCAGCCAAGGTGGTAAATTACAAAGTAAACAAGGCAGGATTAGTAGATATTGTTGGTGCAGCCGGAGAACAAAACATTCAAGGCGAAGACCAACAAAAATTAGACGTTTATGCCAATGAGGTTTTTATTCAAACATTAATCAATCGTGAAATCGTGTGCGGAATTGCATCGGAAGAAAACGATGATTTTATTACGGTTGCCGGAAACGATGAGGGCCATAACAATAAATATGTAGTTTTGATGGATCCTTTGGATGGGTCTTCTAATATTGATGTAAATGTTTCGGTAGGAACTATTTTTTCCGTTTTTAGAAGAGTTACTCCAGTAGGAACCCCAGTAACTTCTGAAGATTTTTTACAAAAAGGAATTCATCAAGTTGCCGCAGGTTATGTTATTTATGGCACTTCTACAATGTTAGTCTATACGACTGGTTATGGTGTAAACGGATTTACTTTAAACCCTGCAATTGGAACTTTTTATCTTTCGCATCCTAACATGCAATTTTCTAAAGACGGTACAATTTATTCTATCAACGAAGGGAACTATGTACATTTCCCACAAGGAGTGAAGAATTATTTGAAATATTGCCAACTAGAAGAAGAAGATCGACCATATACTTCAAGATATATTGGTAGTTTAGTTTCAGACATTCATAGAAACATGATTAAAGGAGGAATTTATATTTATCCAACTAGTTCTAAAGCGCCCAATGGGAAACTAAGGTTGTTATACGAATGTAATCCGATGGCTTTTATTGCAGAGCAAGCAGGCGGAAAAGCCAGTGATGGCTACAATAGAATTATGGAAATTGATCCTACAGAGTTACATCAAAGGGTGCCTTTTTTCTGCGGAAGTTACAATATGGTAGAAAAAGCAGAAGAGTTTATGAATGAATTTAAATAAAAAAAATCCCGAGTACTCGGGATTTTTTGCTTTATAAAATTATTTGTTCATGTGCTGCATCTCGTAGGTAAAAGTATCTAAATCTGCTCCAAGTACTAATAAAGAAAGCGCTTTGTCTACAATGTAATGAATGTTTCCAGGAGTAAAGCCCAATGCTAATGCAAATCGAGTTAGAATTTGTTTTTGTTTATCTCCCAAAACGTGGTCTACATAAACCATGCGAGACAAATCATACAAACGCTCCAATCGATGTGCATAAGAATAAGGAGGGTTGATTGGATATTTCAATGGATTTTCTAAAATTTCCTCATATTCTTCATTAGAGATTTCTAGTCGTACTGCAAGTTTATCTAAAAATTCTTTTTCTTCTTTGCTTAAACTTCCATCGGCAGTGGCAACGCGCACTATTGCAGAAAAATGACCTTTGTTTCTAGTTTTGAATTCGCTATTAAATAAATCTGAAAATGACATAATAAATGGTATTAAGTTATATTCAAATTTAAAGAAATTTCCACGAATATGAAAACAAAAGCAACTAAATTTTGCTGTTTTTTTATAAAAAATCAAAATAATTTGTAAGTTTACCATTACAAAAGGTTAAAAAACAATTATTAATGGACGAATTTATAATTTTTTTAAAAATAGGACTCACCCATGTATTGAATATACATGCTTACGACCACTTACTTTTTTTAATCGCCCTAACGGTTCCTTATGTTGCCAAAGATTGGAAACGAATTATTATTTTAGTTTCGTGTTTTACCCTCGGGCATACCGTTTCCTTATTCCTTTCAGTTTTTAATATTGTTATGGTGAAGGCTAGTTGGGTAGAGTTATTAATCCCGATTACCATTTTAATTACTGCATTTTCGAATCTTATTTTAGTTGGAAAATCTTCCAAAAATGGAAATATAAGTTTTATTGCAGTAGTAACTGTTTTCTTTGGAATCATCCACGGATTGGGATTTTCTAATTATTTCAATACCATTTTACCCGGAAAACCAACGGAGAAACTCTTACCATTATTAGAATTTGCTCTCGGTATAGAAGGTGCTCAAATAATTGTGGTGGTTGCTGTTTTAATTTTAGCCTTCATTGCTCAGAATTTACTCCGATTTAATAAACGAGATTTTACTCTTATTATGTCTAGTTTTGTTATAGGTGTAGTAGTGCCTTTGATTATAGAAAATCCAATTTGGAAGAAATAAGTTGTTTAGTAAGCAAAACCCTAACTATATTTGTACACCACAATAATTTAAACTTTGCGCCTTAGTGCCTTAGCGGCAAATGACATGACAGATAAAAAACAACTTAAATACGATAAAGCCTATTTGAGAATTGCTGCCGAATGGAGCAAACTTTCTTATTGCAAACGCAAACAAGTAGGTGCTATAATAGTTCGCGATAGAATGATTATTTCGGATGGTTATAACGGAACTCCATCAGGATTTGAAAACTGTTGTGAAGATACCGAAGGTTTAACCCAATGGTATGTTCTTCATGCTGAAGCCAATGCAATATTAAAAGTTGCTCGTTCTACTCAAACTTGCGACAACGCAACTTTATATATCACGCTTTCTCCATGTAAAGAGTGTAGCAAGTTAATTCACCAATCGGGAATAAAACGGGTAGTTTATAAAAATGGCTATCGCGATACCTCTGGAATTGATTTTTTGGTTAAAGCTGGAATTGAAGTAGCACAGATTGAAGATTTAGAATAGTTTCCTTAAAATTTTTATCGATTTTATTTCGTCCTAAATTCTTAAATGTGTCCTATTTTCTTTAAAATAGAAGATTCAGGACGTTCTCTTTGCTTCGCTTTTTAGATTTGAAAAATTTTTAAAACCAAAAGTTATGAAAAAAGCCATTTTATATTTAGCAACTATTTTCTTAATTAGTTGCGGAGGTGAATCTGCACCGCCATTTAAATATCAAGATAATTCTAGAATTGTGCTTGAAGCGAAATTAGTTAATGAAAACGGAATTCCATTAGCAAACCAATCGGCAGAATTATATACTTTTAGAAGTAGCGTCAAAATTACTGTTAAAGAAGTTTTTTCAGATAACGAAGGAAAAATTTTCATTTCAGCGCCCAAAGCCAATTACAATTATTCTTTAGGATTTGTAAATAAAAATATAATTAGCATGCAAAATTACTTTGATTTGCTGCAATTAGACGGGAATCATCCTCCCTATTATTATGGTTTTATAAATGGTTTAAACGACACCTACTATAATTTTGGAACAATTAAACTAATTAATTACAATTAAAAAGATGAAAAAAATAACACTTATTTTAGGTTTGCTTTTTCTTTTTAATGCTAAAGCACAAGAAACTCCATTAAGAAGATACTCTTTGTCGTTTGCCCCCAACTTACCTATTTCGCTGGGAGATAATTTTCTGCACAAGGGATATTCTAATGCTGTAGGTTTTGACACCGAATTACAACTAAACGTTAGAAGAAATATTTTAATAGGAATTAACTTCCAACAACACTATTTTTCTAAAGTAGATGCAGAAATAATTGGAGATTTCAGTAGTGCCTACAGTAATTCATTTCATGGATTTGCAGGATATCGTAATTTTTTAAATAATGATAAAATGTATTTTGAAAGCCGATTAGGGTTTGGTAATACGAGAATAAAAAACAATTCACCATTATCTAATTATGATATTACAGGAAACGATTTTTTTATCGGAACAAAATTTAATTACTTTTTAAATGATTCGTTTTCTGCCTTTTTCGGACTTGAATATAACCACACTAAATACGACGTTATTTTAGAAGGTCCTTACCAAAATTTTTATTCGGTTTCGGATCAATTAATACCTACTCTTGGAATCAAACTTTCATTTGGAAGGGTCTTTTAAAACAAATTCATTAAAATATTTATGCAAGGTTTTTATTGGAATAATTTTTTTAAATTCTCTTGTTTTTAATAGGTAATTAACTGAAAAACTAATCGCTTAATTGTGAATTCAATTTCATACTTTTGTTTTTCTGTATGTATGGCGGAATAACACCTATCTTTAAATGAAAATTGAAAAAACCTATTTGCCACTTTTGTTTTTCTCTTGCGTTGCATTAGGAATTGTAATTGGTGGATTCATAAATTATCCAACTTCCAAAACTACATTAGGAAAGAAGTACTACAAGACTAAACTCAACAAATTGCTTGATTTTATTGATAACGAATATGTAGACGATGTAAAAACCGATTCTATTGTAGATGTAACTGTTACCAATATTTTGGCAAATCTCGACCCGCATTCGGTATATGTTCCGCCAAGCGAACAATCTTCTATTTCAGAAAGTATGAAGGGAGATTTTGTGGGAATTGGCGTTAATTTCTATTCCTACAAAGATACAATTGCGGTTATTAAACCTATTGAAAATGGTCCGGCAGAAAAAGCAGGAATTAAAGAAGGGGATCGAATTTTGTATGCCGACAACTTTCAACTTTTTGGCAAAAAATTAAAAAATGAAGTGTTGTTCAGTAAATTAAAAGGTGAAAAAGACTCGGAAGTTCTATTGACTGTTTATAGAAAATCAGAAAACAAAAGATTAAAAGTAAGAGTAAAACGCGATGTGGTTTCTATTAAAAGTGTGGATGTTGCTATACTTTTAAATAAAACTACTGGTTACATAAAAATCAATCGTTTTGCAGAAACTACAGGACAAGAATTCCATACCGCCCTTTTGCAATTAAAGAAAAGCGGTATCAATTCCTTAGTAATTGATTTGCGTGAAAACGGCGGAGGGTTTATGGAAATGGCAGTTCAAATTGCCGATGAATTACTAAAAGATAAAGAACTTATTGTTTTCACAAAAAATAAAAAAGGTACTATAGATAAAACGTATGCTACTGAAGATGGCGATTTTGAATCGGGTAGGGTTTCGATTTTAATTGATGAAAATTCGGCTTCGGCTAGCGAAATATTAGCGGGTGCTATTCAAGATAATGACCGAGGAACTATTTACGGAAGAAGATCTTTCGGAAAAGGATTGGTGCAACGCGAAATGGATTTTGACGATGGTTCTGCTGTTCGATTAACCATTGCCAGATATTACACCCCAAGTGGGCGTTCCATCCAAAAACACTATAAAAAAGGCGATAGCGAAGATTACTATAAAGAATCGGAAAACCGTTTTGAAAGTGGCGAATTATATGAAAAAGGCAAAATAAAAATTGCCGATTCTTTAAAATTCAAAACCAAAAAAGGAAGAATTGTTTATGGTGGCGGAGGTATTGTTCCTGATGTTTTTGTTCCTCTTGAAGTTTCGCAAGGCAATGAAAGTTTAGAATATGTTTTGCAAACAGGTGTTGTGGGGCACTTTGTTTTTGAACAATTAGATCAAAATCCAAAAGCATTTCAGGTCTTAAATATGGAGCAATTTCAGATTCAAATGAAAAAGGATACTTTTTATTTGAAGCAATTTCAAAAGTATTTATTTAAAGCGGGTATAGATCTCAACTTAACTAAAAATACGGAGGTCGTAAATCGTTATATTACTGCAGAATTCGCCCGACAATTATTTGGTGAAAACCAATACTATCAAATTATCTTGAAAGACGATAATATGATTAAGGCGGTAATGAAAAAGTAATTATTTCTTTATAGAATCGTGACTTTGACTCGAAATACCGTTATTCCATAAAGTTAGAATGTCCGTTGCTACGGCAGCACCACTTCCGGCAGCAATTGCCAATTGACTTCGGTGTCCTGCAAGAGTTCCTGCTACGTAAATCCCTTCTACAACTAAATGGTCGTCGTTATGGAGTTGGATGCGTTGTTTTTCGGCAATCGATTTTTTATGTGGTTCTACATAGTTCATTAAACCTTCAATAGCAAAGGTGTTAGAAGCACCTATCGCAACCACAACATTTTTAGTTGGATAAGAATTTTTATTCGTTACTACCGTAAAGTGTGGATATTCTCCCGTTACAGCAATTACTTTTTCTCCTTCAATTTGGGTGATGTCAGGATATAAATTTTCTAGTTGTTCCAAACTTTCGTGTAATAGTTCAGAGCCTAATTTGCCTGGAGCAATTCCGTAAGCATTATTAAATAAAGCCTCTTGTAGTGAAGATGTTTTTTGATGGGTAATAATTGCAATTTTCTTATCTAAAACGAAAGATTTGTTTTTGGCAGAGCCTAGAACTAGCGCACAGGAAACTCCAGAAACTCCTCCGCCAATAATTAAAACGTCCAACATAAATTAGGAATTAAAAATTTATTGATTTTTAAGTTTGTCTTCAATTTTTTTAGACATTTTAAAAATAAGAAGTATGAAAACTGCACAAAAAGAAGCAACAATCCCAATTAGGGCAATCATGCTGTTTCCTTCAAAAGGCTTGTTGAGGTCTAACATTGTTACGTTAAAAATAACAAGTGCAAGTGCAATAACGATTAATATAGTAGTAAAAATTTTCATAGTAGGAATTTAAAGTGTAAAAATAGTGAAAAAGGAATTAAACAAATAATCCTTTAACATTAGCCGCAAATAATTTAACAGCAATTGCCAAGAGTACCACGCCAAAGGTTTTGCGGATAACCCCTAAACCATTTTTGCCTAACATTTTTTCAATTTTAGCCGATGATTTTAGTACAATATATACCAAAATGATATTTAAAACGATGGCAATAACAATATTTATGGTTTGAAATTGGGAACGTAAAGAAAGTAAAGTAGTCATGGTTCCAGCACCTGCAATTAAAGGGAATGCAAGAGGTACAATAGATGCCGAACTCGCTTCTTCTTCCTTATAAAGTCGGATGCCGAGAATCATTTCTAAGGCTAGGAAAAATAATACAAAAGAACCTGCAACAGCAAACGAATGGACATCAATTCCAATTAAATTTAGCAATTCTTCTCCAACAAAAAGAAAAGTGATCATGATTACTCCTGCTGCAATAGATGCTTTTTCCGATTCAATATGACCATATTTTTGTCTTAAATCTACTACAATTGGAATGGTTCCAACTATATCAATTACAGCAAAAAGCACCATTCCGATAGTGGCAATTTCTTTAAAATCAAATCCTAACATAATTGTATTTATTTATTTTGCAAAATTAAGCCTTTACAAATACTAACCAACTAATGGCTTTGTTAATTTTAGGATAAATAACTCTTGGCAAAAAAAATAAAAATCCGTTGTACCTTTGCCTGATATTTAAAATTAGCATCCACCATGTTTCAATTAGGAAAAACCATAGTTTCGGAAGATATATTAGAAAAAGATTTTGTTTGTAACCTTTCAGCCTGTCATGGCGCTTGTTGTGTAGATGGTGATGCAGGCGCACCCTTGAGCGAAGAAGAAACTAAAATAATGGAAGAAATTTACCCAAAGGTAAAACCGTTTCTTCGCAAGGAAGGTATTGAAGCAATTGAACGATTAGGGACTTGGGTAAAAGGAACCGATCAAGATTTGGAAACTCCGCTTATAGATGAAAAAGATTGTGCCTATGTTATTTTTGATGGTAAAACAGCACTTTGCGGAATAGAACAAGCCTATAATCAGGGTGTTATTTCTTGGAAAAAACCTGTTTCGTGTCATTTATATCCTATTCGGGTAAAAGACTTCACGGAATTTGCTGCAGTAAATTACGACCGTTGGGATATTTGTGATGATGCTTGTTCCCTAGGAAAAGAGCTACAAGTTCCTATTTATAAATTTGTGAAGGAAGCCTTGATTCGAAGATTTGGAGAAGACTGGTATATGGAACTTGAAAAAGTTGCAGAAGACTTAAAAAAGGAAAGATAAAAATCTAAAATATTTTAAATAAAAAAACCTTAATCCCTATGTTTATTAGGATTAAGGTTTTTTTGTGGAGAATATCGGAGTCGAACCGATTACCTCTTGCCTGCCAGGCAAGCGCTCTAGCCAAATGAGCTAATCCCCCAATACTCGGCAAATATAAATTTATTAAATTTATTATTTTAACTTTTTAAAAGTATTTTTGAAATTAATGAGGCATATTTTATTAAAAGAAGAAAAAAATACCTATAATTGCATTACGAATCAATAAATTACAAATAATTAACAAGCTTTTTTATGAAAAAAACTACTTTTCTAACATTTACTCTTTTATTAATAATGGGGAATTTGTCTTTTGGGCAAACCTATTATTCTGAAAATTTCGAAGGTGGATCCCTTAATGGTTGGATTTCTAACGATTTAGATGGAGATACGCATTTATGGGATGTATTAAATGCTTCCTCTATTGATGGTAGCCTTGGAACAGGATCTTTAGTGTCCTTTTCTTATGATGATGCTACATCGGCACCACTAACTCCTGACAACTTAGTTACTTCACCTGCAATAGATTTAACTGCAGTTACAGCATCTAATGTTTATTTCTTATACGACCAACTTACTGCTTCTAGTTGGCCTGATGAGCATTATGCTATTTATATTACAACTTCTAATGATCCTGCGGTAATTTCAGCAGCAACTCCTTTTTACGAAACAGATGTTGCAGAAGTTGTACTTACTAACAAAGCATTTGATTTGTCAAGTTTTATTGGACAAACGGTTTATATTAGTTTTAGACATTTTAGTTGTACCGATAGATATTATTTGATATTAGATAATATGGAGGTAAAATCATTACCACTTAATGATGTTCAATTAATCTCTTCGGATATTGCAAGATATGGATTGATAAATGTTGCTAATAACCTTTCTTTAACTTTTAAAAACAAAGGAAGTAATTTAGTTAATAATATTACTGTAAACTGGAATGATGGTGCTGATCATTCAGCAACTATTCCTACATCTATTGGTGTTGGAGAAACTGTTACAATTAATCATCCAACAACGGTTCAATACGCATCAGTTGTAGAAAAAACTTTAGCAGTTACAGCAACTCAAGTAAACGGAAGTGCAGACAGTGACCCAAGTAATAATACAAGTTCTAATAAATTTAATTCTATAAGTCAAGCTTCAGTTAAAAATGTATTATTTGAAGAGGGTACTGGTACATGGTGCGGATGGTGCCCAAGAGGTGCTGTTGCAATGAATTATATGATTACTACTTACCCTAACCAATTTATTGGAGTAGCTGTTCACAATGGTTCTACAGACCCTATGAAACTAACCGCTTATGATACAGCTGCGGGAATCACTGGTTTTCCAGGAATGAATGTTGATAGAGTTGTTAAAAATGAAGGAGTTTCTCAAGGATTAATGGTTTCTCATTTTAACGAAAGAAAATTACTTGCAACTCCGGTAAATTTAAGTGCTTCTGGAAGTATAGTGGGTTCTGCTATTACAATAAATGTAAGTGCTACTTTTAGAACAGTATTTGCAGCTGCTAATTTAAGATTAGGAGTAATAATTTCAGAAGATGGAGTACATGGAACTACAACTGGATACAGACAAACTAACTACTATGCAGCAAATGCAAACGGACCAATGGGAGGTTTTGAATCTTTGCCAAATCCTGTTCCTGCAGCACAAATGACTTTTGATCACGTAGGTAGAGCATTACTTGGAGGATATTCTGGTCAATCAGGTTCTGTACCAGTAACTATTACTGATGGTCAAATGGCAAGTTATACTTTTAACTATACTGTTCCATCTACTAGTGTAGCAGCAAACATGCACGCAGTTTTGGTATTAATTGATCAAGCAACTGGTGAAGTTGTAAATGCTAAATCGGTTGTGTTAAATACACTTGCAGTAGATAGCAATAATTATTTAAAAGATGCGGTTCAAATTTATCCAAATCCTGCAAGTGATTATTTTAATATCAAAAATTTAAAAGGTGGTGATTATACAATTACTATTTATGATATGTTAGGAAAAGCAGTACAAACTGTTGAATCTAAAAATGTTGTTGAAAATGATACTGTAACTATCCCTGTTAAAGGAATTTCTACTGGAGAATATATTGTAAACATTGCTTCTGGAACTAGTTCTACAAGTTTGCATTTGTTGGTAAAATAAATTACTAAGGCATTTACCATCACAATGGTAAATGCCTTTATTTAAATTCTATTATTATGAAAAAAATTCTACTTTCTGCATTAGTATTGTTGGCCTTTTCTTTTAGTTCTGTAGCACAATTTACAGTTTCTAAAACAGACGGGACTCCTGTTGCTAGTGGACAAACTCTTTCTTTTAATTCCATAGTTTATGCTCAGGCATCTTTGGCATTGAAAATTAATAATACCTCTTCGGGTGCTATTAATGTGAGAATTATGTGCCAGAGCATGACCAATACCAATGGGCAGTTAATGGAGGTTTGTTTTGGTCCTGATTGTTATGCAACTACTTCGGTAAATCAAGTATTTCCATCTTCTGGCTCAGTAAACATCGCTTTAGGAGGCGTAGACACTTCTTCTCATTTTTTTAACAACGATCTTGGAATTTCTACAAGTACACCATTAGATTATGTTTTTAAAATTTACCAAGTAAATACTTTTGGTACACAAATTGGAACTCCATTTATTTTCACTTACCGTTATGATGCTTCTCTTTCTAACAATGCAGTGGGTGGTTTAAATACAAAAGGAGTATCAATTAAATCTACTGTTGTAGAAAACAATCTAGATTTTGAAGTAAATTCCAAATCTGATTTTACAATTTATGATTTGAATGGAAAACTAGTTTTAGCAAATACATTAGATTACGGAGTTCAAACGGTTGACGTTTCTAACTTTGTTTCTGGATTATATTTAATAAACTTTGTAAATGAAAAAGGGGATTCTTCTTCCTTGAAGTTTATGAAAAAATAATTTTTTTTTAAAATTCTTAAAAGTTCGCTTTATGCGAACTTTTTTGTTTTACAAAAAGAAGTGTTTACAAAACCAATACTATTCTAAAAAGAAGTAATTTTATGCTTTTAAATATTATGTCTGTGCAAACTACTAAAATTCTCCATCTAGACAGTAACCATCCCTTGTTATGGCAACAATTGGAAGAGGCTGGTTTTCAAAACGAAGAAGATTTTACTTCTACTAAAGAAGAAGTGGAAGCCAAAATACACCTCTATCATGGAATTGTTATTCGAAGTAGGTTTAAAATAGATAAAACCTTTTTAGATAAAACCACCAATTTACACTTCATTGCTCGTGTAGGTGCTGGACTAGAAAGTATAGATTGTGATTATGCAACTTCCAAAGGGATTAATTTGATTGCGGCTCCAGAAGGCAATAGGAATGCTGTAGGCGAACATACACTCGGTATGTTATTGTCTTTGATTAACAAATTAAATCGTGCTGATAAATTGGTGCGCGAAGGCAAATGGATTCGCGAGGGTAATCGTGGCTATGAGTTAGAAAACAAAACAGTCGGAATTATTGGCTATGGCAATATGGGAAAATCTTTTGCCAAAAAACTACAAGGTTTTGAGGTGGAAGTTTTGTGCTATGACATACAAGAAAATGTAGGAGATAAAAATGCTAGTCAGGTTTCATTACAAGAACTTCAAGAAAGGGCTGATGTTTTGAGTTTGCATATTCCGTGGACTCCCGAAACCGATAAGATGGTAAATGCCAATTTTATAAATTCTTTTGCAAAGCCTTTTTGGTTTCTTAATACTTCCCGCGGGAATAATGTTATTACAGCCGATGTTGTAGAAGCCTTAAAATCTGGAAAAATACTAGGAGCAGGATTGGATGTTTTAGAATATGAAAAACTATCGTTTGAAAATTTATTCATCGACTCTGACAAGCCCGATGCTTTTCAATATCTATTAGATTCAGAAAATGTTCTACTCACTCCTCATATAGCAGGGTGGACTTTTGAAAGCCATGAAAAATTAGCACAGACTATAGTAGATAAGATTATTAGATTATATAAATAAAAAAAAGGCTACAAGATCTAAATTCTTGTAGCCTTTTCTTATTTTGAACACTGAACACTGAACACTGAACACTGAACACTGAACACTGAACACTGAACACTGAACACTGATTTATTTCTCCCCCAACTTCCGCTCCAATTCCGCCTGAAATTCTTCCATAACAGGTTTCATGGTGCTTTCTGGAATGTCGGCAATTCGAATATACATTAAGCCATCAATAGCATTATTGAATAATGGGTCGACATTGAAAGCCACTAAGCGCGCATTTTGCTTGATGTATTTTTTTATTAAAACCGGAAGGCGTAAACTACCCGGTTCCAATTCGTCAATGATTTTATCAAATTTATTTAAATCGGCTTCGGCTTCATCAAAGATAAAATCTTTATCGGCATCTTTTAGTTTTACTTTAAACTCCTTTTTAGGATGCACGTATTGTGCAATATAAGGATCGTAGTAATTAGATTTCATGAATTCAATCATTAACGATTTAGAAAAATCGGTAAATTGATTACTAATGCTCACGCCTCCCAACAAGAATTTATGCTCCGGATAACGAAGTGTAGTGTGAATAATGCCGCGCCAAAGCAAGAATAAAGGCATTGGTTTTTGTTGGTATTCTTTAATGATAAAGGCACGACCCATTTCTATTGAGTTTTGCATCATTTCATGTAATTCACTTTCAAATCGGAATAAATCGTTTAGGTAAAATCCAGATATGCCATATTTAGGAAAAATCTCGGAACCCAATCCCATTCTGTAAGCACCTGCAATTTGTTTCGTTTCATCATCCCATAAAAACATGTGGTGGTAGTATTGGTCGTATTTATCTAAATCAATCGACTCGTTAGTGCCTTCACCAACTTCTCTAAAAGTAATTTCACGTAAACGTCCTATTTCGTGAAGTATGTTTGGAATTTTATCTGCTTTGGTAAAGAACACTTCATAGTTTTTACTTTGCAATAAACGACAATCAGTATCTCTTAGTTTATTGACCTCAGTCACCATTTTTTCGTGGCTTGCAGGGGTTACAATTTTTTTCGGACTTTTAGGTGCTTTTAAATTAGGTACAGACAATAGTTTGCTTTCCTTATTGAAAGAATTAGCCAACATATAGGTTTTCTTTCTTAAAAATTCCGAATATTCTTCAATCGTCTTATATTCATTTTGCTCGTTTACCGAAATTGCTTTCCCAATACGCACTTTAATTACTCTATCTTTTTGAGAAAATAATTCCGATGGCAACTTGGCAGTTCGTAAAGTGTCATCTATTTTAGAAAGTAAATAAAATAATCGACTATTTTTTGCATGAAAATAAATTGGAACAACGGGAACTTGCGCTTTTCGAATCACTTTTATAGCGCCTTCTTCCCAGGGTTTGTCTACTACTAATTTCCCATCTTTGTACGTAGAAACTTCTCCGGCAGGAAATATCCCAAGGGGTTTACCATCGCTTAAATGACGAAAAGTTTCCTTTAATCCAATCACGCTAGATTTAACGTCCTTATGATTTTCAAAAGGATTAACAGGCATTATGTATTT
Organism: Flavobacteriaceae bacterium; assembly: GCA_947451525.1. Taxonomy (GTDB): domain Bacteria; phylum Bacteroidota; class Bacteroidia; order Flavobacteriales; family Flavobacteriaceae; genus Flavobacterium. The sequence continues at coordinate 37,980 of CANFZM010000021.1, forward strand.
CTTTAGAGGCTCAATTCGGTGCAATAAAAAATTAGCAATTATTTTAAAATTAGGCTCTTTTTCTAGCATTAATTTTAATAATAATACACCGTCAATTCCACCAAGCGGATGGTTAGAAATTGTTATATAGGCACCCTCTTTTGGCAATCGTTTTAAATCTTCTTCTGGAATTTCAAATTTTATCTCTAAATCTTTTAATATAGCATTGAGAAATTCAACATCTTGTAAATGTTTATTTCTGTCATATACTTTATTTAAGGTCGAAATTTTAAGAACTTTCATTAACATCCATCCAGCGAAAGTGCCTAAAACTCCATACTTATCAGCATTTATTGATTTTGCAACTTCTTTGGCAGTGACTAAACCCATTGAATTATTTTTTGGTTTTTGAACAAGAAACAAATATACTAATTCTATTGTAACGGAATTTTAAAAATAGTAGAATTGTATAAATGGTTAAAAAAATATTATAATTTTGAATAAATGAGTTTAGTTTTAACGTTTTTATTTACTTTTGAAAAACTAAATTTTGAAAATGAAAATCATTTCTTATAACGTGAATGGTATTCGAGCAGCTATAACTAAAGGTTTTTTAGATTGGTTGCAACAAGCCAACCCCGATGTTATTTGCTTACAGGAAATTAAAGCTACTGAAGATCAAATCCCTACGCAAGACATTACTGCAGCAGGGTATCCGTACCAATATTATTTTTCGGCTACTAAAAAAGGGTATAGTGGTGTTGCCATTTTATCAAAAATAGAACCCAAAAAAATAGTTTATGGAACCGGAATTGAACACATGGATTTTGAAGGACGAAATATTCGTGCTGATTTTGAAAATCTTTCGGTAATGAGTTTGTATTTGCCTTCGGGAACAAACATAGATCGTTTGGACCATAAATTTAAATTCATGGATGATTTTCAAAATTATATCAATGATTTAAAAAAAGAGACTCCCAATCTAGTTATTTGTGGAGATTACAATATTTGTCACGAAGCAATAGATATTCACGATCCAATTCGAAATAAAACTGTTTCTGGATTTTTGCCTGAAGAACGTGCTTGGCTGGATGCTTTTATGAAATCGGGTTTTGTGGACAGTTTTCGTCATTTTAACAAAGAGGCGCACAATTATTCTTGGTGGAGTTATAGAGCAGGAGCAAGAGGTAATAATAAAGGTTGGCGTATAGATTATAATTTGGTAAGCGAAAATCTAAAAGACCGAATGAGTCGTGCTGTTATTTTGCCCGAAGCTAAACATTCTGACCACTGCCCAATTATGGTGGAAGTAGATTAATTATTAACACCCCAAATACTAACATAAAAAAAATAATAATGATAAAGAAAATTTCCTTAGGACTATTGGTTTTGGCGCTTTCTACCTCTTGTGTGTCTAAAAAGATATATAATGATTTGGAAAATAAATTTGCCGATTTAAAGAAAGAAAACCGAAAGTTAGCCGATGACAATGAAGATTTAACCAAGGTGAAAAATCAATTGGAATTGGACGGAACTAAACTTAAGGCCGATTACGACAAGTTGAAAGCCGATAACGAAAAATTACAAGCTAACTACGCCGCTACCGATAAGAGTTTGAAAACATTGCAAGCGTCTTATAATGCATTAGAAAAAGACAGCAATGAAGCCTTAACGGCAAACATTAATAAAAACCGTGAATTGTTAGCACAGTTGGAAGCTAAAGAAAAATCTCTAGCTGCTGAGCAAGCAAGATTGAATAAACTTAAAGCCGATTTAGATGCTAGTTCTAAACGTTTAAGCGAATTAGAATCTTACATATCCGCCAAAGATGCGAGCATGAAAAAACTGAAAGAAACTTTAATGAAATCGTTAAAAGCCTTTGACGGAAAAGGGTTAACGGTACATGAAAAAGACGGGAAAGTGTACGTTTCTATGGAGAATAAATTGTTGTTCCAAACCGGAAGTTGGGCTGTTAATGCCGAAGGTAAAACTGCAGTTGTAGAAGTAGGTAAGGTATTGGCACAAAATCCAGATCTTTCTATTTTAATTGAAGGACATACCGATGATGATAAAATAACTGGAAATCTTGGCGGTGGAATAGAAAACAACTGGGATTTATCTACTAAAAGAGCCACTGCAATAGTAAATATCCTTTCAGAAAATAAAGGTGTAAACAAACAAAATCTTACTGCTGCTGGTCGTGGTGAATTTGCACCATTAATGAGTAACGACACCCAAGAAGGAAAATCTAAAAACAGAAGAATTGAAATCATCTTAACTCCAAAACTAGATGAAATTTCTAAAATGTTGAACGATTTGTAAAACGTTTCATTTTCAAAACCACAAAGACCCTAAGATTTTTCTTAGGGTCTTTTTTTGTTATGGAGTAAAATTGAGTAAAAAAAAGCCATTTTGTTTAGCCTTTATGTAGTAATTGCCTTTAATTATCTGGATTTATTGGTTAATTTTTTGCACTCTTCCCAATTTCTTCCCAATTATATAAGGTGATTTATGTTAAAGTTTAAAAGTTTGACTTTATTTTGTCATCTGCAAAATTAATAATAATTTAATCTTTAATTCTTTGTTTTCAAATTAATGACAAGTTATTTTGATTAAACGACAAGTTTAATTCGCTATAAATTTAATTTTAAGATTTAATTATGAGTGTTAATAATTTCGATAATTTGCAATAATTATCACAAAATCAATTAATTACATTTTATAACGATTACTTAACGTTATCTTTGCAGAACATTAAACAAGACAAATTATTTCCTAGCTACAAATAAAGGCTGTCAATTATATTAATTAATAGTTATTTATTATGGAAAAAACAAATTTCAACTTGTTTTGTGGGATTATTATGTCTCTTTTTTTTGGTGGTTTAATGCCATCTTCTGCGCAATGTTTACCAAGTTTAGGATCTGCATCAGGATTTACCATTTATACCATGGCAGGAGCTGTTAGTAATGTTACCGCTTCTACTATAACTGGTAATATTGGTACTAATGCAGGCGCTATTAGTGGTTTTGAATCTTCTACTATTAACGGACAATTCTTTAATGCCAATTCGGTTACACAAAATGCTTCATTAGATTTAGCTGCTGCTTATGTTGCTTTTCAAACTTTAGCCCCAACCATTACCGCACATGCTCCGTCTTATGGAAGTGGAGAAACTCTTATTCCAGGTGTTTATAATATTGGAGCTGCTGGTTCTATTGCTGGCACGCTAATTTTAGATGCACAAAACAATCCAAATGCTAGATTTATTTTTCAATTTGGTGGTGCTTTTACCGCTGGTGCTGGATCTACAGTTGTTTTAATAAATGGTGCATTACCAAACAATGTTTATTGGATAGTTGGCGGTGCCTTTTCGTTAGCTGCACAAACTACATTTTCAGGAACGATTATTGCCGATGGTGCAATTTCTATAGGAGTGGGAGCTCATTTAAATTGTAAATTATTATCTACTAGTGGTGCAATATCTACTTATGGTACTTTACTAACTAATGAGGGTATTGATAATAGTTCGGGTAAATATTTTGCCGATGCCGATCAAGATGGGTATGGAGATGTAAATATTTCATCTTGTACATTTATAGCAGGTTATGTGCTAAATAGTACTGATTGTAACGATGCTAATGCAGCTATTCATCCCAATGCCATAGAAATCTACGGAAACGGAATAGATGACGATTGTAATGGAATAGCAGATACGGATGCTATTAGTTGTTCCTTTACCACTACTTGGAATGGTAATTCATGGGTACCATTTCTTCCGGTTGCCAATCAACATGCTGTTATTGCTGGCGATTACTCACAAAGCACCGATTTATTATCGTGTACTTTGGATGTTGTAAATAATGCAATAGTAAGTGTTCCTTCAGGAACTAACTTTACTATTAGCGGAGCCCTTAAAGTAGCACCAACAGCAACTTTAATTTTTAACAACAACACTAATTTAATACAAACAGATGATAATGCATTAAATACTGGGAATATAGTGGTAAAACGGAACACTTCAACTATCGTTCGTTTAGATCATACTTTATGGGCATCTCCAGTAGTTGGGCAACAGTTATTTACCTTTTCTCCAGCAACTTTAACCAATCGTTTTTATTCTTTCAATACTGTTACTAGTGCATATACTAATACTACTTCCAATCCAGGATTGTATACTGGTGTATCAGAGTTCAGTCCTGCGGTAGGATACGCTATTCGTGCTCCGAATAATCAATCCCCTAACGTGTCTTCTGAATGGACAGGTACATTTACAGGAGTACCTAATAATGGAACAAAAACATTTTCTTTAGTATATAATGGTGCGGGAACCCATAGTTATAATTTGATTGGTAATCCATTTCCATCTGCAATCGATGCAACACTTTTTATGGAAGGTAATTCAAATACCATTGATGGGACATTATATTTCTACCAGCATACACTAACTTTGAATGCAGCAGGGGTGTTTCCAACTGGAACTAATTATGCTTGCTGGAACTCACTAGGATCTGCATCTGCCTCAAAAGGTGATGGTCATACGTCTAATGTTAATCCTAATGGAATTCTTCAGGTAGGACAAGGTTTTTTTGTAGATGCAATTCATGTTGGAAATGTAAATTTTACTAATGAAATGAGAGTTAGAGATGTAAATAATCAATTCATGAAAACTAATAATACAACTGAAAAGCACCGTATTTGGTTGAATTTATTAACCGATACTGGTGAAGATATAAATCAGATATTAGTTGGATATATTACAGATGCCACTCAAGGTTTAGATAGTAAATACGACGGATTATTGTTTGGTAACACTGGTAGTTATCTATACTCTACTATTAGCGGAAGTCCTTATGCTATTCAGGGTCGTGCTTTGCCATTCAACACTAGTGATGAAGTGCCTCTTGGATTTAATTGCAATATAGCAGGAACGTTTTCTATTAAACTTACCGATAGGGATGGGCTGTTTTTAGGAGATCAAGATGTCTTTATTCGCGATAACTTAACCGGAACTGACACCAATATTAAAAATGAACCTTACACTTTTACTTCTGAGGCCGGAACTTTTGAAGATCGTTTTAAAGTAGTCTACCTGCAGGCCTTAGGAACACCATCTACCACTTTTAATAATAACTCAGTAATTGTATACAAAAACACCGATTGGTTTCATGTTTCCACCAAAGGAATTGTAATAAAAGATATTATGGTTTATGATGTTTCGGGACGTTTAATTTATAAACTTAATGACATTAACGATACCACAACGGTATTAAAAGGATTATCAAAAACCAAGCAAGTATTGTTTTTGAAGGTGATTTCCCAAGAAAACCAATCGGTAACTATTAAGATATTAAACTAATAAATAACCCGTTGGGTGTAATTATATTTAGCCACATAAAAACTACAAATACAGATCAATTAATAGGTCTATTTTGTCATCCTATTTACCATTCCACCCTGCTTGTCATTCCGACGCAGGAGGAATCCCACCAGACTTATGGAAAGAAATGAGATTCTTACGGAATGACAACTTTGTGGATTAGTATTGTCATTGCGTGTGCAACTTTGTGAACCAAAACAATCCCGCCCGTTTACCATTCCACCCTGCTTGTCATTCCAATGCAGGAGGAATCCCACTAGACTTATGGAAAGAAATGCGATTCCTACGGAATGACAACTTTGTGGATTAGTATTGTCATTGTGCGTGCAACGTAGTGAAGCAAAGCAATCCCATCCCGTTTACCATTCCACCCTGCTTGTCATTCCGTAGGAATCCCACCAAACTTATGGAAAGAAATGAGATCCCTACGGAATGACAACTTTGTGGATTAGTATTGTCATTGTGCATGCAACGTAATGAAGCAAAGCAATCTTATCCCATTTGCCATTCCACTCCATTTGTCATTCCGTAGGAATCCCATCAGACTTATGTAAAGAAATGAGATTCCTACGGAATGACAACTTTGTGGATTAGTATTGTCATTGCGAGTGCAACGTAGTGAAGCAAAGCAATCCCATCCCGTTTACCATTCCACCCTGCTTGTCATTCCGACGCAGGAGGAATCCCACCAGACTTATGTAAAGAAATGAGATTCCTACGGAATGACAACTTTGTGGATTAGTATTGTCATTGTGCGTGCAACGTAGTGAAGCAAAGCAATCCCATCCCGTTTACCATTCCACCCTGCTTGTCATTCCGACGCAGGAGGAATCCCACTAGACTTATGGAAAGAAATGAAATTCCTACGGAATGACAACTTTGTGGATTAGTATTGTCATTGCGTGTGCAACTTTGTGAACCAAAACAATCCCGCCCGTTTACCATTCCACCCTGCTTGTCATTCCGACGCAGGAGGAATCCCACTAGACTTATGGAAAAAAATGAGATTCCTACGGAATACAACTTTGTGGATTAGTATTGTCATTGCATGTGCAACGTAGTGAAGCAAAGCAATCCCTTCCTATTTGCCATTCCACCCTGCTTGTCATTCCGTAGGAATCCCATCAGACTTATGTAAAGAAATGAGATCCCTACGGAATGACAACTTTGTGGATTAGTATTGTCATTGCGCGTGCAACGTAATGAAGCAAAGCAATCCCATCCCGTTTACCATTCCACCCTGCTTGTCATTCCGTAGGAATCCCACCAAACTTATGGAAAGAAATGAGATTCCTACGGAATGACAACTTTGGAGATTAGTATTGTCATTGCGCACGCAACGTATTGAAGCAAAGCAACCCCGCCCGTCATTGCGAGCGCAACGAAGTGAAGGAAAGCAATCTCACTCCGTTTGTCATTCCGTAGGAATCCCACCAAACTTATGGAAAGAAATGAGATTCCTACGGAATGACAACTTTGTGGATTAGTATTGTCATTGCGTGCGCAACGCAGTGAAGCAAAGCAATCCCATTCTGTTTGCCATTCCACCCCGTTTGTCATTCCGTAGGAATCCCACTAGACTTATGAAAGGAAATGAGATTCCTACGGAATGACAACTTTGTGGATTAGTATTGTTATTGCATAAGCAACTCTGTGAAGCAAATTAATCCCGCCCGTCATTGCGAGCAT
>CANFZM010000022.1 GCA_947451525.1 Flavobacteriaceae bacterium
AACAAAATTAAAAAAAATAGTCCCAACTTAAAAGTCGGGACTACACAAGGTAAACATCCAGTGAATAATCGCAAGAAGCTTCCTCTCGGTGTTACAAATATATAAAAATTAACAAAATAAATTAGGTAATCAAGATAGTACCTAAAAAGCAGTCGATTTGTATGAAATTAAAATTTTAAACAACTATTCGTTAAAATAAAAATAATAACTTTGTGACTTAGCGCCTTCAGGGCAAAATAACATATGAAATCAAAAGACATCCGCAAGCAATTTCTTCAATTCTTTGAATCCAAAGGACATTTAATAGTGCCTTCTGCACCAATCGTTTTAAAAGACGATCCAACCCTAATGTTTAACAACTCCGGGATGGCGCAATTCAAAGAATACTTTTTAGGAAACGGAACTCCTAAAAGCAAGCGAATAGCCGATACCCAAAAATGCCTCCGCGTTTCTGGGAAACACAACGATTTAGAAGACGTAGGTTTTGATACCTACCACCATACCATGTTCGAAATGCTTGGAAATTGGTCTTTTGGCGATTATTTTAAAAAGGAAGCCATCAATTGGGCATGGGAATTATTGACTGAAGTATATAAAATTCCTAAAGAAAATTTATACGTTTCTGTTTTTGAAGGAAACCCCGAAGAAAATGTTCCTTTCGATCAAGAGGCTTGGGATATTTGGAAAGAACTTATTGACGAAGACCGAATCATTTTAGGAAATAAAAAAGACAATTTTTGGGAAATGGGCGATCAAGGTCCGTGTGGGCCATGTTCTGAAATCCACGTAGACATTCGTTCTGCCGAAGAAAAAGCATTAGTTTCTGGAAAAAGTCTAGTAAATAATGACCATCCACAAGTTGTTGAAATCTGGAACAACGTGTTCATGGAATTCAACCGTAAAGCCGATGGTTCTCTAGAAAAACTTCCTGCACAACACGTAGATACCGGAATGGGATTTGAGCGTTTGTGTATGGCATTACAAAACAAAACATCCAATTACGACACCGATGTTTTCACGCCACTTATTGAAAAAGTAGAACAAATTACGGGATTAAAATACACACCAAATTCTGTAGGGACAGGTCGCGACCTGTCCATATCATCCGCGCCAAATGAAAATCAGGAAAAAATAAACATCGCCATTCGTGTGGTGGTAGACCACGTTCGTGCTGTAGCATTCGCTATTGCAGATGGTCAATTGCCATCCAATACGGGTGCGGGTTATGTAATTCGTAGAATTTTACGTCGTGCCATCCGTTACGGATTTACCTTTTTGGATACCAAAGAACCATTCATTAATAAATTAGTGGAAGTTTTGGCAAATCAAATGGGCGAATTTTTCCCAGAAATCAAAGCACAACAACAATTAGTTACCAATGTAATTCGAGAAGAAGAAGCATCTTTCTTAAGAACTTTAGAACAAGGATTACAATTGTTAGACAAAGTAATTGAAGAAACAAGTTTAACTGATAAAGTAGGTGTTCCTCCTTCAGAAATTAAGGGTCTTGTTTCTGGAACTAAAGCATTCGAATTGTATGATACTTTTGGTTTTCCAATCGATTTAACCGCTTTAATCTTAAGAGAAAAAGGGTTCGAACTAGACGAAGCTGGATTTAATGCATCGATGCAAGAGCAAAAAAATCGTTCTCGTGCTGCATCTGAAGTATCAACTGAAGATTGGTCGGTTTTAATTCCTGGAAATGTTGAAACTTTTGTAGGTTACGACCAAACCGAAAACGAAGTAAAAATAACTCGCATCCGAAAAGTAGATTCTAAAAAAGACGGAATTTTATACCAAATAGTTTTAGATAACACGCCTTTCTATCCAGAGGGTGGAGGGCAAGTTGGCGATAAAGGAACCTTAGTTTCTGCTAACGAAACCATTGAAATCATCGATACCAAAAAAGAAAATAACTTAATTCTGCATTTTGCTAAACAACTTCCAGAGAATGTTTCTGCTAGTTTTGTAGCCAAAGTAAACACCGATTTAAGAACTTCGACTTCTAAAAATCACTCGGCTACCCACTTGATGCACCTAGCGTTGCGCTCTATTTTAGGTACACATGTAGAACAAAAAGGTTCCTTAGTTAATCAAGACCGTTTGCGTTTCGACTTTTCGCATTTTGCAAAAGTTACCGACGAAGAAATTAAGCAAGTAGAAGATTTTGTAAATGCAAGAATTGAAGAGCAATTGCCATTAATAGAACGAAGAAGCATCCCAATTCAGCAAGCATTAGACGAAGGTGCGATGGCTTTATTTGGAGAGAAATATGGCGATAGTGTTCGTGCCATTAAATTTGGTCAAAGTATGGAACTTTGTGGTGGAATTCACGTGAAAAATACTGCAGAGATTTGGCATTTCAAAATAGTTTCTGAAGGTGCTGTTGCGGCAGGAATTCGACGTATTGAAGCCATTACAGGTTCTGCGGTTAAGAATTTCTATACCAATCAAGAAAATACTTTAGCAGAAATTACAACCACTTTAAAAAATCCTCAAGACACGATTAAAGCGGTAGTTTCTTTGCAAGAAGATAATGCCAAATTAAAAAAACAATTAGAGCAATTATTGAAAGAAAAGATAGACGGATTGAAAACTATTTTATCTGCCGATTTTCAAGAAATTAATGGAATTAACTTTTTAGCAAAACAGGTAGACTTGAGCATGAGTGCTACTAAAGATTTAGCACAAGCAATTGGAAGCTCTAAACCAAATTCGTTTGTAGTTTTGGCTTCTGTCGAAGATAATACGCCAAATATCCATTGTTATATTGCAAAAGAATTGGTTGCTGCCAAAAGTTTAAATGCAAATGCGGTCATTAAAGAATTAGGCAAATACATTGAAGGTAACGGAGGCGGACAACCATTTTTTGCTTCTGGAAAAGGTAAAAACGTTGCTGGAATTACCGAAGCATTGGCTAAAGCAGTTGATTTTGTGAAGTAAATTCCGTATATTTATACTCGTTAAACTGCTCAATTTGTTTAGTTTGCGAAGTTTTTCAAAACCAATAAAATGACAAGAGCCGAATTCATAACTAAAAATTCCCATCTTTTTTGGTACATCAAGAAAGAGGCAATTCCTAACATCAGTAATGAGGTGTTAGTGGAATTTATTTTTAATTATGGTACTTGGCAAGATGTAAAAGACCTCATAAAAATCATTGGTTTTCAAGAGTTAAAGCGAGTTTATGAAGATGTAACGGATAGAAAAGTTGGGAACTACCATCCAGAAATTCTTAATTATATGGGTTTAATAGTTGGTAAATATGCATCTTAATATTTTAAATAAAAATCAAGTTGAACTACTAACCTTTATTTCACTTTTTAAAAGAGAATATTATTTAGTTGGTGGAACTGCTATTGCCTTACATATAGGACATAGAGAATCTATCGATTTTGATTTGTTTAAACTTTCTACATTAAGAAAAAATGATATTTACAAAAAAATATTTGCCTCCAAACTAAATTTTAAATTTGGTTATGAAAATTACGAACAATTGAATTTGAATATTAAAGAAGTAAAATTCACCTTTTTTTCGTTTCCACATAAAGTGCCTACCAATTCCGAAATAAAAGGAATAATAAAAATGCCCGATTTGCTAACGCTTGCTGCAATGAAAGCATTTGCCTTAGGCAGAAGAGCAAAATGGAAAGATTATGTGGATTTGTATTTTATTTTAAAGGATTTTCATTCACTTAATGAGATTTCTCAAAAGGCGAAAGAATTATTTGGTGAAATGTTTTCCGATAAGTTATTCAAGATGCAACTCAGTTATTTTAATGGAATTTCCTATGAAGAAGTTGTAACATATATTATCCCAAATCCACCAACGGAAGAGGAAATCAAATTATTTCTTACGGATATTAGTATTTCGGGATTATCCGAATAACTAAAAATTATTTTCGTTCCCCAATTTGCTGTCTCCACATGGCATAATACAAGCCTTTTTCTACTAATAAATCCTCGTGTTTTCCTTGCTCGATAATTTTTCCTTGTTCCAATACAAATATTTTGTCGGCATGCATAATCGTAGATAATCGGTGTGCAATTAAAACAGTAATTCGATTACTATCGGAAATATTTCGGATGGTAGTGTTGATTTCTTCTTCAGTTATCGAATCTAGTGCCGATGTTGCTTCGTCAAAAATCAACAAATTTGGATTTCTCAAGATGGCACGCGCAATAGACAAACGTTGTTTTTCTCCACCTGAAATTTTCATTCCGCCTTCGCCAATAGTGGAATTCAATCCGTCTTCGGCTCGGTTTAATAAATTTTCACAACTGGCTTTTTTTAGTACTTCATTAAGTTCCTCGTCGGTTGCGGTTGATTTAACAAACAATAAATTTTCTCTAATCGTTCCTGAAAAAAGTTGCGCATCTTGTGTTACAAAACCCAATTGTTTTCTCAAATCCAATAAATCAATTTTTGTAGATTCGATACCATTATAAAGAACTTTCCCTTGCTCTGGCGGATACAATCCAACAAGTAATTTTACTAAAGTTGTTTTTCCAGCACCGGATGGCCCAACAAAAGCCACCGTTTCTCCTTGCTTGATTTCAAAATTAATTCCGTCAACCGCTTTATAATTGGCAGTTTTATGTTGAAAACTTACATTAGAAAAAAGTAAGGAATGAATAGCACCAACATGTTCTGGATTTTTTGGTCGGAATTCTTTGGGAGCACTCAATAGAATTTTAAAATTTTCCATTGAAACTTTGGTTTCATTAAGAGCGATAATAAAATTGCCTAATTCTTGCAAAGGACCAAAAATATAAAAAGTAAAAAACACCATTGTTAGTAAATCACCAACAATAATTTTACCGCCAAATAAGAAATAATACAAAGTAAAAACTACAGAAGTTCTTAAAAAATGAACCGTTGTACCTTGAATAAAACTCAAACTTCTAATAAATCGAATTTTTTCCAATTCTAGTTGTAGAATTTTAAAGGTATTCAAATTCAAACGTTTCTCTTCTTGATACGTTAAACCTAAACTTTTAACTAGTTCAATGTTTCTCAAACTTTCCGTTGTAGAACCTGCCAATGCATTAGTTTGATTGACAATTTTTCGAGAAACTACTTTTATCTTCTTACCCAAGTAAGAACTTACCAAGGCAATTATTGGTGCGGTAATTAGAAAAATTAATGAAATTCTATAATCAATTCGGGATACATAAATAATTACAAAAATGAATCCTATTACGGTTTGAAAAATCAATGAAATTGAAAATGTAATCAACTTTTCGGAATCCGAACGTACTTTGGTTAATTTGCTCAAAGTTTCCCCACTGCGTTGGTCTTCAAAATCTTCAAATGGTAAGTCTAACGATTTTTTGATTCCGTCAGTATACATTTGAGCGCCAGTTCGTTGAATTACAATATTGGTAAAATAATCCTGAAAGTTTTTAGTTATTCTCGAAATCATTGCTGCACCAAGGGAAAGTCCGAGCCAAAAACTTAAGACTTTGATAAATGCTATTTTATCCCCTTTAAAATTTCCGATTTCAACTCCGCAATGCTGCATTAATTTTCCTGTAATAATTGAATCAGATAAACTGAAACAAATGTTGACTGCTGCCATAAGTAGTGCTAAAAACAGCAAAACTTTGTGTTTAATTATATAGGAATAGAGAAGTTTCATAGGACCTTTGTTTTTAAAGAAGTGCAAAAGTAGTGAATTGATTTGCATTTGTAACCACCATAGGGAAATGGTTAAGATAACCTATTGATTTTTTTTCACACGAATTGCACTAATTTTCACGAAAACCAAATAATTTATTTATTTCACGAATCTGCCTTAGGTAGATTAAATTCGTGTAATTTCTTTTGAATTATAAGAATTTGTGCAAATTCGTGCAATTCGTGTTTAACTTTTGTTGCTTTTAAGATATCTTAGAGGTTTATTTTATTCTTTTATCCTATCGGAATTGCTATATGTATTGCTCCTTGTGGTACTGAAGGAATTTTTATTTCTTGAATAATTTCTTTGCTCAAGGCAAAATTTACGTCTTTCCCTTCACCTTGTTGAAATAAAGCGGTTAGTTCTGTTTCGGTTAATTTAGAGTGTTTACTCACGGTTTGTGCAATACGGTTTTCCATTCCTTCCAGTCGGCTAAGGGCTTCTTTTATTGCAGTTCTAGTTTGTGGTCCACCAAAATTCATTGAAACACCATGAAATAGAAAAGCAGCATTTGGTGCGGCATATCGGTTTTGACCGCTAGCAAAAATTACATTTGCAATAGAATCAATAGTGCCTGTATTGTGCATGGTAATGGTCATTTTGCCTTGAAGCGAAACCAGATAATTATACAAAACAAATCCAGAATCTACATCGCCACCATTGGAAGAAATGAAGAAATATAGTTCTGTGGGATTGTGTTGCTGAATAACATCCGAAGTAAATTGAATAAACTTAGATACTTTTATCGGGTCAATTGCATCAAAAAAATTAAGGTATATGGTTTTATTTTCCATCCGGAATAGTTTTTAGAATTTAAATTTCTATAAATATAAAAAATTCCCCAACTGTTTTCGCAATTGGGGAATATGAATATTTTCTTTGTTTTTAAATTGCGTTTACAATCGCAACAAAATCATCGGCTTTCAAGGCTGCACCGCCAATTAAACCACCATCCACATCTGGTTTTCCAAATATTTCTTTGGCATTGTCTGGTTTTACACTTCCACCATAAAGGATAGAAACGTCTTCTGCAACATCGCTTCCGTAAGTGTGTCTAACGGTTTCTCTGATAAATGCGTGCATTTCTTGTGCTTGTTCTGGGCTTGCAGTTTCTCCTGTGCCAATTGCCCAAACTGGTTCATAAGCAAGTATGATATCTTCCCAAGCGTCTTTTTCTAAATGAAATAAACCATCCCGTAATTGGTTTTCAACCACATTAAAATGTTGGTTGTTTTGACGGTCTTTCAATTCTTCTCCAAAACAAAAAATCACGGTCATGTCATGTTTTAAAGCAGTATCTACTTTGTTAGCAATCATTGCATCTGTTTCATGAAAAATTGCACGACGCTCCGAATGGCCAAGTATTACAGTATTTACACCAACACTTTTCAGCATATCTGCAGATATTTCTCCGGTATAGGCTCCGTTTTCTGCTTGGTGCATATTTTGTGCAGCAACACTAATATTGGTAAATTCCAAATGATCTACAGCAGATGCTAGGTTAACAAATGTAGGTGCAACTACAATTTGAACTTCTTTATCCAACGGTAATTTTTCAATTAATTCGTTCAATAAATCTTCCGTTTCTTCACTGTTTTTATTCATTTTCCAGTTACCAGCAACAATCTTTGTTCTCATTTTTATAAAGTTTTTAGAGTAGTATTTATTTTATCAAAATCGGTTTCGATGGCACGATAAATCGCAATCGAACCATTTTTATTTATAACCATATATCTCGGAATCCAATCTAAATCAATTGATTTTCCAAACGCACCTTTCATTCCATCCACATCATTCACCCAATAGTGATCGCCTTTTATTTGGTGTTTTTCAATTCCCGCTTTCCATTTGTCAAATGTTTTATCCATAGAAATAAACACATAAGCCACCTCTGGATTATTCGCTTGCAATTCTTTTACTTTCGGCATTGCGCCCACACAATCCCCGCACCAGGAAGCCCAAAGTTCAATCACCAAAGTTTTGCCTTTGTATTTTTCTAATACTTCTTTAAAAGTAACTTCTTTATTGTCGGAATTCGTTAAAATTCCTTTAAGTGCTTTTTTAGAAAATTCTTTTTTTTGTGCATTGCTGCAAGAGATGGAAGCCATAGTTATAACGAATAATAAGAATATTTTCTTCATGATTATTTTTTTAAAAAGTTAGATTTAATTATTTGTTGGCTTGTGAAAGCGGCCAATCCATTTTAATAATAATACTGAATTTACTACCACCGCCAAAATTCCTATTGTTGGATATAATGGTAAATCGAGTATTTTCAGATTGCTTTTGGTAATTATTAGGAAAATGCCAATCTTAATAAATACAATACAAATTATTATATTGTAAATTGCTTTGGCTTTTTCTTTAACTACTATTTTAAATCGATTAATCAATTATTTCTTTAAATCTGCAAATGATTTATGAAGATACACATTTAAATCGGCACCATTAAATTTATCATCCGATATTCCCCAATAGTATTTAATTTCGTTTCCATTCCAAAGGTATTTTACTCCAGGAGTGTCTTTTCCTTTTCCTAAAATATTCCAAAAAGGGATAACTTCTATAATTGTATATGGATAGGTTGCGCCTGCTTCTTTAAAGAAATCCGGAATCAAATCGGCTTCTTCATTCATGAAAATAACATAAAGTGGAGGCAGGGTAGCATCTTTCTTTCTCATTTCGGTCAATTCTTTTGCGGCAGCACGGCAATGATCGCATCCTGGAACGAAGTAACAAAGGATTTTTTTACCTTTATCAATATTTGGAAAAAACTTAGCATTCCCTGATTTTACTTTCTTTGGTTCATTTATATTTTCAACTTCTACCTTCTTAATGGTGTCTTTTTTTGCTTCCGTAATTGGAGTTTCTGTTTTTATAGAATCTACTGGAACAACTGCCTCCGAAATCGTGTCTTGTGGCGTTTCCATCATTGGAGAAACTGTAAAATTGGATGCTGGTGGCTGAATAGGCGCCAGCATATAAATTCCTAAAATGGATGCAAAAAGTACCGTTGTTAAAATCCAGAAGTTTCCGTTATTAGAAACTTTTGGCAGTAATTTGTATAAATAAACGAGCATCCCAATCGCTACAATATTTTTAATAATGGCCTCAATTGGAGTCATTGGTAACAATTCACCAAAGCAACCGCAGTTGCCAGAATTTCCACCACTTAAAAAGGTCACATAGGTTAAATGTCCAATGAATACAGCCAGCATTGTTATAGTAACTGGAATTAAAAATTTTCGCAGCCAATTATTTTGCAACAGCAACAATCCCAAAGCGAGTTCAATTCCGATAAGGGTTCTTGAAAAATAAGGTGCAAAACCTTCCGAAAATCCAATGGTATAAAGTTGTTTTACTTCAAATGTTGAAATAGCAAAATATGGGGAATCTAATAAATGTCCTTTAGAAAGTTTTGCCAATGCCGAAAGAATGAACAATGCCGAAACAATAATTCGGAGGCTCCACGCGATGTAGTTTTTTTTAGTTGCCATAAAATGTGTTTTTACAAAGATAGAAAGGCTTTCAATTGTATGGTGTTAACGAATTGTTATTGTCCGAATTTCATCAAAATCAAAGCAAAAACAGAATAATTAATCATATCCTGATAATTGGCATCAATACCTTCTGAAACTATTGTTTTTCCTTTATTGTCTTCAATTTGTTTCACGCGAAGTAATTTTTGAAGAATCAAATCCGTCAATGAACTGACACGCATTTCGCGCCAAGCCTCACCATAATCGTGGTTTTTATCTTCCATTAATTGCTTGGTTAAAGCAATTTTTCTATCGTATAGTTCGACTGCTTTTTCAACACCTAAATCCGGTTGTTCCACAACGCCCAATTCCAATTGAATCAACGCCATTATGCAGTAATTGATGATGCCAATGAATTCTCCAGTTTCGTCTTCATCAATCTTACGAACTTCATTTTGTTGCAAACTTCTTATGCGTTGCGCTTTGATGAATATCTGATCGGTTAGAGACGGCAAACGTAAAATGCGCCAAGCACTTCCGTAATCGGTCATTTTTTTAACAAATAAATCCCGGCAAATGCCAATTACTTTATCGTATTCTTGTGAAGTATTCTTCATTAATGGTATCTTTGTATGAAATATATTATTTTTTACAATGCGACTTAAAAGTCTGGCATCAAAAGTAAATAATATTGAATTAAGATGGAAGTATTAAGTGTAAAGATTTTAACTTCTGGAATAATTTAACGGAACACTAAATACTGAGCACTGAATACTAAAATAAATGACCATAAACTGTAACGGAAAACTTATCGATTTATCTTCACCAAAAGTAATGGGGATACTTAATGTAACGCCCAATTCTTTTTTTGATGGAGGAAAACATGCCAACGAAAAAGAAATTTTAACTCAGGTAGAAAAAATGCTTTCCGAAGGTGCTACATTTATTGATATTGGCGGATATTCTAGCAAGCCAAGTGCCGAATTTGTTTCGGAAGAAGAAGAATTACAACGATTGGTTCCCGTAATTAAAGATGTTGTTAAAGAATTTCCAAATGTGATTATTTCAGTGGATACTTTCAGAAGTAAAGTTGCTCAAGAATCTATTGAAAATGGTGCTGCAATCATTAACGATATTTCTGCTGGAAATTTAGATACTAAAATGATGGAAACCGTTTCCAAATTGCAAGTACCTTACATCATGATGCACATGAAAGGTACGCCGCAAACCATGCAATCTTTAGCGCAATATGAAAACATTGTAAAAGAAATGTTGTTTTATTTTTCTCAAAAAATAGCACAAGCGAGAAGTTTGGGAATTAACGATTTAATTTTAGATCCAGGTTTTGGTTTTGCAAAAACGGTAGAACAAAATTTTGAAGTTTTAAGCAAATTAGAATTGTTTCAAATGACAGAATTACCTTTATTAGTTGGAGTTTCAAGAAAATCGATGGTATACAAAACTTTAGAAACCACCGCAAAATTTGCCTTAAACGGAACTACTTCATTAAACACCATTTCTTTGCTAAAAGGAGCCAAAATCTTACGCGTTCACGATGTGAAAGAAGCAGTAGAATGTGTAAAATTACACCAACAATTATATTATTAAAATGAAAAAATATTTAGCACTTATAATTACTTTAGCCTTATTTTCTTGTGAAGGAAATAAAGATATTCTACTTCCAAAAGCCAATAAAACTATAGTTGCCGATGTGCAAGAACATTCGCCAATTTATATCTTTTTCAAAGTAGAAGGAAAAGACACTATTGCCGATGTAAACCGAAAAAATTCCATTGTTTCCACCAATTGGATTTTCAATATCGACAAGCGTTTGCCTTTGCGTTTGGTAGTTCCTGAGTTGATAAAATTACAAGCAAAAAAGGAGGGAAGCATGCACAAAAATGAAGCCGCTGAAAACTTTTTTTCCTATTCAAATGACGTAAAGAAAACTATGGCTTTTTTACCGTTTACTAAAGTGAAATATACTCTTGCTATACCAAAAACTGGTGTAATTGTTTATTTTGCTAAAAAGAATAAAGTTTTAGTAGATGGTGTTGATGTGAAAAAAGCAGAATTAAAAAATTATCTTAATCAATTACCAAATCAAAAAAGTTATAACATCAATTTTTGTATTGATAAAAATTGCAGTTATGATGATTATCTAAAAATTTTAGTGTTTTCGGAGGATTTAAATGCATTTACAAATAAACTTATTGAATTTGATAGACAAAAACACTTTATCTATTAGTGAATTCAAAATGAGATTCTTCCTTCGTCAGAAGGACAACTTTGGGGATATAGTTTCTAACCTACAACCTACAACCTACATCCACAACCTTACTGGTGGTGATACGGTTCATTCTTTAAAATCGTAAACCCGCGATACAATTGCTCAATTACAAAAAGACGAACCATTTGATGCGAAAAAGTCATTGCCGAAAGCGAGATTTTCCCTTGTGCTTTTTTGAAGACTTCATCGCTAAATCCATAAGGGCCGCCAATAACAAAAACTAGCGTTTTAATTCCAGCATTCATTTTCTTTTGCAAATAATCTGAAAATGCCACACTCGAAAAAGCACTTCCGTTTTCGTCCAATAAAATCAATTGATCTGTTGGGGATAGTTTGGCTAAAATCAATTCGCCTTCTTTTTCTTTTTGTTGCGCTTCCGATAAATTCTTCACATTTTTAATATCTGGAATTACTTCCAAATCAAATTTTATATAAAACGACAACCGTTTTGTATAATCATCAATCAAAGTTTGCAGCGATTTATTGTCGGTTTTGCCAATGGCCAGAAGACGTATGTTCATTTGAATTGCAAATTAAAGCGCAAATCTACAAATTGATTTCTATTTTATTCCAACTTCCAACTTCCAACTCCAAACAATTTTCTATTTTTGCAGCACACAACTACAACACTATGTACAAATTACTAATTCGTCCGTTGCTTTTTCTATTTGATCCTGAAGAAGTACATTATTTCACCTTTTCTTTAATTCGATTTTTATCTAAAATTCCAGGGGTTCCGTCACTTTTTAGAACCTTATATTTAGTTAATGATGAACGATTGGAAACCGAAGTTTTCGGATTAAAATTCAAAAATCCAGTCGGACTAGCAGCAGGTTTTGATAAAGATGCCAAGTTGTTCAGCGAACTTTCCAATTTTGGTTTCGGATTTATTGAAATCGGAACGTTAACCCCAGTAGGACAAGAAGGAAATCCGAAAAAAAGATTGTTTCGTTTAAAAGAAGATTCGGCAATCATCAACCGAATGGGATTTAATAACGGAGGCGTTCAAGAAGCCGTAACCCGTTTAAAGAAAAACAAAAACGTTCTAATAGGCGGAAACATTGGGAAAAATAAACTTACCCCAAATGAAAATGCTACCCAAGATTATGAAATTTGCTTCGAAGCACTTTTTGATTATGTTGATTATTTTGTAGTAAATGTAAGTTCCCCGAACACTCCAAACCTTCGCGAACTTCAGGAAAAAGAGCCACTGAAAAAATTGTTACAAACTTTAGAAAACAATAAACTACAAACTACAAACCATAAACCAATACTATTAAAAATCGCACCCGATTTAACCGATTCCCAACTTTTGGACATTATCGACATTGTCAACGAAACTAAAATTGCTGGTGTAATTGCAACTAATACCACGTTATCTAGAGAAGGTTTGAAATCTGAAAATAAAGCAGAAACAGGCGGTTTATCGGGTAAACCACTAACCAATCGTTCTACCGAAGTCATTCGTTTTTTATCGGAAAAAAGTAATAAATCGTTTCCTATTATTGGAGTTGGTGGAATCCATTCTGCTCAAGATGCCATCGATAAATTGGAGGCTGGAGCTAGTTTAATTCAATTGTATACCGGGTTTATTTATGAAGGACCAAAATTGGTAAAGGAAATTAATAAAGAAATTTTAAAAAGAAAAGCCTAAACACATCTGCGTTAAAAGTCCAATAACTAAGGCAATTCCGAAACTCAATAAGGTTCCGATTAAAACATATTCGGTTAGCTTTCGGTCTTTTGCTTCTTTCAAATCACCAAATCTAAAAATAGATTTTGCTGCCAATAAAAAGCCTATTGCTTCAAAATGACCTGTTATTATAAAACAGAATACAAAAAGGCGTTCCAAAATTCCAATGTAATTTCCGGCATTTTGAAGCGAATCATCTTGAGTTTTATTCTCTGGAGTCCATATAGAAATGATGTTTTTGATGATTATTGAAGTTGGTTTCGTCAATAAAATAATTCCTGTAAATACCATCCAAAAAGAATTATTAAAAGTGGTAAAATCTATTGGAGTGTTATTGTAAATTAATGTAATAGCAACAATAACAATTAAATGCAAAATCTGATCTACTGAAAACCAAGTGCGTTTTGTTTTTTGAGTTTGAAAATGTAATTTTAAAAAATCAATAAAACCATGCGTAATTGCCAATGCCAATGCATACCAACCAAATGCAATTTCTCCTACCAATAGCCATGCTAAAATGAAATGCAAAAAGGTGTGTAAATACAAATAAACACTTCGATGCTTTTTCTTTTCTTTATCGAGAACCCAAGAGGTGGGTTGCAATAAAAAATCACCAAATAAGTGTGCTAAAAGAAGTTTTACAAAGATAATCATGCTTCAAGTGTTTGGACTTTTTTTCTAAAATATTGTTCTAATTGCTGTACTAATTCATAGTTGGAACGTTTTTGTCTTCGGCTTACAGCGGCTTGATTTATGCCAAGTTTCACTCCAATTTCTTCTTGCGAAAGCGTAGGATTTTGAATGGCAACTAAAACAAATTCAGCAGATTGCTGTAACCAATTATCCATAAAAGACAAACTTAATTTCAACATCAAATTTAACTCTTCGTCAAACGCTTCATTACCCGAATTAACTGCTAAATTTAGTTTTTGCTTTTTTAAAGTTTCAAATAATTCTCCCGAGCGAATAAAGGCGCTACCATTACTTTCGGTAATTTTTCTAGCCTTGTACGTTTTATCTCCAAAACCCAAACTGATGCGTACATCTAAATGAATTGATCTAAAGAACGCTTTTATCTGAAACGCTATTAAAAATGCGTCTTCAGGGTTTTTGATTTCCATCTGAAATTCATCTCCACGATAGATCTCCCAATCGTTTGGAGACTTTCCAAAAGGCTGGAATAACGTTTTTAAATCGTCCATCCATTTTTTAGAAACTACCTTTCTCGAGTTAATAATATCTGCTGTAAGTATCACAATCATAGACCAAAAGTACTAATAATATCCAATAAAACAAATAATATTACCAAAATGTGTAATATTTTAAATTATTACCGAAATACGTAATATTATTAATTATTACCAAAAAGTGTAATATTTTACATTATTACCGAAAAGTGTAATATTTTCAAAAAATATATTTTAGCACTTCTGTAAAAATCGATTTCGTAAAATCGATTTCTTTAGTATCTTTGACAACAGATGAACAAAATCAAAATCATAGAATGTCCACGCGATGCCATGCAAGGTATCAAACCTTTCATTCCCACCGAACGGAAGGTAGATTACATTCAATCCTTGCTTCGGGTAGGTTTTGATACTATTGATTTTGGAAGTTTCGTTTCACCCAAAGCCATTCCCCAAATGGTTGATACGGCAGAGGTTTTGGCACAATTAGATCTATCCCAAACGACCAGTAAATTATTGGCAATTATCGCCAATACACAAGGCGCAGCGATGGCTTCGGTTCACAAAGAAATTCAGTATTTAGGGTTTCCTTTTTCGATTTCTGAGAATTTTCAAATGCGAAATACCCACAAAACAATTGCCGAAAGTTTAATCACGTTACAAGAGATTTTAGAAATTGCCGACAAGACCAATAAAGAAGTTGTAACCTATATTTCTATGGGCTTCGGAAACCCTTATGGCGACCCATGGAATGTGGATGTAGTAGGCGAGTGGACCGAAAAATTAGCCACTATGGGAGTGAAAATCTTATCTCTTTCCGACACCATTGGAAGTTCTACGCCAGAGGTAATTAGTTATTTGTTTTCCAATTTAATTCCGAAATACCCAAATATCGAATTTGGTGCCCATTTGCATACTACTCCCGATAAATGGTTTGAAAAAATTGATGCCGCATACCAAGCAGGTTGCCGCCGTTACGATGGCGCTATCCAAGGTTTTGGTGGCTGTCCGATGGCAAAAGACGACCTAACTGGCAACATGCCCACCGAAAAAATGTTGTCTTATTTCACTCAACACAAGGCCGACACCAATACAAGCCCGATGAGTTTTGAAAGCGCTTACAATGTCGCTTCTAGATTATTTGGCGAATTTCATTAGAAGCTAATCCAGCTATCCATTCCAAGATTTTATCAAGAATTCTTTTTTTGTAAGCACTAAAAAGAGCTCCCGTTGGTCGCTTTTTTAGCGCAACAAAAAATAGAATTCTTCAATAAAATGCTTTCCATTTCTATCTGGGCTAGTGCGGCAGTGCTCCGTTCTCAGTGTTCGGTTGGAGATATTCCGATTTCATTAATTCGTGTAATTTCAATCCAAATTAATTTGTGCAAATTCGTGCAATTCGTGTCTAAAAAAAACTAATGTCTTTTAAAAATCTTATAAATTTCAATCCACATTACAGAAATAAATCCAACTAAAATACTCAACCCAATTTGACTAAAACTCACTTTTTCAAATAAGAAAAATCGGGAGAAAACAGGAACAAATAATAGTAATGAAGTAATAAGAATTGTAATTCCAATAATTATTAAAACTAGATTGTTTTTATACCGAATAGTAGTAAAAATAGAATAGTAAAACGAACGATTTTCTAAAGTTAAAAATATATTTGAAGCAATCAATGTCAAGAAAATAGTAGTTCTAGTAACGTTTTCAGTAAATCCTTCCGCTAAGCAATATTGGTACACAAAAAGCAATCCTAAAGTAATTACTAAACCTTGAATGATACTCATTGTAATTTCTTTCAAATTGAAAAAAGTAGTCGTTAATAGTCTCGGTTTCTCCAACATTAAATTACCTTCCATCGGCTCGTTTTCATAAATTATAGAGCAAGTCGGACCCATAATAATCTCCAAGAATATGATGTGAACGGGAGTAAAAATATTTGGATACATCCAACCCAAAGCCAACGGAATAAATACAATCAAGATAATCGGAATATGAATTGAAATAATGTATTGAATGGCTTTTTTTAAATTCAAATATATTTTTCTTCCCATTGCAATAGCATCCACCATTTTAGAAAAATCATCGTTAATCAAAATTAAATTAGCGGCTTGTTTGGCAATTTCAGTTCCTTTTTCGCCCATCGCAATTCCAATATGCGCCGATTTTAAGGCAGGCCCATCATTCACTCCATCGCCAGTCATGGCAACAATTTGGTCGTTATCTTTTAAGGCTTGAATAATTTTCAGTTTGGCTTCGGGAAACATCCTAGTAAAAACTGCAGTTTCCATAACCTTTTGCTTTAAAGTTGCTGCGTCCATTTCCATCAGTTCGTCACCATTTAATACTTTATCGGCATCTTTAAAACCAACTTGTTTGGCAATGGTGGTGGTAGTGGCAGCGTTGTCTCCAGTAACAATTTTCACTTGAATTCCGGCTTTATAAAAGGCCTCAAAAACCTTCTGAATGTTTTCTTTTGGTGGATCGTAAAATGCTACCAATCCTTTAAATGCAAATTTAAATTCTTGTTGCGTTTTTGGGTAATTCGTTCCAGAAAATTCTGCAACTCCAACCCCAAGAACTCTATATCCTTCTGCAGCCATAGTATTCATGGCATCTAAAACCGTATTTTTTTCTCCTTCCGATAAATTACAAACTTCCAAAATGGCTTCGGGCGCTCCTTTAGTCGCAATTATTTTTCCTTTCGAACCTTCAAAAATATGCGTCATCATTGGTGGTTTTCCACCTAGCGGATATTCGTAAACCAATTTATAATTGGGTCTTTCATCAACGCTTTCTAAATTTGCGTAAGCATCATGAATGGCAAGTTCCATAGCATCAAACGGAATCGGTTCGCTAGACCACATAGCGTAACTCAAAACTTCTTCAGCTTCTGAATTTAATTTTTCTTTGGTATCAATAATAATATTAGAATTGAAAAGATACAATTGTGCCAAACTCATTTTGTTTTCGGTAATCGTTCCTGTTTTATCGGTACAAATAACAGTGGCACTTCCTAGCGTTTCTACAGTTTTGGTCTGTTTAGTGATGATTCCAATTTTCATCAATCGCCACGCACCTAGTGCCATAAAAGAAGCAAATGCCACCGGAATTTCTTCCGGAATAACACTCATGGCAATCGTTAAGGCCTTCAGTAAACTGTCTAAAATAAGTTTGGAGCGGTAAAATTGCATTCCCCAAACGATTCCAAAAATCACCAATCCGATGATGGACATTTTCTTTACAAAATTCCCAATTTGAATTTGCAAAGGTGTTTTTTCTTCAACTATTTCTTCTAAACTGGCACCTATTTTTCCAAGATTAGTTTGATTTCCAATAGCATTAACTTCACAAATGGCTAATCCTGTTGCTACTATAGTTCCTTGAAAAACTTGTTTGTTTTCGGATTCTTCCGATTTAAAAACCGATAACGATTCGCCAGTTAAAATGGATTCGTTAACCGAAAAATCATTCGATTGAATTATAGTAGCATCTGCAGGAATAAAATGTCCTTCTTCTATTTGGATTAAATCGCCAAGTACAATTTCTTCACTTGGAATTTCAACCAAAACACTATTTCGAAATACTTTACTGTTGGGTTGGGATAATTTTTTTAAGGCATCAATTGCGTTACGACTTCTAGATTCTTGAAATAAGGATATTGCAGAAACCAGAACAATTGCAACGGTCATAAAGATTCCATCGCCATAATCACCAGAAATGTAATAAATACTTGCTGCAGCAACCAATAGTAAGAACATGGGTTCCTTAATCATTTCTAATAAAGAAATAAGAAAATGATTCTTTTCTTGGTGTTCTAAAGAGTTAGTTCCGCCTTTGTTTCTAGATGAAATTACTTCTTCATTAGAGAGTCCAGTAGGTATTTTTGTAGTATCTAACATAAAATAGGAATGAGGTTAACTAAGGTAGTGATTTTATTCTAATTTAGACCTTATTTTGCTCTTTATAACACAAAGGTTTTAGGGCTTTAGAAAAAACTTCCATCTTCCATCTTCTAACTTCCAACTTTTTACTATATTTGCTCGCAATTTAACTACAACTACAAATTGCAATGAAAGCACACACTTCTAAAATCGTTGGCGAAGGTCTTACTTACGACGATGTTCTGCTCATCCCAAATTATTCCGAAGTTTTACCACGCGAAGTTAGTACCCAATCGAAGTTTTCTAGAAACATTACGTTGAACGTTCCTATTGTTTCTGCTGCTATGGATACCGTTACCGAAAGTTCGATGGCAATTGCTATGGCGCAAGAAGGTGGAATAGGTGTTTTGCATAAAAACATGACTATTGAGCAACAAGCAGCTAAAGTTAGAAAGGTAAAACGTGCTGAAGCCGGAATGATTATCGATCCAGTAACATTGCCGTTAACTGCTACTGTTGGCGATGCCAAACAAGCCATGAAAGAATTTGGAATTGGCGGAATTCCTGTGGTAGATGAAAATGGAATCCTTAAGGGAATTGCAACGAACCGCGATTTACGATTTGAAAAAATAAACTCCCGTTCTATTGTTGAAGTTATGACTTCTAAAAATTTAGTGACTGCTGCTGTAGGAACTACTTTGCAAGAGGCAGAGGGAATTTTGCAACAAAATAAAATTGAAAAACTTCCAGTAGTAGATGCCGATTATAAATTAGTTGGATTGATTACTTTTAGAGATATTACAAAATTGGCTCAGAAACCAAATGCCAATAAAGATAAATTTGGACGTTTGCGTGTTGCTGCTGCTTTAGGAGTTACTGCCGATGTTCTAGAAAGAGCAACTGCTTTGGTAAACGCTGGAGTAGATGCCGTAATTATTGATACCGCCCACGGACATACGCAAGGTGTAGTTACAGTTTTAAAACAAGTAAAAGAAAAATTTCCAGAATTGGATGTAGTAGTTGGAAACATTGCTACGCCTGAAGCGGCTTTATATTTGGTTGCCAATGGTGCCGATGCTGTAAAAGTTGGAATTGGCCCAGGATCCATTTGTACTACGAGAGTAGTTGCAGGTGTTGGATTTCCACAATTTTCTGCAGTTTTAGAAGTTGCTGCTGCCTTAAAAGGGACTGGAGTTCCAGTAATTGCTGATGGTGGAATTCGTTACACAGGAGATATCCCGAAGGCGATTGCTGCTGGAGCCGATTGTGTCATGTTAGGATCATTATTAGCCGGAACCAAAGAATCTCCTGGAGAAACTATTATTTTTGAAGGAAGAAAATTCAAGTCCTACCGCGGAATGGGTTCAATTGAAGCCATGGAAGATGGATCGAAAGATCGTTATTTTCAAGATGTGGAAGACGATATTAAGAAATTAGTTCCCGAAGGAATTGTTGGTCGTGTTCCTTACAAAGGAGAATTAAACGAAAGTATGCAACAATTTGTTGGTGGACTTCGTGCCGGAATGGGATACTGTGGCGCCAAGGACGTTCCAACTCTTCAAGAAACCGGTCGTTTTGTAAGAATTACTGCTAGTGGAATTGGTGAAAGTCATCCGCATAATGTTACAATTACGAAAGAAGCACCAAATTATTCGAGATAAATCTTATTTAACCGCAAAGTACACAAAGTAAAAACGCAAGGTTCGCAAATTAAATCTTTGCGAACCTTGCGTAAAACCTTAGCGTTCTTTGCGGTTAAATTTTAAATCCCTAAATAATTACTTGGGCTTATTTGCATCAACTCCACTTTTATTGCATCGGAAACTTTTAGAGTTTGAATAAAATTTTGGATGGCTTCTTTATTGATTACCGTATTGGTTCTAGTTAAATCTTTCAAGGCTTCATACGGATTTGGATAGCCTTCACGACGTAAAATAGTTTGAATCGCTTCAGCAACAACCGCCCAATTTTTCTCTAAATCTTCCGCGAATTTTGGTTCGTTTAAAACCAATTTATTCAATCCTTTTAAGGTTGCTTCAAATGCAATTAAGGTATGTCCCATAGGAACTCCTATATTTCTTAAAACGGTGCTGTCGGTTAAATCGCGTTGCAATCTAGAAAGCGGTAATTTTGCCGAAAGGTGCTCAAAAATAGCATTGGCAATTCCTAAATTACCTTCACTATTTTCAAAGTCAATAGGGTTCACTTTATGTGGCATGGCAGAAGAACCAATTTCGCCTGCTTTGATTTTTTGTTTGAAATAATCCATCGAAACATACGTCCAAATATCGCGATCCAAATCCATTACAATAGTATTGATTCGTTTTAAAGCATCAAAAAAGGCAGCAAAATGGTCGTAATGTTCAATTTGTGTCGTTGGGAAAGAATGGTGCAAACCTAATGTAGTTTCTACAAAATCAGTTCCGAATTTCTTCCAATCGGTTGCTGGATACGCCACATGGTGGGCATTGTAATTTCCAGTAGCACCACCAAATTTAGCTGCAAACGGAATGTTAAACAACAAACGCATTTGCTCTTCTAGACGTTCCACAAAAACTAAAATCTCTTTCCCTAATCGAGTAGGAGAGGCAGGTTGCCCGTGAGTTCTAGCAAGCATCGGAATGTCTTTCCACTCAATGGCTAATTCTTTTAACTTAGCAATAACCGAAATCAATCCGGGTAAATATACTTTTTCAAAAGCCTCTTTGGTAGAAAGCGGAATGGCAGTATTATTGATGTCCTGAGAAGTCAATCCGAAGTGAATGAACTCTTTGTATTGGTCTAAACCTAAGGCTTCAAATTTAGTTTTGATGAAATATTCAACCGCTTTCACATCGTGGTTGGTAGTTTTTTCCGTTTCTTTTATCCAAAGAGCATCTTCGGTAGAAAAGTTGGTGTAAATTTTACGTAAATCCTCAAAAACAGATTTGTTTGCACCTTTAAGTTGTGGTAAATCGGCTTCGCAAAGCGCAATAAAATATTCTACTTCTACTAAAACTCTATATTTAATTAGTGCTTCTTCTGAAAAAAAGGTGGATAAGGAAACGGTTTTGCTTCTATATCTTCCGTCAATAGGAGAAATAGCGTTTAATTCGGTTAGTTGCATGTTGTTGTGTTGTTATTTGAAGATGCAAAAGTAAGCAATAGTGTTCAGTGTTCAGTACTCCGGATTCATTTTTTTGTCTATTTTATAGGTGGAAAATTTTAAAAATTCAAGTATTTTCCTATTAGTAATAACTAACTCTCCTTCTATTATTTGAAAAAAGAACCTTCAAATTTACTATTTTTGCCAAAAATAATTCCCAAAATGGTCGATTTAGAATACCTCGCTTTTTTAGAAAATATCCTTACCGATAATCGTAAGGAACGATTCCAACAAGTTTTGGCAAAAAGAACCAATCATTTTACCATTGCCATGGAAGATATTTTCCAGTTGCACAATACCAGTGCGGTAATGCGGAGTTGTGAGGTTTTCGGTATTCAACAATTGAATGTAATTGAAGAACGGTACACTAAATCTATTGATAAAGAAATTGCGATGGGTGCCCAAAAATGGGTAGACGTCAATCGGTTTGATAGTATTTCGGACTGTATTTCTAATTTGAAAAGTAAAGGCTATCAAATTATTGCCACCACTCCACATGAAAACGATTGTGATTTGGATGATTTTGATATCACAAAACCAAGTGCTCTTTTTTTCGGAACCGAAAGGGATGGATTGTCTGCAGAAGTGCTTCAAAATGCCGATGGATTTCTTAAAATTCCCATGGCTGGATTTACCGAGAGTTTAAATATATCGGTTTCGGCTGCGATTATTATTCAAAGTTTAATGAGTCGTTTGCACAAATCGGACATCCATTGGCAATTATCTGAAAACGAAATCCTAGAAAAAAGATTGCAATGGGCTAAGAATACCATCAAGGATATTAAACGAATAGAAGCACGGTATAATGCCGAACACAATATCTAAGCAATAGAAACATGAATTTCATCACTAAAATTCCAATCGCAAAATCCAATTTTCCGATAGATTATTCTTCTAGAATAGTTTCTTTGGGATCTTGCTTTGCTGAAAACATGGGAGAAAAATTCGATTTTTTTAAGTTTCAAAATACTACCAATCCCTTCGGAATTATTTTCAATCCGGTTTCTATTGAAAAGATCAACTATAGAGCCATCAATCTAAATTATTTCACCGAAGACGATCTGTTTTTTCATAACGAATTATGGCATTGTTACGAAGTGCATTCCGATTTAAGTTCCGATAATAAAGAAGTTTGTTTATCGAATTTGAACCAAATTCTTAAAGAAACGAACCAGAAATTAACCAGTGCTACTCATATCATTATCACCTACGGAACCTCTTGGGTTTATAAATTAAAATCTACAGGAACTATAGTTGCCAATTGCCATAAAGTACCCCAAAATCAATTTGATAAAGAAATTTTATCTGTTGAAGAAATAGAAAAATCCATCCAAAATACTTTAGATTTAATTCAAAAAGTAAATCCAAATTGCAACGTGATTTTCACCATTTCACCAGTGCGTCACCTTAAAGACGGCTTTGTAGAAAACCAACGAAGCAAGGCTCATTTGATAACTGCTTTGCATACTTCCATCTCCCATCTCCCAACTTCCATGTATTTCCCTTCTTTCGAAATTCAAATGGACGAACTTCGCGATTATCGATTTTATGCCCAAGATATGTTGCATCCCAACGCAATTGCTATAGATTACATCTGGGAACGCTTTTGCGAAAGCACTATTGCCGTAGAAGCAAATCCAATTATGCAAGAAGTGGCAAGCATCCAAAAAGGAATGGCCCATCGTCCGTTTCATCCACAGTCGATAAGCCATACTAAATTTCTTCAAACCCTTTCCGAGAAAGCAGCCCAACTTAAGGCGCAATTTCCATTTATGAATTTCTAAAAAAGAACGTTTACAATTTATTTTCCAAACTACTCCATCCGCCACCATTCATAGCCTCCACATCATTACTTTTTAAAATAGATGTTGCCTGAGCGCTTCGCATACCGCTGGCGCAACAAGCAATAACTGGTTTATTCCATTTTTTTATTTCCGATATTTTGTCAGAAAGTACGTTCAACGGAATATTCTTAGATCCTTTAATATGCCCTCCTTGGTATTCTCCCGGAGTTCTAACATCAACAATTACGGCTCCTTTAGCCATAAAATCGGCTACATTTTCTTGTTTTCCGCTTAAACCTAACATGCTTAATAATCCCATATTTTTATTTTTTTATTAGTTATTTCCTGAATTTTTGTTTCTATAATGTAAACAATAAAAACAATCTGAGGACAAAACTATAGTATTTTGACCTACAATTTTGTAACAAAGGTTACGTAAACCAAAATATTCTTTATATTTGAAATCGTATGAAGATTACCGATAGAAAAACCGAAATCATAAATATCTCCGCCAAACTTTTCAAAGAGAAAGGCTATAGCGCCGTGACCATGCGCGATATAGCCCAGGCTATGGATATTAAAGCCGCAAGTTTGTACAACCACATCAAATCCAAACAGGAAATTCTGGTTTTAATTATTATCGAAATTGCAGAAGAATTCACCAATATCATGGATGAAGTTTTGATTTCTAATGCATCTGTTATTGCAAAAATAGATAGAATCATTCAATTACATATTGATATTACACTCCGAAATCCAGATGCTTTGGCCTGCTTGAATAACGATTGGATGCACCTTACTGATGCCGAATTACACCATTTTATTAAAATGCGAGAAGAGTATGAAGACAATTTCAAAACCATTGTAAAACAAGGAATTGCCAATAATGAAATAAAAAATTACAACCTAGATGTGATCATTTTTTCCATTCTGTCCACTTTAAGAACCCTCTATATTTGGTACAACCAAACTAATAAGTTAAGTTCCAAAGCGCTAAAAGATAATATGACAAAAGTGCTTTTAAACGGAATAGTTTAATAATTCCATGTAAATAAAATTTTTCTTTGCAAGAAAACCCAAAAAAACTTAATGAACCTTAATTTCTTAATGGTTTAAAAAAAAACATCCTTTTAATTTAAAGTAAATAAATGGTTAATTAAAAAATTACAACGTTTTCGTAACATATCAAAAAATTCAGTAAATTTGCATTGTAAACTAACAGTTGTTAGTTTGATTAAAAATAATTTTTATGTCCAAATTTCATAGCATACAAGTTGCGGATATTTATAAAGAAACCAAGGATTGTTCGGTTATCACTTTTGATATCCCCGAAAATTTAAAATCCGATTTCTCCTACAATTCAGGGCAGCACCTTACCTTAAGAACTACTATTAATGGCGAAGAAGTAAGGCGTTCTTATTCTTTATGTTCCAGTCCAACCCAAAATACTTGGCAAGTTGCCGTTAAAAAAATTGATTCTGGTTTGTTCTCCACTTATGTAAACGACCAATTAAAAAAAGGCGATTTTCTAGAAGTGATGCCGCCAAACGGCACTTTTTTTACCGAAGTCAATCCAAGTTTAGCAAAAAACTATATAGCATTTGCCGCAGGAAGTGGTATCACGCCCGTTCTTTCCATCATAAAAAACCATTTGGCAAGCGAGCCAAACAGCACTTTTCAACTTTTTTATTTAAACCGAACGGTTAAATCCATCATCTTTAAAGAAGAACTAGAGCAACTAAAAAACGTATACTTCAATCGGTTCGAAATTTTTCATTTCCTAACCAAAGAACACCGCGTTTCCGAATTGTTTAACGGCCGTTTCACCAAAGAAAAATTACAGGTTTTAACCGAAAAAATAATTAAGATTCCTGCTATAGACGAGTGTTTCATCTGCGGACCCGAAGACATGATCTTCCTTGTTCGCGACGAATTAGCAGCAGCAGGATTGCCAAAAGACAAGATACATTACGAACTTTTTACCACCGGTTTAACCGAAGCCGATAAGCAACGAATAAACAAAATTGTAGAGAAAAAAGTAGAAGGAACCGAAGTAACCATAGTCGATGGTGGCAAGGAATTCCACTTCGTTATGGGCGAAGATTTCGACAACATTCTCGATGGCGCGTTGGCCGCAGGAGCCGATCTACCTTTCGCTTGCAAAGGCGGAGTTTGTAGCACCTGCCGATGTAAAGTCCTTGAAGGAACGGTCGAAATGAAATTAAATTATTCCCTCGAAGAAGAAGAATTAGCCAAAAATTACGTACTAAGTTGCCAAGCCGTTCCTACCTCCAAAAAAGTGGTAGTCGATTTCGGAGTATAGATTTAGTTTGATAATGAGCGAATGTTTTAGGTATTTTAGTAAACCATTTTCCCGCTTTCCGTTGCAATCTTTTCTTTTTTTAAAGAAAAAAAAGAAAAGGATTTCCACTGCAATCGGGGCTAAAAAGTAAGCATAAAGCAAGAAAATAAAAGTAGAAACAACAATAAAAACCCTTTGCGACTTCCCGCCTTTGCGAGCAAAAAGAAAGTAAGAAGGTAAAAAACTTAATGAATCTTAATACCTTAATGGTTTAAAAAAAAAATAATTTTAACTGTAATCAAAGAAAAAAGTAAATAAAATTATTTCATATAAATTGTCTCATTTTTAAATATTCAAGCCAAGAACTTGAAACATTAAACTTGAAACCTGAAACAAAAAAGATATGTCAGAAAAAGAAGTAAAAAATTTAGAAGCAATCTTCGACGCACGAATAGCCCGCGACGAAAAAATTGAACCAAAAGAATGGATGCCCGAAAAATACCGAATGACACACATTCGCCAAATTTCGCAACACGCCCATTCTGAAATTGTTGGAATGCTTCCCGAAGCCAATTGGATAACTCGTGCACCTTCCCTAAGAAGAAAAGTAGCCCTGTTAGCCAAAATCCAAGACGAAGGCGGTCACGGTTTGTATTTATATAGTGCCGCAGAAACCCTCGGAATTTCAAGAGAAGAACTTTACGACCAACTACATTCTGGAAAAGCAAAATATTCCAGTATTTTCAACTATCCAACTTTAACTTGGGCCGATATGGGATCGGTAGGATGGTTAGTAGATGGAGCAGCCATTATCAATCAAGTAGCACTTATGGGAACCTCTTATGGTCCCTATGCGCGTGCTATGGTTCGTATCTGTAAAGAAGAAAGTTTTCACCAACGTCAAGGATACGAAATACTTCTATCCCTTTGCAATGGAACACCAGAGCAAAAAGCGATGGCACAAGATTCCTTAAACCGATGGTGGTGGCCCTCATTAATGATGTTCGGACCAATTGATGCCGAATCTCCAAATACAGAGCAATCCGTAAAATGGAAATTAAAAAGAAAAACCAACGACGAACTTCGCCAACAATTTATCGATCAAACCGTTCCACAAGCTAATATTTTAGGCTTAACCATTCCGGATTCAAAACTAAAATGGAATGAAACTACCAAACATTACGATTGGGGCGATATCGATTGGAACGAATTCTGGCAAGTAGTAAAAGGACATGGTCCATGCAACAAACAACGCCTTGAGGCCAGAAAATCTGCCTGGGATGAAGGTGCTTGGGTTCGTGATGCAGCCATGGCTTACGCCGAAAAACAAACAAATAAAGAATTGAAACAAGCAATATAACAGAGTGCTCGGTGTTCAGTATTCAGACAGCAGTTTTAAACTGAACACTGAACACTGAACACTGAACACTAAAAAATAAGCACTATGAAAAACTGGCCACTTTGGGAAGTATTTATTAGAAGTAAAAACGGATTAGAACACCGCCACTGCGGAAGTTTACATGCTAGCGATGCCAACATGGCACTTGAAAACGCTCGTGATGTGTACACTCGCAGAATGGAAGGCGTAAGCATTTGGGTGGTTCCATCAGCTCAAATTACAGCATCCAATCCAGAGAATAACGGAGAAACTTTCGAACCAGCAATGGATAAAGCCTACCGTCATCCAACATTCTACGAACTTCCAGACGAATTAAAACACATGTAAACCGCTTCACATTCCCCTCCTTTGGAGGGGTGCCCGAAGGGCGGGGTGGTTAATAAACTAAATGGTTAATTAGTGAAATTTATAGGTCACGTTGAATTTGTGCAAATTTGTGCAATTCGTGTCAAAAAACAAAAATATGAACAAAAATTTAATTCAATACATCTACGGTATAGCCGATAACGCACTAATTCTAGGGCAACGTCTAGGGCAACTTTGCGGTCATGGCCCAAGCCTAGAAACCGATATTGCACTTACCAATATTTCATTAGATTTATTTGGGCAAGTACGAAGTTATTACCAATATGTAGCCAAACTACAAGGTGGAGATGCTTCCGAAGATACAGTTGCTTTCCTTCGTTTGGAAAGAGAATACAAAAACGTTTTATTGGTAGAACAACCCAATACCGATTTTGCTTATTCCATATCCAAACAATTTCTATTTGATATTTTCCATTTGGCATTATTAGAAGAATTGCAAAATAGCAAAGACGAAATGTTGGCAGCAATTGCCAAAAAAAGCATAAAAGAAGTTTTGTACCACACCCGATTTTCTTCCGATTGGATTAAAAGATTAGGCGATGGAACCGAAGAAAGTCACAACAGAATCCAAACCGCAATAAACGATTTGTGGATTTTCACCGACGAGTTATTTCACCAAACCGATGCCGATAAAGCTATGGTTGCAGAAGGAATCGGAGTTGACACCACACTTTTAAAAGTAAATTATTACAAAAAAGTAAGCGAAATTTTAGAAGAAGCAACCTTACAAACACCAACAATTGAATTCTTCCAAAAAGGAGGAAAACAAGGAATTCATAGTGAACACATGGGTTTTATTCTAACCGAATTACAATTCATGCAACGAACTTATCCAAACATGACTTGGTAAACTAAACATTCCCCTCCTCCGGAGGGGTGCCCGAAGGGCGGGGTGGCTTTTATTTTATAAATTCATTCCAAATTAATTAAACAAATGACAGAACAACTACCACATATCGACCCAAAACTATTCGAAATTCTAGAAACGGTTTCCGATCCAGAAATTCCAGTTTTGTCTATCATGGAAATGGGAGTAGTGCGTTCTGCAAAAATAATAAACGATATTGTTGAGGTTCAAATAACACCAACCTACAGCGGTTGCCCAGCAATGGATGTTATTGGAGACGACATTAAAGCAGCATTTAAAAAAGAAGGCTACGAAGCCAAAGTTGAATTAATCCTTTCACCCGCATGGACCACCGATTGGATTACAACAAAAGGCAGAACAGCACTGGAAAAATATGGAATTGCTTCCCCATTATCTGAATCAGCCGATAAAGAAGCACTTCTTGGAAATAAAAAATTAGTTAAATGTCCACAATGCGAGTCATTAAACACTAAATTAGTTAGTCAATTTGGATCTACAGCATGCAAAGCATTATTTAAATGTGATGATTGTTTAGAACCATTTGATTATTTCAAATGTTTAAAATAACCTGCAAGGTTTCCAAAACCTTGTAGGTTTTAATTTAATAAAATTGGCAAGTTTGTATTAGTCTTTGCGACTCTGCGACTTTGTGAGAAATAAAATAAGGTATGAGCAATAATTCACACGAGCTTCAGCGAACTGGCGAAGCAATAGAACTAAAAATTGAAAACAATGTTGCGTGGATTTCACTCAACAGACCCGAAGTATTTAATAGTTTCAATCGTGAAATGGCATTGTTATTGCAAAAAATCTTAGACGATTGTAATACAGATGCAAATGTTCGTGCCATTGTAATCACTGGAAACGGAAAAGCATTTTGTGCCGGACAAGATTTAAAAGAAGTCACAGACCCAGAACTAAATCCAGGTTTCAGAAAAATATTGGAGGAACATTACAATCCAATAATTAAAAAAATAAGAACCATTGAAAAACCTATTGTTGCAGCCGTTAATGGAGTAGCAGCAGGCGCAGGTGCTAACATTGCTCTGGCTTGTGATATTGTTGTAGCAACAGAGTACGCAAGTTTCATCCAAGCATTCAGCAAAATCGGATTAATACCAGATAGCGCTGGTACCTTCTTTCTGCCAAGATTAATCGGATTCCAAAAAGCCACTGCTTTAATGATGCTTGGCGATAAAGTAACTGCCGAAGAAGCCATTCAAATGGGAATGATATATAAAATATATCCTGCTTCTTTTTTTAATGAAGAAGTGATGACTTTAGCAACTACTTTAGCCAAAATGCCAACTAAAGCATTAGGTTTAACCAAAAGATTATTAAACCAATCTATGAACAATAATCTAGAACAACAAGTAGCATTAGAAAGCGACTTACAAATAGAGGCAAGTTCAACTAACGATTACAAAGAAGGCGTAACCGCATTTGTTGAAAAAAGAAAACCAGAGTTTAAAGGGAATTAAAATTTCAATCATTCAAACCTAGCTTTGCGCTTTGGCGTCTTTGCGAGATAAAATAAAAGTATGAAAGTAGCTATAATAGGTTCCGGAACCATGGGAAGTGGCATTGCGCAAGTAGCCGCAACTGCTGGTTGTGCTGTAAAATTATTCGATTTAAATCAAGAAGCATTAGCCAAAAGTAAAAATGCGTTGGAAACTACTTTGACCAAATTAGTAGAAAAAGAAAAAATAGATTCCATCGAAAAATATCGAATCCAAAATAATATTTCTTATGTATACACTATAAACGATTTATCCGATTCGGATTTGGTTATTGAGGCAATTGTTGAAAATTTAGAAGTCAAGCGAAAACTTTTTTCTGAATTAGAAAATTACGTCTCGGAAAACACAATCCTCGCATCCAATACCTCTTCGTTATCCATTGCTTCCATTGCCGCCTCTTGCCAAAAACCAGAACGTGTCATGGGAATTCACTTTTTTAATCCAGCCCCATTAATGCAGTTGGTGGAAATAATTCCAGCAGTGCAAACAAGTGCAGAGGTTTTAGAAAAAACCATAAAAATTATTTCCGATTGGAAAAAAACGGTAGCCGTTGCCAAAGACACACCTGGATTTATTGTAAATCGTGTGGCACGACCTTTTTACAGCGAAAGTTTACGCATTTATGAAGAGGGTGTTACCGACTTTGCAACCATCGATTGGGCTTTAAAAACTCTAGGTGGTTTCCGCATGGGGCCATTTGAATTAATGGATTTCATAGGACACGATGTAAATTATGTGGTAACAGAAACCGTATTCACAGCATTCTATTTCGATCCAAAATTCAAACCCTCCTTCACCCAAAAAAGATTGGTAGAAGCAGGATTTTTAGGAAGAAAATCAGGAAGAGGGTTTTATTCCTATGATGTCATTGCGAGGAACGAAGCAAACCCAAAAGAAG
Organism: Flavobacteriaceae bacterium; assembly: GCA_947451525.1. Classification (GTDB taxonomy): domain Bacteria; phylum Bacteroidota; class Bacteroidia; order Flavobacteriales; family Flavobacteriaceae; genus Flavobacterium. The sequence continues at coordinate 30,500 of CANFZM010000022.1, forward strand.
ATTCAGCATTAGCCAAAACAATATTTGAAAGAGTAATCGTAATGCTCATCAACGAAGCAGCCGACACTTTCTTTTTAAACATCGCTTCCGCCAAAGACATTGATAACGCCATGACCAAAGGAGTAAATTATCCAAAAGGATTACTCGCTTGGGCAGACGAACTGGGAATCCAATGGTGCGTCAATAAAATAGACGAATTATACAACGAATACCACGAAGACAGATATAGATGTAGCCCAATTTTGCGTAAAATGAATAAAGAAAATAAATCTTTTTTCAATTAAATTCTTAATGAAACTTAATACCTTAATGGTTTAAAAAAATGGAAGGAACGAAAATCCCTTATAAAATGCTCTCTCTTGACCCTTTCAGTCAATGGCTTGGCATAGAAATACTCGAATGCGAGCTCGGAAATTGCAAAGTAGCCATGACCATCCGCAAAGAAATGCTTAATAGTATGGGCAAAGCACATGGAGGAATTACCTATTCGTTGGCCGACACCGCATTTGGATTTTCGGCTAACACCAATGGTCGATTTGCCGTTTCCATCGAAACGTCCATCAATCATATTGAAGCATTAGAAGAAGGCGATTACATTGTGGCGCAAGCCAGTATTGAAAGTCTAAAAAACAAAGTTGGATTCTATATTATAGAAGTAAAAAAGGGCGATATGTTGGTAGCACTTTTCAAAGGAGTTGCCTATAGAACCACTAAAGAATGGGAAGAATAGAATAATTAATAGTTAACAATTGATAATTGATAATGAAGGACAACAAATTGTCAATTATCAATTATCCATTATCAATTAAAAAAATGGAAGCATACATTATAGACGGAGTTCGAACTCCAATAGGAAGTTATCAAGGTACATTGTCAGCCGTTCGTGCTGATGATTTAGGAGCATTGGTAATCAAAACCGTAGTAGAAAATAATCCAAGCATTCCCAAAGATGCTTATGATGACGTAATTCTAGGATGCGCCAATCAAGCTGGGGAAGATAATCGTAATGTCGCAAGAATGTCGTTGCTTCTTGCAGGATTGCCTTATACGGTGCCTGGAGAAACTGTAAACCGCTTGTGTAGCTCGGGATTGTCGGCAATAATTCACGCTAGTCGTGCTATAAAAGCAGGCGACGGACATGTTTTTATTGCAGGTGGAGTAGAAAATATGACCCGTGGTCCATTAGTGGTTTCCAAACCATCAACGGCTTATGGAACCGATAGCAAAATGTACGATTCTAGTTTTGGATGGCGTTTCACCAACCCCAAAATGCACGCCATGTTTGGCACCGATGCCATGGGAGAAACCGCTGAAAATTTAGTAGAAAAATACAACATTACACGCGAAGACCAGGATGCGTTTGCCTTGCACAGCCAACAAAAAGCTACTGCAGCACAAGCCTCGGGAAGATTAGCCAAAGAAATAGTCACGGTGGAAATTCCACAACGAAAAGGGGATGCGCTTCAGTTTAGTAAAGACGAATTTGTAAAATCAAATTCTTCACTAGAAGGTTTATCCAAATTACGACCTGCCTTCAAAAAAGACGGAAGCGTAACGGCAGGAAATTCTTCTGGATTAAATGATGGTGCAGCCGCAACAATTATTGCATCTGCAGAAGCAGTGCAAAAATATAACTTGAAACCCTTGGCTCGAATAGTAAGTTCGGCAGTAGTTGGTGTAGAGCCAAGAATCATGGGAATAGGACCAGTGGATGCCACCAAAAAAGCATTAGCAAAAGCAGGTTTAACCTTAGACCAAATAGATATTATCGAATTAAACGAAGCCTTTGCAGCACAAAGCATTGCTTGCATTCGCGAATTAGGATTGAAAGATAATGACCCAAGAATCAACCCTAACGGGGGAGCCATTGCAATAGGTCACCCACTAGGAGTTACCGGAGCAAGGATACTATATTCCGCAGCATTAGAATTACAACTAACTGGAAAACGATATGCATTAATCACGATGTGTATTGGAGTTGGTCAAGGTTACGCAGCAATTATTGAAAGAGTTTAACTCTTAATCGGTTTTTAAAATCTGTTAGATTTATATAGTTAACAAATACAAAAATGAAAACCTATCTAGCCCTGATGCAAGGGAAAAGCCTCGCAGTCATTGCGAGGCACGAAGCAATCTTGGCGAGCTTTGGAAAGGCAGCAGGAAAAGGCATTACAAATAAAGACCAAGCCATTCGCTCATTATAACCAGAAAAAATCTGCGATAATCTGCGAAATCTGTGGGAATAAAATACTGAAAAAATTCAGACAACATGAACAAAACACAACATTACGTACTCGGAAAATGGACTTCGGCAACTGGCGAAGGAAAAGCGTCTTATGATGCGGTAACAGGCGAATTCATTGCGGAAACTTCGGTGGAAGGATTGGATATTCCTGCTATTTTGCATTACGGAAGAACCAAAGGTGGCGAAAAAATTCGCAAAATGACCTTCCAAGAAAGAGGTAATATGCTTAAAAGTTTGGCGATGTATTTGACCAAGCGCAAAGAAGCATTCTACGAAATTAGTTACAGAACTGGTGCCACTCGTGTCGATTCTTGGATAGACATAGAGGGAGGATTCGGGAATTTATACGCCAATGCGTCGTTGCGAAAACTGTTTCCAAACCAACCCTACCACGTAGAAGGCGACCCAATTGACTTGTCTAAAGGCGGTCGTTTTATGGCGCACCATATTTTGGTTCCTAAAAAAGGCGTTGCGATACATATTAATGCGTTCAATTTTCCAATTTGGGGAATGCTTGAAAAATGTGCCGTAAACTGGATGGCCGGAATGCCTGCGGTAGTTTTGCCAGCACCTACAACGGCTTATTTGGCCGAAGCAGTGGTTAGAGAAATTATTGCATCCAATATTTTGCCGGAAGGCGCTTTACAATTAATCTGTGGTACCGCTAAAAATATATTTGACACGGTGGAAAGCCAAGATGTAATTACGTTTACAGGTTCGGCTACCACTGGAAGATTGTTGAAATCACATCCAAGAATCATTCAAGAATCGGTGCCGTTTACTATGGAAGCCGACTCTTTAAACGCCTCTATTTTAGGGGAAGATGCCGTTCCTGGAACTCCCGAATTTGACTTGTTTATCAACCAAGCACGAAGTGAAATCACCGTGAAATGCGGTCAGAAATGTACTGCCATTCGCAGAATGATTGTGCCAGAAAAATTAATAGATGAAGTGCAAACCGCACTTAGTAAAGCATTGGATAAAGTTGCTATTGGCGACCCAAGATTGAAAGAAGTTCGAATGGGTGCTTTGGTAAACAAAGACCAAGTAACCGTTCTAAAAAGCAGGGTTGCCGAATTGTCTAAAACGGCCAAAATTGTTTATGGCGATTTAGAAAAAGTGAACTTAATTGGTGCCGATGCAAAAGGCGCTTTTGTGAGTCCAGTTTTACTTCGGGAAGATCATCCTTTTACAAATTTAGCGGTGCATGAAACCGAAGCATTTGGACCCGTTTCTACCCTAATGCCTTATAAAAATTTAGACGAAGCAATCGAATTAGCCCAAATGGGTAAAGGTTCGTTAGTTTCTTCTATAGTTACAAATTCTGATGAAATTGCTAAGGAATATGTTGTAAATGCTGCTTCCCATCACGGGAGAATTTTAGTGTTAAACCGAGAAAATGCCAAAGAAAGCACCGGTCACGGTTCGCCATTGCCATTGTTAGTTCATGGTGGTCCAGGTCGCGCTGGAGGTGGAGAAGAAATGGGCGGTGTTCGAGGTATCAAGCATTACATGCAACGTTGCGCCATTCAAGGTTCGCCAACCACATTAACCGAAATCACGGGCATTTACCAACCGAATTCCAAATATAAAGAGATTAGCCAGCATCCGTTTCAATACCATTGGGAAGACATCCAACCCGGAATGTCGTTGCGCACCCACAATAGAACGGTTACCGATACCGATATTATCAATTTTGCCAACATCACTTGGGATCATTTTTATGCCCATACTGATATTACTTCGTTAGATGGAAGCATCTTTAAGAAAAGAACGGCTCACGGTTACTTCATTTTGGCCGCTGCAGCAGGTTTGTTCGTGTATCCAAATAAAGGACCCGTTGCCGCCAATTATGGTTTGGAAGAGTGCCGTTTCTTGCGTCCAATTTACCATAACGACACGGTTTATGTGCGTTTGACCTGCAAGCAAAAAGTAGATAGAGATGTGGCTTCCGCCGAGCATCCAAGCGGCATTGTAAAATGGTTTGTTGAGGTTTTTGATACTGAAGACGAATTGGTTGCCGTGGCTACAATTTTGACAATGGTGCAAAAAAAGCAAGAAGTTTTTGTAGAAATGACCGAAGCAAAAATTGAAGAATGTTTGCAAAAATTGACTGAAAATTCCAAACCAAAATGGGGAATTTTGACTCCGCAACATTTGTTAGAACATTTGGAACAAGGATACAGAATAATGTCAGGAGAAATTCAAGATTTCGAAATTGCAACTCCCGAAAAGATTTTGGACAAAGTGCACAATTCGTTATATAATTACGATAAATTCCCAATGGGAACCAATTTTCCAACCATGAAAAAAGGAGAGTTAGAAGATTTAATTCATCCCGATTTTGAAACAGCAAAAACTAAATTTCTCGAAGCCAGAGAACAATATAAAACCTTTTTCAAAGAAAATCCAGAAGCCATTTTAAAAAATATGGTTTTCGGAGAAATGAATAAATATGCATCGTATTTACTAGAACGAAAACATTTGAATCATCATTTTGAACAATTTGAAATTTTATAAAGCTCCGTTAGGAGCAACCTATTTGTAACATGAGCGCCTACGTAAAACAAAACATAGATAACAACATCGCCACCATCGAGTTTTTTCATCCCGAACAAAACTCTTTGCCAGGTATCATTTTGGCACAATTAGCCAATACAATTACCGAAGTTGGAAACAATCCTGAAGTAAAAGTCATCGTCCTAAAAAGCGGTGGCGATAGAACATTTTGCGCAGGAGCCAGTTTTCAAGAATTAATAGCAATTAACGATGCCGAAACAGGAAAAGTATTTTTCTCTGGATTTGCAAACGTAATCAACGCCATGCGAAAATGTCCGAAATTCATTATCGGAAGAATTCAAGGCAAAACCGTTGGTGGCGGAGTAGGAATTGCTGCAGCAACCGATTATTGTATGGCAACTAAATTTGCAGCCATAAAATTAAGTGAATTAAACGTCGGAATCGGTCCTTTTGTAGTTTCACCCGCCATCGAAAGAAAAATGGGAGTTTCAGCCATGTCCCAAATTGCTATTGATGCCAACACTTTTTACGAAGCAAATTGGGCAAAAGATAGAGGCTTGTTTGCTAATGTATTTGAAAGTATCGAGGAATTGGACGAAGCGGTTCAAAAATTTGCGGAACATTTGTGTACTTATAATCCAGAAGCCATGCTCGAAATGAAAAAAGTATTTTGGAGAGGCACCGAAGATTGGGATAATTTATTAGCCGAAAGAGCCGCCATTAGTGGAAGATTAGTGCTGTCTGATTTTACAAAAGAAACGTTGAAAAAATTTAAAGTTTAAAAAAGTTGTAAGTTCTAGGTTTTAAAACCTACAACCTACAACCTACAACCTAAAAAAATGATATACGAATTCAAAGGGTTCATCCCAGTCATACACGAAAGTAGTTTTGTCCATCCGCAAGCCGCGGTTACGGGTAATGTGATTATTGGGAAAAATGTATATGTTGGTCCAGGTGCTGCCATCCGTGGCGATTGGGGAGAAATCATCATTGAAGATGGTTGTAATGTACAAGAAAATTGTACCATTCACATGTTTCCTGGGAAAACAATGGTTTTAAAAGCAGGAGCACATATTGGTCATGGAGCGATTATTCACGGAGCCAACATTGGCGCCAATTCCCTTATCGGAATGAATGCGGTAATTATGGACGATGTAACTGTTGGAGATGAATGTATCGTTGGAGCGTTAAGTTTCATCAAAGCCGGAATGCAAATTCCAAACCGAAAAATGGTGGTTGGAAATCCAGCAACTATAATAAAAGACGTTTCCAATGAAATGATCGATTGGAAAACCAAAGGAACTGCCTTGTACCAACAATTGCCAAATGAATGTTACGAAACATTAAAAGCAGTCGAGCCGTTACGTGAAATTCCAGCGGATCGTCCAACACAAGAAGCGTTTTATAAAACATTAGAAGAATTTAAGAAAAGGTAGGGACAATTCGCGAATTGTCCGTACGAAAAAAAAATATATGTCAATAACAGAATTCAAAATGCCCAAAATGGGTGAAAGTATTTCCGAAGCAACAATAATCAGTTGGTTGAAAAACGTAGGTGATTATGTGGAAGCCGAAGAAACTATTTTAGAAGTCGCTACCGATAAAGTCGATAGTGAAGTGCCAGCGCCAGTTTCTGGGATTATTACAGAAATCCGTTTTCATAAAGATGCTGTAGTTGAAGTTGGCACCGTTTTGGCGTTGATTGAGGTAGTAGGTAGTAGGGATGAGGTTGTAGGTAATGTAAAAGAGGTAATAGATAATACTACAACACATGACCTAAAACCTAAAACCCAAAACACAAAACCTACAACCCACAACCTACAACCAACAACCTTCATAAGTCCATTAATCATTTCAATTGCCCAAAAAGAAAACCTTTCTATTGAAGAACTACAAACCATTCCAGGCTCAGGAGCAGAGGGGCGTTTACAAAAAAGGGATGTTTTCAACTATTTGAAGGATAGAAAATACTCAATACAATCAAAACCTACAACCCAAAACCTACAGCCTGCAACTTCTTATCCGAAACCAAAAATCAATTTCATTGAAGGCAAAGACCGAATTGTAGAAATGGATCGCATGCGCAAAATGATTGCCGATCACATGGTGTATTCCAAACAAACATCGCCACACGTAACATCTTACATTGAAGTGGATGTTACGAATTTGGTCAATTGGAGAAACGAAAATAAAGATAAATTTCAAGAGAAATACAACCAAAAACTTACGTTTACACCCGTTTTTGTTCAGGCTGTAGCAAAAGCAATTGTAGATTTTCCGATGATTAATGTTTCTGTGGATGAGAAGAATATTATTGTGCACAACGACATCCATATCGGAATGGCAACGGCCTTACCAAACGGAAATTTGATTGTTCCAGTAGTTCGAAATGCTAATGAAAAAGATTTAGTAGCCTTAGCAACAGATGTTAATTATTTGGCAGATGCTTCTCGAAATAACAAATTAAAGCCTGAAGAAATTCAAGGAAGCACCTTTACGATTTCCAATGTGGGAACCTTTGGAAGTTTGATGGGGACCCCAATTATCAACCAACCCGAAGTTGCTATTTTAGCACTCGGAATTATTAAAAAACGTCCCGAAGTGATTACCACTGAAAAAGGGGACGAAATTGCCATTAGAAGTATGATGTATCTTTCTTTATCCTTTGACCACAGAGTAGTGGATGGATTTTTAGGAGGCTCTTTTTTAAGAAAAATAGGCGATTATTTAGAACAATTTAAGACAAACACAACGCTATAAATTATGCAAGATATATTGACACCATCTATTAAAATAACTAAAGTTTCTGAATCGAAAGTTAACGAAGTAGATTTGAATAACATCACGATGGGAACCAATTTTACTGATCACATGTTTATTTGTGATTATGAAAATGGAGCATGGAGCAATCCAAGAATTGAGCCTTTAGCATTAATTCCAACGCATCCTGCAGCCATGGCGTTGCATTACGGACAAGCGATTTTTGAAGGAATGAAAGCAACTTTAGGAAAAGACGGAACTGCCTTATTGTTTCGTCCTGATGAAAATGCAAAACGATTTAATCATAGTGCGGATCGAATGGGAATGCCGTCTTTCCCAGAAGATTTATTTGTAGAAGCTTTGAAGCGATTCACTGCTTTAGAAAAAAATTGGATTCCAACTAAAGTAGGAAGTGCCTTGTATTTGCGTCCGTTTATGTATGCCGATGAAGCGTTTATTGGAATGCGTGCCGCAACTAGTTATAAATTTATTGTAATGGCATCTCCAGCAGGACCTTTTTTCAATAGAAAAATTAAATTATACGCTGAGAAAAAATACGTTCGTGCCGTAAATGGTGGAACTGGAGAAGCAAAAGCAGCCGGAAACTATGCTGCAGCGATTCGCCCAACGGAATATGCAAAAGCCAAAGGGTATGATCAAGTATTGTGGTTGGACGCTCAAGATTTTGAATACATTCAAGAAGTGGGAACGATGAATATTTTCTTCAAAATTGATGGAAAATTCATAACGCCAGACTTAAGTGGTTCTATTTTATCTGGAATAACAAGAATGAGTGTTATCGATTTATTGCGAAGCAAAGGTTTTGAAGTAACCGAAAGACCCATCACGATTTCAGAAATTATGGAAGCTTCTAAAAATGGAATTTTGGAAGAAGCCTTCGGAACTGGAACTGCAGTTGGAATTGCAATGATTGAAGAAATTGGAAACAATGATTTATTGATTCAATTTCCAGTTGAAAATCCAGTTTCTGTGATGGTAAATGATACATTGAATGCTATAAAATTGCAAAACGAAGAAGATAAATTTGGTTGGATTGTAGAGGCAAAGTAATAAAAAATTAAACCATTAAGGTATTAAGGTTCATTAAGTTTTACCTTAATTCCCTTATCCCCTTAATGGTTAAAAAAAATAGTTCGAACAAATGTTAGACAAAAATATCCTCGAAAAAGCATTTTCAACAATGGCAACTGCTAAGGCAATGGCAACTTTGTATGAAGATAATTTTAAGATTGTTTCCAAATACGTTCATGCCACTTCGCGTGGTCATGAAGCGATTCAAATTGCAATGGCGATGCAATTGTTACCGCAAGATTATGCGTTTCCGTACTATCGGGATGATGCAATGTTGTTGGGAATTGGGATGCAACCCTATGATTTGATGTTGCAATTGATGGCAAAAAAAGACGATCCGTTTTCGGGTGGACGAACCTATTATTGCCATCCGAGTTTGAAAGATGCCGATAAACCAAAAATTCCACACCAATCCTCTGCAACGGGAATGCAAGCCATTCCTGCAACTGGAGCAGCGATGGGTTTTTGGTATAAAGAAGGCCTCACCCCAGCCCTCTCCAAAGGAGAGGGTGAAGGAATAGAGAAACCACTTGTTGTTTGTTCCCTTGGTGATGCCTCGGTAACCGAAGGAGAAATTGCCGAAGCCTTGCAAATGGCTGCCTTAAAACAACTTCCTATTTTGTATTTGGTGCAAGATAATGGTTGGGATATTTCGGCAAATGCTGCCGAAACCCGTGCACAAAATGCATTTGAATATGCTAAAGGATTTCACGGAATAGAAGCAATTTCTATTGATGGCGCCAATTTTACCGAAAGTTATTTAGCACTTCAAAAAGTGGTGAAAACCATTCGGGAAGAACGAAGACCGTTTTTAGTTCATGCCAAAGTTCCGTTGTTGAACCACCATACTTCGGGAGTTCGTATGGAATGGTATCGTGATGATTTGGAAGAAGCGCAATCTCGGGATCCGTATCCAGTTTTGATGCAACAATTGTTGGATGCTGGTTTTAAACAAGAAGAAATAAATAAAATTGAGGCTGAGGTTTCTATCTTGGTTCAAAAAGATTTTGATAGAGCACAAGTAGCAGAAGATCCTTCTCCAGAAGATTTATTCACACATGATTTTGCTCCAACACCAATTACAGAAGAAGTAGGCGAACGAAATCCACCGCGAGAAGACAAAGTAGTGATGGTAGATTGCGCACTTTTTGCTGTTGAAGAATTAATGAAAAAGCACCCCGACTGTTTGTTGTACGGACAAGACGTAGGCGGACGATTGGGAGGCGTTTTTAGAGAAGCCGCAACTTTGGCACAAAAATTTGGCGACGAACGTGTTTTTAATACGCCCATTCAAGAAGCCTTTATTGTGGGTTCTACCGTTGGGATGTCGGCAGTTGGGTTGAAGCCAATTGTTGAGGTACAGTTTGCCGATTATATTTGGCCAGGATTGAACCAATTGTTTACCGAAGTCAGTCGCTCGTGTTATTTATCCAACGGAAAATGGCCGGTGAGCATGATTTTGCGGGTGCCAATTGGTGCCTACGGAAGTGGCGGTCCTTACCATTCGTCTTCTGTAGAAAGCGTTCTGACCAATATTCGAGGGATAAAAATTGCCTATCCAAGTAATGGTGCCGACTTAAAAGGACTCTTAAAAGCCGCTTATTACGACCCAAATCCTGTAGTGATTTTGGAGCATAAAGGTTTGTATTGGAGTAAAGTAAAAGGTACCGATGCCGCAAGAGTCAACGAGCCAAGTGAAGATTATATGTTACCTTTCGGAAAAGCGAATATCGTTCAAGAAATATGGGAGCAAGAAACCGACGAAACTATTACCGTTATCACCTACGGAATGGGAGTGCACTGGGCATTAAATGCCTCGGCAACGATGAAAAACCAAGTAGAGATTATCGATTTGCGAACGTTATATCCACTTGATGAAGAAGCGATTTTCAAATCGGTTAAGAAAGCCAAAAAATGTTTGGTTGTAACCGAAGAACCTACCAATAATTCTTTCGCCAGAAGTTTGGCAGGATTAATTCAAGAAAAGTGTTTTAAACATTTGGATGCACCTGTAATGTTGATTGGCTCCGAAAATATGCCAGCCATTCCGCTAAACAGCGTTTTAGAGTTTACCATGATTCCGAATGTGGATAAAGTACGATTGAAAATGGAGGAACTTTTGAATTATTAGAAGCAATTTCCAGCTTTCCATTACAAGTTTTTGTTAACAATGCTTTTTTTGTAAGCCATAAAAAGAGCTTCCGCTGGTCGCTTTTTTATGTCAACAAAAAATAGCATTCTTTCACAAAAAGCTTTCCATTACAATCTGGGCTAGGGCAGTTGGTTTTCAAATGAACATTTTGTTTCTAAAATCCATTAAGAAAAAAAGAAATTTTGCTAGATTAAAAGTATAATTCAGTTATATATTTTTTAGTATCTTTACTTTATTAAAATTTTGATTATGAATTTAGAACAACATAAAACCAAAATCATTCAAAAAGTAAAAAACATTCAAGACGAAAACCTTTTGAATCAAATTGATACTGTTTTAAATGGTAATTATGTTGTGGCATACACAATTGATGGTAAACCTTTAACCAAAAATCAATATGTTAGTCACATAGAATCAATCAGTGAATCTATTGAAAAAGGTGCCGAAACCTTTACTAAAGAAGAGGTTAAAAAACATATTTTCTCCGTAAAATAATGAATCTTGTTTGGTCGGAAGAATCGAGCAATTCATTAGCAAGAATTTACTTTTATATTCTTCAAGATAGCCCGCAAAATGCAGAAATGGTCATTAATAAAATCATCGAACTTGCAGAGGATTTAAAACAAACAAAAATTTCGTCCTATCAGTATTTGGAGTTATAAAATAATCTATGAAAGAAGTTTTGAGAATGTCATAATATTAGATATTTACGATGCAAGACAAAATCCAGATAAATTGAATAAGTATTAAGTTTCTTGGGAATTTTTATCTGTTAATGTCATCTTTTTACTTATCCCAAATAATGTGTAAATGCTTTTATGGCTGCTAGGTCAGGACCATAGCAGAGCATCACGGCACTAAAGAACACTTCCGGGAGCTGGGGTTTTATAACTTCATTACCACATTTATGTAACTTTGAGCAGGAATTCTATAACAATTGCTGCCACTACTTTTCTAATATTTGTAAAGTATAAAATGATACAATATATTGATTTTAAAAGTAGCAATTTGACAGATTAGCATAATGGCATTTAAAACATAGAGGTTTTCTAATCTTCCGTCTATGACCAACGAAATGGTACACGAGTTGAATACCCATTAGTTGTTACTGCTAAAATCGGTTTGTCTAGTCCTGAAATAGGTTTACACTTTTGTTTAAATCCGCGCTATCGGGGATGAATGTTTTATGGCTGCGAGGTCGGGAGACCATTGCAGAGCATAAGGTACTATAGAACACTTCGAGTAGCGGGTGGATAAAAAGGATAAATAAAGAGGCTCTTTTGAGAGCAGTGCTTTATATTTTCCTATTTTAATTTAAAGCATATAAAAGTATTCGTTTAGTAGCGAGTTATAATTTGAATATTTGATAGTTTAAGTTTATATATAAAATTTTGAAGTTTTGACTTGTTGTAAAATATTGAGTATTATTTGATGTATACATGCCTAACAATAGTTCTAATTTTTTCCTATTAAATCCAAGTCCAAAATTGGTTGCTCCGTAACTGAAATCTCTTGTGCTATTAACATGAAATAGTAATGTTCCATCTGGTAAATATTCGGTTTTCAATTTGCTATATTCGGAACCCCTGTTCATCATAGATTTTCCAAATTTTAGAAACAATTTACTTTCTTTAGAAATCTTTAAATAATATTTAAGATAGAAATGATAATCTATAAAAACTGTTTTTTCATCTTTTCTTGCGCCAAAATTAAATGATGTCTCATCATTGTAAAGTAAAATATCATATCTAAATGATTGTGAAAATCCAAGAGATAAAGTATTGGATAAAAAATAGTCTAATGAATAATTGAAAGTGGTACCTGAATTTTGTAAATCGATACTCGTAAATGCTTCATCGTATGTATTTGCACTTCCATAAATTGGTGTAACTCTATAATCAGGTCCAACTGATAAATACAATTTACCTTTTCTTTCTGATAATGAATTATGTTCTTGACAAAAAGCAATAGTTGAAAAAAGGATTAGGAGGATGTTTATTTTTTTCATATTTTAAATTAGTAAAAAAAGCACAGCAATTCATGCTGTGCTTTTCGATTATTAATTGTTTCTTAAATTGTATTTGATTGCATCATTATCTTGAACATAGCCATTAAGATATTCATAGTTACTGTTATAATCCGCGCTATCGGGTTGTATTTTTTGGGTAATATGTTTGCAAACTTGTAATACGCGTATCAATAACTCGACAATACGTTATTTTCTAAAGACGAATATACTATTTATTTTTTTACAAAAAAAAATATTTCTTTGGGAAGAACGAGATAAATTGCTAAAGTGGAAGTAAATTGGATTGTTTAATAATATAAAAACTATAAGGTTCTTCTTGAGTCAGCATAAAAAAGGAAAGAGTGGTATTTTTTCTTCCATTGTTTTTTATAAAATAATTTCTTAGGAATTTTACATCTATTCAATACATTGCTAGATAGGTACTATCTTGATTACCTAATTTATTTTGTTAATTTTTATATATTTGTAACACCGAGAGGAAGCTTCTTGCGATTATTCACTGGATGTTTACCTTGTGTAGTCCCGACTTTTAAGTTGGGACTATTTTTTTTAATTTTGTTTTC
>CANFZM010000023.1 GCA_947451525.1 Flavobacteriaceae bacterium
AAGTGGATTATCCTAATGTTCACAATATCATCTATGATGTATTTCGCCCCGACACAATTTGGCAACTTGGTTTTGTTTATCAATTGTTACTATTTCAAAGATACATATTTCATATTTTTATTTCATTACAAAGATATGAGCCCCGATTGCAGCAGGTATCCTTTATTGTTTTTCTTTAAAACAATAAAGATACTGCGTAAAGCGGGAATGGCCATTGCAAATAAACAAAAAGTTTCGCTTTTAATAACTCTAATATACAAAAAAAAAGCCGTCTAAAAATAATTTTGACGGCTTATTGAAGTGTGATTTATTTTGTTATTAAGAATTCTGTGCTTTGAATTCTTTTAGTTTTTGCGTCAAACGAGGCACAATATCGAAAGCATCACCAACAATTCCGTAATCGGCAACTTTAAAGAAAGGCGCTTCGGGATCGGTATTGATGACTAATTTAACTTTAGAAGAGTTGATTCCTGCGATGTGCTGTATGGCTCCCGAGATACCAATGGCAATGTATAAATTGGTTGCAACGGGTTTTCCGGTTTGGCCAACGTGCTCACTGTGAGGACGCCATCCTAGATCGGAAACGGGTTTGGAACAAGCGGTTGCAGCACCAAGAACGGAGGCTAATTCTTCTAGCATTCCCCAATTTTCTGGGCCTTTCAATCCGCGTCCACCAGAAACTACGGTGTCGGCATCGGCAATAGTAACTTTTCCAGAAGATTTTTCAACGGATTCTACTTTTACAGAAAAATCGGCATCGTTTAAAGTTGGAGCAAAATCTTCTTCGGTTGGTGTAGAAGCATTTTCTACCAATCCGAAAGAGTTTTTCCCTATGGAAAGTACTTTAATATCGGTTGCAATTTCGGTAATATTGAATGCTTTGTTAGAAAAAGCAGTTCTTTTTACTTGAAATGGTGCAGTTGAGATAGGCAATCCTACTACGTTGGGCGCGAATCCAGCGTCTAAACCTACAGCCACAAGGGGTGCAAGGTATAAACTATCTGTGGTAGAAGATAGAACGATAACTTTCGAACCTTCTTTTTGTGCGGCTTGTTTTAGGATGTCGGCGTAGGCTTTGGCATTGAAATTGGCTAATTTATCGTTAGACACTTTCAAAACTTTATCTACTCCGTAATTGGATAATTCGGAAACGTTTGCAATGTTTACCGTTACTGCTGTAACTGTGGTGCCAAGAGATTCGGCAACTTTTTTAGCATAAGAAGCCAATTCAAAAGCAACTTTTTTGAATTTTCCGTCTGCGGATTCTGCGTATATTAATAATGACATTTTTTTTTGTTTAAAGTTTAAAGTTTCAGGTTTAAAGTTTTACAACTGAACACTGAATACTGGTTTTTTTGTTTAAAGTTTAAAGTTTCAGGTTTTACAACTGAACACTGAACACTGAGAACTGAACACTGATTAAATAACCTTCGCTTCGTTGTGTAATAAGTTGATTAATTCGTCTAGATTGTCTGCAGCAACTAATTTTACTGCTGATTTAGCAGCGGGTTTTTCAAATTTCACAATTTTAGTTTGGTTGTTGGCTGCAACGGGTTCTAAAACTGTGAGTACTTTGGTCCTTGCTGTCATGATACCACGCATATTAGGAATACGAAGGTCTTTTTCTTCTACCAAACCTTTTTGTCCACCAATGATTAATGGTAAACTAGCAGAAATAATTTCTTTTCCACCATCAATTTCTCTTGCTGCTTTGGCAGAAGTTCCGTCAACGGTAATTTCAGTACAGGAATTTACAAAGTTGTAGTTCAATAATCCGGCTAACATTCCGGGAACCATTCCGCCATTGTAATCTAGGGATTCTTTACCACAAATAACTAAATCGTAAGCACCGATTTTAATGACTTCGGCTAGTTGCTTGGCAACAAAAAAACCATCGGTAGGAACTGCGTTTACTCGGATTGCTTCATTAGCACCAATGGCTAAGGCTTTTCTTAAAGTAGGTTCGGTATCGGCACCACCAACATTTACCACGGTAACGGTTGCGCCTTGTTGTTCTTGAAACCAAATTGCTCTGGTTAAACCAAATTCATCATTTGGATTAATTACATACTGAACTCCATTGGTATCAAACTCGGAATCGCCATTGACAAAGTTGATTTTGGAAGTAGTATCGGGCACGTGGCTGATGCAAACTAATATTTTCATTCTATATTTTTTTAAAAAGTTTTTTCTGACTGTAAAAGTATAAAATATATTTCTAATTTTTATATGCGTGCATAATATATTTAAAAAAAGTTCACTATTACATCGATTTCGCTGAGGATAGTTTTTGGTAAACGAATAGAAATGAATTTTCTAAAATTTAGAAGTGCTGCAGATCAATGATATTATTTAAGTTTAATATGTTTTTTTATCATTTTTAATTTTTACTTTTGCTATCCAAAATTGATTTAAAGAAAAATTTATATATGAGAACGATACAATTTAGAGAAGCAATTTGTGAAGCAATGAGTGAAGAAATGCGTCGCGATGAATCAGTATATTTAATGGGTGAGGAAGTTGCCGAATACAATGGCGCTTACAAAGCATCTAAAGGTATGCTAGACGAATTCGGACCAAAACGTGTTATTGATACTCCAATTGCAGAATTAGGTTTTGCCGGAATTGCAGTAGGTTCTGCAATGAATGGTTGTCGTCCTATTGTAGAATACATGACGTTCAATTTCTCGTTAGTAGGTATTGATCAAATAATTAACAATGCTGCTAAAATGCGTCAAATGTCTGCTGGACAATTTCCAATGCCAATGGTTTTTCGTGGACCAACTGCTTCTGCAGGACAATTAGGCGCTACCCACTCGCAAGCATTTGAAAACTGGTTTGCTAATACACCAGGTCTTAAAGTTGTTGTTCCTTCAACAGTTTATGATGCTAAGGGTTTGTTGAAAGCGGCTATTCGCGATAACGATCCAGTTATTTTTATGGAAAGTGAGCAAATGTATGGGGATAAAGGAGAAGTTCCAGAAGGAGATTATATTATTCCGCTTGGAGTTGCCGATATTAAAAGAGCAGGTACCGATGTAACTATTGTTTCATTCGGAAAAATAATAAAAGAAGCACATATTGCTGCCGATGAATTGGCTAAAGAAGGAATTTCTTGTGAAATTATCGATTTAAGAACCGTTCGCCCATTAGATTATGATGCAATTATCAATTCGGTTAAAAAAACCAATCGTTTGGTAGTTCTTGAAGAAGCTTGGCCTTTTGCAAGTGTAGCTTCAGAAATTGCATATATGGTTCAAGACAAAGCATTCGATTTTCTAGATGCTCCAGTACAAAGAATCACTACTGCCGATACACCTGCACCTTATTCTCCAACTTTATTAAAGGAATGGTTACCAAATGCATCCGATGTTGTTAAAGCTGTCAAAAAAGTTATGTATAAATAATAATTATCTATTATATTTGAAGCTTCATCGGAGAAATCTAGATGAAGCTTTTTTTTTAAAATTCAAGATTTATTTAGCATGTTGAAAAAATTAGTATTATCCTTTTTGTTTGTGTTCAGCTACACAACAATTCTTTTTGCTCAAACTAAAGTTGGCGGAGTGGTTTTGGATAAAAAAAACCAACCCATTTCCTACGCTAATATTCTTTTCAAGGGTTCTAATGAAGGAACTGTCAGCGATGAAAATGGTAAGTTTTATTTAGAATCTAGTAAAACCTATTCTACAATTTCAGTAGCATTCGTTGGATTTACTACAAGGGATATTTCTCTAACCAAATCAGTGAACTATAACATGAAAATTGTTCTAGAGGGCGAAATAGAGTTACAAGAAGTAGTAATCTTTAGAGGAAAAACTTCTAAAAAGAACAATCCCGCATTGGCAATATTGAGAAAAATTTGGGAACGCAAAAGAAAAAATGGTTTGCGAATTTTTAACCAATACCAATATGAAAAATACGAAAAAATTGAATTTGATTTAAATACTATTGACAGCGCTTTTATGAAAAGTAAAGTCTTTAAAGGGATGGAATTTGTTTTCAATAAAATGGATACTTCTAAGGTTACCGGAAAAACCTATTTGCCTATTTTTATTAACGAATCGTTGTATGACGTATATGGCGATAATAAAATTAATAAAGAAAAATCTATTCTTAAAGCTAATAAAAATTCCGGATTAAGTAATGGCGAGGGTGTAAATACCTTTATGAAAGATTTATACAACGATTACAACATTTACAATAATCATCTTACCTTTTTTGATAAAAGTTTTACAAGTCCACTATCCACAACAGGAATTGATGTCTATAATTATGTGCTTCGCGACAGTGCTTTTGTAGATAAAAAATGGTGTTATAATATTGATTTTTATCCAAGAAGAAAAAACGAATTGACTTTTAAAGGCGATTTTTGGGTGAATGATTCCACTTTTGCTATCAAAACAATTAACATGGCAGTTTCTAAAAGCGCCAATATTAACTGGGTGAAAGACATTTATATCGAACAAGAATTTGACGTGCAAAACGACTCAGTTTTCTTGTTGACGAGAGATTATATGATGTCGGATTTTGCTTTCAGCAAAAAAGAAGAAGCAAAAGGAGTTTATGGAAAACGAACCACTTTGTTTAGAAATCATAAATTTAATGAAACCAAACCTGAGAAATTTTATAAAGAAGAAGTGAATTTTGTAGACAATGCAGTATTTACTAAAGACAATGACTATTGGGAAAAACATCGTTTCGAAAAATTAAATAAAGATGAGGTTGGTGTTTATAAAATGCTAGATACTCTTAAAACCGTTAAGAAATTCAAGCAAATGTATAATTTCGTTACGGTATTAGGTAGCGGATATATTAATTATAATAATTTTGATTTTGGTCCGATTTTTTCCACCTTCGGGTATAATGTAGTGGAAGGTTGGCGTTTAAGAGTAGGGGGTAGAACCTACTTTGGCCACAACGATAAATGGCGTTTACAAGGCTATACAGCTTATGGTTTTCTAGACAATAAATTTAAATATGGATTGTCTGGAAAATGGATGATTGACACCAAAAACAGAATTATTATTTCAGGGGGAAACAGAAGAGATATTGAACAAATTGGGGCAAGTTTAACAACAACTAGTGACGTTTTAGGTAGAAGTTATGCTTCGTCTAGTGTGTTTAGTTCTGGTAATAACGGGAAATTAACCAATATCAATTTATCCACTGCTTCCATTGAAATTGAACCTGTAAAAAATTTAACTTTCGAAACAGGATTTTCTTATAGAACCTTAGAATCGGCATCGTCTACATTTAGTTTAGATTATTATGCCGATGATACCTACACCACTACTAAAAGTTTGGTAAAACAATCGGAAGTGAATCTACAAGTAGAGTATACTCCGAACAAAAAAAGTTCCGGTTACGGAGTAGAACGATCTATTGTGGATAACCCATATAGTAGGATTTTCGTCAATTACAGCCAAGGGTTTAAGGGTTTAATGCATAGTGATTTTGATTATAGCAGGCTGCAATTATATTACAAGCAACCAATATTAATTGGGCCGCTAGGAAGAACTAATCTTACTATGGAATTAGGTAAAACTTTTGGGCAAGTACCGTTAGGGTTAATGAGTGTAATTCCGGGTAATCAAACTTATTTTGTTATCGGAAATACCTTTAGCAACTTAAATTTCTACGAATTTGTATCCGATAGATATGCTACTTTGCAATGGGAGCACAATTTTCAAGGCCGATTGTTCTCAAGAATTCCAATTATGAAAAAACTAAATTGGAGAGAAATTATTGGAGCAAGAACCGTTTATGGCGATATTTCTAACGAAAATAAACTACTAAATGCTTCTGGATTAATCTACAAAGCACCAACAACTCCCTATTGGGAATACAGCGTTGGAATTGGAAACATTTTCAAAGTTTTTAGAATAGACGCCAGTTTTAGAGGAAATTATAGAGACGTTCCAGGAACCAATAATTTCACTATCAAAGGCCAATTTGGATTTTATTTCTAGCTTCCGAAGCAATTTGAAGCTATTCCAGCTATTCATTACAAGTCCTCACTATGAAAAGTGTTTTTCTATAGCCTAAAAAGAGCTTCCTTTGGTCGCTTTTTTATGCCAAGAAAAACTACTTTTCATAGTTCCGGGCTTTCCATTCCTATCTGGGCTAAAAAACAATGCAACAAGAAATATCTTAACCTAACTTTTGCCTCTTTTTTCTTCCTCATTATTATCTATTAAAAAAAAGAGCAATAAAAAAACAAGATTGATTTTTTTTAGTGCGAATTATTAGGAATTCCTAAGCGGTTTTTCCCTACAAAATACTTAAGTATAGTTTATTTTTGCAGGTACAAACAAACATATAATAAAATGACCGCAGCAAAACTTAAATCTTTCGATGTATTAATCGAAATACCAAGAGGAAGTAGAAATAAATACGAATACGATTTCGAAATAAAACGCATGCGTTTTGACAGAATGCTATTCTCCTCCATGATGTACCCAGCCGATTATGGTTTTATTCCAGAAACTTTAGCCTTAGATGGTGATCCTTTAGATGTATTGGTTTTAATAAACGAGCCAACATTTCCAGGATGTGTAATGGAAGTGAAACCTATTGGAGTTTTTCACATGGCAGACGATAAAGGTCCAGATGAAAAAATTATCTGTGTACCAGTTTCGGATCCAATTTGGAATTCTTTAGAAAATTTATCCGATATTAATCCCCATTTGTTGAAAGAAATCGAACATTTTTTTCAAGTATATAAGGATCTTGAAAATAAAATTGTTGATGTTGGAGGTTGGGGAGATTTAAAAGAAGCGCAAGACATCATTATAGAATGTACCGAACGTTTTGAGCAAATTGAAAATAAACCCGAGGGATTATTCAGTATAAAGTAAAATTTTAGACCAAAAAATGAGAAAGCAATATTTTGAAAAGAATATTGCTTTTTTTATTTATTAATGTTTTGTTATATTTGCACACAATTTATTTAATAATTAATAAATATTATATGGAATCATTAATGATTTATGTGCCAATCGCAATGGCGTTAATTGGATTAGCTTTTATGGCTATCAAAAGATCTTGGGTGTTAAAACAAGATGCCGGAGACGGTAAAATGAAAGAAATTTCAGATTATATCTACGAAGGTGCTTTGGCTTTCTTGAAAGCAGAATACCGTTTATTGGCAATATTCGTAGTTTTTGCAAGTATTGTTTTAGCAGGAATTTCATACATAGTTCCTACAACACACATATTAATTGTAATAGCATTTGTTTTCGGTGCTTTCTTTTCAGCTCTAGCTGGAAATATGGGGATGAAAATCGCTACAAAAACTAACGTACGTACTACACAAGCGGCTCGTACTAGTTTGCCACAAGCGTTAAAAGTTTCTTTTGGTGGTGGGACCGTAATGGGTCTTGGAGTTGCTGGTTTAGCAGTTTTAGGTCTTACGGGTTTCTTCATTTTCTTCTTCCATTTCTTTATGGGTGGGGTTTGGACTTCAACAGAAGACATGACTAAAGTATTAGAAACTCTTGCTGGATTCTCTCTTGGAGCAGAGTCTATTGCATTGTTTGCTCGTGTTGGTGGTGGTATTTATACTAAAGCTGCCGATGTTGGTGCTGATTTAGTAGGTAAAGTAGAAGCTGGAATTCCAGAGGATGATCCACGTAATCCTGCTACAATTGCAGATAACGTTGGAGATAACGTAGGGGATGTTGCAGGTATGGGTGCCGATTTATTCGGTTCTTATGTTGCTACCGTTCTTGCTGCAATGGTTCTTGGAAACTATGTGATTAAAGATATGGGCGGAATGATTGTTGATAAATTTGGCGGAATTGGACCAATTTTATTACCAATGGCAATTGCAGGTTTCGGAATCTTGTTTTCTATTATAGGAACAATGGTTGTGAAAATTTCGGATGACAATGCTAAAGAAGCACAAGTGCAAAAAGCATTAAATATAGGTAACTGGATTTCTATTGCATTAACAGCAATTGCTTGTTTTGTTTTAGTTAAATTGATGTTGCCAGAAACAATGAAAATGAATTTCTTCGGTGAAGGATTAAAAGATATTTCTTCAATGAGAGTTTTCTATGCTACTATCGTAGGATTAGTAGTTGGAGCAACTATTTCATCGGTAACCGAATATTATACAGGTTTAGGTACAAAACCAGTATTGGCAATTGTACAAAAATCTTCTACAGGTGCAGGGACTAACGTAATCGCTGGTTTAGCAACTGGTATGATTTCAACTTTCCCAACTGTTTTATTATTTGCAGGTGCTATTTGGGCATCGTATGCTTTTGCTGGTTTCTATGGTGTTGCTTTGGCTGCTTCTGCAATGATGGCTACCACTGCAATGCAATTAGCAATTGACGCTTTCGGACCAATTTCAGATAACGCTGGTGGAATTGCTGAAATGAGTGAATTGCCTAAAGAAGTTCGTACTCGTACGGATATTTTGGATTCAGTTGGTAACACAACTGCTGCAACAGGAAAAGGTTTTGCAATCGCTTCAGCAGCATTAACTTCGTTAGCATTATTTGCTGCGTATGTAACTTTTACAGGAATTGATGGTATCAATATCTTTAAAGCGCCTGTATTAGCAATGTTATTTGTTGGAGGTATGATTCCTGTAGTTTTCTCTGCATTAGCAATGAACTCTGTTGGAAAAGCGGCTATGGATATGGTGTATGAAGTACGTCGTCAGTTTAAAGAAATTCCAGGAATTATGGAAGGAACTGGAAAACCAGAATACGCAAAATGTGTTGATATTTCTACTAAAGCGGCTTTACGCGAAATGATGTTGCCAGGAGTAATGACAATTGGTTTTCCTATAGCAATTGTTCTTTTAGGTAAATTAGTTTACGGAGATAATAATATGTTAATCGCTGAAATGTTAGGTGGGTATATGGCAGGAGTTACAGTATCAGGTGTTCTTTGGGCTGTGTTCCAAAACAATGCTGGTGGTGCTTGGGATAATGCTAAAAAATCTTTCGAAGCAGGTGTAGAAATTAACGGTGAAATGACTTTTAAAGGTTCGGATGCTCACAAGGCTGCCGTAACTGGTGATACTGTTGGAGATCCATTTAAAGATACTTCAGGTCCATCTATGAACATCTTAATCAAATTAACTTGTTTGATAGGTTTAGTAATCGCTCCAATATTAGGAAACGGAACTGCTCCAGAAGGAAAAGAAATGAAATGTGTTATTGAAATGTCTTCAAAATGTTCTGAAGATATGGGCAAATGCGACATGTCTAAATGTGCTACAATGACTAAAGACGAATGTGCAGCAATGTGCGATAGTCTTAAATGTTCTCCAGAGCAAAAAGAAATGTGTATGTCACATTATGATGCCAACGGAAAATTTGTTGCTCCTAAAGAATGTGAAGAAGGAGAATCTAAATCTTGTTGTGCTAAGAAAGACGACAAAAATGTAAATGTAACTATTACCAATGATAATGGTAAAGCAAAAGCTACTGTAATTACTACCGAAAAAGGGAAAGCAACTACGCAAGTTTTTGAAGGATCTTTAAAAGATGTAAAAGCAAAAGTGGAAGCAATGGAATAGTTTTCCAAAACTTTTATAAGGAAATGCCTCACGTAAGTGGGGCATTTTTTTTGTAATAAAATTTTAAACCTTACCCTCAATTGTTTCTGCAAAAATGTGAATTCTAAATTACGCAATCGCCAATCTTTTATTATCTTTGCAGGCTTAAAAACTATTATATGCAACTTTCAGAACAAGAAATCATTAGAAGAGATAAACTAGACGCTTTACGTGCTCTAGGAATCAACCCTTATCCTGCCAATTTATTTCCAGTAAACCATACTTCTAAGCAAGTTAAGGAAAACTTTGAAGAAGGTAAGAAGGTTATTCTTGCTGGTAGATTAATGAGTGTTCGCGACCAAGGAAAGGCTTGCTTTGCCGAATTGCAAGATAGTGAAGGCAGAATGCAGTTGTATCTTAATCGGGATGTAATGTGCCCGGGTGAAGATAAAACTACCTACAACCAAGTGTTTAAAAAACTAACCGATTTAGGAGATTTTATAGGTATTGAAGGGGAATTGTTCACTACCAAAGTAGGAGCGCAATGTGTTCGTGTTGATGGATTTACTTTTTTAAGTAAAACATTACGACCATTGCCATTACCAAAAACAGACGAAGAAGGAAACGTGCACGACGCATTTAACGATGCCGAATTGCGTTATCGAATGCGATATGTTGATTTAGTTGTGAATCCGCAAGTGAAAGAAGTTTTTATTAAAAGAACGAAACTTTTCACAGCCATGAGAAATTATTTCAACGCGGCAGGTTATATGGAAGTAGAAACTCCTGTATTGCAATCTATTGCCGGTGGGGCAGCAGCACGACCATTTATTACCCACCACAATAGTTTGGATATTCCGTTGTACATGAGAATTGCCAACGAATTGTATCTAAAACGATTAATTGTAGGTGGTTTTGATGGTGTTTTTGAGTTTTCTAAAAACTTTAGAAACGAAGGAATGGACCGTACTCACAATCCAGAATTTACCGCTATGGAAATTTATGTAGCCTATAAAGACTACAATTGGATGATGGAATTTACTGAAAATTTGTTAGACTATTGTGCTACGGAAGTTAATGGAACAACCGATGTTACTTTTGGCGAACATAAAGTGAGTTTCAAAGCGCCTTATGCTAGAGTAACCATGACGGATGCCATTAAAAACTTTACGGGTTTTGATATTTCTGGAAAAAGTGAAGCGGAATTGTTTGATGCAGCAAGATCTATGGGAATTGAAGTAGATGCTACTATGGGTAAAGGAAAATTAATTGATGAAATTTTTGGAGCCAAATGCGAAGGAAATTTCATTCAGCCAACTTTCATTACCGATTATCCAAAAGAAATGTCGCCTTTATGTAAAGAACACCGCGACAATCCAGAATTGACCGAACGTTTTGAATTGATGGTATGTGGTAAAGAAGTTGCCAATGCCTATTCGGAATTGAACGACCCGATTGACCAAAGAGAGCGTTTTGAATCGCAATTAAAATTAGCCGAACGTGGTGATGACGAAGCAACGCAATTTATTGATAACGACTTCTTAAGAGCCTTAGAATATGGAATGCCACCAACTTCTGGTTTAGGAATTGGAATGGACCGATTGATAATGTTTTTAACTAATAATGCCTCTATACAAGAAGTGCTTTTCTTTCCGCAAATGCGACCAGAGAAAAAACAAGTAGAATTAACCGAGGACGAAAAAGCAGTAGTAAGTCTCTTAAAAGCAGAAAACAACCAACCTTTAGCACAATTAAAAGAGCGTGCAGCATTAAGTGGTAAAAAATGGGATGCTGCTATGAAAGGGCTTTCTAAACACGCTTTAATCAAAGTTTTGGTAGATGGCGAAAATAAAACGGTAGAGTTAAAAGCATAATTTTTAGAATTTTATACATTTAATTAAAAAAATCATTAAATTAGCATCTTAAATAATCAACTTAAAAGAATATTATGAAAAAAATTATTGTAATAGCATCCTTATTTTTAGCATTTAGTTTTAATGCAAGTGCTCAAGAAGCATCCAAAGTTAAAAGTGTAAAATCAGTACCAACTGAAGCGATAACTACTGAAAGTATTTCTAAAGATGTTGCCGAATTGACTAAAGTAGTTACTATGGATGATAGTTTAAAGAAAGATATGATGACACTTTTATACATGCGTATGGATGCTATGAATGGCGCCAAAACAGAAGCAGATAAAAAAGTAATTTACGAAATGTACGGAAAAAAATTAATGGGTGGATTCACTCCTCAACAAATGGAGCAATTCAAAACCAATATGAATTTAGTAACGAAATTAACAAAATACTAATTGTTTTTTTAATAAATACAAAAGAGGTCGCTTATGCGACCTCTTTTTTTTGTAAATAAATTTTCGGTAATAATTTTAATCCTAAATTAAACCCAAAGATAATTTAGTTTTCCTTGTTACTTCTAGACTGTTTGGTCTTGTTTTTTTTGACTTTATTTTTCTCTACTTTAATTTCTTCTATAATAATTTCTTCCATTTTCTCTTCAATATATTCTTTTGCAAGTTCCACGATTTCGCTTTCTGTTTTTTGATGCGCATTCAATACCGAGTTACTTGCCGATTTATGACTGGATACTAATTCGTTTAACTTGAGATGAATTTATGCCGAATAGCGGTTGAATGACTTCTGAATAATAAACAAACTTAAAAATGTTATTCCGA
Source organism: Flavobacteriaceae bacterium (assembly GCA_947451525.1). GTDB lineage: Bacteria > Bacteroidota > Bacteroidia > Flavobacteriales > Flavobacteriaceae > Flavobacterium. The sequence continues at coordinate 12,210 of CANFZM010000023.1, forward strand.
AAATAATATCACCAATATTTTGATGCCAGTCATTAGAACAAAATAAATTAGATGCCCACCAATAAAGCACCAAACATAAGGCTAATACAAACGTAATTGTATGGCCTAGAACTTTGGTTGCTAAAGCAGTTACTTTTTCAAATTCTTTTTCAATGATAAGCATTTTTTTCATAAAGAGAATATACCGAAGTAGATTCAACATAGTCAACAAAGATGGTTAGTATTTTGAATTAACCTAACTAATTTTTTGAATATTAACAAAGATTTATTTTTCAAGGATTTATTTTTCTTATATAAACTATTAATTTCAGTAATTTCTATTTAAAAAAATAACTAACTCCCAGTAAAGCCATAAATTTAGTTCCTGGTGTGAAGCATATTTCAGTAACCGAATTAACTTCGTTTTGCAAGCGAGTTTCGGTTGCAAACTGTGTTTCTTTCCATTGTGTATTGAAAAGATTGTTTAGACGAAGGCCAATTTCATAATGTGGTTGGGTATAATTTAAGACAGCATCGGTAACAAAATAACCTGTAGCAGTCAAGGAGTAATCTTCAATGGCAGGTCTATCCGATAAAAAGCGGTATCGTAAACCACCGTTTAGACCATTTTTGTTTTTATACATAATTCCACCTGTTGAACTCCATATTGGTGCTAACGGAATATAATCTTGCCTTTTAATTTCGTTTGTATATCTGCCATGAGCATAGTTAATATCAACATCAACATATAGTGATTTTATAGGTTCATAACGAATCGAACCATCTAAGCCTATACGTTTGGTTGCTCCCGTAATTGCAACAATTCCGCCATCTCCACTGTATACAAATTCTTGTTTTAATCCCATATACCATGCAGCTACATGAAGTAAAATAGTATTGGTTGGTTTGAAAATTGTTCCTAAATCGAAACCATAAGCTGGAGGCAAAATTTCTTTGCCATTGGTAACTACAACTGCACGGGTGTCATTAGAATGAAATCCTCTTCCGCAAGCAATGTAAAACTGAGTGTTTTTGTTGGCATGATAGTATATGTTTACTTTCGGACTCACGATATTGGCATTCGCTTTATAGATTCCAATTCCATTTAAAGTTGGGTCGGTTGCTAATTTATTATGGTATTGATTGAAAAATTGATCCAAACGCATGCCTGCATTAAGCGTCCATTTTTCATTGAATTTAAAGGTTTCACTAAGATAAGCCGCCAAATTCAATTCTGATATATCACCAAGTTTTATAGGATTTATAACTGTAAATCTATCGATGGTATTGGATAATTCCGAATTGTTAATTTTGTCCAATCGGAAAGAAACTCCTGCATCAGTAGTGATTTTAGTTGTTCCAATGTAACTTACATGGTTGTAACTTCCATTATATCCTAAGAGATTTCTATTTTCTTTCTGTCGAATTTGATCGCCATTAATAGGGTCATTCAAATAGAACGTAAAATTAGTATGTAAATCAAAACTATAATTGGTATAATAAATTTGATTTTTTATAAAATCATGATTCTTTAGGGTAGTGAGCAATTGTGCATTGAAATTAGACCGTGAAGTTACACCGCCTTCTGTTGGGTCAAGCGCTCCATAGAAACCAATTATTCCTTGATCTACAGCTCTATCTGGAATTTGTCCTGATGCATTCCATTTACTTTGTAATGTTGAAGCAGAGAGTTGTAAGAAACTATTTTCGGAAATTTTTCCATGGTATTTAGTAAAGAAGTTGAACCTATTAAAATGCTGTGGATTATCAAAATAACCATCCGAATAATTGTATTCACTCGCTAAGTACCACGACCTTTGTTTGGCTTTTTGTTTTTCATTTAACAAATTAAAAACTCCTACCATACGTGCTGAATTAAACATTCCGCCTTCTAGTTTCATCGTATTTTTATCTATGGAATTGGCTGTTTTAAAATCAACATAGCCCGCTGTATTGAAATTTCCTTTTTCGGCATTGTAGGTGCCTTTTTTAAAATCGACACTTTCAATGGTTTCCGGAATGATAAAATGGGCGTCTGCATAGCCTTGTCCGTGGGCATGCGAAACCATATTGATTGGCATTCCATCTACATTCAAACTAATATCGGTTCCGTGGTCACAATCAAAACCTCTAATGAATATTTGCTCTGCTTTTCCGCCACCTTGGTGTTGGCCAATGAACAAGCCTGGTACAATGCGCAACACCTCTTGTGAATTAGCAACACCACGCATTTTGATGTCTAATTTGCTAATTTGATTTTGTTGCTTAGCACTAGCACCCGAATTGACAATTACTTCCTCTAAGGTAGTAGCCATTTTGGGTTTAATTGCTACAGTTGCATCTAATTTAAAATCAGCAGAAGCAAGTGTTATTTTTTCATATCCAAAACCTGAAAAAGAAATAGAGGTTATTTGTGCAATAGTTTCATTGAAGGTAAAGCTACCATTTTCATCGGTAACAGTAGTTTTATGTTGCGGTAACAGGGTAATTGTAATTCCTTCAACAGGAAGTTTACTGGTTTCATCAACCACTTTACCATTTATGTGATTGTGTTGTGCTAAAGCACTTTGAATAAAACTAAATGTAATGAGAACCAGGTAAACTATCTTGTTCATAGAACCTTTTTTTTGAGTTGCAAAATTACAAAATTATTGATTTTATAAGGTATAATTCAAATTAATTCCAAATCTATAATTCGCTTTTACATTGCCACCAGTAAGATTCTGATTAATTGGTAACATCGCATTTATGCCCAAAGAAAATTTGTCTTTACCAACTTCTAGACCAAATTTACTAAATAAGATGTCGCCTTTTGTGCCAATAACGTCTTGTTTTACTTGCTTGTTCAAAGCATATACTTCTCCAGCAAGTCCTAATTGAGGAACGAGTTTTATTTTATTGAAATCTAAAAGATAAAACACTGTACTGCCATAATTGAATTGATTTCCAAATTGATATTGTTTTTGATTTTCGGTTTTAAAGGTATAACTCAATGCTGTATTCAAGCCAAGTTGTTTTCTTTTTATAACGTATTCCGAAACTAAAAGATAGTCCCAACTACCTGTTCCTAATTGAAAACTAGGGTTTAAAGTTCCATTATTGGCAACATTGTACTTCCCAGTTGGTGCTTTTACACCACCACCCATTTGCAATTTATGAGTATAATTAGTAGTGCTGTCCATTTTAGGTTGAATTAAGGTGTACATTCCCATAACAGTTACATCTCCAATTCCAGAAATCCCTTCTTTTCCTGTTGCAATTTCTCTATTGTTGTTGTGGTAAGGAACTAATGCAGTCAACAGAATTTTTTTAGTTATAGGAATTCTTGACCAAATTTGAATGGTATTGAAATTTTCATCAATCCAAGGAGAATTATTAAAAATACCCTCTTTGGTTGTATAACTTTGATTCACATATCGAAGCCCAATAAAGTTGTTGTTTAACATCGAACTAAAGCCCATGCTTCCACCATTTGCAGAGCATCCACATGCATCGCAATCGTCTTTATCCTCCCCATACAAATAATACTTTTGAAATGGATTTGGAAATTGCAAAGTATCTTTTACAGAAGCGTTTGCAAATTGAAAACATATAATTAATATTAGAATTATTTTTTTCATGATAAGGTTATTTTTTAGCTAAATATTTTTCTGGAGTTTTTAAAAATTCATCTTTACAGGTTTTAGAACAAAATCCATACAATTTTCCTTTGTAAGTTAGGGTGTCACTAACCCCAAATTTAATAATATCCATTTTGCAATAAAAATCGATAGTATTATCGTATTTTAAATTGTTAAGCGGATTAATAGGTTTTTCAAAACTCGTTTTCGGAGCCTCTTTTTTTACTTCCTCTTTTTTACAACTGGTAAAAATTAGAAGAGGAATTAGGATGTATACTATTTTTTTCATAATTTTTTATTCCGAAAATCTAGTATCGGATAGGTATTGGTAATCTGTTAATGTTTTTAAGAATGCGATGATTTGTGTTTTTTCAGTTGCAGATAACGGAATTCCCAATGTGCCATTTTGATTTAATATTGGATCTAAAGTTGCCGAATTCACTACTGCATTAGAATAATGGTTTAAAACTGACTCTAGTGTTCCAAAACGGCCATCGTGCATGTAAGGAGCCGTAAGTTCTACATTTCGTAAACTAGGTACCTTAAACTTGTAATAATCTTGAGGCAATTGGGTTAAACGATACCTTCCAATATCATTTACCAGTGGGTTTACGGCTATTCCATTATTTCTAAAGGAATTATCGGTAAACATATCGGTTGCATGGCAAGTGGCACATTTAGCATTAAAAATGCCGTAACCTGTCAGTTCCTCTGTTGTTAATGTTCCACCAGATTCGTTTCTTCGGTATTTGTCAAACCTAGAATTTGCAGAAACATTCATCACCATAAATTGAGACAGCGCCTTGAACATGTTTTCGGTATTGATTTCCTTATTTGGAAAAGCTTGACCAAAAAGCAGTACATAATTTGGATCAGCTTTCATCATTGTTATAATATTTCCAAAATTTCCATTCATTTCAATGGCGCTTAGCAAAGGAATAACGGGTTGAAAATCCAAATTATCAGCAGCGCCATCCCACATAAATTGGGTTTGAAATGCCATATTTTGAATTGAAGGTGAATTTCTAGTCCCCGTAGCATTATTTACTCCGTGACTTACTGTGTGAACGTGATGGGTGAAAGCATTTTGCTGAATGTGACAAAAGCTACACGAAATGTCTCCATCAGAAGATAGTCTGCCATCATAGAATATTTTTTTACCCAATTCAAATCCCTTTTGCGTTGGCGGATTTTGAGCAATATTATAGGCTAACGGCGGAAAATTGGATGGTACGGTAAATTCTAAAGGCACATCCACATAAACTTCGTCTTTGGAGCAACTCCACATCAAAGGCAAAACAAAAAATACTAAATATTTAATTTTCATTTTGAATAAAATTTAAAAAGAAGCTGTTTGAATTAGTACATTCAAACAGCTTGCTTTAGTATTAGTTTGGATCGTTGTGAACGTGTTCTACTGAAAACATATTGGCAAGATTAGCCGAAATAATAGGTAAATCTGACCCTCCCATTATCATGGCACCCATTCCCATAGAATTATGAGCAGTTAAATTGATTTTATTTGTACCATCAATAATTTGAGACAAATCGGTACTCAAGTGAATTTGTGGTGTAATATTGGTTCTTACCAAAGCATTGGTAGACAAGGGCAAAGAAACTTCGGTATAATTATAATCGGTTCCAGTTTTGCCAGTATGAATCATAAACGGTGTATCGGTGGTAACTGTTGGAGAAGTAAAAGTACCTTCAAAAGCCAAAAATTTAAAGCCAGAAGCCCAACTCCAGGTCATACCTGCGGTTTGAGCTGCAATCCAAAAATCAGCAATTCCACTTTGACCTAGAGCGTATTGCGCTTGATCTACACCAATTCCAAAGGTTATAGTTTTGTAATTTGCAGCAGGAATATTGCTTAAATTCAATAGCAAACTTGCAGGCGTAGCCTCATCTACAATAAAATAGCTTTGTGATTTTGGGTAAGTAAAAGTTGTTCCATCTTCTTTGGTTAAAACAATATTGCTTACAATGTATTTAACGTTACTGATTTTTAAAACTTCATTTTGTGAAGTAGGAACCGTTGCGCTACCAAACACTAAAGCGTTATCTGCGAAACCGTTTTCAAATTGCACTTTTAGTGCTCCAGTTCCAGTAATAGAATCCTCACTCTTGCTACAAGATGCAAGAGTTATTGCAATTGCAACAACTGCAATTGACTTTTTTAATATATTTTTCATTTGTGTTTTTCTAAAATTTTAATTGAAATAATGGCGCAATGAAAACCTTCATAAGTAGTTATACTAATGAAATTTTGCACCTTTTAAACCGATAAAATTTAAGAAATTATTGGCGGATGAAATACCGAACAACCAATCGAATGAAAGTAAAGATTAGAATAATTATCTCCAATAGAAATGGTGTCCTGAAAATAAATTTGTACCATCACTAGGGATTTTATGTTTTGAAAAAATAACACTTCTACTTCTTGTTTCGAAGTATCTTTTTTGTTGGAGGAAGTCGGTTTTTCGCCTTCGGATGCATTTGCTAATTCTTTTTTCAAATGACATTTACCGCAACATTTTAATTCGGGTTTGTTTTTGTTTTCACAAAGTAAGGTGCTAATATAATGATAATTAACCACGTATTCTATCACCGGAAAAATCGGTTTTAGAAACAAAGTTAAAGCAACTAAAAATAGTATTTTTTTCATTATTTATTTAGACATCTATTTAGAAAAAAACTTGCGTTTGTTTACTATATCTCGCAAATTTAAACCAATTTAACCATATTCTAAATGAATAGGTTCCTAATTTTACTATTTATATATAAAGACTAGCCTTATTGCTTCTTTTTGGTTTTGCACTGCTAAACTTTAAATTATTAAATTTTTGTTAAGTGTTAAACCTTTTTAATTAATTAAAGTCAAATTAGCACACTAAATATAAAATAAACAAAAATGAAAAAATTATTAGTTGCTGCATTATTAGTTGTTGGGATGACAACTTTTGCACAAGAAAAAATGGGAGATCAAAAAGAAAAATTAACTCCAGAACAAAGAGTAGAATCTCAAGTTAAGAGAATGACTAAAGATTTAACTTTAAATGAAAAACAAGCACAAGATGTTAGGGTTTTAGTTACTAAAGAAGTTTCTATGAGAGAAGCAAATAGAACTGAAATGGAAGCAAAAAGAGCGTCGGGAGTTAAACCTTCTAAAGAAGACATGCTAGCGCGTAAGGCTAAATTCCAAGAAGATCAAGTTGCCATGGATGCTAGTATGAAAAAAATTCTAACTCCAGAGCAATACGCAAAATGGCTTCAAAAAAACCAAGAGAGAAAAGAAAAAATGGAAGCAAAAAAAGCAGAAAAAGAAAAAGGGAATTCTGAAGAAAATAAATAATTCAAAAGAATAATTTTAAGCATAAAAAAACAGTTGCAAATGATTTTGCAACTGTTTTTTTTTATTATGTGTTAATGGTATGGATTACAAATTATACTTCAAACTAAATATAACATAGCGTGGTTGCACAATATATTGGGAACTTGAAATAGATTGTTGATTGAAACTATTGTCGTTTAAAGAGGTAGTGTTTAGTAAATTAGTCGCCGAAACTTTATATTCAAATTTGCTGTCTTTCTTTTGGTAATTCAAACTAGCATTCAAAAATTGGTAATGATTGTCAATAGTTTTATCATTATTGAAATAATGGTAATATTGGAAATCGGTAACAAATGCAAATCCATTTAAGAAATAATAATCCAAAGTAATCGAAGGTGTGTTGGTGAAATATTTAGTATGGTTATATTCGTTAATAGTAGTTGAATAACCAAGTTCAATATTTGGTACTTTCTTAAACATGGTTGCTATTTTTACCGAGTACGTTTGGGTAAAACTCTCTGTTGTAGATACTGCATTATTTAAAATATTACTAAATTTCGACCAGTTTACATTCACACTTCCTGAGGCTTTATAATTTTTTAAGAACGATCTGCCATAACTACCCATAGCGGTTGCGGTTTCATTAGGAAAGTTAGAATTATAAGGCGTTGAAGTTTGATTCACGCCAATAAAAGTTGCATTTGTTTTCACGGCATCCGTTGTTCTAGTATAGGAAGCATTGGCAAAAATATTTTCAAAATTAAACATATTGTATTTAAAATATCTAAGCGAATGTATCTGAGAAGTTGCGTTTTCTAAATCTCTATTTCCTCTAAATAAACTGCTGTAACCATTTAAAATATAACCTTGAACCAATTGCGATATATCGGTAAAAACATTGTTCAACGAATAAGTGTACGTTAAAGTTTCCGCTTTTTTAATTTGATACAACATAAAAAAATCGGGTAAGAATTTAGTAAAACTTTTAGTCACATCTGTTGCCAATTGTTGGTTTTTCATACTGTAAAAATGCTCACTAAACCCCGGAGTTATAGTTAATTTCCCTAATAACATTTTGTAATGTACTCCAATAAAAGCGTCGTTAAAATTATAGGTAACTTGGTTGGTATTGGTAACGTCGTTCAAGTCATTTCGAACTCCAGAATCTAACATTTGAAAGATGGAAGAATTAAAATTTTGATACGAATAGGTGTTTCCTAAAGTAACGTTGAAGTTGGTTTTTGGAGTAACCATATAATAATAATCCAATTTAGAGTCCAATTTATTAGTTCTCACAAAACGCGATTGGTTTAAATCATTTCGGTTTTGATATGGATTATAGCCATATAATTGAAAAGGAGGAAGGCGTAAATTTGCATTATAAAAAGGGTCTTCTTCTTGATACAAATGTTGAATTTCTAAATCGAAAACACTTTTCTCCTTTAAAGTATAATAGATGCTAAAATTTTGGTTAACTGATGTAGGATTTTGTTTTTTATAAGTGGAAATATTTTCGAAACTAGAAACCGAATTTACAATAGATTCTCTATTAATTAAGGAATTTTCAACTTGGCTAGATTTCTTCATTAAAACATCATAATCAAATTGAAAATTGGTGTTTGGTTTGTAGGAAGAACTCAATTTTACCAAGCCATAATTAGTTTGTTGCACAGGAGTTTCCTTCGAGTTTATTTGCGTTGAAGAATTCAAAATCGTTAAGTTTGAATTGGTTTCTATTTGAGTTTTAGAATACGATATAACGCCAAATCCGCTTAATGTCCAAGTTTTTGTTGGGTTGTAAGAAAAGTTAGTCGCTCCAAACTTAGTTTCAATTTCTTTGGCTCTGTTATTTCGAAGTGCAGAAATTCCTAAATCATTAGAAGCCACATTAAACGAACTTCCACCTTTTTTCATCATGCCTCTAAAGCCACCAGTCATTTTAAAGTAATCTTGAATGGTTAAAGGCAATTCGCCAATATTATTAAAATTGGTAATGACATTCAAACTGTATTTCGGATTGTAATAAAACGCTTTCGGATTTAAAATATAACGATCCAACTTAGTAGTATTGTTGCTTTCGCCAGAGCCACCTCCTGCGGTCATATCACCAAACCAAAAATTCTTTTTTCCGGATTTAAGTTTGATGTTCATTGCAACGCTTTCTTCATTGTTTTCAAGCCCTTTTAATTGCCCTACTTCATTGTAGTTTCGCAGCACTTGAATTTTATCAATAGCATCTGCAGGAATATTTTTCACACCTAATTTGGTATCTCCATCAAAAAAATCTTTGCCTTCAACCATTAATTTGGAAACTTTTTTGCCTTCTACTTGAACTTCACCATCCGAATTAACTTCAACTCCCGGAAGTTTCTTCAATACATCTTCCAGTTTCTTTTCCGTTCCCGATTTAAAAGAATCGGCATTATAAACAATGGTATCGCCTTTAATTGAAACTGGCATTTCTCTTACAATCTCTACATCGTTCAATTCGATTCCGCCTGCTTCCATAGTGATGTTCTGGGTGATGCTCACGTCTTTAGTAGTTACCGTGATTTCCTTATTTTGCATCCCTATATAGGTTAGTTTTATAGAATAGGTAGTGTTAGGTTTTAAGTTTAATACAAACCTTCCTTTGTCGTTGGTTATAGCATAAGCATCCATGCCTTTAGTGGCTTGGTTTACAGCCATGATGTTAGCCATGTCTAAAGGTGTTTTGCCTGCTTCGGTAATAACCCCCTCAAAGCGAATGTTTTGTGAAAATGAAATAGTGGTAATAAAAAGTAAAAAAAGTAAAGTAATTTTTTTCATGTTGTTGTATTTGTATATTCTAGTATTTAATAAAAAAGGAAGAATCTCCAATTTTTTAGAAATTCTTCCTTTTTGTTTTATTTAAATTATCCTCCAAATCGCATTCCTCTTCCAGGACCTCCTTGACCACCTGGGCCTTGATTCATCTGTCTAAACTCTTCCATTTTTTTAATGATGGTGTCGTCATATTCTTTTTGAGAGATTACTTTTCCATTAGTAGGTGCTTTAATTTCCACTTTATCTTTAGCGTTCAAAACTACTTTAGAACATAAAATAATTGTTTTACCATCGTTCACTTCAAGAATAAGCCCTGGTAATCCCCAATAACCTTCAGGTCCTTGGTTTACCGGAATCTCTGGAGTGTACCAAGCAGTAATGGTGATTTCTTTTGGCAATTCAATTTCATCCATGAAATTGGTTTTCTTTTCTTTTGTATCTGTTTTAGAAGAATCCGATTTAATTTCCACTTTTTTATCTTCCTCTCTTTTAGGTCTGAAGTTTCTAAAATCGGTTTTGCTAGCAGGCATTACAGTAGTTGCTTTGTAACAAGTATAACCACCAATTTGTCTGGTTTCACTTTCCATTGACCATTTATAGGTTTTTAAAGAATCTTTAACTAAAAATTCCTTTCCCATAAATTCTTTATCTACAGAATAACTTTTATCTTTTACATTTTTATAATAAGTGCCGCCGCCACCCATCATATTGCTCATCATTCGCATTCCGCCACCATTTTGTCCTGGAGCATCTAGTTTTTCTTCTTCTTTATAAATAGAAGTTTGCTTATCAAAGTTTAGAATAAAAGTTTTTTCAAACATTTTTTTCATTCGTTCCTCAATACCTTTTTGCATTTCGGGAGTCATTTCTTTATTTCCTTCAAATCGTTTTTTAAAGTCGGCAGTGCTAGTTTTAGATTCATATACAGCCATTCCCTGAAAATTTTTCTGGGCTTGTGAAGTTAAAATGGTAAGCAAAAAGGTAACAGAGAGAAATATTTTTTTCATTATGTAGGTTTTATTTGATTTTGCAGGAACAAATATGACGAATGAATCTCTTTTTTGTTACTAATAATTTGTTAAATATTTTATTAAAGCCTTTTGGGTAATTCCAATACTTTAATGTAATTTAGCCTCATAATGAAAAAACTAGCGTATCTATTTCTTTTTTTAACAACAGTTTTAGGATTTGGGCAAAATCCAAAGTTGTACCCTATTCGCACAGATTCTATTGCAATTAAGGCAGATTTATTTATAGGCCTTGACGGATTTAAAAATTACTATTATTGTAATAATAATGTTCTATATAAAAAAAATACAGAAGCCATTTTGCAATACCAATCAGTTTCATTAGGGAAAATATCCAAAGTAGATATTCTCAATCCACTAAAGATAATTGTTTTTTACGAACAATTCAACACTGCAGTGATTCTAGACAATCAACTTAATGAAGTGCAACGAATAGATTTCTCTAAATTAGATAATTCCATAGTAGTCTCGGCAATAGGAGTTGCTGGTCAAAACAAAGTATGGATTTTCAATTCCTTAAAACAACAACTCGGGTTGTACGATTTAGTTTCCACCCAATACCAAGAAATTGGAAACCCAATAGGAGAGGGTTTTAAATATTACCAAACCGATTATAATTATTTCTATTGGATTTCTCAAAACATGCAATGGAAAGTTTGCAACTTATATGGAAAAAACACCACAATTGCTACAATAGAATCTTTTGACGATTGTCAAATAATAACCGATACTAAAATACTTTTTTTTAAAGACAACGCTTTGTTTGTAAGAGATTACACCAATAATAAGGAATACCAAATTGAAATTGTTGAGAAATCCTTGCGGAATTTTTTTTACAAAGACCAAATTTTATCTATTTTTACCAACAAAGGAATTACAAATTATAAAATCACAATACCATAATGCATATAGCTGTAGCAGGAAATATAGGAGCTGGAAAAACAACCTTAACGAGACTTTTAGCCAAACATTTTAAATGGGAACCACATTTTGAAGACGTTGTAGACAATCCTTATCTAGATGATTTTTACCATCAAATGGAACGTTGGTCCTTTAACTTGCAAATTTATTTCTTAAACAGCCGTTTTCGTCAAGTGTTGCAAATTCGTGAAAGCGGAAAAAAAATCATCCAAGACAGGACCATTTATGAAGATGCTCATATTTTTGCGCCCAACCTTCACGCAATGGGGTTAATGACCAATCGCGACTTTGAAAATTACAAATCGCTTTTCGAATTAATGGAGAGCCTTGTTAAAGCCCCCGATTTGTTAATCTACCTAAGAAGTTCCATTCCTAATCTTGTTGGCCAAATTCACAAGCGCGGACGCGAATACGAAAACACTATTTCCATAGATTATCTAAGCCGATTAAACGAGCGTTACGAAGCTTGGGTTACCACCTACGACAAAGGAAAATTATTAATTATCGATGTGGATAATATCGATTTTCTTAACAATCCCGAAGATCTAGGAAACATCATCAACCGCATTGACGCAGAAATAAACGGATTGTTTTAGTAGGAGCGAATCATTTGGTTTTATTTATAATTTGCATTCCCGCATTTCGTTACAATCTTTTTTATATAGCACATGAAACCATGGGCTATATAAAAAAGGATTTCCACTCCATTCGGGGCTAGGCAGTAAAATTTCGCTTACTTGTTTAAAATTTCTAAGACCATCTAGTTTTCAAACTAGGAATAAAGAATATAATAATACATAGGTTTTCATGGCTATGAATTTCATTAATAAAGTGAAACGCCTTCCAAATTCATTAAGATCTATGAGTCTATGTGGTTAAAAAAACACATAAAATTATAGCAACTAAAGAACTAGATTAACAATACAACAAACTATATAATCCAGCCTTCCGCAAAAGAAAAAAAATGAACAAACAAATACAACTTCAAGATTTAGGCAACAAAGACTACAAAGCCACTTGGGATTACCAAGAAACCTTGTTTAAAGAAATTGTAGACATTAAAATTCAAAATAGGAGAGAAGAAACCCAACTTCCAACACCCAATTATTTTCTTTTTGTAGAACATCCACATGTATATACCTTAGGTAAAAGTGGTGCTATTTCCAATTTATTACTTTCCGAAAAACAACTTGAAGCCAAAGGCGCTACTTTCTACAAAATAAATAGAGGAGGAGACATCACTTACCATGGCCCAGGTCAAATTGTTGGATATCCCATACTTGATCTTGAAAATTTCTTCACCGACATCCATAAATATTTGCGCTTTCTAGAAGAAGTCATTATTTTAACCCTTGCCGAATACAATATTACAGGAGTACGAAGCGAAGGCGAAACCGGAGTTTGGTTAGGTGTTGGTACACCATTTGCAAGAAAAATTTGCGCCATGGGAGTAAGAGCATCCCGCTGGGTTACCATGCATGGTTTTGCACTAAACGTTAATGCCGACCTCGGCTATTTTGACAACATCATCCCTTGCGGAATAAAAGGTAAAGCAGTTACCTCTTTAAATGTAGAACTCGGAGTAGAAAAAGTAAACGAGCAAGAAGTAAAAGAAAAAATAGTAAAACATTTTTCTCAAATTTTCAACTCCGTTTTCGAGTATCCTCAATAAACAATGATAATCCTATATTAATTCCGTACGGAAAACTGAGCACTGAACACTGAACACTGATCACTCCTCCTTAAGCAACCTAAACGTCATCCTATGGTACTTAGTCGTGCCATATTTCTTAATCGCTTCCCGATGTTCTTTTGTTGGGTAGCCCTTGTTTTGTTTCCAGTTATACATAGGGAACTCCTCATGAATTTTATCCATATAAGCATCCCGATAGGTTTTAGCTAATACCGAAGCAGCGGCAATACTCATATATTTAGAATCTCCTTTAATTATAGTGCTATACGGAATGTCATTTAAAGGTTTAAACCGATTACCATCTACTATTATATATAAAGGAGTAGGGGTTAACTTCATGATGCTCTCTTGCATGGCCTGAATTGAGGCATTCAAGATGTTAATTTCATCAATTATTAAAGGTTCTAAATGAGTAACCGAAAAAGAAATAGCAAGATTTTCTATTATTGGTCTTAATTTTTCTCTAGTTTTTTCAGATAACTGTTTGGAATCATTGAGTAAATCCAAATTAAAATTTTCCGGAAGTAGCACTGCTGCTGCTGTAACAGGTCCTGCCAAACAGCCCCGTCCTGCTTCATCTGTGCCGCATTCTAATTCATAATCAGTAAATCTTAAATTTAACATAATTTATTTTTATAATTTATTTTATCATTTTTAACGCAACCTTTTGAATTATATAGCATCTACAAGATGTGTTGCAACCACAAATTTAGTAAACCATTTAAATTTTAACATAAATAAAATGTAATATTCCGAAGTATTATTTGTTTATTTAAGAAATTATTAAGAAGTTTGCGGAATAACTAACTCAAATAAAATTAATATGAGATCGAAGTTCAAATGGATTTTTACGCTACTAGTAGCGTTATCAATGCAGTTTTCGTTTGCACAAGACAAAACTGTAACAGGTACAATTACCGATGGTAAATTACCTTTGCCTAATGCTAATGTTGTAATTAAAGGTACAGCTAAAGGTGTTGCGGCAGATATGGATGGAAAATTTTCCATCAAAGCAAAATCAGGAGATGTTTTAGTAGTATCTTTTTCAGGATATGAAAAAAAATCTGTAACGGTTGGTTCTGCTAATAATTACAATGTAACTTTAACAGCATCATCTAAAGTTTTAGAAGATGTAGTTATCACAGGTGCAATGGGAATTAAAAGAACTAAAGATGCTGCTGTTTATGCTCAAAAACAAATTGGAGCAAAAGAGTTAACTCAAGCAGCTAATCCTAATGCTATTCAAGCATTAACAGGTAAAGTTTCTGGATTACAAATCAGTATGACTTCCAATGGTGTTTCTGCTGGGTCTAGAATTGTATTAAGAGGAAACAGATCTGTTTCTGGAGACAATCAAGCTTTGATTGTAATTGACAACTCAATATCTTCTTCAGATGTTTTAGGTCAATTGCCTCCAGATGTTATTGAGTCTGTAAACGTTATCAAAGGTGCTCAAGGTGGTGCTTTATACGGAGCTCAAGGTGTAAATGGTGTTATTGTTGTTACTACTAAAAAAGGTACAACTAAAGACAAATTTACTTTTGGTTATAACACTTCTATCGATTTTGAAAATGTTTCATATGTACCTACAAGACAAATGGATTATGGACAAGGTTGGGGTAACGGTTATGACTTTAACTTTCCTAATACTACAGATCCAAGAAATAACAGTATTCAATTCTCTCCTTATGAGAATGGTGCTTGGGGTCCGGCATTTAATGATCCGGCATTTGCAGGAACTACTGTTCCTGTAGGTTTGCCACAAGCAGATGGTCATTTCTTGACTTCTAAATGGGAACCAATTAAAGACAATATCAAAAAATTCTTTAAAACAGGTACTATTTTTCAAAATTCATTCAATTTTAATGTTGGTGGACCAGAATCTTATGTTTTCTTAGCAGTTAATAGACAAAATACTGATTTTGTTGTTCAAGACGATAAATTAGTAAGAAATTCATTCATGTTCAAAGCAGGAAAGAAATTTGGTAAGTTTAATATGAGCGGAAGTATGAACTATATTTCTCAAACTACTAAAGAAACTAGTGCTGATTTATTTGATGATTTATTACAAACAGCAACTAACATTCCTGTAGAGAGATTTAATGATCCTGCTAATGAGCACCACTGGACAGTTTATGCGCAAAATCCTTATTGGACAACTAAACATGTTAGAAATAATAATACTTCTAATATTGTTAATGGTACATTAAATTTAGCGTACGAATTCTCTAAACACATTAATGTTTCTTACATTGCCAACTTACAGTTGATTACTAAAGAAGCACAATCTTACAATGATGGTTTTGATAAATTAGGTTTCACTTATGACTTCTCTCCTTACAATGATGGTGCAGGTTCTACTCCAACTTATTCTGATTTAGGAGGTTTGCCAGTAGATTCTAATTATTATGAAAGTCTTTCTACAAGAAGAAACTTTTATGGTGATTTAATGTTCAATTTCAATTATGACTTAACTAAAGATTTAAATTTGAAATTTAACGTTGGTAGCAATACACAAGATAGTTATTACAGACTTATTTCTCAAGGTGGAACAGGTTTAGACGTTCCAGGTTTTTATCACATTAGTAATGTGTTGAATGTTCAAAACCCAACTACTTTAAGAAACTTAGGATGGAATAATCAATTTGTTAGAGAAAGAAGAGTTGCTGCATTTGCAAATGTTGATTTAGCTTACAAAGATTATTTGTTCTTGAATGCTACTTCACGTGTGGAGCAATCTTCAAGAATTAAAAATTCTTATTTCTATCCTTCAGTAGGGGTTTCATTCCTTCCAACTAAAGCAATAGAAGGTCTTAGAGACAATAAGGTTTTAAATTATGCTAAAATTAATGCATCGTATACAGTTGTAGGAAATACTTCTATTACAAGTCCATATTCTACTAATGAACTTACAAAAATACCTCAAGGGTTCCCGTTTGGAAACATCTCAGCTCTTGGTTATAATAATATTCCAACTAACCCTGATATTAAACCAGAGTTTGTATCAACAAAAGAAATTGGAGCTCAATTTGGTTTCTTTAAAGATAGAATTACTTTAGAAGGTTCTTACTATGTTGCAGATACTAAAGATTTGATTACAAATGTATCTACTTCACCTTTTTCTGGAGCAACTAGTACATTAAACAACATTGGATCTCTTCAAAACAAAGGGTATGAAATTGATTTAGGTGTTACTCCAATTAAAACAAATAGTTTTAAATGGGACATGCGTGCAAGTTATACTACTTACAAAACTAAAGTAACTGGTTTAGCTGAAGGAGCAACTAGCGTTAACTTACAATCTAACTCTCAAGTAGGTATTTTTGCTGAAGTTGGAGAAGAATTTCCTTTAATTAAAGGTACATCTTATGTTAGAGACGGAAATGGTAATGTAATTGTAGGATCTAATGGTCTTCCACAAACAACTTCTTCTTTCCAAAAATTAGGAAAAGGTACTCCAGACTATATTATTGGATTTACCAACTCTTTTGAATACAAAGGATTTAAATTTACAGCAGTTGCTGATTTAAGAATGGGTGCTTCTGCTTACTCTTTTGCAAAAAACATCTTGTTATTTGCTGGGGGTGACTTAGATACTGCTGGTTTCGATAGAAATCAAGGGTATGTTTTCCCTGGAGTAACTACTACTGGTGCTGTTAATACAGTTGTGGCTGGTGCGGCTAGTCCTGCTGGAGTAACTAATTACTTTACTTCAACTCAAAGAAATATTGCTGAAGCTAATGTAATTGATGCTTCTGCTTTAAAAATTAGAGAACTTTCTTTAAGCTATGGTTTACCTAAAAAATTATTGGCAGGTACAGGTTTAGAAACATTAAGATTTGGAATAAATGCTAGAAATCCATTTATTTTCCTTGCTGATGGTAAATTCTTAAAACCAAGACATGGTTTAGCTAACAACAGTTATTCTGATCCTGAAGCTGCTAATACTACGGGTAACGCTCAAGGTATTATTAATGTTGGACAATATCCATCTACTAAAACTTATGGTTTCACAATGAACTTAACGTTCTAAAATAATTTAATTATGAAAAAAATAAAATTTATCGTTCCGATATTAGCGTTAGCTTTTTTCTCGTGCGACAATTATTTGGACATCAACAGTCCTAGTCCTAATGATATTTCCTTTTCACAAGCAAGTCCAAGTAAATTGTTACCTGGAGCACAAACTTCTTGCTACCGTGTTCAAGGTACAACTATGAACCAATTAGGAAACGTATTTATGAACTCTTGGACTAGAAATGTACAGTCTTGGGGAAATGGGTATGACAAAGAGTTACAATTAAACTTAGATACTGGTTTTTATAATAGTGGTACTCTTTCAATAGTAAGTGGTAGTACGGGTTTAGCCTCTTTAATCAAAAATTTTCAAGCAATTATTGATTATCCAAATCCTGATGGAAAATACGATAATTATGTAGCTGCTGCTAAAATTTGTAAAGTACACTATGTACAACAATTAGTGGATTTATATGGCGATATTCCTTATACTGAAGCTTGGAAAGGTACTGGTAACATTACACCTAAATACGATGATGATTACGCTATTTATCAATCTCTTTTTGGTGAATTACAACAAGCAAGAGATTTAATTAGCAATGCTCCTGCAACTGCTGAAGATATTGCTCCTTATGATGTAATGTTAAAAGGGGATTTGGCTAAATGGACTGAATTTGCTAATACTTTGCAATTAAGAATGTGTTTACGTATGTCTGCTGTAACAGGTGCTAAAGCAACTTTAAGAGATCAAAAATTAGCAGATTTATCTACTATTATTAATAATGGAGGTTCTTTTATCACTGCTAATGTTGTTGTTAATCCTGGATTTAACAGTTCTACTGACGATCAAGCAAGTCCTGCTTTTGGAACTTTTGCTTACTTAGTAAGTGGTAATTTACAAAACAATAGAACTTTTGTAACTATGTCTGGTCATGCTTACAAAGCTTTACAAAGTTATGCTACAACTAATTGGGCTGCTTTTGGTAACAATTATGAAATCGTTGCTGGTTCAGGTATCAATTATCCTAATGTATTGGATCCTCGTTCTGCTAAATTATTTACTCTTGGATCTGGTCAAACAGTTAGAAGAGCAGTAACTCAAGGTAGTAATGTTGTAGACGTTACTACGCCTGCAGGTACTTTACCAGGTTTGCCTTGTCGTTTAGGATTAGCAGGTAACTTTAATCTTTACGGTCAAGCTGCTGGTGGAACTTTACCAGAATACTTCGCTTGTGATGGTTATGTAATGACTTTATCAGAATCTTATTTCTTACAAGCAGAAGCTGCTTTAAGATATCCTGCTTTATTCTCTGGTGCTCAAGCAGCATTTGATAATGGTGTTACTGAAGATTTCACTATGAGAAATGCTACAATTGGAACTTATTTATCTTTAATTAACGCAAAACCAAATTTTGGATATACTGCATCTACTACAACGGCTCAAAAATTGCACGCTATTATGTACCAAAAATGGATTGCTTTAATGGGTGTTAATGCTATTCAATCTTATTTAGATTATACAAGAACAGGTTTCCCAGTTACTCCACTACCATTAGGCGCTTTAGTACAAAACAAAAAACCTAATCGTTTGATGTATCCTACTGCAGAATATGTGGCTAATAGTGCTAACGTTCCTAATATGGTTGCTGCTGATTGTTTTTCTTTAAACAGTCATACACCATTTTGGGTTCCTGGTGCTCCACAAAACTAATAGTATTTAAAAACTATTGTATTAAAGACCGCCTTATGGCGGTCTTTTTTTTTAAATTATATTTATGATTTAGTTTATAAACATTTCCTTATTTTTGTTGCTTTCCATTTGATATGCGACAATTATATATTTTGATTTTTCTTTTTACCACAGTTTTTTCTTTTTCTCAAGAAAAAGGAAAACCAGCAGTTACTAAAAGTTTAGTAAAAACCCCAGAACAAAGAGCCAAAGAAAAAGCACAAAAAGCACCTATTACTTCCTATAAAATAATCTCAATTCAAAGGGATACTATAGTTTTGGATACTACATTATCCATAAAAAAAGAATACGATTATAATTATCTTCGTAGAGATATGTTCGGCTTAATGCCTTTTCCAAATGAAGGACAAACCTATTCTACCTTAAACTTCGGCTTAAATAAATTTTCTCCTTTTCCAGAATTTGGTTTCAAAGCCAAACAAATGAATTATCTTGAAGTAAACGATATTAAATACTATTCGGTTGCAACTCCATTAACCGAACTCTATTTTAAAACCGTAATGGAACAAGGGCAAAATGTAGATGCCTTAGTAACCTTAAACACTGCTAAAAATTTTAATTTTTCTATCGCTTTTAAAGGTTTACGTTCTTTAGGGAAGTACATCAACCAATTATCCAGCAATGGAAATTTTCGCTTTACAGCAAGTTACTTTACTTTAGATAAACGTTATGCAATGAATTTCCATTATACAGGACAAGATTTGTTGAATGGCGAAAACGGAGGTCTTACACAGCCAGAATTTTTTGAAGATAAAGACCCTCTTTATAAAAACCGACCTCGTTTACAAGTCTATTTAACCGATGCTAAATCTTTATTTAAAGGAAAACGTTTCTTTATAGACCAAACCCTTCGCGTTAACGCTAAAGACCACGAAAATAATCTATACATTGCGCACCAATTAAATTACGAACATAAATTTTTCGAATTCAATCAGGCTACACTTAGTTCCACCATAGGAACAACAGGAACAGCTTTCCAACGATTTGGTACTTCATCCATAGCTTTAAATATTATAGACCAAACTATGTACGATAGATTCTATAACAAAGTAGGTGCGGTTTATGAAAATAAAACCCTCGGTAAATTCCAATTTTTTGCAGAAAATTTTATCTACAAATATTTTAATGGTTATGAAAAAACTTTGGGAACCACTACAATCCCAAGTCAAATTCAAGCAGTCATAAATACTGTTGGCGGTCAATACGATTACCGAAAAAACAAAATTAATGGTACTGTAAGCTTGTCTAACTCTATTTCAACGCAGCCTCTTCGTAATTTAGATGCACGTTTAACCTATACCATCAACCCTAAAAACAATATTACTTTTCAATACCAAAACATTAGTAAGTTGCCTAACCACAATTACATACTAAACCAAAGTTCGTACGATAATTACAATTGGTACAAAAGTTTTAAAAACGAGAAAATCAATAATTTGGTTGTGAATGCTTCAACCCAATGGGTTAATGCTTCCCTTCAGTTGACCACGCTCAACGATCACCTATATTTTCAAGATACAATTCATAAGCCTTACATGCAGTTGGTTACTCCTCATCAATATTCTGGTACCATCAATTATATTTCACTCAAAGTATCTCGTGAATTCAAGTACCGAAAATGGGGTCTAGACAACACCTTTCTTTACCAAAAAGTTTCGCAGAAAGACACTATTCTTAACGTGCCGCAACTAACCTTGCGCAACACCCTTTATTTCTCCGATTATGTGTTTAAACGCGCCATGTTTTTGCAAACAGGAATCACCATTAATTATTTTACTAAATACTACGCCGACGATTACAACCCAATTCTAGCCGAGTTTTTTGTTCAAAAAAACAAACAAATTGGTGAATTCCCAATGCTAGATTTCTTCGTAAATACCCGTGTTAAACAAACCCGAATTTACCTCAAAGCTGAGCATTTTAACTCCGCTTTTTCGGGTAATAAATACTATTCGGCACCCAATCTACCGTACCACGATTTCATGATACGTTTCGGTTTGGTATGGAATTTCTTCCAATAATCTTTTTATTTGAAACATAAACTTTAGGCATTTTAGTACACGTAATTCCTGCTGTCCGTTCTATCTTTTTCTTTGGCAAGAAAAAGGATGCCACTTCCATCAGGGTTAAACGGCAGTCTATTGGTGTGAAATCAGTAGTTTGCAATACCATTTATTTATCAATATCTTTGCAATCACAAACAAACAAAAATGAATTATTCTGAAAATATATTAGGAACTATCGGTAACACACCTTTAGTAAAACTAAACAAAGTGGTAGAAGGAATTGATGCTTTAGTTCTTGCTAAAGTTGAAACCTTCAATCCAGGAAACTCTACCAAAGACCGTATGGCTCTAAAAATGGTAGAAGATGCCGAAGCCGATGGTCGTTTACAACCTGGCGGAACCATCATTGAAGGAACTTCTGGAAATACCGGAATGGGCTTGGCTCTTGCGGCTATAATCAAAGGATACAAATTAATTTGTGTTATCTCCGATAAACAATCCAAAGAAAAAGTAGATATTCTTCGTGCTGTTGGCGCCAAAGTTATTGTGTGCCCAACCGATGTAGAACCTACTGATCCACGTTCGTATTATTCGGTTTCCAAACAATTAGCAATCGACATTCCTAATTCATGGTACGTTAACCAATACGACAATCCAAGTAATGCCTTAGCGCATTACGAACAAACTGGTCCTGAAATTTGGGAACAAACCGATGGCAAAATTACCCATTTTGTTGTAGGTGTTGGAACTGGTGGTACCATATCCGGGATAGGAAAATATTTAAAAGAAAAAAATCCAAATATTAAAGTTTGGGGAATTGACACCTATGGTTCCGTTTTTAAAAAATACCACGAAACTGGAATTTTTGATGAAAACGAAATCTATTCCTATATCACTGAAGGAATTGGAGAAGATATCCTTCCTAAAAACGTGGACTTTTCTTTAATCGATGGCTTTACCAAAGTAACCGATAAAGATGCTGCGGTTTATACCCGTAAAATTGCTTTAGAAGAAGGGATTTTTGTTGGAAACTCTGCAGGTTCTTGTGTAAAAGGATTACACCAACTTAAAGAACATTTCACTAAAGACGATGTAGTAGTAGTTTTATTCCACGATTCAGGAAGTCGTTATGTTGGTAAAATGTTCAACGACGATTGGATGCGCGAAAGAGGATTTTTAGAAGAAGAAATCACCAAAGCCGAAGACGTAATCAAAGACCATCTGGACAAACCCTTAGTAATTGTTAGAACCGAAGAATTGGTTTCGCACGCAATTGATCGTATGCGTAAATACAAAATCTCGCAAATCCCAGTAATCGACATCACAGGATTTGTTGGTTCGGTAGACGAATCAGATCTTTTCCAGAGTTATGTTTCTGATAAAAATGTAGCCGACAAACCAATACGTGAAATAATGGGAAAACCCTATCCTATAGTAAAATTAGGAACTGCCATTGAAGAAGTTTCTAAATTATTCACCAAAGACAACCAAGCGGTTCTGGTGGATTTAGGAAATGGAAAACACCACATCATCACCAAATACGATATAATCGGTTCTATAAAATAATTTTATTCCATATTTCATTATTTACCCGATGTATGAACAAATTCAAATAATTTGAAGCTTGGTTTTAAAATGAAAGAAAAAATAATTTATATAATCTCAGGTTGTAATGGCGCAGGAAAAACTACTGCGTCATTTACTATTTTGCCTGAAATTCTAAATTGTAAAGAATTTGTCAATGCTGATAATATTGCCTTTGGATTATCTCCTTTTCAACCAGAAAAAGTGGCTTTTGAAGCTGGACGGATAATGCTAGAACGAATTGACACTTTGTTAAAATCGAATGAAAACTTTGCTTTTGAAACAACATTAGCTACAAAATCATATAAGCATAAACTTTTAAGAGCAAAACAAAATGGTTACACAATAAAATTACTATTTTTTTGGCTACCAACAATAGAAATGGCAATAAATAGAGTTTCAATGAGAGTCTCTGAAGGAGGACACGATATTCCAATAAGTACAATTGCAAGAAGATATTCTCGAGGAATTGAGAATTTATTCAAAATTTATATACCTTTGTGTGATAGTTGGATGGTTTTTGATAATGAAGAATATCCTAAAATTATAGCAAAAGGTATAAAAAACGAAGAAATTGAAATTTTTGAAAAAACAAAATGGGATTTAATTACTAATTTTTAAGTTTAAATTATGAGCAAAAAAGTAGTAGTCAAAATAGATGATTTTCATGAAAAAGTCACCAAAGGCTTGAAATTATCCTTTGAACGTATGATTCAATCCAAAATTGAAAAAAATCAATCCGTTGTGATTATGCGAGAGGGTAAAATAATTACCATAAAAGCATCTGATTTTTATAAACTATAATTTGGATTAATTTTTTTTTTATGCAATTAGTGTTGAATTCTACTCTCCAAGCAATACCCCCGAAACATTCCAAGCACTAAAACTTGTCCCTTCATTGGCTCCTTGTGGAATTTTCACTTGAAGGCTATGTGTTCCGGCTTTTATATCTCCTAATTCTATATAAATTGGATTAGTCGAAGTGCCAGGGCACCAATTAGAACGGCTGTAATCAGAGGAAGATAATCCGTTAGGAAAATTTCCTGATGCAGGGTTGTACAATCGATACGAACCACAATCTTCCCGCCAAGGGGTAAAATGGAAGACTTCCTTTTCATCTAAATAAATTGAATTTTTTTTAGGTACAAATTCATCGCCATTTTCCCAGCCACCATGCCCCGTGGTAATATAGCGAAGTCTAGCGTTCTTAATGTCTTTATTTAATGTGAATGTCACTACCAATCCTTTATCCGAATTGAATAAAGTGCCATATTCTTGCCCTGCCATTTCCATAACATTTGTAGTGTTAAACAACGTAATGATTTCTGTTGGTTTTGCTACCACCACTTCTTCTTCCGGATGAATTGTCAAATTCACGTTCACTTTATGTCCGCCTTTATCGTAATTCCCAATAAAAGTTCCAATATAAACTTCTTGTCCGCTCATGGCAGCAGTCAATTCGGAAATATCCTGACGGTAGTTAACTCGTTCCTCCCAAATTTTATCTTTTAAGGGGATGGTATTGTATTGTTTAATTCCAAACGGAGTGAAAAAACGCATCAATTCTAAAAGAGGAGAATAGTTTTCTGTAGCAGCAATTCCTTGGTAGTACTTGCCATTTCCATTCTCATAAATTGGAAGTGCTTTTACTCCATTTTGCAATCCTTCCAAAAAAGAATTTTTCTGTTTCATAGGAATAAGAAATACCGATCCCGTTCTGTCATAAGCATCGCCATTCGATTGTTCGGTAACTTCCATAAATACTTGGCTTCCTTTAACGATATTCGGAATAGAAACCTTTCTAAGGATAATGGTGCCATTGGCAAATCGCATAATGCTATCGTTGGATTTGGAGGCATCCGAAAAATTAATTATTTCATTTTTAAATATCGAAATAGTAGTAAATCGACTTTTCCAAAGTTCATCTCTATAAGTCAATAAATCCAAAGTTTTTTCGGGTTTTACTTCTGCTATAGGAAATTGTTTTAGTTTCTCCACTTTAGTTGCTGCAACAACAAAGTTCCCATTACGGTTTGTCTCAAGAACTAACCCCAAATTTTGCCCTAAAACAGACGGAGCCCCTTTAATAGGTATATCTGTGGTATACCATATTTCGATGGTGTTGGAGTTGATAATTGTTTTGGCTTTCTTACAGTTGTAACCCAATATTTTCTTGCTTTCTGGTAGCAATTCAAACGTTTGTTTTCCTATAGAAGTACTGTCAATAGTAGCAATAGATTTGTGCTCGTTCAGTTTCGCTATTTGAATCACCGCATTGGTTTTCCTATTGATTAAAGAAAATTCAAAAGGATAAACGGCTTTATTATCTAAAATAGATTGCGTAGTTAGAGTCGTCTGCGTAGCATTTGAAAAAACAATAATAGGGTCCTGATTTTCAACTAATTTTCCATTAGAACTTTTTACATAAGTAATTTTATAATTGGCTTGACTAAAAGTTGCAAGAGATAGAAAGCAAATTAAAATAACAATTAAGTTTTTCATTTTTAAGGATTTTGAAATACAAATATAAGCGTTGAAAATTTAGTAATGAAAATTTGCATAATTGACTTCAAAAATGTAACTTTATATTGAATGTTTTTATCTGTATGAAGGAAGATTTTATCCATTACGTTTGGCAATACAAGAAGTACGATTTTTCTAATCTAAAAACTACGCATGGGGAAGATTTAACCATTGTGCATTCTGGGAATTATTTACAAAAAGAAGGACCCGATTTTTTTAATGCGCAACTAGTTTTGGATAACCAAAAATGGGCTGGTACTATTGAAATGCATCTCAAATCCTCAGATTGGTATTTGCACCAGCACGAAAAAGATGTTAATTACAACAACGTAATCCTTCATGTCGTTTGGGAACATGATGCACCAATTTTCAGAAAAGACAATTCCGAAATTCCAGTTTTAGAACTTAAAAATTATGTTTCTAAAGAAGAACTTCATCGTTACCAAGAACTTTCTACTAAAAAATCGTGGCTGTTTTGTGAGAATCAAATTCAAGAAATAGAACCTTTCGTGTTTCAAAATTGGCAAGAGCGCTTGTTTTTAGAACGACTCGAACGAAAAGCAAAACCAATTCAACAGTTGCTTGAGGAAACCGATAACGATTGGGAAGCAGTTTTGTTTTGTATGTTGGCTAAAAACTTCGGATTGAATACCAACGGAGAAACCTTTTTAAAAATTGCCAAGTCCATCACTTTTTCTTTGATTCGAAAAGAAGCATTAGAAGTGATGTATCTCGAATCCTTACTTTTCGGTCAAGCCGATATGATTCCCGATGGGGTGGAAGACACCTACCCAAAGGAACTAAAATCTTGGTACGATTATATAGCTTTAAAATACAAATTGAAGAAGCCAATTCTAGAGCCTGTTCAGTTTTTTCAACACCGACCAGATAATTTCCCAACCATACGATTGGCGCAACTGGCAATGCTGTTCCATTTACAACGGAATTTGTTTTCTAAAATAATTGCAGCCAAAAATCCGCAAGATGTTTATGCTATTTTCGAATTATCTGTTAGCGATTATTGGAAAACGCATTATAATTTTGATAAATCCAGTCCTAAAAAAGAAAAGTCACTATCCAAATCATTTATTGATTTAGTGATTATCAATACCATTATTCCTATCCAATTTGCCTATGCCCAAAGTCAAGGAAAAGAAAATTTAGAGGCTATAATAGAATTACTTTCTAATATTACGGCCGAGAAAAACAGCATTATAGAAAAGTTTACTACATTTGGTATTAAATCTAAAAACGCCTTCGAATCGCAGTCGTTGTTGCAACTCAAGAACGAATATTGTAATGCTCAAAAATGCCTGCAATGCGCTATTGGCTTAGAACTTTTAAAAAATAAATGATGATAACTAATATTCGTTACTTTTTTGAAAAACATGGGTTTCACGTGTCCTCGCGCTTGGCCGACAAGTTAGGAATGCGGGCAACTAGTGTCCGTTTATTCTTTATTTATATATCTTTTATTACTGTAGGTTTAGGGTTTGGATTTTATTTAACCTTGGCTTTTTGGATTAAGTTAAAAGATTTAATTCGAGCAAAACGAACATCTGTTTTTGACTTGTAAATTTTGGATACGTCTCCCAACATAAAAAAACTATTTAATTTTTCGAAAGACCAGCGAAAAGGAATTCTCGTTTTGTTCTTTATTATAATTGCATTGCAGTTGGTTTATTGTTTTATGGATTTTAATCCAAAGCGACAACCCTCTAAAGAAGAACAGCATTGGATTTCCTTGCAATATAATTTAGATAGCATTAAAGAAGTTAATCCGAAAAAGGAATTTAAAGAATATTCTTACAATCCGAATTTTATTTCCGATTTTAAAGCCTACAAACTAGGAATGACGCTTCCGCAAATAAATCGCTTACACGCTTTTAGGCAACAAGGGAAATTTGCCAATTCTCCAGAAGAATTTCAAGCCGTAACCGGAATTTCCGATTCTTTGTTGGAAGCCATAGCACCGAATTTTAAATTTCCAGATTGGGTGAACAATCCTCACGATAGTTCTTCTCCAAAATCCAAATGGAAAGAATTCCCGAAAAAAGAAACCTTAAAAATTTTAGACATTAATCAAGCTACAAAAGAAGATTTGATAAAGGTTTCTGGAATTGGCGACGCAATTTCTGATAGAATTTTGAAGCAAAAAGAAATCTTAGGTGGATTTGTTTCTATGGATCAAATGACCGATGTGTGGGGATTATCTCCCGACGTTATTGCCGAATTAGATAAATATTTTATTGTAGAGTCACTTCCAAAACTCAAAAAAATCAATATTAATACTGCTTCTATCAAAGAATTAGGTCAGTTTTATTATTTTAAATATCCAATTTCTAAAAATATCGTAACGTATAGAAGTATGAATGGCGATATTAAAATTGAGGATTTATCAAATATTAAAGGTTTTCCTGTTGATAAATTAAAAATAATTGCCTTATATTTGGAATTCTAAAAAAATACAATAAAAAAAGCCCTATATGAATTCGATATACTTTACAGAAGAGCATGAATTATTTAGAAAAAGTTTAAAAGACTTTTTACAAAAAGAAGTAGTTCCCCATATTGAAAAATGGGAAAAAACAGGTACAATCGAACGCTTTATTTGGAAGAAATTTGGAGAAATGGGCTTCTTTGGGATTGCTTATCCAGAAGCATATGGAGGAATGAATTTAGATTTATTTTATACTGTAGTGTTTCTTGAAGAGCTTCAAAAAATTAAATCCTCTGGTTTTGCTGCTGCTATGTGGGCACATGCTTATTTGGCAATGACGCATTTAAATGCCGAAGGCGACGAACGAATTAAACAAGATTATTTAGCACCAAGTATTTCGGGCGATAAAATAGGTGCCCTGTGTATTACCGAGCCTTTTGGCGGAAGTGATGTTGCAGGCATGCGAACAACAGCTGTGAAAGTTGGAAATAAATATGTAATTAATGGATCTAAAACCTTTATTACTAATGGTGTGTATGCCGATTATTATGTAGTGGCTGCCAAAACAAGTCCGGAACTTGGTAATAAAGGAATCAGTATTTTCTTGATGGATACCAATTTGAAAGGAATTTCTGCTACGAAGTTAGATAAATTAGGTTGGAGAGCATCCGATACTGCAGAAATTGCATTTGACAATGTTGAAATTCCGGAAGAAAATTTAATGGGAGAAGAAGGAAAAGGCTTTCCATATATCATGCAACACTTTGCTTTGGAACGTTTAATTATGGCAATAAATGCGCATGCAAGAGCAGAATATGCAATTGATTATACGATTGATTACATGTCACAAAGAGAAGCATTTGGAACTACAATCAATAAATTTCAAGCACTAAGACACACTATGGTTGAACATGCTACCGATGTGGAACATTGCAAGATATTTAATTATGCAGCAGTTGCCCGATTAAATAAAGGAGAATATGTTGTGAAAGAAGCCACTATGGCTAAATTAAAATCTACCAAAGTATCGGATGAAACTATTTATAGTTGTCTTCAAATGCTAGGTGGTTACGGTTATATGGAAGAATACCCATTAGCACGATTGTTGAGAGATAGTCGTTTAGGGCCAATTGGTGGTGGAACTTCTGAAATTTTGAAAGAGATTTTATCCAAAATGATAATTGACAAGCAAAATTATAAGCCAGCGGTGAAATAATATCTTCCTCAATAGAAAATAGAATATAGAAAATAGAATATAGAAAATAGAATATAGAAAATAGAATATAGAGAAAAGAATATAGAGAAAAGAAAATAGAGAATAGAGTCAAGCGAATTATTGCTTGACTATATTTTTATTGTATTTATCTGCCTTGAGTGAATGTTTGTTCGTGTTAAGTCTATATTCTATATTCTTTTTTCTATTTTCTTAAAATTTCTCTTTTTTAATCCAAAATAAATGTTACTTTTGCACACTTAACGAGAGGGGGTGTCTATATTATGTTAATTATACCAATTAAAGACGGAGAAAATATCGATAGAGCATTAAAGCGCTATAAAAGAAAATTTGATAAAACAGGAACTGTTCGTCAGTTACGTGCGCGTCAAGCATTCATCAAACCTTCTGTTACCAATAGAATGAAGTTCCAAAAAGCGGCTTACATTCAAAACATGAGAGACGGATTAGAAAGTTAGTAATTAATTTTCTCAAAAATATAATCGTTAGTAATTAAAGTTTCATAACTTTGTTACTAACGATTTTTTTTTATAATAAATAAATTCAGCCATTTGATGATTAGTAAACCATATGAAGTTAATTTTTATTTCCCTTTTATTTATTTCTTTTTCATTAAATGCACAAGTAGTTAGACCTTTAATTGGTTTTGGTTACAATAGGCAATCTGAATTTTATAATAGTAGTTATTATAATATAAAGACTGGTTTAGAGTTAAATTTAAAGAAATATTTCAAACCAGAAGTAGAGTTAAATTATTTTCTAGGTGGATTAGGAGATGAAGTTAGTTATAATAATCAAAATGTAGCTATTGATGTTTTTAGTAGAAAATTTTCTGTATTAAATTTTGGGTTTAGTCCTAAGATTATTCTGCTTAAAGATGAGGAGGAGTTATATTATTTTCAAATCCTTCCTAAATATAATTTTTCAAAAATTGAAGCCACAGGTGATTATCTTTTGATTAATCAAAACGATGCTACAAAATCAATCCGTGAAAAAGAAACTTTAAAAGAAAATAAACAATCCTTTGGATTGGGTTTAGGTATTGTTTTTAATTTCTCCAAAACTAGAAAATCAGATGCCATCGCTCTAAATTTATTTTACCAACATATTGATGCAGGTAGTTTGATAAGCGAGTTAAAGCACAATAATAAGGTGATTAATACAAAGGATGTTTTTAGTTTTGAAGTTGATTATTACTTTAATTTAATCAAAAAGAAGAATTAGATAATTTTCTTATAAATATAATCGTTAGTAATTAATTCAAGTTGCTAGTTTAAAAAGTATAAAAAAGAAAAGCAAAGGTTAAGTAAATTTGTTTTGCGAACCAATAAACGAAACCAATGCTTAGCAAAGACAAAATTATATCAATTTTTTGTTTAATCGATGATATTTTACAAGGAA
>CANFZM010000024.1 GCA_947451525.1 Flavobacteriaceae bacterium
ACAAAATTAAAAAAAATAGTCCCAACTTAAAAGTCGGGACTACACAAGGTAAACATCCAGTGAATAATCGCAAGAAGCTTCCTCTCGGTGTTACAAATATATAAAAATTAACAAAATAAATTAGGTAATCAAGATAGTACCTAAGCAGTTTATGTCTTTTGTGAAATTAGAATTTAAAAAACTACTAATTTCAAATTGAATTAGTTAAAGTCTATTTCAATCTAAAATTTTTGTATTTTTGACTTGCTAGTAATAATATCCAAATGGAACAAAGTTTTATTATTGATAAATTAACGGATTCAATATTGAATACTATTTCTGGAGATAGTTTTCAAACAGAAGTTAGTAGATTAACGACTATTGATTTAAAAACTATCACAAAGAAAAACAATTGGAATTTTGATTGGAAATCAGAATTTAATGACATTCAAAAAGAAGTTTACAAATTATCCATAATAAATAATTCCAATATTATCCAAGGTCTTTTGAGTATAACAATAGAACAAGACCATATTTTCATGAATCTTTTGGAAAGTGCTCCTTTTAATATTGGAAAAAATAAACTTTATGAAGGTGTTGCAGGAAATTTAGTTGCTTTTGCTTGTAAACTTTCTTTTCAAAAAGGTTATGATGGATTTGTTGCTTTTACGGCTAAAACAAACTTAATCAAGCATTATGAAGAAAATTTAGGGGCATATCATTTTAAAAACCAAAGAATGATTATTGAACCTGAAGCATCCAAAAAATTAGTAAAAAAATATTTTAAATCTTAAACAATGAATTTAATAAAAGAACCTAAAGGAGTTGACTTTATTATTCAAAGCCCACCTTTAACAGAGAAAGAAAGAATTGAAATAAGTGAATTTATTGCAGCAAAAAAATCAACCAAACCTTTAGTAAAAAGAACTACCAAAGTAAAGGTTATTGTTAAAAAATAGCATACAATAAGGAATAGTTTTTATATTAAACCATAATTTTCACTTTATAAAAAAGCAGACTAGCATTAGATAAAAGTGATTTGCAAATCCGCTATTGAATAAGTGATTAAGTCTTGCGTTTTAAACTTCTTCGCAAAGTTTACATTCCACACAACTAGTCACTATGCACAAAGTTGTCATTCTGACGCAGGAAGAATCTCAAACAAAACAAAAAAACCACCAAAATTACTTTTGATGGTTTCTGTTATTTTAAAAATAAAGATTTCTTATTTCAATAAATTGGTAACTAAAGAAGGATACAATCCGATAAGTACATTCAATAGAATGGAAACCACACCCACAGCATAATACACAAATGGAGTTGCTTGTTTCTCTTCATTTGGTTCTTTAGTGTACATGGCCAAAATTAATTTGAAGTAATATCCAACACTTATAATCGAATTGATAACTCCAGCAATAACAACTACTAAATATCCTGCTTGAATGGTTTGGGTAAACAACATAAACTTAGCAAAGAATCCAGAGAAAATAGGAATTCCCGCCATAGATAATAATGCTCCTGTTAAAATCGCCGCCATCAACGGATTGGTTTTTCCTAAGCCATTGAAATTTACAATGTCTTCGTTGTCTTTGTTTTTAGTAACCGTTATAATTACTGCAAATGCTGCAATTCCTGCCAAGGCATAAGCGGCAGTGTAATATAGTAATGTTGTAGAAGAATTAGCAACGGTTAATAATGCCATTAACATAAATCCTGCATGCGAAATTCCAGAGAATGCCAACATACGTTTTACATTATTTTGACGTAAAGCCATAATGTTTCCAATTGTCATAGAAGCGATAGAAATAATTACTACTATCAATTGGAAAGCGGTTAAAATATCCTGGTTATCAAAAGATAAATTCAAGTTTAATACGGTAACTAATTTGTATAAAGTGGCAACGGCAACAACTTTTACCAAGGTGCTCATAGTTGCAGTAACCAATGATGGTGAGCCTTCGTAAACATCTGGTGCCCAAAAGTGAAATGGGACTGCTGCAATTTTAAACAACATTCCAACTACGACTAAAACTACTCCAATAGGAAACCAAGAAGGTAGTTCGGCTGAAAGTGATGCATTAGATATTTCTGTAACATCAAAACTTCCCATTGCTCCATAAATCAAGCAAATACCAAACAATATAATTCCCGATGCAAAAGAACCCATTAGGAAATATTTCATTCCGGCTTCGTTGCTTTTAATATCCAAACGGCTGCTTCCAGCAAGAATGTATAATGCAATAGAAAGCGTTTCAATTCCTAAAAAGAACATTGCTAAGTTGCTAAAAGAAACCATTGCTACAGCTCCCGCCAAAAGAAAGATCTTGATGGCTATATAATCGGAGATTTTAGTTGGATGGTCTTTATATACATCGTGTCCCATGGCAACAATGAATACGGTTAGCAAAATAAAAAGCGACACAAACGCAGAAGAAAATTTATCTACAACAATCATATTGCTGTATTTTCCATCTAAAACAGATCCGAAAGAATACAGATTTAAAGTGGTTCCTAATACTGCTAATAATCCTAAAATTACTACCGGAACAATTGCTTTTCTTAAATTAAAGATTTCAGCTATAAGACAAAAAACGCCTAAACCTGATATTGCTATTAGTGTATTCATTTGGATTAGTTAAATCTATTAATTTGAGTTAAAATTTCTTTGATACTTGGGTTTACCAAATCTACAATTGGTTTTGGATGCAATCCGTAGAACAATAAAAAGCCAATTAGTATAACAAAAACGATGGTTTCGCTAACCGTAATATCAGCAAAAACTTTAGTATTGGTTTCTCCAAGCATTACATTTTGGAACATTTTCAACATGTAATAAGCTCCCAATATAATAGTAGTTCCGCCGAAAACAGCAAACCAAATATTCACTTGAGATAAACTATACAATACCGTAAATTCTCCAATGAAGTTAAAGGTTCCTGGCAAAGCCACAGAAGCCAAAACTAAAATCATAAACATTGAAGTGAATTTTGGTGCTTGTGAACGAATTCCACCTAAATCGTCAATTTTATTGGTTTCAAATCTTCTGAAAATTACTTCGGCAGCAAAGAATAAACCAACGATTACAAATCCGTGGGCAATCATTTGCGATACGGCTCCGCTTAAACCATCGGCAGTTAAAGTATAACAACCAGCAGCAATTAGTCCAACGTGTGCAAGAGAAGAATAAGCTAATAATTTTTTTACGTCTTTTTGACGCAAGGCTACGATTGAACCATAGATAACACCTGCAATACTCAATCCGATTAAGGTTGGCATGTAGGTTTTAGCTGCTAATGGAGCAATAGGAATTTGCCAACGAATAACGCTGTACAATCCCATTTTTAGCATAATTCCTGATAAAAGCATGGTTCCAACAGTTGGTGCTTTTTGGTATACTTTTGCTTGCCATGTATGGAATGGTATAATCGGAATTTTAATAGCATATGCTAAAAAGAATGCGAAGAATATCCAGAATTGTTCGGTTGCTGATAAATTTAATTTCGTTAAGTCAGACAGCATGAAACTACCTGCTTTGGTATATAAATAAGCAAAAGCAATTAGCATGAACAACGAACCAGCAAGTGTGTAAATAAAGAATTTCACTACTGCTTTTTTACGCTCTTCGGCATCGCCATTACCCCAAACCAATGCTATAAAATAAATTGGAATTAAAGATAATTCCCAGAAAATATAATATAATAAACCATCCGCTGCAAGGAAAGTTCCTGTCATTGCAAATGCCATGAACAATACTAAGGCATAGAAATTTTTAGATTTATTAAAATTATTTCCAAAAGAGGAAAAGATAATTATTGGCGTTAAAGAAACGGTTAACAACACCATGGCTAGAGCCAAACCATCTGCTTTTAAAGCAAACGATACATTGGGTTGTAATATCCAAGGGTTGTTAAGACTGATGTCTACACCACCAAGAAAGTGATTTACTAATATGGTTGTACAACCTAATGCCAATAAACTAAAGAACAAAGCCACTTTGGAAGCGATTTTATCTCCAGAAAGGAAGGTTGCCAAAGCACCAATTAAAAGGACAATTAATATAAGGGATACGTTCATTTTCTTTAAATTATTGTGCTAAAAATAAATAACTAACTATTGCTAATACTCCAATTACAAAAGCAAAAAGGTATAAACCAATACTTCCGGTTTGTAATTTTCTACCTTGATTACTTAGTCCGTTTGCTACGGTTCCAAATCCGTAAACTACATTTCCAAGAGCAGGCTCTAGAGTAGTTCTAAAGAAATTAGAAAGAGAGTTTATTGGTTTGATAATTACAGCAGTGTAAATTTCATCTACATAATATTTATTGTAAATAGTTTTAGAGATGCCTACAATTTCAGAATCTTGTTTTGGCACAAATCCTTGTTTGATGTATTTAGCATACGCCCAAACAATACCAACAATTGCTCCTGCTAATGCAATTCCCATTAGCATGTATTCTTGACTTCCAAGAGCATGCTCTTCGTGTTTTCCAGCTAATATTGGTTCCAAGAAATGGTTTAACCAATTGCTTCCTGGTAAATTTATCAATCCACCAACGGTTGCTAATGCTGCTAAGAGGATTAAAGGCAAAGTAATTAAACTCGGACTTTCGTGTAAATGGTGTTTTTGTTCTTCGGTTCCTCTAAAATCTCTAAAGAACGTCAAATACAATAATCGAAACATATAAAAAGCCGTCATTATAGACGCAATAGAACCAATAATCCATAACGCTTTATTGTGTTCAAAGGCTACCATTAATATTTCGTCTTTAGACCAGAAACCTGCAAAAGGAAAAATACCTGCAATGGCTAAAGTAGAGATTAACATTGTTGCAAATGTGATTGGCATGTATTTTCTTAAACCACCCATTTTGCGCATATCTTGTTCGCCATGCAAAGCGTGAATAACCGAACCTGAACCTAAAAATAAACAAGCTTTAAAGAATGCATGTGTGATTACGTGGAAAACGGCAACATTATAAGCGCCCATTCCTAAGGCTAAAAACATTAAACCCAATTGGGAAACGGTAGAATAGGCTAAAACTTTTTTAATATCATTTTGTAATAATCCAATAGAAGCTGCTACTAAAGCAGTAATGGCTCCAACAATTGCAATTATGTTTTGAACTTCAGGAGTTAAATCAAATAAGAAGTTCATTCTAGTAATCATAAAGATACCAGCCGTTACCATTGTTGCAGCGTGAATTAATGCCGAAACTGGTGTTGGTCCAGCCATTGCGTCTGGCAACCAAGTATAAAGTGGTAATTGCGCCGATTTTCCGGTTGCTCCGATGAACAAACATAAAGCGGCAACGCCAAGTAAAGCAGTGTTAGCAGTTCCAACAGAGATTGCTTGTTTCATTTCCACAAAATTCAATGTAGAAAACAAACTTGCCAATATAAAAATCCCAATCAAGAAACCTAAATCCCCAATTCGATTCATAATGAATGCTTTCTTGGCGGCATCATTGTACTCTTGGTTTTTATGCCAAAATCCGATAAGCAAGTAGGAGCAAAGCCCAACGCCTTCCCATCCGATAAACATAACTAGTAAGTTGCTTCCAACTACTAAAGTGATCATGAAGAAGATGAATAAATTTAAATACGCAAAAAACTTTTGCATATTTTCATCTTCATGCATATAACTAATAGAATATAAATGTATTAATGAACCAATTCCGGTTACAAAAAGCAACCACAATAAAGACAATTGGTCTAATAAAATTCCGAAATCTACTTTAAGATTCCCTATTTGAATCCAATCAAATAAGGTAACTTCAATTGGTTTTCCAGTAGAATTTAATTGAAGGAAGAAATACACACTCATTCCAAAAGATACTGCAACAGCAATAGTTCCGATGGTACCAGAAATGTTTTTTCCTGCTTTCTTTCCGAAGAAAACATTAAATAAGAACCCAACCAATGGGGCTAGTAGTAAGAGTAAAACTAAATTATTCTCCATTAGGGATTATCCTTTTAAGTTTTTTAAATTTGAAATATCAACCGAACCAATATTTCGGAAAACCGAAACTAGTAATGCCAATCCAACGGCAACTTCGGCAGCAGCAACAGCCATCGAGAAGAATACAAAAACTTCTCCTTTAGGATCTTGCCAGTAGGTTGCAAATGCTACAAATAATAAGTTCACAGCATTCAACATAATTTCTATGGACATAAAAACGATGATGGCATTTCGTCTATACAACACTCCAAAGATTCCGATACAAAATAGTAAAACGGAAAGGAAAATGTAATTTTCTATACCTATTTGATTTAAAATATTCTCCATATTAGTTACCTTTTTTTTCTTTTTTAGACAATAAAACCGCACCAATCATTGCTACTAAAAGCAATACTGAAGCAAATTCAAACGGAACCATAAAACCATCTTTATCATCCAACAAAACGGTTCCTAATTTTTTAATCGATTGAAAATCGGTATGACTTGTATAATATTCGCCAACAAATGGTTTAGAATACATGAAGATTACTACCAAAGCAGAACTCAATAATACGAAAACAGTTATTGCGCCAAGCCTTGTGATTCTAGGCTTGTGCACCTCGTCTTCATTATTTAAATTCATCAACATAATCGTGAATAAAAAGAGCACCATAATGGCTCCCGAATAAACGATGATGTGAACAAGCGCTAAAAATTGAGCGTTAAATAATAAATAATGTCCGGCTATAGAGAAAAAGCACAACACTAAATAAATAGCACTATGAATAGGGTTTCTGCTATAAATTGTCAAAAATGCAGTGGACAAAGTAAAGGCCGACAAAATATAAAATATAATAAGTATTGGTGCCATAATTAATTCAGTTTTTTAGTATTTGCCAAAGCCATTTCCATCGGCATTACTAATTTATCTTTTCCAAAAATGAAATCTTCTCTATCGTAATTTGCAGGAACTAATTCCTTAGAAATTGTCAAATAAACCGCATCTTTCGGACAAGCTTCCTCACACAATCCACAAAAAATACAACGCAACATATTGATTTCATAGATCTCAGCATATTTTTCTTCGCGGTATAAATGTTCTTCACCCGGTTGTCGTTCGGCAGCTTTCATCGTGATGGCTTCTGCAGGACAAGAAAGCGCGCACAAACCACAAGCAGTACAGTTTTCACGACCTTGTTCATCCCGTTTCAACATATGTTGCCCACGATACACCGGACTAAATTCCCGAACTTGTTCCGGATAATGAATCGTTGCCTTTTTTCTAAAAAAGTGTTTTATGGTAATCCATAAACCTTTTACAATTGCAATCAGGTACATTCTTTCCAAAAACGTCATTTCCTTGTTGGAAACCTGTTTTTTCTTACCCGATAACGAAATACTTTGTATCTCCATTTTTATAGCTATTATTATTTTTAGAAGCCATTCCTGCTATCCGTTGCAAGCTTTTTCGTTACCAACCATTTTTGTAATTTTATAAAAAGAGCTTCCGTTGGTCGCTTTTTTATAAAAACAAAAATTGGTTTTCCACTTCAAAAGGCTTTCCACTTCTATCAGGGCTAAGCTTATCAGTAATCTTTATTTTTTAAAACCTATTTTCGTTCGTTCTATTTTGTTCTCTTGTTTATCAATCAATTCATCCAAATAACTAAAAACTAATTCAATGTTTTTGTTTTGATTGTTAAGTTTCATTTTTATTTCTTCAATATCCAATTTCATATTCATTGTATCAGCAAGAACTTCTCTAATTTTAGCAAAAACTCTAATAATTTGAATATTTACTTTTATTGCTGTTGGACTATTCAAAACACTCGAAAGCATTGCAACACCTTGTTCCGTAAACGCCATCGGAATATATCTGTTTCCTCCCCAACTTGAGGTGCCAATTTGGCTCCTCAAGATTTCACTTTCAATTTCAGTCAGCTCAAACATAAAATCTTCTGGAAATCTTTCTATATTTCTACGAACTTGTCTTTTTAATTGCTTTGTTTCAACAGCATAAAGTTCCGCCAAATCTTTATCCAACATTACTTTTTGATTTCTAATTAGATATATCTTATTAGAAATAACCTCATTTGGAATAATTGTTAATTTTCTATCCATCTTTTTGATTATCAATGGTATCACAAAATGTGATGCCTTTAGTTATTGATTATTTAAAAAAGCATAAAGCATTATATTTCAAATATATACAAAGTATATTTCCTTACTTAAATCTAAAATCCAAAATAGGCCAAAATTTCTCCCCTTAAAAGCACTATTCCTGTAATCATAATATTGACAATGGAAAGCGGAATTAATATTTTCCAACCTAAATTCATCAATTGATCGTATCTAAATCTTGGAATAGTCCATCTAATCCACATAAAGAAGAAGATGAAAAAGCAAAGTTTTGCAAACAACGCTCCCATTCCTATTACATTTCCAAGATTTACACCCCAATGTTCTACTACCCAACTCATTCCTGGATAATTATATCCTCCAAAGAATAAAACCGAAATAATAGTTGCCGAAATAAACATATTAGCATATTCTGCAAATAAATAAAATCCCATTTTCATTGAAGAATACTCAGTGTGGTAACCTCCAATTAATTCCGATTCGCATTCTGCTAAATCGAAAGGTGTTCTATTAGTTTCTGCAAATGCACAAATTAAAAAGATTAAAAACGATAACGGTTGGTAGAAAACATTCCAATGCAAACCATGTTGTTGTACAGAAATTTCTTTCAAACTCAACGTTCCAGTCATCATCAATAAAGCAATCATCGATAATCCCATGGCAACTTCATAAGAAACCATTTGCGATGCTGCACGAACTGCTCCCATCAAAGAGAACTTATTATTAGATGCCCATCCACCAATCATGATTCCGTAAACTCCAATAGATACTACTGCAAAAATATACAATAAAGCACTATCGGTATCGGTTGCTTGAAGTAGAACATCTCTGCCAAAAATATGCAATTTATCTCCCCACGGAATTACAGCACTTGTCATTAAGGCTGCACTCATGGCTATAGCAGGACCTACAAAAAATAGAAATTTATTTTTTGTATTTGGTTCAAATTCTTCTTTTGCAAAAAGTTTCATTCCATCGGCAAGTGGTTGTAATAGTCCACCCCAACCAGCACGATTTGGTCCAACTCTATCTTGAAGGTAGGCTGCAACTTTTCTTTCTGCCCAAGTAGAATACATTGCCATTACCATGGTAAATGCAAATATCACAAGGATAAAAATACTTTTTTCTATAATAAAGGTAGTAGAACTATCCATTGTTTTTAGAATTTACGGGGTTACCATCTATTTTTTCGTTGTAATCAATTTCGGACATACTGATTTTTTTACGATCGATATCTCTACCTTGAAGAATTCCTTTTTCGGTTTCAATAACAACGGTGTCTAATTTTCCGAAATGTTTATTTTGATTGATAACCGAATCTTTCTCGAATTTTCTTGGTCCTTCAATGATCCAATCTGCAACGTCTTTTTTATCAAAACGACAAGTGTTGCAAATAAAATCTTCTACTTCATGGTATTCGTCTTTTCTTGCGGTTACTCTTTGAATTTCGTCACCAAACATCCAAACGGTTGTTTTACCGCAACATCCTGGAGTGGTACATTCTCTGTGTGCATTGAACGGTTTGTTGAACCAAACTCTTGATTTGAATCGGAAAGTTTTATCGGTTAATGCTCCAACAGGACAAACGTCAATCATGTTTCCAGAGAACTCGTTGTCGATTGCTGTAGAAATACAAGTGGATATTTGTGAATGATCGCCACGATTTAAAACTCCGTGAACTCTACCATCGGTTAATTGGTCTGCAACTTCCACACAACGTTGGCAAACAATGCAACGGTTCATGTGTAATTGAATGTGAGGACCAATATTTTCTGGTTCGAAGGTTCTTTTTTCTTCTATGAAACGAGTTTCTGATTTCCCGTGTTCAAAACTTAGGTTTTGTAAATCACATTCTCCTGCTTGATCGCAAACTGGGCAATCTAAAGGGTGATTAATCAATAGGAATTCGGTTACTGCTTTACGCGCTTCGGTTACTCTTTCGGAAGATTTGCTGGCAATTTCCATTCCGTCTTGACAACCTGTAATACAAGAGGCTACCAATTTTGGCATAGGTCTTGGATCGGCTTCACTACCTTTTGTAACGTCCACTAAACAGCAACGGCATTTTCCGCCAGTTCCTTTTAGTTTAGAATAATAACACATGGCTGGCGGAACAGATTCTCCACCAATCATACGAGCCGCTTGCAGAATGGTTGTTCCTGCTTCAACTTCAATTTCTTGACCGTCTATGGTTACTTTCATTTACCAATATTTAACTCCTAAGGAGTATTTTTGTTCTTTTTAATTCTATTTTGTTGTCTAAAGTTTATTCTTTAGCCCCGATTGTAGTGGA
Source organism: Flavobacteriaceae bacterium (assembly GCA_947451525.1). Lineage (GTDB taxonomy): Bacteria > Bacteroidota > Bacteroidia > Flavobacteriales > Flavobacteriaceae > Flavobacterium. The sequence goes on from CANFZM010000024.1 coordinate 10,353, forward strand.
AATCCTTTGCTTTTTTTCTTTAAAAAAGCAAAGATTGCAACGAAAAGCGGGAAAATGGATTGCTGAAAATGCCCAAGCCATTCGCTTTTAATTATTTTAAACTTCTTGCTTTGTTATTAAATGCCTTACTTTTTCAAAAGGCTCATTTACAAAGTGATCTCTATTTTTTATTTTTTCTGGGAAACGAATGTGGTATTCAAACTCGTCTCTAAAATGGCGAATTGCCGCAGCAACTGGCCATGAAGCCGCATCGCCTAATGGGCAGATGGTGTTTCCTTCAATTTTAGATTGGATGCTCCACAACAAATCGATGTCTTCTTCGCGACCTTGACCGTTTTCGATTCTCCACAATACTTTTTCTAACCAGCCGGTTCCCTCACGACATGGGGTGCATTGACCACAAGATTCGTGATGGTAAAAACGAGAGAAATTCCAAGTGTTGCGAACGATACAGGCTCGGTCGTCATAAACTATAAATCCTCCAGAACCTAACATAGAACCTGTTGCGAATCCACCATCAGAAAGGCTTTCGTAAGACATTAATCTATCTTCTCCAGCAGCGGTTTTGTAAATTAAATTGGCTGGTAAAATTGGCACCGAACTTCCTCCAGGAACTAACGCCTTTAAAGGTCTGTCGGTTTGCATTCCACCACAATATTCGTCAGAATTCATGAATTCGTAAACGGATAAACCCAATTCGATTTCGTAAACTCCTTGGTTTTTGATATTTCCAGAGGCCGAAATTAATTTGGTTCCTGTTGAACGACCAATTCCAATTCCTGCGTAATCGGCTCCTGAATTGTTAACAATCCAAGGCACAGCAGCAATAGTTTCTACGTTATTTACTACGGTTGGATTTTGCCAAAGTCCTTTAACAGCAGGAAAGGGTGGTTTTAAACGCGGATTACCACGTTTCCCTTCTAAACTTTCTAAAAGTGCAGTTTCTTCTCCGCAGATGTATGCTCCACCACCAATTTGAACATAAAGTTCTAAATCGTAGCCTGAACCTAATATATTTTTACCCAACCAACCTGCAGCTTTTGCTTCGGCTATGGCTCTTTCTAATATTTTATAAACCCACATGTATTCTCCACGAATGTAGATGTAGGATAAGTTGGCGCCCAAAGCGTAACTTGATGTAATCATTCCTTCTATTAATAGGTGAGGAATGTACTCCATTAAGTAACGATCTTTAAAAGTGCCTGGTTCGGATTCGTCAGCATTACAAACTAAATGACGTGGGTTTCCCGATTTTTTGTCGATAAAACTCCATTTCATTCCTGCTGGAAATCCTGCACCACCACGACCACGAAGACCAGAAGTTTTCACTTCTTCTACTACTTCATCGGGCGTCATTTTTTTCAAGGCTTTTTCTACAGAGGCATAACCGCCTTCTTTGCGATATACTTCGTAAGTTTTAATACCCGGAACATTGATTTTGTCTAATAATATTTTTCTTGACATACTATTTTAAATATTTGTCTAAATCTTTTAATATGATTTGAATGTCTTTTTTAAGAGGCATCATATTTTTTGTAGCAATTTCATAAAGCAAGGTTTCATCCACTCTAAAATATTCATGTGAAATCATATTTCTTGTTGCAATAATTTTTTTCCATGGAGAGGAAGTTTTGGAATTATATAAAACTTCTTCTGAAATATGATTTGTTGCTTCTCCAATTATTTCCAACAATCTCTCGATTGCCAATTTTTTTTCTATGTTTTTAGAAAATTCCTCAAATGAAACATTATTTAAGATAATTTCTATGTTTTCTATTGCTTCAATAACATGTGATATTCTTGCTTTATCGCCTAATTCATGCTTCATATATCAATATTTTATCCTTATTAATATAATTTTCAATGAGAGGTGAAATATATTTTATGGAAACAAAGTCAACATCTTTGTGTAAGAGTTCCTTAATTTCTTCCCACCATCCTGCATATTCCCATCCAATTTCTTTTGTATAATCCCAATCAATTAACAAATCAACATCGCTGTTTTCATCTGCTTCACCTCTTGCATAAGAACCAAATAAATATACTTTTTTCACAGGTTTATCTGTAAAGAAAGTTTTAATTTGATTTATTTGCGAGGTGGTTAATTTCATTATTTATCGTGTAAAGTGATTTTTCCATCCTTACAATCAGTTACTAACTGATCGATCTTTTCTTTGGTTAAATGTTCTTGGTAGAAATCTCCCAATTGCATCATCGGAGCATAACCACAAGCCCCAAGGCATTCTACACCGCGAACTTCAAATTGTCCGTCTGCAGTAGGTTCACCAACTTTTACTCCCAATTTTGAACAAGTGTAATCCATTAAATCTTCTACACCGTTTTGACAACAAGGGGAAGTTTGACAGAATTCAAACATGTATTTTCCGATTGGTCTTTGGTTGAACATAGTATAAAATGTCACCACTTCAAAAACTTCAATAGGTTGAATTTCAAGAATTTCAGCTACTTTTATTTGTAAATCGGTACTTAACCAATTATCGTGAGCATCTTGAACTTCGTGTAAAACTGGCAATAAAGCCGATTTCTTTTTACCTTCAGGATAATGACTGATTAATTCGTTGATGCGTGTCATCAAAGATTCGGTCATGTTTATTTCTTGTTGGATATGTGTTTTTTCCATTTCTAATTTTAGATATTAAATTTTAGATATTAGATATTCAAATCTGCATTCTAAAATCTGCATTCTGCAATCTTATTTCTTATGCGTCTAATTCTCCTGCAATTACATTTAAACTGGATAGTATTACAATAGCATCCGATAACATTCCGCCTTTAATCATTTCGGTATACGCTTGATAGTAAATAAAACAAGGTCTTCTAAAATGTAAACGATAGGGAGTTCTACTTCCATCGGTTACTAAATAAAATCCTAATTCACCGTTTCCTCCTTCCACCGGATGGTATATTTCTGCTACTGGAACTGGAACTTCACCCATCACAATTTTGAAGTGATAAATTAAACTTTCCATATTGTGGTATACATCTTCTTTTGGAGGTAAATAATAATCAGGAACATCCGCATGAATTGGACCTTCTGGTAATTTTGCTAATGCCTGACGAATGATACTTAAACTTTCCCAAACTTCAGCATTACGAACGCAAAAACGATCGTAAGTATCGCCTGACTTTCCAACAGGAATGTCAAATTCAAAATCTTCGTAAGAGGAGTAAGGTTGTGCTTTTCTAACGTCATAATCAATTCCTGCAGCACGTAAATTAGGACCGGTTAAGCCGTATTGCATTGCGCTTTCGGCAGTGATTGGACCAACATTTACCGTTCTGTCAATGAAAATTCTATTTCTTTCGAATAGATTTTCAAATTCTTTCCAAGCAACTGGAAAATCAGTTAAGAAAGTGTCTAATTTTTTGAAAGCAGCTTCGGACCAATCTCTTTCGAAACCTCCAATTCTCCCCATATTGGTTGTTAAACGAGCACCACAAATTTCTTCGTAAATTTCGTAAATTTTTTCACGGAATTGAAATACATAAAGGAAACCGGTATAGGCTCCCGTATCTACTCCTAAAATAGAATTACAAATTAAGTGATCGGATATACGCGCCAATTCCATTACAATTACTCTAAGATATTGCGCTCTTTTTGGAACTTCAATTTCTAATAGTTTTTCCACCGTCATCCACCACGCCATGTTATTGATAGGAGAAGAACAATAGTTCATTCTATCTGTCAATACATTTACTTGGTAAAACGGGCGGTTTTCTGCAATTTTTTCAAAAGCACGGTGAATATAACCAATGGTTGGTTCTGCATCAAGAATACGTTCTCCATCCATCAACAAGATATTTTGAAAAATACCGTGTGTTGCTGGGTGCGTTGGGCCAAGATTTAATATGGACAGTTCGCTTCCGTCTTCGTTGCGAGTTTGTTCAATAACTTTGGCATATCGATGCTCTGGTAATAATAATAAGTCTGACATTCTATAATGTTGAATTATTTATTTTGTTTTCTATTTCTATTTTAAGATTTGGAATATGATTTATAATGATACTCCAAATATTTTCATCAGATATGCTATCGTAAGCATGGATGATTTGGTTTCTTAATCCAATTATTCTGCGGGCATTAGTAATTTGAATTTCAGAATTTTCTTTTAAAACTCTACTTACTGCCTCCCCAATTATTTCTAAATTTCTTTCTATTCCTCTTTTTAACAAAGCATTTTTACTATAATTTGAAAAAGTTTTTTCTTCTTTTAACAAAAAGCTATCTATTTCTTCAATAGCCAATTTTATATCAAATAATGATTTTAAAACTTTCTCATCCATAAATCAGCTGTTTTTCTCTATCGACAACTTTTCTGAATATTGGATTTTTTATTGCTTGATTTTCAACTAAATCAATAGGTCTATTAAATAACAATTCTACTTTTTCCTTAAAATCCATGTAATTGTCAAAATAATCTTTTAAATCGATTGTCGAAAATTGAATTAACATATCAATATCGCTTTCGTCATTAAATTTTTCAGTTAATATAGAACCAAACAAATACAATTGTTTTACATGGTGATCCATGCAAAGCTTATCTAGTTTTTGTTTATGTTTTTCTATCAACGTCATTTGTTATAACTTTTGTGCTGTTCTTCCAAAGAAACGATCGTCTTTATCGGTTCTTCCTTGGTCTTCCATTGGAAATTCTTTTCGCATTGGGAAAGACACCATTTCATCCATATTTAATATACGTTTCAATTGCGGATGCCCTTTGAATACAATTCCGTAAAAATCCCAAGTTTCTCTTTCCATCCAATTGGCGCAAAGAAATAAGTCAATGATTGTATTTACTTCTGGATTTTCACCTGATAAATAGGTAGTGACTCTTACTCTTACATTTTCAACCCAATTATGTAAATGATACACCACTGCAAATTGATGATTAGCATCATTTTCTGGGTAGTGCACTCCGCATAAATCCGTAAGGAAATGAAAATTTAAATCTTCTTCTGTTTTTAAAGTCCGAATTACTTCGTGAATTGCTTCTGGAGTAGCTTCGAATGAAAAAATATCTCTATTCATTTTGAAATTCAGCACTTTGTCGCCAAATTTATTTGTAATTTTTTCTTGTATGTAGGTTGTTTCTAAAGCCATTTTATAAGTTATAAGAAGCTAATAATTCAACATATTCTGGAGAACTTCTTCTGCGAACAGATTCGTTTCTTACTAATTCTTGTAATTGCATAACGCCATCTACAATCTGCTCGGGTCTTGGTGGACATCCTGGAACATAAACATCAACAGGGATTACTTTGTCAATTCCTTGCAAAACAGAGTAGGTGTCGAAAACACCACCCGAACTTGCACAAGCTCCAACAGCAATAACCCAACGAGGCTCACTCATTTGTTCGTAAACTTGACGTAAAATAGGTGCCATTTTTTTGGAGATAGTTCCCATTACCATTAGCATGTCCGCTTGACGAGGAGAAAAACTCACACGCTCAGAGCCAAAACGAGCTAAATCGTAATGCGAAGCCATAGTGGCCATAAATTCAATTCCACAACATGAAGTAGCGAATGGAAGTGGCCAAAGCGAATTAGCGCGAGCCATACCAACCACATCGTTTAGTTTGGTTGCAAAAAAACCTTCTCCTGTAACTCCTTCTGGTGGAGCAACCATTTTTGTTTTATTTTCCATTTTAGATATTAAATATCAAATGTTAATGTGACGACTTTATTAAAAGGACTTAAATAGGTATATAATTTGAAATACTAAATTTAATATCTATTATTCCCATTCTAATGCCTTCTTCTTTAATATATAAAAGAACCCAACCAATAGTAACAACATAAAAATAACCATCTTAATCATGCCATCTATGCCTAATTCTTTAAAATTTACTGCCCATGGATATAAAAAGATAACCTCTACATCAAAAAGCACAAAAAGTATAGCGACAAGAAAATATTTTACCGAAAATGGAATACGAGCGTTACCTACAGATTCAATTCCACACTCAAAATTTTTGTCTTTATTTTTAGAATGTCTTTTTGGACCTAAAAAGCTTGATCCAATGATAGTTGCAACAACAAATCCTATTGCAAGAATTGCCTGCATTAGTATTGGTAAATAATCGTGTTGTGTAGATTGCATATTCTTAAATTTTTAATCTATTTCTAATTAAGCGCAAATATACATTGCATTATTTAATTCGCAAAAAGCTAGGGTTAAACGTTTCTTATTTATTGCTTAAAAGCACTTATTTAAAATAATTCTAAATAGAAGAATAAATTATAAAAAAAAACGTTCCGATACTATCGGAACGTTTTTAAACATTGAGGTAACCAAAAAATAATATATATTAGTCTTCGATAACTACTACTTGAGCAGCCACTTTACCTTTTCTTCCTTCTTCTTCTTCGTAAGAAACTTTATCACCTTCATTAAGTGATTCAGCTTTAATACCTGTTGCGTGAACGAAAATGTCTTTTCCATTTTCATCATCTGTAATGAATCCGTAACCTTTAGATTCATTGAAAAATTTAACTGTACCTGTGCGCATTGTTGTAATAATAATTATTAATAATGGCCAAAGATATACTTATTTCTGACACAGCAAACAAAAATCGAATAAAAATTTAAAATATTTTTAACAACCTCTATTTCTAAATAAATGATTTTCAGATAAATATTTGAATTATTCCTAAGAAAACTATAAAAAAGCAGTTATTTATTGATTTTTTAAATAACTGCTTTTTAAATAGTTGCGAATTTAATAGTAATTACTTCAAGTCTAATTTTATATGTAATTCTTTTAATTGTAAGTCATCTATTACAGATGGAGCATCAATCATAACGTCTCTTCCAGAGTTGTTTTTAGGGAATGCAATAAAGTCACGAATAGTTTCTTGCCCGCCAAGAATTGCAACTAATCTATCTAGTCCAAATGCTAATCCTCCGTGGGGAGGTGCTCCAAATTGGAAAGCATCCATCAAGAAACCAAATTGGTTTCGTGCTTCTTCTTCGGTGAAACCTAAATATTTAAACATTAATTGTTGTGTCGCTTTATCGTGAATACGAATAGAACCACCACCAATTTCATTTCCGTTCAAAACCATATCATAGGCATTAGCACGAACTTTTCCAGGATTGGTTGCTAACAATTCCATGTCTTCTGGTTTTGGCGAAGTAAATGGATGGTGCATTGCATGCCATCTTCCAGATTCTTCGTCTAATTCTAATAATGGGAAATCTACTACCCATAAAGGTGCAAATTCTGCAGGATTTCTTAATCCTAAACGAGTTGCCAATTCCATTCTAAGTGCTGAAAGTTGGGTTCTAGTTTTATCCGTTCCTCCTGATAATATAAGTATTAAATCTCCTGGTTTAGAGTTACATTTTTCTGCCCAGGTTTGTAATACTTTTTCATCAAAAAATTTATCTACAGATGATTTTAAAGTTCCATCCTCATTATATCTTACATATATTAATCCTTTTGCTCCAATTTGAGGTCTTTTTACCCAGTCGGTTAATTCATCTAATTGTTTACGTGTATAATGTGCATAACCTTCTGCATTAATGGCTAAAACAATTTCTGAATCATCAAAAACAGGAAATCCTTTAGGCTCAAAGGTTCCCCCTTCGGGGGTTAGGGGGCAAAACTCCATTCCGAAACGAATGTCTGGTTTATCATTTCCGTAAGTTTTCATGGCGTGATCGTAAGTCATTCTTGGGAATTTCTCTACGTCAATACCTTTTATTTCTTTTAGCAAATGGCGGGTTAATCCTTCAAAGACATTTAAAATATCTTCTTGTTCTACAAATGCCATTTCGCAATCGATTTGGGTGAACTCGGGTTGTCTATCGGCACGTAAATCTTCATCTCGGAAACATTTCACAATTTGAAAATATTTATCCATTCCGCCAACCATCAACAATTGTTTGAAGGTTTGAGGTGATTGTGGAAGTGCATAAAATTGTCCCTCATTCATTCTACTTGGCACAACGAAATCTCGAGCACCTTCGGGAGTAGACTTAATTAAGTAAGGAGTTTCTACTTCGCAAAAATCCAAATTAGAAAGATAATTTCTAACCGCTTGTGCTACTTTATGACGAAAAAGCAAACTATTTTTTACGGGATTTCTTCTAATATCCAAGTAACGGTATTTCATTCGGATGTCTTCACCACCATCGGTTTCATCTTCAATAGTGAACGGAGGAGTTAATGACGCATTAAGAATAGTCATTTCGGTTACTAGAATCTCAATTTCTCCAGTTGCAATATTTTTATTTTTGGCTTCCCGCTCAATAACGGTTCCTTTTACTTGTACTACAAATTCTCTTCCAAGGGTTTTAGCCAATTCGAAAACCGTTTTTTCGGAACGACTTTCGTCAAATAATAATTGCGTTATGCCATAACGGTCGCGCAAATCTACCCAATTCATGAATCCTTTATCTCTTGATTTTTGAACCCATCCGGCAAGGGTAACTTCGGTATTAATATGACTAGCGTTCAATTCGCCACAATTATGACTTCTATACATTGGAAATTAATTTTTGCAAAAGTAAAAAACTTCCAACGAAATAAATACTAAAAATTTTCTTAATGATTAAATGCTCCTAAATAAAATTAGTTACATTTGGTTTTATAAAATTTTAAAAACAATAATATGAAGAAAATAGTGTTTGTTTTATTTGCTATAATTATGGCAAATACCGGGTTTGCTCAAGAAATGGTTGCTTTTCATGCAGATATCGCCAATAGAAATGGGGATGCAATTTTTATTAAAACTCCTGCTGGTAAGATTCTTAAAGAAATAAAAGCAGATGACAAGGGTATATTTACTAGTTCATTTTCTGTTGAAACGGGTTTATATCTTTTATTTGACGGATCCGAATATACTATTGTGTTTCTAAAAAATGGGTTTGATCTTTCTCTAAAAATGGATGCTAAAAATTTTGATGAAAGTATTACATATACTGGAAAAGGAGAAAAAGAAAATAATTATTTGGCTCAAAAATCGCTCTTAAATGAAAAATATGAGTCTAGAATGGGAGATATTAAAGACGAAAAATCTTTTGCTACTTTAATTTCTAGTTTCAAAAAAGAATTTAAAGATAAGTTGAGCGTTGGAGGTTTTGATGCAGATTTTGTTAAAGAAGCCAATAAATTGGTAGAAAGTGAAAGCAAAAATATGCAAGCACAATTTGACGTAGTCTTGAAAATGGTAAAAATTAATGGTTCGGTTGCTCCAACTTTTAATTATGAAAATTTTGCTGGAGATAAAACTAAACTAGAAGATTTACGAGGAAAGTATGTTTATATTGATGTATGGGCAACTTGGTGCGGACCTTGTAGAGGAGAGATTCCTTCATTAGCAAAAGTAGAAGAAAAATATAAAGGCAAAAACATTGCTTTTGTAAGCATCTCTGTAGATGAAGATAAAGATCATGATAAGTGGAAAAAATTTGTATCGGATAAACAATTAGGAGGCATTCAATTATTTGCAGATAAAAACTGGAATTCCGAATTTATTACTGCTTTCGGAATTAATTCTATTCCGAGATTTATCTTAATTGATCCTAAAGGAATTGTTGTTAATGCAGATGCTCCAAGACCATCGGAACCAATATTACAAGAAAAATTGGATAGTTTATTGAAGTAATATCAATTGACTTTAAACTCAAAAAAGGTCGTTTCATTAATTTGAAACGACCTTTTTAGTTTAACCAATATTTAGATTATTCTTCAGTACTAAGTCTTGCTTGTCTTCTATCGCGTAACCAATATTTTACTCGTTTTACCAAGTAGAACATTACCGGAACCATTACTAGGGTAAGAACCGTAGCATAAGTTAACCCAAAGATGATGGTCCAGGCTAATGGCCCCCAGAACATAACATTGTCACCACCCATAAATAAGTGCGGATTCAACTCAGTAATCAAAGAGAAGAAATCAAAGTTTAACCCAATGGCTAACGGAATTAATCCTAAAACTGCAGTCAAGGCGGTTAATAATACCGGTCGTAAACGCGATTTACCAGACTCTATAATTACTTCTTTGATTTCTTCTAACGATAAAACATCGTGACTTTCTAGATGTTTATCGGCAACTTTCTTGTCTAATAATAGCACAAAGAAATCCATTAATACGATTCCGTTTTTCACCACAATTCCCGCAAGTGAGATAATTCCCATCATGGTCATTAAGATAACAAAATCCATATTGGCAATAACATAGCCGTAAAATACACCACTAAAACTTAGTATTACGGTGAACAAAATTACCATAGTTTTAGAAACAGAATTAAACTGCAAAACAATAATAATGGTAATTCCAGCCAAGGCTAAAAACAACGCATACATCAAGAAACTTTGGTTTTTCCCTTGTTCTTCTTGAACTCCAGAGAAGGAATATGTAGTTCCTTTAGATAATTCGTATCCTTTTAATTCGGTTTTAATTTGTTTTGTAATCGCATCGCCATTAAAACCAGTTAAAACATTCGAATAAATAGTCATTATTCGTTTTTGGTTTTTTCTTTTGATTTGATTAAAGGTTGTCGTTTTCTCTGTTTTAGAAACAGCAGAAATAGGCACTTGCACTATTTGTCCGTTGTTTTGATTTCTAAAAGTTAACGATTGGTTGAACAAGATGTTCTCGTTCTTGCGTTGGTCGTCTTGCATACGCATTGTGATTTTGTAATCGTCATCTCCTTCTTTATAGGTAGAGATTTCTTGACCATAAACCGAACGGCGCAAGTTGAAACCCAATTGTCCTGTAGAAACACCCAAACTTCCGGCATTAACACGATCAACTTTTACTTCAAGTTCTGGACTTTCTTTATTGACATCTACATTCAATCGTTCAATACCAGCAATGTTTTTAGAATCGATGAACGTGATCATTTTCGCAGCTTCTTTAAGCATCACATCATAATCGGTTCCAGATAATTGGATACTTATCGGATACCCAGCCGGTGGTCCGTTGGCATCTTTTTCAACCGTAACTTTTGCACCTGCGATACCTTTTACTTTGCCTCGAATTTCTTCAAGAACATCCGTCGTATTAATACCTCTTCGGAATTTAAATTCGGAGAAATTCACGGTTACTTTACCTTTATAAGGCGTTTCGGAAGCCGATCCAGCATCTACATTTGGATTACCAGCACCTACACCCACTTGCGACACAATAGATTCTGCCAAGAAGTTTTTCTTAGTACTAGGATCTATATATTTGCTAAGGATGGCAATTACTTGTTTTTCTACAAAAAGAGTGGCTTTATTGGTTTTTTGAATGTCGGTTCCTTGTGGATATTCAATATAAGTTATTACCTGTCTTGGGATATTTTCTGGGAAGAACAATACTTTTCTCGGGAAAATTCCCAATAAAACAAAAGAGAAAATTAACATTCCAATAATAGTTGCAAGAGCAATCCAAGATGCTTTTCCTGTTAGAATTTTACCTAAAAACACTTTGTATTTTTCTTCCATTCTTGGGAAAAAACTATGTTGAAAATCTTGTGTCCATTGGTATATTTTGATTTTATACAACCACATTAATCCCAATGAAATAATCGCTAAATGCCCGATGGCTTTTGCAAAAGTCGAATCGTAGATATTTCCAAGTAAAACAAAAACAAAACCAATAATGGTAAAAATAATGGAATATTTTTTTGCCGATTTCTTAGTCACATTTTTATCTTCAATATCCATCGAACCACCTGTCATGGCAGCATTTACAACCATTGCCACAAATAACGAAGCCGATAAAGTAATGGTTAATGTGATAGGAAAGTATTTCATGAATTTACCCATCGTTCCAGGCCAAAGTGCAAATGGCAAAAATGCCATAAGGGTTGTAGCCGTTGAAGAAATTACCGGCCAAGCGATTTCGCCAATACCAATTTTGGAGGCTTGAACGCGGTTCAATCCTTTTTTCATGTTGGCAAAAACGTTGTCGACCACTACAATTCCGTCGTCTACAAGCATCCCTAATCCCATAACTAATCCGAACAAGACCATCGTGTTTAAAGTCAATCCTAATGCCGAAAGAATCGTAAACGCCATCAACATCGATAACGGAATTGCCGCTCCAACAAACAAGGAATTTCGTAATCCCATGGTAAACATCAAAACAATCATTACCAGCACAATTCCGAAGATAATGTGGTTAGAAAGTTCGCTTACCTGGTGTTCCACACGCGACGATTGGTCGTTAGTAAGTTCTATTTTTAAGTTAGAAGGTAAATAAGAGGTTTTTGCTTTTTCTAGTTTTTCTTTAACCTGTTCAATTGCCGAAATCATGTTTTGACTGGCACGTTTTTTTACGTTAAGCATCACTACTTCAGTTCCTTTTTCACGTGCATAAGTCGTTTTTTCTTTTTCTTTGAAACTTACAACTGCAATGTCTTTAAGGTAAACGGTTCCGCCATACGATTTTACAACAATGTTCTCTAGTTCTTTAGGATCTTTAATTTCTCCAACAATTCTAATATTGTTTCGAGAACCTTGGGACACTAAATTTCCGCCAGAAAGCGTCATGTTTTCGTATTTAACTGCATTTTGAATTTCATCAAATGATACTTGAGCAGCCGTCATTTTGAAAATATCTACAGCAATTTCAACCTCTTTGTCGTCCACTCCTAGAATGTCCACTTTTTTCACTTCGGGAACTTCTTCAATATCATCTTGAAGTAATTCGCCGTATTTTTTTAGTTGTTGTGTGGTATAATTCCCTTCAAGATTGATGTTCAAAATTGGCACTTCTTCCGAAATATTCAATTCAAAAACATTCGGTTCTACTTTGCTTCCGTTATCTAGATTTGGCCAATTGGTGTCGGCTTTTACCAAATCCACCTTATCTTTAATTTTGGTTTTGGCAACATCAATAGTTATTTTGTCTGCAAATTCTACCACTATCATTCCATAATCTTGGAACGAGCTTGAAGTAATTTTCTCAACACCAGAAATATTTTTAAACTCTTTTTCAAGAGGTTTAATAACTAATTTCTCTACATCTTCGGCAGAGTTTCCAGGAAACACAGACGAGATATAAACTTTGTTTTCGATGATTTCCGGAAAATCTTCTCGAGGCATGGTAACATAGGCAATAATTCCCGTTACAACAATCAATAAGGTCAAGATGTACACCGTAACTCGATTGTCTACAGCCCAACTCGATATGCTAAATTCTTTGTTTTTGTGACTCATTTTTTTTAGGTTATGAGGTTATTTGTTTATAAGGTTATGAACAAATTATTTTGGTAATTGAGATTTATGCAAACCATCAATCAACAAAGTTACCTCTGTTATTTTTTCTCTAATTTCAATGTATTTTTTTCTTCGATGTATTCAAAGTCAAATGATAATATTACTTGATTTAATAATTCTAATGCTGAACCAAAGGATATTTCTGTAAATCGAGCTTTGTCTTTCATTGAACTTCTTCCAGAACCTTCTGCTAAATTTGAAGCTATAGAAACTGAACATCTTCTCATCTGACTTGTCATTCCAAAAAGTTCATCTTTTGGAAATAGTTTCGTTACTTTAAAAATTTCTAAGGCTAATTCTCTTGCTTTTTGCCAAGCAATAAGTTTTTCAAAACTAAATATTTTCATTTCTCTACTTATAAACACATCAACTTATAAACTAAAAATTCAGTTTCATTCCTTCCGAGATTGTATTCACACCTTCGGTTACAATAACATCTTTTGCTGTTAATCCGCTTACAATTTCGGTTACATTATCGGATGATTTTCCGGTAGTTACAATCACTTTTTTAGCAATACCTGTTTTTCCGTTAATTTGAGTTGCTAAGAATACAAATTTGTCTCCTTTTCCGTCTTCTTGCACCACATTAGTAGGAACTACAATTGTATTTTTACTTACGTAATCGGTAATTTTAAGTTTCGCAACTTGGTTTGGACGCAATAAATTCTCCGGATTGGGAACGCTTACCTCAATTGCAAAACTACGGTTGCTTGGGTTGACAAAACTTCCCACTTGACGCACTTTTCCTTTATAGGTTTTTCCTAATGAAGTTAAGAAAACTTCTACTTCAGTACCCACTTTAAGTTTCCCAATATAGGTTTCCGGCACTGTGGTAGAAACGTACATATTTCCTAGATTAACAATACGCATTAATCCTTGTGCACTTGGTGCTACAACTTGTCCTTTTTCTACAAAAACATCATCAATAGTTCCTGAGAAAGGCGCTTTGATTACTGTTTTATTTAATTGTGCTTTAATTTGAGCAACGCCTCTTTGAGCAGAAATCATTTGCGTTTGTGCTTGCAAATATTGAATTTCAGAACCAATTTTTTGATTCCAAAGATTTTTCTGGCGCTCAAAAGTGGTTTTTGCCAAAGCATATTGGTTTTCTAAACTTGCTACTTGTTGGCTCAATCCTGCATCATCCACACGTCCTAGAATTTGTCCTTTGGAAACTCTTTGTCCGGCTTTCACGTTTAATGCTACCAAAGTTCCTTGAAATTCGGGTTGTACCAATATATTTTCTTTGGTATTTACATTTCCTTGTACTTCAAGATAATGCGTAAAAGTAGTATCGTTTACTTCTAAAACCGAAACTAGTGCTTCGTCTTTTTTTACATCTAATGTTGCTAAAGCATCGTCAATTTTTGCTAAATCGGCTTGAATTAATGCTTTTTTTGCTTGAAGTGCGGTAACGTTTTTAGAAGCAATTATGCTATCAATATTTGTGTTGTCTTCTTTCTTTCCACAAGAAAAGATTAGTATTGAGAACGTGGAAATTAGGATTATTTTTTTCATAATTTGAAGGTTATAAGGTGATGAGTTTATTAGTTTAGTTTTTTGTGTCATTGTTTAAGTTGTGATTTATGTAAAGCATCTAGCATTAATGTTATTTCTTCAAGTTCATTTCTTATTGTTTGGTACTCTTCATTTGAAAAAAACTCAAGTTCTTTACAAATTATAGTCTGATTTAATAATTCTAACGCAGACCCATAGGCTATTTCTGTGAAGCGAGCCTTATCCTTTTGTGTATGTCTTCCAGACCCTTCTGCTATATTGGATGAAATAGAAACAGAACATCTTCTCATTTGACTCACAAGTCCGAACAACTCTTCTTTCGGAAATGACCTCGTGGCTTTATATACAAAGATGGAAAGGTTTTTAGATTTATTCCAAACTGTTAATTTTTCAAAAGAGTATATTTTCATTTTTTAGGTGATAATTTTAATTTAACTTTTAAGAATTTTATAAGTTATGTTGCAACTAAACTCATAACCTTATAAACTCCTAAACTTTTTTAAAAACTATTTATTTCCAATTGCTTTTTCTAATGCTGCTTTTTTACTGATTACATCTACCATAGTTTGTAAATAACTTTGTTGGGAGGTGTATAATTGACGTTGGGCTTCCGTAAAATCAAAACTACTAGAAAGTCCTTCTTTGAATTTTATTTGTTGCTTTTTCTCGATGCGTTCTGCTAATTTTAAATTTTCTTTGGAACTATTGTATTGTTCAATGCTGTATTCATAATTGCTTTTTGCATTTTGATAACCAAGTTTTAGTTTTTGTTCTGCATCTGTTAAATCGGTTTTTGCTTTTTCTAATGCTATTTTTGCTTGTTGCGTTCTTGCGCTTCTAGCAAAACTGCTAAATAAAGGCACGTTTAAACTTATTCCAAGATTGGAATAATTAAAATACCGTTGACTAGAATTGAAGAACGAAAAGGTATTTCCGAAGGAATTGTAACCAAAATTCACTCCTGCGGCTAATGTTGGCAAGGCTTTGCTTTTTTGCAATTTCATTTCCAAATTGCGTTGGTCTACAAAGTTTTGAGAAATAATATAATTGATGTTTCCTTTAGGATCAAATTCAACAGGTTTTAAAGCCAAATCCAAATTGTTTTGTGCTAAAAGTTCAAGTTTATCTGTTAAGGTAAGGGTAGCATCAATGTCAATTCCTAAATTTACTTTTAGCATTTTTAAACTAATTTCTTTTAGACGGGTAACGTAGTTCAAGTTACTATTTACAGAAGATAAAGTGATTTTTAATTGCTCTACATTTTCTTCTTCAATAAGACCATTTTTATACGTTTGATCGGTGTCGAACAGCGTTTTTTCTAAAATGGTTTTATTTTTTTGTAGAATTTGAGCACTTTCCTCTGCTAATAAAACATTACCATACGAATTGATAATCATTTCTTTAACGTCGGAATCTGTTTTTATTTTATAGTTTTCATAAAATTGAAGATAGGTTTTAGAAGCCTGAAGTGCTACTATATAAGAACCATCAAATATAAGTTGCGTTAATGATAAACTACCACCACCATTATGTTTAGTTCCAAAAGAAACTTCGGCAAATTCTCCTGCAGGACCACCAAAAATTTGTGCTGGCAATAGAGAAGTTTGTAATTTAAAGTTATCTTGGTAGCTAATCGATCCATTAATTTGAGGCAAACCCATTGCAGTGGTTTCCCATTTTTTCTTTTTGGCAATCTCAATGTCTCTGCCTGCATTAATTTCACTTCTGTTGTTAGTCAAAGCATGAGAAATAGCCTGATCTAAACTAAAAGAATAGCTTTGTTTTTTATCTTGTGCTTGCATCGCTAGGCCAAACAAAGCAAAAATAAGAATTAATTTATTTTTCATTTTATAGTTAGTTATTAAGTAATTGTTCTAATTTTTCGATCCCTTTTTGGGTGCAAATTGCTCGAAGATGGTATTCTAAATAGGTGTCTTGAACTAATTTGGAACTAAATTCATCGGGGTTAAAAAGTTCGGCGTCTTTAATGCTGGTCATTCCTGCAAAATAAAATCTGCCAATAAGTTCTAAATTTATATTGTTGCGAAACAATCCTTGTTGCATTCCTTTATTTAAATTGTCAATTACACAATAATCCATCTTTTCAAATTGACGCATCATTAGCGTTTTGTGAATATTAGGATAAAATTTTTGTAGTTGATAAATAGGAGAAATGCTTTCGTCTTTTAAATGTTTCATTACAAAATCTTTGATCACAAAAAGTTCTTCAATAGGATTATTGTCCAGAAGCATTATTTTGTCAATTCCGCTAGAAATAGTTTCGAAAAGTCGCAGGGTTGTTGCTTCTACCAAATCATTTTTGTTTTCAAAATGGTGGTAAATTGTTTTTTTAGAAATCCCCATTTTAGAAGCAATCTCATCCATTGTCACACTTTTAAAGCCGTGTGTCAAGAACATTTCTGTAGCGGTTTCTATTATTTTTTGGTTCATTGTAAAAGGTATTATAAAGAAATCCCACCAGACGCTTCAATTCGTTGTCCACTAATCCAATAACCATCTTTAGAACATAAAAACGCAACAATACCACCAATATCATTGGCTTCACCAACTCTGCCTAGCGCAGTAATATTGGATAAATAGCCTTTAATTTGTGGGTTGTTTCTAATGGTTGCATTATTAAAATCGGTTTCTATTGGTCCTGGTGCAATTATATTTGCAGTTATACCGCGAGGGCCAACTTCTTTAGCCAAATAGCGTGTAAAAGTTTCTACCGCACCTTTCATCGAAGCATAAATAGAATAACCAGGATTGCAAAAACGAGTAGTTCCGCTAGAAATATTTACAATTCCTCCGCCGTCATTCATTAAAGGCAACGCTTTTTGAGTTAAAAAATAAACACTTTTAAAATGGATGTTTAACAATCGGTCAAAATCTTCTTCGGTAGCATCAAGATAAGAAATTGTTGCGCCAACTCCAGCATTATTAACTAAATAATCAAAAGTTGTAGCGTTCCACTTTTCTTTTAAAACTTCAGAAACAGACGTAATGAAATTTCCTAAACTAGAAATGGCATTTACATCCAATTGTAATGCTACTGCTTTTCTACCCATTGCTTCAATGGTATTTACTACTTCTTGCGCTTCTTCCTTTTTAGTGTTGTAAGTAATGATAATGTCTTTTCCTGCTTCCGCTAAACGCAAAGCCATATTTTTACCTAATCCACGGCTTCCTCCAGTTACTAATGCAATTTTTGGTATCATAAATCTTTTTGAATTTAAGTGGCAAAGATACCTTGGAAACTTTAAATACAAAAATAGTTTCCAAAGTATTTACACAAATTTAACATTTAAAATAAGTTTAGAAGTTTATAAAAGAGTTTAGAAGTTTAGGTTGGAGTAATAAAAAAAATCTATTTTTGTAGAAGCAAATATTTTTGAGTTTCGAAAGGCTATACTTCTAAACTCTTAAACTCATAATCAAAAAAATGCACGCAATTTCCCATTATCAAGAACTTATTTCTGATTATTTTTCGGATTTACATTTAACCAAAGATCCTAAAAATCTATACGAACCAATAGAATACATATTATCTCTTGGCGGAAAAAGAATGCGTCCAATTTTGACCTTAATGGCAACCGAAGTTTTTGATGTAGATTGCAAAAAGGCATTGGCAGCAGCCACGGCTATTGAGGTGTTTCATAATTTTTCATTGGTTCATGATGATATTATGGATGATGCGCCTTTGCGAAGAGGCAACGAAACGGTGCATGAAAAATGGAATGTCAATACCGGAATTCTATCTGGAGATGCTATGCTGATTTTAGCCTACCAACATTTTGAAGAATACGAACCAAAGATATTTAGAGAATTAGCCAAATTGTTTAGTAAAACGGCTTTAGAAGTTTGTGAAGGGCAACAATACGACGTCGATTTTGAAACCCGAGACGATGTTACGATTCCCGAATATCTAAAAATGATTGAATATAAAACGGCAGTTTTAGTTGCGGCCGCCATGAAAATGGGCGCTATTGTTGCTGAAACTACAACAGAAAATGCCGATTTAATTTATGATTTCGGATTGAATTTAGGTTTGGCATTTCAATTACAAGACGATTATTTAGATGCTTTTGGAGATCCAGAAACTTTTGGTAAGCAAGTAGGTGGTGATATTATTGAAAATAAAAAAACCTATTTGTATCTTAAAGCAATTGCATTTTCGGATGAAAATCAAAAAAACCAATTGATGCATCTTTTCTCTATCCATCCTACCGATAATATAGATAAAATTACCTCTGTAAAAGAAATTTTCAATGCTTCAGGTGCTTCAAGTGCCACGCAACAAGCCATCCAAGATTTTACTTTAAAGGCATTTGAAACTTTAGAAAAAATGAATATTTCTTCCGATAAAAAAAATATGTTGCGGACTTTTGGAGAAAATTTAATGAATAGAAACGTTTAAAAAAGAATGCAGAAAAAAGAATGCAGAAAAAAGATTTCAGAATGCTTTCTAAATTCTGCTTTCTACAATCTGCTTTCTAAATTCTTAAATCTATTATGTATATAGCCCCAATTTCCACAGATAATTTACTTTCGGAAGCCGAAAAAGAAAACTTGTATGTAAAACTGATTGAGCAGTTAAACAAGGATTTTAATTTTGCTAACGAACCTATTGACCTGCCAATAAATCTATTACCAGAAGAATTAAAATCCCAACTTCACGAAAAAATTTACCGCTTGATTCAGTATAAATTTGCCGAATATTTAAGTTTGCTTTATATAGTGGATGTTCCCGAAGATCAAGTAAAAAAATTGGACGGTTCGGATATTATGGAATTGTCACAACAAGTGGCTTTCTTGGTGTTAAAACGGGAATGGATGAAGGTTTGGTTTAGGAGTAAATACTAAAAATAAACCCTAATAAACGGCATCAAAGCATCGCTATAAACATTTTTATCTTTATTAAACAAAAGGTTGTATCGCATACCTACCGTTACATTTTCCATACGGTAACCAGCACCTACAAAAAATCCGGTGTTCCAAAAATTGTCTTTTTTGTTTGTTCCACCAACCATTTGAAAAGTATTATTTACACGCACTTGTTCTACTTCTAAAGATAATTGTATTTCCTCAACTGGATTGAAAAGAGTAAGTACATTAACGCCATAAATAGCAGAGTTGTAAAAATCCTTTTGCGAAACAATGCTTCCTTGCACTCCAGCGCCAATAGAAACGTAATGATTAAGGTTGTAAATAGCACTAGGGGCAACCGTAACATCGGTAAATCCAGAGCCTATACTTAGGCCAAAACCACCCCCAAATTGCACGTGTTTCCAAAAGTCACTTTTAGGATGAGCGGGAGCATCTGTTTGTCCATAAATACCAATGCTAGTTCCGATAAAAAATAAAATTGTTAACGTTTTTGTTAAAATTTTTACAGAATTCTTTTCCATAGGGATGTATATATTTATTTAGCGAGATAAATGTACTAAAAACATAGAAAGATTGTTATAAATATTTTACTTTTGCATAAATTTTTTTAATTACACGATTATTTATATAAAAATATATGGATAGGTTTTCTTTCTTAAACGCAGCACACACCGAGTTTTTCGCACAATTATACGACCAATATCTTGTAAATCCAGACAGCGTTGAGCCAAGTTGGAGAGCTTTTTTTCAAGGTTTCGATTTTGGAATGGAAACGTATAATGAAGAAAATGCAGGCGCTCAAATTGCCAATTACGCAGCTAATTCTACCGATAATGGCCAAGTATCTGAAAAATTACAAAAAGAATTTAATGTTCTTAAATTAATAGAGGGGTATAGAACAAGAGGTCATTTATTTACAGAGACCAATCCGGTGCGCGACAGAAGAACCTATGAGCCTAATTTGGATTTGGTTAATTTTAACCTTTCGGATGCCGATTTAAATACGGTTTTTGATGCTGCTAAGGTTTTAGGTCACCAACCTTCAACTTTAAAAGACATTTTATCCCATCTTAAAAAAGTGTATTGCCAACATATTGGTATCGAATACATGTACATGAGAAAACCAGAAGTGATTCAGTGGATTCAAAATAAATTGAATGTAAATGATAACCTTCCTAGTTTTGATGCAAATCAAAAAAAGCACATTCTTGGAAAATTAAACGAAGCGGTTTCTTTTGAAAACTTTCTTCATACTAAATATGTAGGTCAAAAACGTTTCTCTCTTGAAGGGGGCGAAAGCATTATTCCAGCGCTAGATGCTTTAATTGAAGCTGCTGCCGAAAAAGGGGTGGAACATTTCGTTATGGGAATGGCACACCGAGGTAGATTGAATATTTTAGCTAACATTTTTGGTAAAAACACGCAAGATATTTTCTCTGAATTTGACGGAAAAGATTACGATCAAGAATATTTTGATGGTGATGTAAAATACCATTTAGGATTAACCTCCGAAAGAACTACTGAGTCAGGTAAAAAAATCAATCTAAACTTAGCACCAAATCCTTCGCATTTAGAAACTGTTGGAGCGGTTATTGAAGGAATTACGCGTGCCAAACAAGACCGTCATTTTCCAAATGATTTCTCTAAAGTATTGCCAATTGCCGTTCACGGAGATGCCGCTGTTGCTGGACAAGGAATTGTGTACGAAATTGTTCAAATGGCACAATTAGACGGATACAAAACCGGTGGAACCATTCATATTGTTATTAATAACCAAGTTGGTTTTACTACCAATTACCAAGACGCACGTTCATCTACTTATTGCACTGATGTTGCTAAAGTAACTTTGTCTCCCGTACTTCACGTAAATGCGGATGATGCTGAAGCAGTAGTTCATGCTATGTTGTTTGCTTTAGATTTCCGTATGGAATTTGGTCGTGATGTATTTATAGATTTATTAGGATACAGAAAATACGGACATAACGAAGGTGATGAACCTCGTTTTACCCAGCCAGTTTTATACAAAATCATCGCTAAGCATCAAAATCCGAGAGATATTTATGCAGAAAAATTAATTACCGATGGTATTGTTGATGCAGCCTATTTAACCAAAATAGAAAACGATTACAAAGAACGTCTAGACGAAAATTTACAAGCATCTCGTAAGAAAAATTTAACCATCATCAAGCCATTTATGCAAGATGAATGGAAAGGTTTTCAACAAGTTTCCGATGATGTGATGCTTCAAAAAGTGGACACTAAATTTGATAAAAAACAATTAGACGAAATAATTGGAGTAGTTTCTACCTTGCCTTCCGATAAGAAATTCATCAACAAAATTTCTAAAATTGTTAACGACAGAAGAACCATGTACGATAATAATGTTATCGATTGGGGAACTGCCGAAACCTTGGCTTACGGATCCTTATTATACGACGGATATGATGTTCGTGTTTCTGGACAAGATGTAGAAAGAGGAACTTTTTCACACCGTCATGCCGTAGTAAAAGTAGAAGATAGCGAAGAAGAAGTAATTCTTTTAGATACTTTAAAAAATAGCAAAGGAAGATTCCAAATTTACAATTCCCTGTTGTCTGAATATGGAGTTTTAGGATTTGATTACGGATATGCCTTAGCATCACCAAAAACATTAACCATTTGGGAAGCACAATTTGGAGATTTCTCTAACGGATGTCAAATCATGTTAGACCAATACATTTCTTGTGGTGAAGACAAATGGAACAACCAAAACGGAATAGTTCTTTTATTGCCTCACGGGTACGAAGGGCAAGGAGCAGAACACTCTTCGGCTAGAATGGAGCGTTATTTGCAACTTTGTGCACGTCACAATATGTACGTTGCCGATTGTACTACGCCAGCCAATTTCTACCACTTGTTGCGTAGACAAATGAAAACCAATTTCCGTAAACCTTTGGTAGTATTTTCTCCAAAAAGTTTATTGCGTCATCCGCTTTGTGTGTCAACACAAGAAGATTTATACAATGGTCAATTTCAAGAAACTATCGATGACAGTTCAGTAGACAAGAAAAAAGTAAAAACAGTAGTTTTCTGTACCGGAAAATTCTATTACGATATTCTTGCCGAAAGAGGAAATTTAGAAAGAAATGATGTAGCTTTGGTTCGAATTGAGCAGTTGTTTCCATTGCCAGTGGAGCAATTGAAAACCATTATTGCAAGTTATCCAAATGCCGATGATTATGTTTGGGCACAAGAAGAGCCTAAAAACATGGGAGCTTATAGTTATATGTTAATGAATTTCGATTTAGTAAAATGGAGATTAGCATCGCTTAAAGCTTATGCAGCACCGGCAGCAGGAAGCAGTACTCGTGATAGAAGACGTCATGCCGATGCTATAAGAATGGTTTTTGATAAAAATTTATTTAGATAATGCCAACGATTTTTTACATAGATGGATTTAGATTTTTCTTCTATAGTAATGAACATTTACCAAAACACATTCATATTGAAAAAGCAGAAAAAACTGCAAAAATCAATCTTGAAAATGTGGAATTAGTTAAGTCATCAGGATTTAATGCTTCTGAACTGAAACAAATTCGTAATTTAGTAGAAGAAAATAATGAACTTTTAATACAAAAATGGGATGAGTTTTTTAACAATTAACAAATCGAAAAACGCAATAAATATTGCTTTTGAAAATTCTAAAATGATTGTATTTTTAGAAGATGGAAGAGAATTAGCAATCCCATTAGAGTGGTTTCCAAGATTAAGAAAGGCTACCCAAGAACAATTAAATAAATGGCGATTAATTGGCAAAGGAGAAGGAATTCATTGGGAAGAAATTGATGAAGATATTTCAGTAGAAAACTTATTAGAATAATATAAACAACACTTATTAAAGTTATATAAAGATGATTTTAGAAATGAAAGTCCCTTCACCGGGAGAATCGATTAAAGAAGTTGAAATTGCAACTTGGTTAGTAAAAGATGGCGATTATGTAGAAAAAGACCAAGCTATTGCTGAGGTGGATTCGGATAAAGCAACCCTTGAATTACCTGCAGAAGCAAGCGGAATTATTACGCTTAAAGCGGAAGAAGGCGATGCAGTTGCTGTTGGTGCTGTAGTTTGTTTAATTGATACAAGTGCTGCTAAGCCAGCAGGTGCTGCTACGGCAAAAGAAGATGCAAAACCAGTTGTTGCAGAAGCACCGAAAGCAGAAGCTCCAAAAGCGGCTCCAGTTGCAGAAAAAACCTATGCTACTCAAGCGCCATCACCGGCTGCTAGAAAAATATTAGACGAGAAAAATATCCAACCAACAGAAATTGTTGGAACTGGAAAAGGCGGAAGAATTACTAAAGACGATGCTGTAAATGCAACACCTTCTATGGGAACTCCAACTGGTGGAACTCGTGGTTCTGAAAGAACAAAACTATCAATGTTGCGTCGTAAAGTAGCCGAAAGATTGGTTGCTGCTAAAAACGAAACAGCCATGTTAACTACTTTTAATGAAGTAAACATGACGCCAATTAACATGATTCGTAACGAATATAAAGATGCTTTCAAAGCAAAACATGGTGGATTAGGATTAGGTTATATGTCGTTTTTCACGAAAGCAGTTACTAGAGCTTTGGCTTTGTTTCCCGATGTGAACTCGATGATAGATGGTGATTTTAAAACGGCTTATGATTTCTGTGATATCTCAATTGCAGTTTCTGGACCTAAAGGATTGATGGTTCCTGTTGTTCGTAACGCAGAGAATTTATCGTTTCGTGGTGTTGAAGCCGAAATTAAAAGATTGGCAATAAAATCTCGTGATGGTCAAATCACGGTAGACGATATGACTGGTGGAACCTTTACTATTACTAATGGTGGTGTTTTCGGAAGCATGTTATCTACTCCAATTATTAATCCTCCTCAATCTGGAATTTTAGGAATGCACAACATTATTGAGCGTCCAATCGCTGTAAATGGTAAGGTAGAAATTCACCCAATGATGTATGTGGCGCTTTCTTATGATCACCGAATCATTGATGGTCGTGAATCTGTTGGATTCTTAGTTGCGGTTAAAGAAGCATTGGAAAACCCTTTAGAATTATTGATGCATGGAGATGCTAAAAAAGCATTAGAGTTGTAAATATTAACCTCATAGGTTTAAAATATAAATCCCGTTCAGGTTTTGTTTGGGATTTTTTATTTAATATAATTTAGCCAAATAATCAAAATGCTCTCCTTCGGTAACCAATTCACATTCTAATCCATTAGCATGAGCAGCATTTTGCAAAGTGTTATAATCTAAATACAACCATGGAAAAGCTTCTTCAGTTTGATTTTTATACGAAATGGTAAAAGTCAATTCGCCATAATACCCATCGGCAGAAATCCATTTAGACCCATCTTCATCCTCGTCAAACATATAAATGATATCCGAAGAATCAACCAAGATTTGCCCATTTGGCGCAAGCAAACTTTTTAATTTCTGTAAATATTTAGAAGTTTTATCTAAAGTTCCAAAAATTCCGGTGCCATTCATTAATAATAAAATGGTATCAAATTTGTCATTTGAATCCAAATCTAAAATATTTTGAACTTGACCATTTTTCACCCCACGTAGTGCACAGGCTTTAATTGCATTTGCAGAAATATCAATAGAAGTGACTTCCAATCCTTTTTCTTGCAAATACAAACTATGACTACCAGCGCCACATCCTACATCTAGAATTTTACCTTTTGCAAGTTGCAAGGCTTTCCGTTCTAGTTTCGGCATTTCTTTATAAGAACGAAAAAGGTAACTTACTTCCATAGCATCCGCTTCCGAAATATTAGTTTCTGTTATTATGTCCTCAGGGGAATTGTTAGTTTGATAATCGAGAATGGCAGTTCCAAAAAGATCTTTCATAGTCATTGAGAGGAACGAAGCAATCGTTCCAAATTTTAGTTATTAATATAGAAGTTGTTTACTTTTGCATAAAACATATTCAAACTTGAAACATATAATAAACAATCTTCCTAAAGAGGCCAAAGATAAGCATATCGAAAACAAAAAGTATTTTGATAAGTTAAAAAAGAAAACGCCCAAAAATTTAGATTACCTCATGCAAGATTTGCACGATGCCGAATTTAAAAAAACCGATTGTTTAGATTGTGCTAATTGTTGTAAAACTACTGGGCCGCTTTTTACCTTGGCCGATATTGAAAGAATTTCTAAATCGTTCAAGCAAAAGCCGAAACAATTTATTGAGCAGTATTTACGAGTAGATGAAGATCAGGATTATGTTTTGCAAAGTGTTCCGTGTACCTTTTTAGAAGCAGATAATAAATGTTTTATTTACGATGTGCGTCCAAAAGCCTGTAGAGAATTCCCACATACTGACAGAAAAAAGTTCCAACAAATCTCCGATCTAACTCTTAAAAATGTTGCAATCTGCCCAGCAGCATTTAATATTGTAGAAAAAATGAAAGAGAAATTGCCTCTATAAAGTCTTTGTTTACTTTATGTTCAATTCCTCGAAGTTTTTCTTAGATTTTTTTAGCCACAGATTCACTGATTAAAAAGATTTTTAAAAATCTGTGAATCTGTGGCTATTATTTTACTAATACACCTTGGGCAACGCCCCAAGTTATTTTATTCTATTTTTTTAATTATATATTAAATACTTCTCTCGCATTTTTTTAAACTCATTCAACCCTTTCTCCCAAGATTTTCTAATCTCTATTTCCGAAACGCCGTTCTCAATTTGCTGTTGCAATTTTTTAGTCCCTGCCAATTTAGTAAAGAAATCAGTAAAGAATTTCGATTTATCTGAAGTCGAATTATACGCATTAATAAGCCATTTCAATTCCAGTTGCTTCACTTTAGGGATAGACGTTAAATCTTCACCATAACATAATTGGTCTTTATAAACCGGTTCTTTCGCACCAAAATTAGGAATCGGTGTAAAACTAAATTCGCTTTTAGGTAAAAAAGGAGAACCATATATTTGAAACTGGTTTTCAGTACCACGACCAACACTCACGTTAGTACCTTCAAACAAACACAAACTTGAATATAAATTCACCGCTTGGTCGTTGGGTAAATTTGGCGATGGTTTCACGGGCAAACTATAAGCCATTTCCCGTTTGTAATTCAAACACGGAACTACTGTCAAGTCACACTGAACGCCTTCTTTCAACCACTTTTCGCCATTAATCATTCGCGCATACTCGCCAATAGTCATTCCGTGCAATAACGGAATAGCATGCATCCCAACAAAACTCGTATATTCTTTTTCCAAAATTGGTCCATCTACAATAGCCCCGTTCGGATTTGGTCTATCCAATACAATTAGTGGTATATGATTTTCCGCACAGGCTTCCATGATATAATGTAACGAGGAGATGTAAGTGTAAAAACGCGCACCCACATCCTGCAGATCAAAAACCATAACATCAATTCCTTCCAATTGTTCGGGTTTCGGTTTTTTGTTGTTTCCGTAAAGCGAAACAATAGGCAACCCGGTTTTAGTATCTTTTCCATCCACTACATGTTCGCCAGCATCGGCAGTACCACGAAAACCATGCTCTGGAGCAAATATTTTTTGAAGGTTAATACTTCGGCCTATTAAATAATCAACTATAGATATCGTTTTGTTGGTTATTTTGGTTGTTGGTTGTTGTCTCGGATCCTGAACATACACAATCTCTGGCACCTGATAGGTAACTATCCCTGTTTGATTGGTTACAATCCCAACTTTTTTATCTTTTAATAAAGGAAAGTAAGCATCAAAATTATCAGCACCAGTTTTGATTGCCAAATGCAACGCAGAATTTAGAACTCCTTGTTTCGCACTTTTTTCCACTTTGGCACCCTCTCCTTTGGAGAGGGCCGGGGAGAGGACTTTTGCATCCTCACCGCTTAAATTTTTTTCTTGTCCCACAATCTTTTCCACATCGGCTTGCATAATATTTCCCGCTTCGGCTCCCTCTCCTTTGGAGAGGGCTGGGGTGAGGTTTTTTGCATTCTCACCAGTTTCAATTTCCCCTTGTGACAAATTATCTCCCCCTTTTTGTCCCGTAATATTTCCCACTTCGGCTCCCTCTCCTTTGGAGAGGGCTGGGGTGAGGTTTTTATTATTCCCACCTGAGCCCAAAACAAATAAAAACCCAACCAGCACCAAGCAACTATTAATTATGTATTTCATGAAATTATTTTTTAATCTGTGAAAATCTCTTATATCGGTGGCCAAAAACTTTATGTATATTTGTTGAAAATACAAAACAGTTGAACCTAGAACATTTCATAGCCAAACGACTCATTACTGCTAAAGACCATAAAAGTAGTATATCTGCACCAATTATAAAAATTGCTATCGTAGCAATTGCATTGGGAATGATCATGATGATTGTATCCGTCGCTACTGGAATGGGCTTACAACAAAAAATACGCGAAAAAGTCGCAGCATTCAGCGGACATATTATTATTACCAACTTTAACGGAAATGAATCCGATGTTAGCACCGAGCCAATTTCTACCCATCAAAAGTTTTATCCAAAATTCAAAAACATTCAGGGCATTAGCCACGTCCAAGCCGTTGCAACCAAAGTTGGAATCATTAGAACTCCAACTGCATTTGAGGGAATTGTATATAAAGGAGTTGGCAAAGACTACAATTGGGACAATATAAAAGAGTACCTAATTTCCGGAACCATTCCCAATTTGCAGTCGCAACTAAATAGTGAAATAGTAATTTCCCAATATCTAGCCAACCGACTAAATCTAAAACTCGGCGATAATTTCAATACCTTCTTTATGAAGCAAGGAGGAAACGGCCTACCCAACAGCCGCCGATTTAAAATTGTCGGAATCTACAACTCCGGTCTTCAGGAATTTGACGCCTCCTATATAATAGGCGATATCCGACACATTCAAAAAATGAACAAATGGGCTTCCGATCAAGTCGGCTCCTTCGAAGTCTTCATTGACGACTTCACCCAAATAAAACAAAAAGGAGAAGAAGTCTACAACGAAACCTCTTCCATCCTCAATACCCAAACCATCGAAGAAAAATTTTCTTACATTTTCGATTGGCTAAAACTCTTCGATTTTAACATCCTAGTCATCCTAATAATAATGATAATCGTTTCCACCATAAATATGGTAGTAGCATTATTAGTGCTAATTCTAGAAAGAACCCAAATGATCGGAATCCTAAAATCCATGGGCGCCAACAATTGGACCATCCGAAAAATATTCCTTTACAACGCCTTTTACCTAATCGTTCGCGGTCTATTCTGGGGAAATTTCATTGGCATCGGCTTTTTAGTAATCCAAAAATACTTCGGCATCATAAAATTACCACCCGAAAATTACTATGTAACCGTCGCTCCAGTCGACATCAATCTGCTTTACATACTAGCATTAAACATCGGTACGGTAGCCATCTGTTTAGTAGTGCTATTAATTCCGTCCTACATCATCACTAAGATATCCCCCGCCAAAACAATTCGTTTCGATTAATTCAGGAGCGAAACATTTGGCATTTTAGTAATTGCAATTCCTGCTTTGCGTTTCAATCTGGCATTGCGAGGAACAAATCAATAAAAAGTAACTATTACATTATCGCACTGCCAGGATTTCCACTACAATCAGGGCTATGTTCCCAGCATATGGTATGAAATTCATTTTCCAAAGAACCTATACTATATAGTAGGTATGTTGTATTCCCATCCTAACAGGTTTCCAAAACCTGTTAGGTTTCCAAATCCATACAAT
The DNA here is from genome assembly GCA_947451525.1 of Flavobacteriaceae bacterium. Lineage (GTDB taxonomy): Bacteria > Bacteroidota > Bacteroidia > Flavobacteriales > Flavobacteriaceae > Flavobacterium. Next base: position 39,727 of record CANFZM010000024.1, read on the forward strand.
AATTACAAGACTCTATAAGAAAACCCCCTACATTATATATAGACTACTATTTATTCCTATCTTAATAGGTTCCCATAACCTGTTAGGTTTAAAAAGACAACCTACTTTAATTAAATATACAACCTTTTAAATAGGTTATTTCTTAAAAAATGAATAAGCAACAAGTACCAACTATGTCTTCTTACACCAAGCGAAGCGCCTAAAACCTAATAATCTTATGTTTTCTATGTGGTTTAAAAAAAATAAAATCCTTTATTTGTCTATAAGATCCCCGTATTACTATACAAACAGAAAAAACTTTGCTCAACAACGTTCACAAAACCAGAGTATTAAAAAATACTTTTAAAAAAGGTATTGAAAAGGCTTGCGAGAGTGAAAAAGAATGGTACTTTTGCACCCGCATTAAGGCAGACGTTCTTTACAAACTGAGACTACAAGACTAAAAATAAATCAAAAAAGATTTGTGAGAAACAAATAAAGGTTTTACCTTTGCGCTCCGCAAAACGATTGAGATTTTGATAGACTTGAGCGGTAAAAAAGAAAAAGAATTTTTTTTTCGATTTACTTGCGAGTTAAGAAAAAAGATGTACTTTTGCACCCGCTAACCGAAAGAGAGGCGAAAAAAATAAGACACGTTCCTAGACATATTGAATTGACAGCCGTTCTGATGTAAATCAGAACAAATAAAAAAGAGAGTAAGCAAGTCGAAAGATTTGAACAAGCTAGAGTATTATCGTACAATATTAAAATATACG